>JBDHYJ010000021.1:0-57055 GCA_039811345.1 Chitinophagaceae bacterium
TGGTTTCTTTCCATGTATGCCAGGTGAAAAATTTTTTCCATGAAAATTCTGCCCCGTATAATTTATAAAATGTTTTTGATTTATCTCCAATGATGTGAAGTCCCGGCACTTCTGAATAGCTTGAAGCAATTTTATCCGGACTACTATGCAGGAAAATAATACTTTCAATTCCAGCAGCATTTAATTCCTGTTGCCTTTTCATAAACTCATGAATATGATTTTGTGCTATAGGGCAACCACTGAAACGATGAAATTTGATAAGCACTTTTCTCCCCTTTAACACATTAAGACTGATGTGTTGTTTGTTTATTGAATCGGTAGAAATTTCCGGCGCCGGATCACCTTCATGTAGCATAGTAATGTTTTTTATCTTTTCCCTCAATACTATTTAAAACGAATTCCCGGACTATTCAAAATTATACCTTAAAGGTATCGAAAATCGAAATACTCCGGTTTTATCTGTCTGTTATGTAGATTTGACAAGCTATAATTATAACCTCTTATTTATTTGCAGATGAAATCATTTAATATTCCCCTTTGCCATATTTTCCTGGTCACTATATTATTTTCTGCTACCCCGGTGCAGTCACAGGATTTTACAAAATATGTACAACCACTTTCCGGCACAGCTCCCGCTACTACTATCGCGGCAAAAAAACATGCTGAGGCAGGTTCTGAAAAAAATGCTAACACTATTCCCGCTGTAACCCTTCCTTTTGCCATGACTCAATGGACAGCACAAACCAGGACTACAGAAAAAAAATGCATTCCTCCATACTTTTATAATGATAGCATGATTACCGGTTTCAGGGCTACCCATTGGATCAGCGGTTCATGTATGCAGGATTACGGGAGTTTTACTTTTATGCCGGTTGTCGGTAAATTAAAAACAGCGGTTAACGAATATGCCATGCCCTTCTCACACGATGATGAAACGGCAACGCCATATTATTACCAGCTAACTACACAGTCTGTTTCTACAGAAATTACCTCCACATTACGTTGCGGCATCATTAGATTCACTATGCTGCAGGACGACAGTTTATATGTATTGATCATACCCAATAGTGATTGTGGTAAAGGTGAAGTACAAGTCATAAAACAAAGCAATGATATAACAGCATCCAATCCGGTGCATCGTATATACCAGGGCTGGGGTGAACCTGCGGGATTTAGCGGTTGGTGCTATATAAAAACTGATAGAAAAATGAGTGGCAGCGCCAGTGTGTTTTCTGAAAATACGGGCAGTAATCACAAAGAGAGTGGTGCTTATGCAGGCTTTTATTTAAAAAAAGGAGAGCAGTTGACCTTGTATATTGGCACTTCATTCAGCAGTGCCGAAGGCGCCAGGATGAATCTACAATCAGAGATTGGGAACAAACAGTTTGACGATATCAGGAAGGAAGCGAAAGCAATATGGCAACAGGCACTCTCTGCTGTTAAAGTGAATACCGGTGATGAAAGGTCGAAGAAAATATTTTACACTGCCATGTATCACGCCATGCAGCAGCCGCGGCTGTATAATGATGTGAATGGTACTTATCCTGTATTCAGCAGCAACTATCAGTTGAAACAACTTAATAAGGGAAATTATTACGATGATTTTTCGATGTGGGATATTTATCGTGCCCAGTTGCCTTTGTTTGAAATACTTAATCCTGCTTTGATCAGCAATATGGTGCAAAGCCTCATTTTGAAAGGTAAGGAAGGTGGGTGGATGCCGGTTTTCCCCTGCTGGAATAATTATACCGCGGCTATGATTGGTGATCATACCTCCGCTTTTATTGCTTCGGCCTTTGCAAAAAATATAAGGGATTATGAAGTGAAGGAAGCATATCGTTTGATGAGAAAGAATGCGTTTGAAATACCGGACAGCGCTGATTATATAAATGGTAAAGGCAGGAGGGCACTGCCATCTTATTTAAAATACGGATACATCCCAATGGAAGACAGTGTGCCAAATGCTTTTCATAAAAAAGAACAGGTGAGCCGCACGCTGGAATATGCTTACGATGATTACGCACTGGCAACTATGGCAAAGGCGCTGGGTATAACCACCGACTATTTTGCATTATACAAGCGTTCGCTAAACTACAGGAATGTATTTGATAAAAATACTGGCATGGTGCGCGGACGGAAAGCAGATGGCAGTTGGGCAAAAAGCTTTAATGCCGATAAACGGGAGCAGTATATCACAGAGGGTACACCAAGACAATATACTTTCTATGTACCGCATGATGTGGCGGGGCTTGCACAATTGATGGGTGGTCGAAAGCAACTTGAACAATCACTGGATAGTTTATTCCAGAAAAACGAATACTGGCATGGCAACGAGCCTGGCCACCAGATTCCGTTTTTGTATAACTATACGGCATCTCCCTGGAAAACACAAAAGGTGGTGCGGGAAATATTACAAACCGAATACAATGACGGCGCCGGCGGGCTGAGTGGCAATGATGATGCAGGACAGATGAGTGCATGGTATATATTCGCTGCTATTGGATTTTATCCTGTTGACCCGGTGTCGGGCAATTATGTACTTTGTGCGCCTGTTTTTGATAATATCCGCATATCATTACCGGGGCTAAAACTGTTTGATATTATTTGTCATAAGAATAGTCCGGCAGATCAGTATATAAAAAGTATAAAACTGAATGGTAAATTGTATCCCAAAAATTATATCACCCACAAAGACCTTGTTAAAGGGGGGAAGTTAGAAATATTCCTGCAGTCTGAACCTTCTTCCGGCTGGGGGACTGATATAAAACAACAACCGCCGGGGTTAAAAAGGTAAATCCTGTTGTATAATCAATATTATTTCACCGATTAAAAATACTGGTTTACCCATTTTACAATTTCGCTTCAAATTGTCCGGATAATATTTGTATAAGTTAGAAGAGCTGTTGGGGCATTTTAGTATTAAGGCTAAGAGTCGTTATTTACATGTAAGCAAAAAGTGGTAAGTAAACTAATGATTTATGGTAGAATGGAAACAAATTAAAATTAAAATCGGATTGATCTAACTTCGATACAAAAAGTGTAATGTTGAAAAAATGATTTCCGGAAGTAGAATTTTTTTATGAGTTGAGTGTTATGACATAAATTAGCGTGTTGTAGGCGTCATGCTTCGTGACACAGCCGATTACCGACTATTTCCTTTCTTATGAATAATGGACTAAAGATACTTCGCTGGATTGCGATTCTACCAGGCTCAATTTTAGCTGTTGTTGCTATGACATTTGTTCTTCATTTCATCCTTTATTTTACATTAACAAAGTTTGTTACTCCCTATCCCGAATTTCCAGAACGAGCATTAACACCATTTGTTATTGCTGCGACATTTATATGGGCTGGCTGTGAAATTGCTCCTAACAGTAAACTTAAAGTTGGCATAATTCTATTTGCAATTTGGATGTTTCTTTCAGGAGGGTTTATAATGCTAACGTTGACAGGTGGTAATTGGTTTGGGAAAAGTCTATATCTTGAAGCAAACGGAATTGCTCCTATTATGGGTATAGTCGGCGCATTTGTAGGCCTATACTTAGTAACCAAGAAGGACAAAGAAAATCAACTTATTTCATCAAGTGGCAACAATGACGAAAACGTAATTGTATCGGAACAAAAGAGTGAAGCCGAAACTTCATCTTTCTATAGTAAATATGGCGACGACATATTCAGCCTAATTTTCATCGCACTTTTTGTCTTATGTATTTACAGTACAACCAGTAGAAATATAGTATTCACAATACTTCTTTTATTCAGTTTATTTCTGGTTATCTACTCAATAAAACAAAAGCTAAATACCACAACGACCATGAAGATTAATCTTGCCAAAGATATCGTTATGATGATTGCACTGATAGTCGGTCTGCTTAGTAAAGAATCTGGACTTTATGTTAGCATTATATGTTTGGTGCTTTATTCAATTGACTTTATAAGAAATTTTATTGTGACACATATAATTCGGAAAACATAGCACGAACGCCCAACATTCAGTTTTGCATCAGCAGGGGGTGACGAATAAATTCTCATCTTAGTACTACTATCTGCTACATTTCCGGCTGACCGAACACAGATGAGCGACAGAATATATTTTCAACTTTTGTATCTTCGGTCGGCAGCAGTTCCGGGCTGAACGTTTTCCAAATGCCCTGCCGAACGCAAAGCTGTAAACCGTTGGCTGCAAGCAACTGTGAAAACTTAAATCCCTCTGCGTTAATTATTGAACAGGTATTACTTGAAATTGATATAAATCTTAAAAACCCTTACTATATATGAGAAATCCCATCAAATTACTAATTACACTTTTTGTTTTCGTTTTGTCAAGTTATTTCTGTAAGGCACAGAAGATAACATTAATTCCCAAAAATCATATTTACTATAACATGTCTACCGGCTCTTCCACGAGCGACAGGTCATACACATTTGTTGTAGATAATGAGGGGATTTCCAAAAAAGTCGGTTATTTTGGACAAAATCTTAGAAAATATGTCAAAGATGACTCAGTAGCTGTAAAATACCTAAATGCGTATTCTGGTCATCAAACATTCAAGCTTATTACATCTATTTCGACAGTTGGTTTTTTTGTAGCTTTTGCAATCCCGAATCTTAGTAAAGAATCCGTATCATCAGAAAATGTTAACGCGCCCATGAAAGCAAAAGGAGCATTGTATGCCGCAGGCGCAAGTTTTGCTGCCAACTTAATTCTACGGTTAATTCATCCAAAATCAATTCAAAAAGCTGTTGACTCATACAATCAAAAGGTAGAAAATAAGGAAATTAGCTTTAATAATTTGCACCTGGACATTCAACCGCTAGGTAAAGCTAATCATATTAATATGGGACTTAAGGTCTCCTTTTGATCGACATAAAGACTGATACTTGCCCGCAGCCAACAGTCGGTTTTGCACAAGTGTGGCTGGACGGAAGTCTGCCAGGCTGATTGCAGTTCCAGGTTTCGGTTACCGGCCTACGACATTCTAATAGAAATTATCTGAATACAATATTTTTTACACTAAATTGGCATTACGGTAGTTCAGCAGACGGATTTCAAATTCCACACCTGTGCAAAGCCCTGAACGTTGGCTGCAACTTTTTTATGAAACCTATAAAATTTCTAATGACCATTTTGTTTATAAGCTTTGTTAGTTACAGACAAAGCGCAAAGAGCGACACTTCTTTAAACAAAATAAACTCTGTAAAAACAAAACCAACTGATAAAGATTTTTTGCAAGTATCAAAAGGTGCAGAAGCATACATTAATTCATTACTTGGGGACAGTTTTTACAATGAGCATGTAAAAATAAATTTCAAACAAACTACAAAAGACCATTTTCAAGTTGTTACAGGAGATGCATTTAATTCAAATATTTTAGAGACCCATTTTTACTACAACATTAATTATTATTTGATTGACAAAAAGGATACACTAAGCTATTTTGAATTGCTTGTTGACAGTTTAGGAAAGCCAACAACTTATGACAAAGTCTTTTATTTTTCAAGCCCGACAAAATTTCTTTTAAGTTTTCAAGAACTTTTCGACAAAAAGTTTAAAATTGATTTTGCTGAAGCAATCGCTATTGGAAAGCAACACGGGTTTCAAACAAAACCTTTTCTCGATTATCAATCACTTGATGAAGAGAAAATCTTTTGGAGATTTTATAAGAAACTTGCTGATGGAAAAAGAAAGTTTACAGACATCAATGCATAGACAGGTGATGTTCTTGAGTATTATATGCCAGTTCTTGAACAATAAAGCTGCAGCCAACAAAAGTATGCAAAAGCGGAGCTTAACAATAAAACATCAGCTATGTGCTACTATCAGCAGCAGTTCCGGCTGGACGTTCATTATTCAACTGTAAAGATTGCTTTTTTGCTTCCTGTTTACAGGGTTTCTTTTTTTTGTTTTTTAAACTCATGATCAATAAACGCTTATCTGTAAAGCTCGTATTGCAGCTAAGACCAGTATTGTCAGTAATTTATTTTATTTTAGTTTACATCAGAAAAAATAAATCAGCATATGAAATTTTTTAAACCATTATTCTGTTCGTTATTAATATTTATCACTTATTCAGCATTTTCGCAGGCTGAAAAGTTAGTCATACAAACAGATGCTGGTCTCATATCAGGTACAACAGGTAAAGATGGAGACATACATATTTTCAAAGGCATTCCATTTGCAGCGCCACCGGTTGGTGCACTGAGGTGGAAAGCGCCTCAACCGGTTCAGCATTGGGACGGTATTAAAAAATGTGAGGCATTTGGCGCCAGCCCGATGCAGGCTCCTCCTGCCCCTTTTTCCATGTGGAGCGATGAATTCCTGATTCGTAAAGAACCTATTAGTGAAGACTGTTTGTATTTGAATGTGTGGACAAATTCAACCGCTGCAAAGAAACCTGTTATGGTCTGGATTTATGGTGGTGGTTTTGTAAGCGGTGGCGCCAATGTACCCATTTATGATGGTGAAGCGGTGGCAAAAAAAGGAATTGTGTTTGTGAGTATCAACTATAGGGTAGGTATTTTCGGTTTCTTTGCACATCCTGAACTTACAAAGGAATCCCCTAATCATTCTTCGGGTAATTATGGTTTACTTGACCAGGTTGCCGCATTACAATGGGTGCAAAAAAATATCAGTGCCTTTGGCGGCGACCCCGGTAATGTTACCATTGCCGGTCAGTCTGCCGGCTCGATGAGTGTGAATTGCCTGGTAGCATCACCACTTACCAAAGGCTTGTTTAATAAAGCAATTGCTGAAAGTGGCGCTATGGTTATTAAAAGTAATTTCGGTATGGTCACTTTGCAACAGGCAGAAGAAGATGGTATAAAAGCAGCAGTTGGGTTGAAAGTAAATTCTATTGAAGGCTTACGTAAGTTGCCTGCATCAGCATTAATGAAAGCGCAAACAATTCGCCGGCCAATCGTAGATGGTTATGTTTTGCCACAATCAATCCCTGAAATATTTGCTTCAGGAAAAGAAAACAATGTTTCACTATTAACAGGCTGGAATGAAAATGAAGGACTGGTGTTTGGTGTTATTAAGACTGCAGATGAATATAAAAAACAGGTATTACAACAATATGGCATTGACGCAGGAACAGTTCTGAAATATTATCCGGCAACGAATGATTCAATTGCCACCATTTCACAATACAACCTTTCACGTGATTTTATTTTTGGCGTGCAGAATTATACCTGGGCCAACCTGGAAGATAAGCGAGGCGGAAAAGTTTATGTTTACCGTTTTACACACTGGGTTCCGGGAACCGGTGAGTATACCAAATATCATGCATTTCATACTGGTGAAGTTCCTTATGCACTTGACAATTTAAATTTTTCAAATCGTCCATGGAAAGAACCTGATTATCATTTAGCGAATGTGATGTCGGGATATTGGTCAAATTTTGTAAAAACAGGAAACCCGAATGGCAACAACCTGCCTGAATGGAAAAATTATACTATGAAAGAAAAACAAGTGATGATGCTTGGAGATACCCAGCATTGTGAGCCTCTAAAAGATGCTGCACAACTTGATTTTTTATTTTCAAAAATGATTGCTGATTAATTCATGGAGATGGCTTCTGCGCTGCAAGTAGCTGATGAATCAGATTTCATCAGTGCACCTCTCCATGACTGTAAGAGTTCAGTTAAAGGATACTTGATTTTCTCTACCGGTATATGTTTTACATACCGGAATATATCCCCGTGGCTTTTGCGAGAGAATGGATTATTTATAAACTTGAATAATCGCAAAAGTTACAAAATCATCAGCCTGTTGGCATTGCGATCCCGCCAGCAAGTTGCAATTAATTTAATGTATGCAACGGCGGGAGAAGCAATCTCCATATTTACAAACTGCAGAGACTGCTTCTCCCGCCGCTACAACCTTTTAATTCAAAACCTCATCAGGGCGGGATCGCAGAGACGGCGTAAAAGTCTGAAGTATTTACTGTCATTCTTTGAATGTAATTCCTAAAATCATCAACTCTTCTCCTGTCATTGCGATCCCGCCAGCAAGTTGCAATTAATTTAATGTATGCAACGGCGGGAGAAGCAATCTCCATATTTACAAACTGCAGAGACTGCTTCTCCCGCCGTAACAATCTTTTCATTCTAATCCTCATCAGGGCGGGATCGCAGAGACGGCGTAAAAGTCTGAAGTATTTACTGGCATTCTTTGAATGTAATTCCTAAAATCATCAACTCTTCTCCTGTCATTGCGATCCCGCCAGCAAGTTACAATTAATTTAATGTATGCAACGGCGGGAGAAGCAATCCCATCCTTTGAACATAGTAGACAGCTTCTCCCGCCCTAACAATTTTTCAATTCAAATCCTCATCAGGACGGGATCGCAGTTTGGTGCGGTTTGTTTTTGTGGCCGGTGTCTTCTGCAAGGGGTAGCTTGATTTTTTTGCTCTAATGTTCCGGTGAAAAAACTAGGTTGTAGCAGATGATAATATAATTCATGGAGATGGCTTCGGCGCTGCAAATAGCTGATGAATCAAGATTCATTAGCGCGCCTCGCCATGACGGTGAGAGTTCGAGTAAAGGGATACTTGATTTTTGTGCTGTCAGTAAAAGTAATACCCTTAACCTACTGTAATGTGTTTTCCGCTACCTGAATACTTATTATTGCAAAAAAGAAAAAAGCAGGACAATCAACGCCCTGCTTTTAATAACTGTATAAAATAATCTGCTACTCAGGCTTCGCTTCTTCAGCAGCCTGTGTTGTTGTTTCTTCAGATTTTACTTCGGCGGGTGCTTCTTCTTTGGTCTCAGCTTTCTTTTTACCACCACCTGCACGACGTGTACGCTTACCGGTAGCCGCAGCAGCTTTTTCTGTGCCTTTACCGTATACTTCGTTAAAGTCAACCAGTTCAATCAATGCTGTTTCAGCATTATCGCCTATACGTTTGCCTAATTTAATGATGCGGGTATAACCACCTGGGCGTCCTGCCACTTTAGGAGCAATAACCGTAAAGAGTTCTTTTACGGCATCTTTGTTTTGCAACTGGCTAAACACTATACGATGGTTGTGGCTGATCTGTTCTTTGTTTTCGTTCTTTTTTGTTTTGGTAATCAGCGGCTCTACATATACCCTAAGCGCTTTTGCTTTTGCAAGGGTGGTAACGATACGTTTGTTTACCAAAAGCGCATTTGCAAGATTGCTCAGCAAGGCTTTGCGGTGCGATGCTGTTCTGCTGAGATTGTTGATTTTGTCTCCGTGACGCATGACATTTAATTTGAAATTTCAAATCTTAGATCCGAAATTGGTTAATAATACCTGTTGTACCGTTGTCAGGGATTTACAACAGGCTCTGTGCTTTCGCTACAGATTATTTTGTTAGTTACAATTTACAGGTTTCAAGTTACAGGTAAGCTTCACATCTTATCACTTACTACTTACCACACCTACCACTCAAAATTCGTCCTTATCCAAACCTAACTTCTGTAAATCCATACCGAAGTGCAGGCTTCTTTCACCAAGCACCTGTTCAATTTCAGCCAGTGATTTCTGACCGAAGTTGCGGAACTTCATCAGGTCTTCCTGTTCGTACTGTACCAGTTCGCTTAAACTGTTAATCTTAGCAGCTTTAAGACAGTTGAACGCACGAACACTCAGGTCGAGGTCTTCAAGCGGTGTTTTCAGCACTTTGCGTAATTGAAGCACTTGTTCATCTACCACATCATCTTTCTTCTCTTCCTTACTGTCGAAGGTGATATTCTCATCAGTGATGATCATCAGGTGCTGAATAAGGATACGCGATGCCTGCTTAACTGCTTCTTCAGGATGTATAGTACCATCGGTAGTTACATCCATCAGCAGTTTTTCGTAGTCGGTTCTTTGTTCAACACGGAAGTTTTCGATTGAGTATTTTACGTTTTTAATCGGGGTAAAGATAGAGTCGGTGGGGATGTATCCAAAAGGAGCATCTTTCACCTTGTTATCTTCAGAAGGAACATATCCGCGTCCTTTACCGATTGTAATTTCAATATTAAGCTTAGCGGAAGGATCGAGCGTACAGATCAGCAATTCAGGGTTCATCACCTGGAAAGAAGCTGTAGCTTCGCCAATATTTGCAGCGGTGAACTCGTTCTTTCCTTTAATAGAAAGGGTAAGTTTTTCCTGTGCAATATCTGTATCAAGAATTTTTTTGAAACGAACCTGTTTCAGGTTGAGTATGATTTCGGTTACATCTTCGGTAACTCCTTTCAGGGTTGCGAATTCATGCTCGGCTCCCTCAATAAAAATACCAACAATAGCATAACCCTCCAGCGAATTCAAAAGAACCCTGCGCAGTGAATTACCAATAGTAACTCCGTACCCCGGCTCTAACGGGCGGAATTCAAAAGATGCTTCAAACTCATTTGCTTTTTGAAGTATGATTTTGTCCGGCTTTTGGAAATTTAAAATGGCCATATTTAAATTTCAGTTTTAAGTTTTTTACCCTGTTCTTTAGGAGCAGGATATTATTGAATAATTGAAACAACTATATAGACTTCAGTGAATGAAGTATTAATTATTACTTAGAATACAACTCCACTATCAACTGTTCCTTTATATTTTCAGGAACGCTTTCTCTTTCGGGGTAAGCAATAAAAGTACCTCTGAGTTCAGCTTCATTCCAGTCGAGCCAGTTGAACTTGGGATTCTTTCCACGTACCTGGCTGGTAACCGAAGTATTACCGGCGCTTTTTTCTTTTAAGCTTATAATATCACCGGCCTTCAGTTTGAATGAAGGGATATTTACTACATCACCGTTTACAGTTACATGCTTATGCGCTACCAGTTGTCTTGCCGCAGGGCGTGAAGGTGCAATACCAAGGCGAAATACGGTATTATCTAATCTTGATTCGAGGAGTTTGATAAGGTTTTCACCGGTTACACCACCGAGACGTGAAGCTTCTTCAAAAGTTTTGCGAAACTGACGTTCCAGCAAACCATAAGTGTATTTAGCTTTCTGCTTTTCCTTTAACTGAAGGGCATACTCGCCTGGAGCTTTACGTTTTTTGGAGGGTCCGTGCTGACCTGGAGGATTACTGTTTTTGGTAAGATATTTACCATTGCCAAGAATAGGCTCACCAAATATGCGTGAGATTCTTGTTTTTGGGCCTGTGTAACGTGCCATAATTGTTTAATTTGATTTTTTAATTACAGCGCACGATCATTAAAAATCTAAAATCAATCGTGAGCCGGTTTATTAATAGTTTGAAATTTCATTTCTGAAATTTCAAATTGACTATACTCTTCTTTTCTTTGGAGGACGGCAACCATTGTGTGGAAGCGGGGTAACATCTTTAATCATACTCACTTCTATTCCGGCACTTGCAATAGCACGGATAGCACTTTCGCGGCCGGCGCCAGGTCCTTTCACATAAACATCCACTCTTTTCAATCCAGCTTCTGCAGCTACTCTTGCAGCATCAGAAGCTGCCATCTGGGCTGCATAAGGAGTATTTTTCTTGGAACCTTTAAAACCCATTTTGCCGGCGCTGCTCCAACTTATAACCTGGCCGGTTTTGTTGGTCAGACTTACAATGATATTGTTGAAACTTGCTACCACATGGGCATCGCCGGAAGCGTCAACTTTTACAATTCTTTTTTTTGCAGCCGCTTTTGCGCTGTTTTGCTGTGCTTTAGCCATAAAATCCGAGGTAATCTTTAAATTTTTAAAACATTTGCCCCTCCCCGGGAAGTAAACCGGATCCGGTGACAATTTTATTTACTACTTCTTGGTTGCTTTTTTCTTACCGGCAACAGTCTTACGTTTACCTTTACGTGTACGTGAATTGGTGCGGGTGCGTTGGCCACGGAGCGGTAATCCTTTACGATGACGCAATCCGCGGTAGCAGGCAATATCGAGCAGGCGTTTAATACTCATCTGTACTTCAGAGCGTAACTGACCTTCAACTTTAAATTCGTTAGTGATGATATTACGGATAGCATTCAATTCATCATCGTTCCACTGGTTTACTTTTTTGTCAAAGTTTATTCCAGCCTTGCCTAAAATGTATTGTGCATTGGAGCGGCCTATACCATATATATAGGTTAATCCTATTTCCCCTCTTTTGTTTTTTGGTAAATCAACACCGGCGATACGAGCCATATAAATTTATAATTTAAAATTTCAAATTTGAGATTTCTTATCCCTGTCTCTGTTTGAAGCGGGGGTTTTTCTTATTGATAACATATAATACCCCTTTTCTCCTCACGATCTTGCAATCTGCGCTCCGCTTTTTTATTGATGCTCTTACTCTCATTTTAATGAGTTTTATGTGTATATATTATTTGTATCTGAATATTATTCTTCCCCTGCTTAAATCATAAGGACTCATTTCCACCCCCACTTTGTCCCCAGGTAAAATGCGTATATAGTGCATCCTCATTTTGCCTGATATGGTAGCCAGTATCTCATGCCCGTTTTCCAGCTTCACTTTGAACATCGCATTGGATAAGGCTTCCAATATTATTCCATCCTGTTTAATGAGCGTCTGTTTTGCCATACTGTTTTTGGGTGCGCAAAGATACAATTATAATGTTGACTTTTACAAAAAAAGACTTTTTTTTCCCTGAGTCAGGGAAAAATATATAAGAATTTCATGTTATGAAGTGCAAAACTATACCAATCCAAGGTGAAAATTGGTCATAGAATGATAATGATTCTGCAGTTGATGCAGGGAAATTTCTCCATTTACATCACGGTGCTCATCCCTGTATATAAGGTGGATGGACTTCAGGTTATTTGGGTTGGGAAACTGGATGATGAATGGACCTTTCACGTAGGCTATACCGTTTCCTTTAATCAAAGGATCGGTAGCTGCAGTAAAGCCCAGCTTGCCAAGACTTTCAAGGTTGAAAGGTACAGGGGATAGGTCTTCAATATTATACCAAAACTCCTGGTCACCATGTGCTACCAGTACTTTTCGCTCGGTATGGTCTACCTGTTCTACCTCTCCTGTATTTACTACATCTTCGAATCGGGCATTTACTATATCGCCGGATTTGATTTCGTTGAGCTTAATCATAGACAAGAATCGTTTTATTTGTCATGGAAATGTAAGAAAAATATTGCAATGATCTCAACTCTTCATTAAAATCAGTACTACCTTTTGCTTAAATTGAGAATTATGATTTTCGTTGTAATCCTGATTTTAGTCGTTTTGATCATCTGTCTTTTCTGGCAGCAGCCATCTTTTGGCAGGCTTCCTGCCGGCAAACGACTGGAAAGAATTCAGCATTCACCGAATTTTAAAGAAGGCAGTTTTCAGAATTTTTCAGATACCCCAATGCTGGCCGGCACTGGCAGTATGCTTAAGGTTGTCAAAGAAATCTATTTCAGAAAACATCCCGATATTAAGCCGCGGCATACCCTTCCCTTTGTTAAAAAATCTTTTGCTGTCGTTCCAGAAATTTCTCCTGCAATCACCTGGTTCGGACATTCTTCGTACCTGCTGCAGTGTAATGGCACCAATATATTGGTAGATCCTGTTTTCAGTGAGCGGGCATCACCGGTATCTTATATAGGTTCTAAGGCTTTTGATGGCAGCAATGCTTTTGGCATAGATGACCTTCCGGTGATTGATATGGTATTGATTACCCATGACCATTATGATCACCTGGATTATCATGTTATCCGGAAATTAAGAAACAGGGTACCAATTTTTATAGTACCATTAGGCGTAGGTTCTCACCTGGAATACTGGGGTGTAAATTCGGGTAAGATAAAAGAACTGGATTGGTGGCAGGAGTTAGCAGTTAGCTCCGGTATACACCTTGTGGCTACCCCTGCAAGACATTTTTCAGGCAGGAGTTTTAAGAGAAACAAAACCCTGTGGACTTCCTATGTGTTAACTGCAGGTAATTATAAATTGTTTTTAGGCGGCGACTCCGGATATGATACTCATTTTTCTGAAATAGGCACAAAATATGGACCTTTTCATCTGGCTATTCTTGAATCCGGGCAATACAACAAAATGTGGCCCAATATTCACATGTTTCCAGAAGAGACCATACAAGCAGCTCTGGATTTAAATGCAAATGCGCTTCTTCCTGTTCATTGGGCCAAATTCGCATTGTCTGTACATCCCTGGTATGAACCGGCCGAGAGGGCAGTGCTTAGGGCAAAAGAGGTGAATTTACCCATCATTACTCCCCTGATAGGTGAAAGAATTATTTTGAAAACACCTGTAACGATCAAACACTGGTGGAACCATTGATATACTTATTCCGGTATCAGTGCATCATATAATATTTCTACAGGGTGATACGATTTTTTAGCAGCCCCATCCTTTATCTGATGCCTGCAACTGGTGCCCGGTGCTGCAATGATATCATTGTCCTTTGCTTTTCTAACTGCAGGCAGCAATACCAGTTCCCCTATCTTCATCGAAAGATCAAAATGCTCTTTTTCGTAACCAAAAGATCCTGCCATACCACAGCAACCGGATGGAATTGTTTGGACAGAATACCCGCTGGGTATGGAAAGTATTTTTACAGTAGATGTTAGGGATGATAATGATTTTTGATGGCAGTGTCCGTGCAGCATTATTTTCCTGGTATCAGTTGTAAACAGGGAGGAATCAATATTCCCGCGTTCAAGTTCCATAGCCAGGAATTCATCAATAATCCATACGTTTTTGGATAGCGACCTGGCAGTTTCTAATAGATCGTCATCTGCAAGGTCAATATATTCATCTCTGAAAGTGAGTATGGCCGAAGGTTCAATTCCTATTAAAGGTGTTTCTTCGGAAATCAATGGTGCAAGGCTCCTGACATTTTGTTGGGCAATTACTTTTGCTTTGCGCAACAGCCCCTTACTTAACCATGCCCGTCCGCTTTCGGTATGATCGGGAATTACAACTTCATATCCTAGGCGCTCCAGAAGGAGAATTGCTTTAATACCTGTTTCTGTGTCATTGTAATTGGTGAACTCATCGCAGAACAGGTACACTTTCTTTTTAGCAGGGGTTGTGGATTTTTTATTTTTCTGATGTTTATTATACCAGCTTTTCAACGTAGTAGTATATAAGCCGGGCATAGAACGGCCGGGAGCAAAACCGGTAAACTTTTTTATCAGCTTGCTTGTAAAAGCATTTGTCATAAAAAAATTATATACACCCGGAACCATAGCTCCCAGTTTAGAGAAACTACTGAAATTAGCTATCATCCTGCTGCGCAGGGGTACCCCATTGGCATCATAATATTGTTGTAAAAACTCGGCTTTCAGTTTTGCTACATCTACATTAGAGGGACATTCCGACTTGCAGCCTTTGCAACTCAGGCATAAATCCATTACATCATGGATTTCTTTATGATCAAAACGGTTGGGTTTGGTAGATCGGGTTAAAAACTCCCTAAGGATATTTGCCCTTGCCCGGGTAGTATCTTTTTCATTTCGGGTAGCCATATACGATGGGCACATTGTACCACCTGATAAATGCGTTTTGCGGCAGTCGCCCGATCCGTTGCATTGCTCGGCATGCTGCAACACATCCTGGTTGTGGAACCTGAATACCGTCTTAAATTTAGGTGTTTGCTGTCCCGGAGTATAGCGGAGCATGGTGTTCATAGATGGGGTCTCCACGATCTTGTTGGGATTGAAAATATTATTCGGATCCCAGGCCTTTTTAATTTCTTTCAGCAATTGATAGTTTTTTTCACCTACCATTTGCCGGATAAATTCTCCGCGCAGCCTGCCATCGCCATGCTCGCCACTCAGCGACCCCTTGTATTTTTTTACCAGTATGGCTATCTCCTCAGCAATTTTACGAAACAGCTTATTGCCTTCTTCTGTTTTCAAATCTATTATAGGCCGCAGGTGTATCTCACCACTTCCTGCATGTGCATAGTGTACGGAGTATAATCCATACCGGGCGAGGATTTCATTGAACTCGCGGATATAGGCCGGTAGATCATTTACATCTACTGCGGTGTCTTCAATTACGGGTACTGCTTTGGCATTTCCGGGAATGTTGCTCAGCAAGCCAAGTCCGGCTTTGCGTAAGGTCCATATTTTTTTTGTGTCTTCTCCAAACAATAAGGGAAAATGATATCCCAATCCGGCTTCCCGCATCTCACGTTCTGCCTTAGCCGCAATGGCTTTAATATCTTCCCGGTTTTCAGAACGATATTCAATTACCAGTATAGCACCGGGATCACCTTGTACAAAAAAGCGGTTTTTCCTTTGTTCAATATTGTCTTTGGTACATTCGAGAATATAATGGTCTATCAGTTCGCTGGCGGAAGGTCCATATTTCAGTCCGATAAGATTTGCCCGTAATGCTTCGTCTATCGTATTAAAATGTACGCAAAGCAGTCCTGCTTCAGGCGGCAGGGGAACAATATTGAGTTTAATCTCGGTTATAAAAGCCAGGGTACCTTCAGAACCGGCAATAAGTTTGCAGAAATTAAAATCAGGTTCTCCTGCTGTGAACGGAGCAGTTTCCAACAACAGGTCTACAGCATAACCGGTATTACGTCTCTCAACAGTTTTTTTAGGGAACTCTTTTCTGATCTCCTGCTGATTATCGTAGTTGCCAAGCAGACTGCGAGTTGCCTTATATATATTCCCTTCCAGTGTTTGTTCTTCACATTTGGCATGAAATGCATCAGTGTCAAGGGATGTAAATACAGCTTCTGACCCATCACTCAGCAAGGCTTTTACTTCGAGCAGGTGTTCCCTGGTACTGCGATAAACTATAGAGTTGGAACCGCAGGAATTATTTCCCACCATTCCACCTATCATAGCCCGGTTAGCGGTGGATGTTTCAGGGCCGAATAAGAAACCATATGGTTTTAGGAACATATTGAGTTCATCGCGAATAACACCCGGCTGCACCCGCACCCATTTTTCGGTTGTATTTACCTCAAGTATTTGGGTAAAATTTTTTGATACATCAACTACAATCCCATTTCCCACAACCTGCCCGGCAAGAGATGTACCTGCAGTGCGGGGTATCAGTGAAGTTTTATTTGCATTGGCAAAAGCAATCAGCTTTTTTATATCATTGACAGATTTTGGAATAGCTACTGCCAGTGGCATTTCCCTGTATGCAGATGCATCAGTAGCATATAAAGTTCTCATGGTCTCATCGGTAAAAAGATCACCTTCCAGTTCTGTAGCGAGTGCGTGTAATTTGCTTGTCATTATCTTTCCGGGTAGATATTAAATAGAAATATGCTGCATTAAATTGCAGCGCAAAGTTAGGGCTAATTTGATTGCGGTAATAGAATTGAAATGCCGACACTATACTTCAGTTTTTTGAAAATAAAAAATTAGCTTTATAGCTTCTGTACCAGACAGTATATCTAAAGGGTAGCGATCTCCTGATCTGGTATATCTCAAACAAACAATGGCAAGTACTCAATGTTTAAATATCTTTAATTATGAAAAAAATATTATTGTTTTTTGCTTTTTTAGTTTGTATCCTCATTAATGAAATGCATGCACAGAGTTCAAAAAAATTGCAGGCTTATAATATTGAAGTAACTCCTTCTCCGGAAAGCAGTAAGATTGTTGTGACCGCAGATGGCAAGCCATTTACCCAACTCATCTATACGGATACACTGGAAAAGCATTTCCTATATCCAATATATGCTCCCGATGAACAAATAATAACCCGTGGTTTTCCTTTTGCCCCACGTAAGAACGAACCTACCGACCATCCGCATCATACAGGGTTGTGGCTGAATTATGAAAGTGTAAACGGTCTTGATTTCTGGAATAATTCCTACGCCATTCCTGCGGATAAGAAAAGTAAATATGGATGGATAAAAGTAAATAAGATCCTTAAAACCAAAAGCGGTAAGCAGGGCACGATAAAAGTTTCGGCTAACTGGGTAAACCAAAAAAATCAGGTATTGATGCAGGAAACCACTACTTATCTTTTTAAAGCGGATGAAGATAAGAGGATCATAGACAGGATTACAACCCTCACTGCCAAAACGGATGTTAATATGCCTGATATTAAAGATGGTATGCTGGGGCTTCGTGTAGCGCATGAGTTGGAACTGCCTTCAAAAGAAAAGAAAGAATTTAAAGATGATAAAGGGAATGTAACTGTAGTAGATGCCAGCGCTGATACAGCGCCTAATGGAAATTATGTTACCAGTGAAGGTGTTACCGGCGATGATGTTTGGGCAACAAGGGCGCAATGGTGTATGCTGTATGGTAAAATGGGAGATGATACTGAAAGTATCGTCATTATTGATCACCCTGCTAATCCGGGTTATCCCACATACTGGCATGCAAGGGGCTACGGCTTGTTTGCCGCCAACCCACTCGGTCAAAAAGTTTTCAGCAAGGGTAAGGAAACGCTTAATTTTTCATTAAAGCAGGGACAGTCTGTAACCTTCAGGTATCGCATTGTAATTGCATCGGGTAAAGAAAAATTAAGTAACGAAGCTATTCGGCTTATAGCAGGCGACTTTTACCAAAATGTTAAATAATTGATCAATATTTAGATTAGATATGTATTTTTACCATAATAAAAAACACTAAAAAAATGAATACAAAAAACCTCACAGTTATTATTGTAATCGCAGCTATTTTATTATTAGGTGGGTGCGGATGCAGTGGATATAATAAAATGGTTGGCCTTGATCAGAATGTAAAAGGCAAATGGGGTAATGTGCAAAGTGAATATCAAAGGAGATCAGACCTGATCCCCAACCTTGTAAATACAGTAAAAGGAGCAGCAAATTTTGAACAGGAAACGCTTACAAAAGTTATTGAAGCAAGATCAAAAGCTACTTCTGTAAACATCAATGCCGGTGACCTTACACCAGAAAAGCTTGCACAGTTTCAACAGGCACAGGGCGAACTTAGCAGCGCATTAAGCAGGTTGCTTGTAACCGTGGAAAGATATCCTGAATTAAAAGCGAATCAAAATTACCTCAACCTTCAGGCTCAACTCGAAGGAACTGAAAACAGAATAAAAGTTTCCCGTAATGATTTCAATACTTCTGTTCAGGAATACAATACGGTAGTGAAGTCCTTTCCCAATACCATATTTGCCGGCATGTTTGGCTTTAAAGAGAAAGGCTTCTTTGCTGCAGAACCCGGTGCAGATAAGGCACCTGAAGTTAAATTCTAAACGGGAGGGTATATACTACTAATGAGGTTATTTCCATCCAGGACAAAACATTTTTTCAATCAGCAGGATAATGAACGCATTGTTGCTGCAATAAGACAGGCTGAGCAAACCACAAGTGGTGAAATAAGAATTTATGTTGAAAGTCACTGCAGGTTTGTAGATCCTGTTGATCGTGCAATAGAGCTGTTCTTTGGGTTGAAAATGGAAAAAACAGAATTGAGAAACGGGGTACTGCTCTATATTGCACTAAAGGACAGACAAATGGCTATTTATGGTGATGAGGGTATTCATCAAAAGGTAGGCGCTGCGTTCTGGAACCGGGAAGTGGAGCATATACTCAAAGAATTTAACGCTGCTCATTTTGCAGATGGGATAGTTAAAATTGTAACGGAAGTAGGTAATGCACTGCATGAACATTTTCCATATAATACTACGACAGACAAAAATGAACTGCCTGACGAAATTGTTTTTGGAAAATGAAGAAGATCCTTATAATCATATTATGTTTTTGGTCGCTGACAGGTATCGCCCAGATAGATAAAATAATTCCTGCTGTTCCCAACCCACCCCGGCTCATTAATGATTACACGGGTACATTGACAAATCTTCAGCAGGAAATGCTGGAGCATAAGCTGAAGAATTATGATGACACTACATCCAACCAGATAGTAGTGGTAATTGTGGAAACACTCCATGACTACGACCCCTATGAGTATGCTACAGCACTGGGACGTAAATGGGGCGTAGGTAACAAAGACTTTAACAACGGTGTAGTTTTTTTAATAGCAAAAACCGACCGGAAAGTATTCATAGCTCCCGGATATGGGCTGGAAGGTGCTTTACCAGATATTACCTGTAAGCAGATTGTTGAAAACGAAATATTGCCCAACTTTAAGGGAAATGATTTTTATCGTGGTATAGATCAGGGTACTGATGCCATCATGCAGGCAGCAGCCGGTGAGTATACTCCACCCAAGGGGTATGCGGAAAGAGGACGTAAAAAGGGGCTTCCATTTTTAGCAATACTTATACTTTTCATTGCCATTGTCATCATTATTTCCAGGATTAGCGGTGGTGGTGGCGGTGGATCTTTCATGAGCAGAAGAGGATATCGTGAAACAGGCGTTCCGCCTATTTGGTGGTTCCCCAGTGGTGGGGGTGGCAGCCGTGGCGGCGGCTGGGGTGGTGGCGGAAGCTCCGGCGGTGGCGGCTTTGGCGGTTTTGGTGGCGGAAGTTTTGGTGGTGGCGGAGCAGGCGGAAGCTGGTAGGAGTTTTAAGTTTTACGTTTTTTATTCCAGGGTATTTTAATAATAATTTCTACTTCATTTCTTTTGTTTAAAGAGAGTTAGCGACACTCTCACAAATAAGATCTTAGAAGAAAGATATGTCCATCCATTACTAAATCTTATTGACCCAATTCACACGAATAAATCTTTTGCGTTTATTGTATCTTTAGAATAACTAAAGCTATCGGTTATGAAAAAATCTCTTTTCATTATCCTCTTTGTTGCTTTGCAGTCTGCATTTTCGCTAAGTGCACTTACATACTTTAATGATGAACATCCTACCCTCGCTATTGGTGCATCGGCACCTGATTTCTCATTGCCGGGGACTGACGGGAAGATGTATAGTCTTGCCTCATTTAAAACAAAGGATATCCTTGTAATAATCTTCACCTGCAATCATTGTCCTACTGCACAGGCTTATGAAGACCGTATTATTCAAATGACAAATGATTATGCAAATAAAAGTGTAGCCGTTGTGGCAATTATGCCAAATGATCCCGCATCAATTACATTAAGCGAACTGGACTATACGGATATCAGCGATTCCTTTGAGGAAATGAAAATAAGGGCTGTGGAGAAAAAATTCAATTTCCCTTACCTGTATGATGGGGATAAGGAAGAAGCGGCTAAAGCTTATGGACCTGTTGCCACTCCGCATGTTTTTATTTTTGATAAAAACAGGAAGCTTCGCTACCGGGGAAGAATAGACGATGTAGAAGATCCTGCAAAAACACCCCGAACCAATGACACAAGAAATGCAATTGATGCTTTGCTTGCGGACAAGGAGGTAAACCCCACCACTACAAAAGTATTTGGTTGTTCAATAAAATGGATTGAAAAAAGCGACTGGATCAACAAGGCTAAAGAAGAATGGGCCAAAGAGCCCGTGCAATTAGAAAACATTGATGAGAAAGGTGTAAAAGAACTGCTGCAGAACAAATCGGATAAATTGCGTCTTATTAATGTTTGGGCTACCTGGTGCGGGCCCTGTGTTTCTGAATTTCCTGATTTTATAACTATAAACAGGATGTACCGGAAAAGAGATTTTGAGTTTATTAGTGTGAGCGCGGATAAGCCTGAAAAAAAAGATAAGGTATTGCAGTTCCTTAAAAAGCAGCAGGCATCTAATACCAACTATATATATTCCGGGGATGATAAATATAAACTGATTGAAGCGATAGATCCCAACTGGCAGGGGGCGTTGCCCTATACTATATTAGTAGAACCCGGTGGTAAAATTGTGTATGCAAAACAAGGGACTATACAACCGCGCCTGATGAAGAAAACTATAGTGGAAAACAGGCTGCTGGGTAGATATTATTAAAACAAGAAATCATAAACCTCAAACCCCAAACTCTCAATAAGCTGCTTTTTTATTCTCCTCCGGCCAATTAATTCCTATCACCCTTATGCTGAAGGTTGTTCTACGGGTATTTGCAATATTAGGAATATTTGCCTGTTGCTGCTGTTGCTGCTGCATAAGATTAATTTTCTGACTGATTTGGTTTGACTTTGCAGGAACACCTTCTTTGTAAAATAAATTAGTAATATCTCTGAGAGCACTTTCTAAAGTGGATTGCTCCAATTTTGAATAGGCAATAGCTTCCAACCTGATTTTGCTTTGCCTGTATTGTTTGAGTTGTGAAGAGATGTTGCTGATTAAGGATAAGCCTGCTTTATCCGGAAAGCCTTTTTGATCTGTTTGTATTTCGCCAAGTGAAGTTTCAACCGATGTTTGGGGTGCACGGGTATAGATAATCTTACAACCGGGCAATGCTTTTTGCAAGCGGTCAATACTATTTTCGGGAATAGTGGTGCTTCCCAAATTTAATTCCTGCATTTTTGTGAACTTGAATAAGGCTTCAGGAAGCTGGGTCAATTGTTCTTTTTCGAGGTTCAGCCTGCAGATCAGCGAAGGGTCTTTGACGTTTAATGCTTCCTGCATCGAGTAATAAATTTTTGAACAGGGGTCTTCAATCGGAGGATTATTGATGGTGATGGTTACAAAATCCCTGTCGAAAGGCGTGCCCTTGAAACTGGCGAGCTTCCATTGGATATTGTTTTGCCGGATATTATAAGCAACGCTGTTCAATGCACGGGTACTGCCAAGAGGAAAATTGCCCCGAATGTTGTTGTATCTTGAATTGATAGTATTGCCCCATATTGAAGAATTAATATTTACGGTTATTGTAATTATCGCGGTAGCATTTATGTTATTAAAAATATTATTCAGCTTGTCTCTCTGATCTGTTGAATAGTTAACAAGACCTGCAGTGTTTACCCAGACTACACCTGCACCTGTATTTGCATAATAAATATGCATCCTGTTAAAGCTGCCACATTTATCAGCCGTTGCGAGTTCTGCCTCTGCGGCAGTAGCATACCTGGCGGGACAGGTGGATAGATCAATTGAAGCAGTGGAAATATTTCTAATGAAAAATACCTGGTATTCTTTATCAGCTCTTGTAATCAGCCGGTATATACCATCGGTGCTGAAACATATTTTTTCTATCACGTATGTTCCAAAAGTATTATTTGCCTGGGTCGAATAAAAAATCAAACTCCGGTTCAGGTCAATATTTACAAGCCGGTTATTCTTATCTCCCGACCATATATCTCCAATTGAAGCGGGAATTGCTTTTATAGCGATAATATTACAATCAACAGTTTTTGTCTTATTCAGGTTAAGAAATAGTTCAAGAGAATTGGTGGAGGTAGTAGCATTGTTTCTTTGTTCAACAAGTATGTTCAAACCCAGGTAGGTTTTAATTCTATTAGCTATAGAATCCGCGGCACCTTTTTGTGAGGATGTATAATACCTGATATAAGAAGAATCGGAAATACCAGCAGACAACCTTGCATCTATAGAATAGGCGGAGAGTAAATTAAAAATTTGCGTCTGCATGGTAGCAAAGGTCTGCGCATTATTATACCTGATGAGTAAGGGTCGCCTGTTTTCATTGCGTTTTTCAATATTAACGATATAGGAAGAATCAGGTGATATTGATACCTCCGATAATGCCACATCATTCATTAATAATGTCAGCATTGGACCCGAACCCTGATCATTGTTTGGGAGATTGATATTCTTAAAATAGAATAGCGAATCATTTTGCCTGTCGGCAGTATAATTGCTGCCGGCAGTAGAAAGATTAAGAGAAAGGGTGCCGGTATTATTAAGTAAGTAATTATTACGTAGCTGAATTGAGAAATCCTTGCCTGTGGGTTGTTGTAATTGCAACTTGTTGGTTGTGTTTAAAATAAAGTAACCGCAAAGCGCAGTGAAGATAAATACGCCAGCAGCAGTGATCTTCTCCCTGCTGATTTTTCTCTTTTTTATTTTCCCCTCTTCTTTTTCCTGGTTTTCAGTATCATCTTTCTTTTCTGCGGGTTGTATTGTATTTAAAAATTCTTTTAATGAAAAGCTTCTGTCATTTGATTGTGCAGTTAGTAATGTGTTATAACCTTCTTCATGATATACCAATTGCGCCCAGTCAAGGTATTTTTTTTCTGAATAATTTTTAACTGCTTCAATTTCTTCGGTAGTCACTGGGTTGCGACTGTCATACCCATGCAGAAATATCTTATTACTGTTTTTATAGAGGTCGTATTCATCTTTTGCAAATGAATTTTCTTTATAGTCAACGGCAATTTCGTTCAGCAGTTCTAATACTGCCCTGCGTGCAATAGCTTCTGTATTATTATCAATATAACGAAGCATATCAAGGCGAAGGGTATCATCAATGACAGCATCCTGTGTCCAGGAAATACGAGATATTTTCAGGAGGTTTTGATAGGTAACAAGTTTTTCTTTAGCTGCGGGTTGCTGCTCTTCAAGCGCTTTGCCAATGGCAAGCGTTACGGCCCAGTCTACATTAGGATATACTGCAGTAGCGCTTATCCATTTCAGCAGGTTATCGTTATTGAGGTATTTCCGAAGCTCCTCAAATTCCTGGAAGTTGAAAAACCGGGAGGTATAGGCAGACGGGATTTCTACTTTCGATTGCTTGGTGGTTTCGATTTGCAACCGTATTGAATCAAGTAATATACGGAGCAGGTCGTTCTGATAAATATCAGCAGGAACAATCATTATGCCCGACTGCTGGATCAACAATTCTTTATAAGTCCAGTCTTTTTTTGGAACAGGTGTAATAATAAGCTGATGCGGCCACAACTGGAGTTTATCTTTTACCCAGGATTTTAGCTGAGGTTTCAACGGTTCAAGCAAAAGGTGACCGGAAGTAAACATTATTAATACGGTATCGGGGTATAACTGTGCTAACCGGTCGAGGGGGATATGTATATGATTATGCCGCTTATTGTTCAGATATAATGGTTCTTTATAATAATCATATACAGTGATGTTCACCTGCTCTGCCTTAAGGCGATCAACGAGATATTCAAATAGTTTTACAGTATAACTGTCGGGATATTCTTTATCAATCAGTATCAGGAAATCCACAGGTTTTGTCCTGGGACTAAACTGGAATGTTGGGAACCCGCCGGCATTTATTGTACTAGTGATTGTTTTTTTAATATTCAAAGCAAGAGCATCGCTGAATTGTCTTTTCCTCAGTCCGTCTGCAAGTTGACTGATCTGTTCATCAGGTGAGATATTGTGATCCTGGTTTTTAAATTCTATAAAAAAAGGACCTTCTTCCCGGTCAGGTGTTTCATTTGTTTCTTGAACAACCTGCTTTTTTTGTGAAGTATCTTTTACAGATTTTTTTCCTGGAAATTTATATACCAGCCAGGTAATTAATGCAGGCAGAAGCAGCATGAGGAGCAATATCCAAAACAGGTTGGCGGTTTGAAAGTTTGTAATGATGGTTGCCGGCACTGTAGCTACCGCTGCCAGTGAAATAGCAGGCCGCTTATCAAGTTGTGCTACTATGGAATCTTCTCCGCACTGTTTGTTCCTGTTGCTGATCACTACTCTCACTGTGAATATTTCAGCATCATAATTTGTTGACAATTCTTTTTTTATCCCGGCAAGCGAATCGTTGATATACCATTTGTAATTATATTGGTTAGTGTTTGTCATACTATCGCCGAATAGTATCTGATAGGTCCAGGGCTGAGCACCAACAACATTTATTTCCGCTGATGGCAGGTGTTCGCAATTCACACGGGTAGAAATGCTGTCTTTAAGAATGATGTTTTTATTCTTATCGCGAACATATATATACGACATATAGTTGCCCGTATCTTTGAATACCGTCTTTGCATTTCTTGCTTCGGGGAATTGATTTCCATTCACCAGCCAGCTTACCGAATAGGTTTTTCCCGGTATAGTATCGTGCAGGGATGCGGTAAATTCCACCGAATCACCTATCGCGGTATTCGAAAAATGTCCTCTCGCATTATAGGATGTTTGGGAAAGGGTGAGATAAGGTTTTGAAGATGTAATTAGATTTGGGATAATCCTCCATAGAAAATAACCAATAACGCAGGCAACAACTGTAGCAATTACAGCCCATTTAATCCATGCATTTTTTTTAGAGGGTAGAGGTGGTGGCTGTGAGAATTTGTTTTCCTCAACCCATTCCGAATACCTGTTAAATATTTCATTGAATTTTTCCTGGTCTTCTTTATTTCGGCAAACTATGGGTGCTATATAATATTTAAGTCTTTTGTAGTCCCGAATTGTAGCTACATCAAGAAAGGATAATACTTTTTGAATATCCAGTACTTCCCTTGTACTGATATTTTTGAAACCCGCTGTGCGCAGCATCGCCAGCAGTGTTTCAACCGGTACCTGATTGTTTGATTCTGCAGTCATACTATTAGTACAACAATGCGGCTATATCTCTTTTTTTATCAAATCGAGGTCATCTTTTGTTTTCGCAAGTATGGGTAAGGAGAAGCGCAATATGGTTTTTTGTTCGTCGGAGAGATTTCTAAAATCAGTTTCACCGTTAAAGAAATTATTCAGTTCAAGTACTTTTATCCATTCGAGGAGTTCAGAAGTTGCAGGTTTTTTGTCTTTGAATTTCTCTTTTAGCATTACAAACTCATCAACTGTTTTATTAAATTGTTTCAGCCGGGATGTGATCTGTTGATCTGTCAGCATTGCAGCCCCGGTATATACTTCTTTAAGATAAGGTGTCATACGTGAGGCAACAATTTTATAAAGCGTCTGATTATCCGGAGAGGGTATATGATAAAACAGGCATCTGCGAAGAAAAGCATCAGGCAGATTTTTTTCAAAATTGCTGGTCATTATCACCACAATGGCCGGGAATGGTGTTTGGTTTTTATCTTTTTTAATAGTCTTATTCAACTCCTGTATGCGGAACTCGTAGTTTTCAATTTCATTCAGCAGATCGTTAGGGAAATCCCTGGGAGCTTTATCTATTTCATCAATTAAAACCACACTGCTGGCCGGGAGATCATTTATACTTGTATCGAATTTGTTCAGCCGCGAGAGTTCTTTAAGATTAGGATTGTTGATCAGAAGTTTTTTGCCGAAAGATTGCAGGATTGCCTCACCAAGGGCATTCAGTTGTATAAAAGCATGTGGTGAAATTTCATCATTGCCTGACATTGTATTTTCTGCGCCTGCTGTAGGGTTGTTGATGATATTCCTTTTTTGAAAATGACCTACTGCATCATAGTAATAAAACAGGTCGGATGCCGATGAAGTGGTTTTGGTATTAAATATAAAAGGGGTTTTCAAAAATGCTGCAAATCCGTTATTAGCGGTGTCAGCCGAAAGTTCCTGTGCCACTTTAAAGGCAAGTTGAGTTTTGCCGGTTCCCGGCGCACCGGTCAGCAGAAGAGGTTTTTGCAACCAGATACTCATATTCACTGCTTCGGTAAGCGCCGGATCATTTATAACATAATCTTCGGGCCTGTTGGCTGAAGATACCTGGATGTTTTTAAGTGTAAACATTTTGATTAACCGTTGAGTTTATTAATGTTGTAGTAATCTATTACTTTCTCCATAGCGTTTTCGGCATTATCCATATAGTATTCATCATTCTCATCTCTTTCGATAGTTGCAAAAAACTCTTTTATACGCTTATCAATTTCAGCCTGGTTATCTTCAAGGTTGTATTCGATCATCCATTCATTCACATTTATATCATTGATTTTATTGAGTAAGGGCATGCGACGTTCAATAAAATAGGGTACATTTTCAAAATCATGGATGATAGTATTTTGGGCGATTACTTCATCTGCATATTGTACATGGATGAAAAAAACAATTTTCTTATCCTTGTAACCGGCAGTTTCCTGTTGGGAAAATTCGTTGTAAAACTTTTCCACTCCTTTTTTATATACTTCTATATGGTCTTTAAGAAAACTGCTTTGTATAATAATACTGATAACAAGGCAACTTTTATTTAGTTTATTCAGGCATTCCATAAAGCAGCTTCCGGAAAAAGCAGGTATTGGTTCGCCAGTTTTCAATTCCAGTTGCCGAAGTACTTTTTTCTTTATATCCTCTTTTATTTTTTCAGCATCAGAAGGTGGATTTGAATTTGCCATTAAAATAATGTCCAGTGTTTCTTTATTACCAAACAACTGTTGCATACTGCAGATACATCGTTTAACCATCAGGGCATGCCCATTATACTTGTGACCGCAGATCATAAAAAAATAGATAAACCGGTTGATGTTTTTGATCAGGTGATCTTTGAAAAAGTCTGCCTGATCAGAGCGATCACAGAAATATTTTGTTTCCGCGGGTATAATTTTCTTTTCATAATCACCCGTTTCTGCAATTATAGATGCAAGTACAAGGGCAGGTAATTCAGCGGGTTCCTCAAACTGTCCCATCAGGAAGGGGGATGTGTTGATCTTTTTTATAAAATTCAACAAACGCTGATCAGTTATCACCGCTTTGGGTTTCTTTAAAAAAATAAGTCTTTTTCTTTTGCTTTCTACTGCAGCATCATATTCATATTCGGTATAGGAATAGGGAAGCTCATTTCCCATTTCATCTTTAGCAAGTGATCCATAATTTTCTCCAATAATCCCAATGTATATATCAGCTTTTTTTACATCATCCTGGCATTTCTCTTTAATTTCTTTTGAAAGGGCCGGGGGATATTTCTCCATGCATACCGTAGTATATTGTGCCTGGTCAAGCCTTTTTCTCAGCAGGTCCCTGTCTTCGATCAGGTCTCTGTATGTAGACGATATATAAATAGTGTATGCCCCCATACGCAGGTAAAAAATACTAAAACAAAAAAATCTCTGTAATGTTACTTCGCCGGGGTAATGATTATATTCCTGTATTCGATTGGTCCGTGATCACCCTGAATAAGTATAGGCCCCGGTTCTCCTTCATTACTGTTGATAGCGCCGCCTGTAATACCGGGAATTTCCCTGTTGCAGATAACCGTTTTGCCGTTGCATACAACGTTTACCATTCTGCCCACGAGTGTAATATCGTACGACTGCCATTCCCCTGCATCTTTGGCTACCATTTCGGAGGCTACAATAAATCCATAGATAGCGCCAAGCAGGTCTTTCTTGGGCTCCTGACCTTTGCTGTCGGTTACCTGCACTTCGTAGCGGCCTCTAAGGTAAATACCGCTATTACTTTCTTTGGGATACCGAAACTCAATATGCAGTTTAAAATCGTTAAAAGTTTTATCTGAAACAAGATTTGATCCTGAATGCGGGCTTTTGAGTACGCCTCCGGGTTCAACTATCCATTGATTTTTGCCGGTAGTATGCCAGCCGCTCAGGTCCTTACCATTAAAAAGTTTTATTGGTGTACCCCATACCGGTTGTTTAGCCCTGCGCAAAAGTGGCGCTCTCACACCGGTCCAGGTGCAGGTTTCACCTTCAGGATTGATCATAGTACCCGATAATTTGTCATTTTCAAGTACACCTTCTACCCGCAGGTCTTCTGTGCCTTTGTCCCATTGCGGTGGAATGGCAAAACTCATCTTACCGTTTTCAAAATTAATTTTCGATATAGGCCTGGCGCTCCCTACAATACCTACATATTGTCCTACCAGTGTATTTGTACCAGAATGGCTCACTTCCAGCCAGGATGGAAAATCTTTGCCATCTATGTGCAGTGTTAAATCCCATCTGCCTTCAAGGGGAGAGGCGTAAAAAGTAGAAAAGTCAATATGATTAGCTCTTGCAGCAGGTAAGTTTACTGCTATAAAAAAGAACATAACAAGCGGAACTGTCAGCAAAAATGGGAGACGATATTTATTTTTCATTCGTATAAATTTTTAAATGCTGTTAAATGTACTTATAAAATTACAACCTGAGTGTGTGCATTTAAAATTTCACATGTATTTGAATGCAACAAAAGCGATAGTTCTCCAGATTACCTGCAAACTTTAATTATCACGAAAGTTTCAAAATCATCAGATTGTTGTCATTGCGATCCCACCGGCAGGTTATATTTAATTTTTTCATTCTATTCCTCATCAGGGTGGGATCGCAGAGGCGGTCTGGTTTGTTTTTGTATCTGTCGTTTTCTGAAAGTGTTGTATTTATAATTTTCACCTTCATCAGTAATAGTTTATATACTTTTGAAAAATCATGCCGGTCTTCTATGCTTCGCTCAACTCGGGTAGTAATGGTAATTGTTACTATATAGGTAATAGTAAAGAAGCTGTTCTTATTGATGCCGGTATATCGTGCCGGGAAATTGAAAAAAGAATGAAAAGGCTGGGGCTAAAGATGGATATGGTAAAAGCCATTTTTGTTTCTCATGAACATTCAGATCATATCACGGGAATCCCTGCCTTATCAAAAAAATTTCAACTGCCGGTATATATAACTAAAGCAACATTTCAATCCGCAGGAATACCTGTTGACGAAAATTTAATTGTCTCATTTAAGGCTGAACAGGATATACAAATCGGGAGCCTCTCTATTAGAGCATTTGCAAAATCGCATGATGCCAGCGATCCTCATAGTTTTGTAGTATCCGGCGAAAGTATAAATGTTGGAGTTTTTACTGATATCGGCAATGTGTGCACGTCGGTAATTAAATATTTTAAACAATGCCATGCGGTATTTCTTGAATCCAATTATTGCCCGGATATGCTGATGAAAGGCAGTTATCCCTATCATTTAAAAATGCGTATCAGTGGCGGCAACGGGCATTTGAGCAATGAAGAAGCATTACAATTGTTTTTGCAACACCGGACAAAGCATTTACAACACCTGCTGCTTTGCCATCTTTCAAAAAACAACAACGACACAACTATTGTAGAAAAGATGTTTGGTGAGAATGCCGGTAATACTCAAATCACTGTTGCTTCCCGATATAATGAAACAGCTTTATTTCGTTTAGACGAAAATGATTGTATCCCGGTAAAGAAAAATGCAGTGTACACTCAATTGCGATTATCACTATTTGAATAGTAAAACAGCCGCATCATTTTTTTGTTTAGCACCCTCTGTGCTTCTGCCATTGTTGATGCATTGTTGTGTAAGTGCTATCAGTTTTTTTACAAGTTCAGGATGTTGTGCAGCTTCGTTGTGCTGTTCTGCAATGTCTTTTTCCATGTCAAACAATTGCACTGATGGCAGAGCCTGCTCCCTGGCTTCTACAGGAGTAGGATGACTCCAGCCACCTGAACCCGGGCATATTGCAAGCTTCCATTTTCCCTGGCGTATTGAGAACTCACCGTATACAGAATGATGTATGGTGAAAGTTCTTTCATAATGTTTTTTTGAACCGGGTAAGAGTAAAGGTAAGAGTGAATAACTGTCTTCGCCGGCATCTTCAGGCAGGCGGTAATTTAATATGGAAGCACAGGTAGCCATAAAATCTGTAAGACAAATAGTGCTGTCACAACTACTGCCGGCTTTTATATTCCCCGGCCAGTTAATAATAAAAGGTATATGGTGCCCGCCTTCGTATATATCAGCTTTCGTTCCGCGGAATACATAACTGGGATTATGACCAAAGCTTTGCAGTTCTTTGAAATCGGCCATAGGCGAACATCCGTTATCGCTTGTGAAGATGATAATTGTATTGTTTGCAATTCCATTTTTTTTCACTGCTTCCATCACTTGTCCTACTACGTCGTCAACCATCAGCACAAAATCGCCGTAAGCAGTTGTGCCAGTTTTGCCCTGAAATTCCTTGGTTGGCAAAATAGGAGTGTGTGGAGCCGGAAGGGGAAAATACAGGAAAAAAGGATCTGTTTGTTTAGACTGTTCCGTAATATAGTTTACTGCTTTTTGAGTGAGCCGGGGCAATACTTCAATATGTTTAAAATCGTTTCCGATCGGGCCTTCCCGCCAAAACCCTTTACCTGTAGTGGCGGCAATAGTATCAATGCCGGTGGCTGTGATCCTGTCGTTTTGTATATAGAAATAAGGTGGAATGTCCAATGATGCCGTTATGCCATAAAAATAATCGAATCCGAGAGTAACAGGGCCATTAGCAATTGGTAGTTTAAAATCAATTTTTCCGGATGCATCTTTCCCCCAACCCAACCCGAGATGCCATTTGCCGATACAGGCTGTATGGTATCCGTTTTTTTTGAGCATACCCGCTACAGTTAGCCGGCTTTGAGCAATAAGCGCTGTATCATAGCTCCAAAGTACACCGCTTTGTAAAGTTGAGCGCCAGTTATACCTGCCCGTTAGTATACCATACCTTGTGGGGGTGCATACTGCTGAACTGCTGTGGGCATCTGTAAATTTCATACCATTAGCAGCCAGTTGATCTATATGCTTTGTTTTGATTTTCGATTGCTCATTAAAACAGCTTGCATCGCCATATCCCATATCATCTGCAAGGATATAGATGATATTGGGCTTAAGTGATTGGGCATTGGTAGTTAATATGCCGGTGAGCAGACTTGCAAATATGCAAAATGCAGAACTAAAAAATAATCTTCTCATACTAATTATTTAAATGTTCCTTAATGAGCTAATTTTCTCAAATTAGTATTGATCAAACTATGGTATGACCGGTTCGGGATCTTTATATTTTTTCTGCAATTCTTTTAAATTCTTTTTCAGCATACCAATTTGTTTTTGGTATGCAGAATTCCCAAACACATTGTTTAACTCGTGTGGGTCTTTTTCCAAATCATAAAATTCCCACTCATTGTTCTCATAAAAATAAATGAGTTTGTAACGGTCAGTTCTTACTCCGATATGTTTGGCAACATTGTGTTCATCGCCCGACTCATAATAATGATAGTATACTGACTTCCGCCAGTTTGCAGGCGTACCGGGCTTTTTCAATACAGGTAAAAGACTTACTCCCTGCATTTCAGAGGGTATCTTCACTCCAGCAGCATCAAGCAATGTTTCCCCAATATCAATGTTCATAACAAGGTTATTGTTTTTTGTTCCGGGTTTTATCACCCCTGGCCATTTTATTAATAAAGGGGTACGAAAAGATTCTTCATACATAAACCTTTTGTCGAACCAGCCATGCTCACCCAAATAAAATCCCTGGTCGGCGCCGTAAATAACAATGGTATTATCGTCTAACCTATGATCTTTAAGATATTGCAGAACTATGCCTACATTGTCATCTATTGACTGCACAGTACGGAGATAATCTTTTACATAGCGTTGATATTTCCATGCGGCAAGTTCTTTGCCTGTAAGATTTGCATTAAAAAATGCTTCATTCTTTGCACTATACGCATTTTCAAATGCTTTTTTTTCTTCGGGGGTAAGTTGATTGAGAAATCTTTTCCAGTTTTCATCGAGCCTGCCCGGCGGATTGGGAATTTCAAAATGCAATTTCAGATCATAATTATCGGCAAGGTCCCGGTTTACCTGCATCTTTTGTTCATGGGCTGCCCTGGTTCGGGTTTTGTAGTCATCATAAAAAGTTTCAGGCATGGGGATATTGACTGAGTCGAACAGATGCAGATATTTTAGAGCTGCCATCCAGTCGCGGTGTGGCGCTTTTTGCCATACCAGAATGCAAAATGGTTTGGTAGTATCACGTTGGTTGAGCCAGTCAATAGCAAACTCTGTAGTGAGATCAGTTACATAACCGGTTTCTTTTTTTCTTACACCATTCTCAATAAAATCAGGTTGGTAATATACACCCTGGCCCGGCAATATTTTCCAGTAATCAAAACCTGTGGGGTCGGAGTTTAAGTGCCACTTACCAATAAGTGCTGTTTGATAGCCAGATTCGTGCAGCAATTTGGGAAATGTTGTTTGTGCCCCATTAAAAACTTCATCACCATTACCCATAATACCGTTGAGGTGCCCATACTTTCCGGTAATTATAGCAGCACGGCTGGGTGCACAAAGCGAGTTGGTGACAAATGCCCTGGTAAAAAGGGTGCCTTCTTTAGCGATCTTGTCAATATTGGGCGTATTGTTTAATCCAAAACCATAAGCTGATATCGCCTGGTAGGCATGATCGTCGCTCAGGAAGAAAACAATATTCGGCCTTTTATGGGACTGAGCAATACTGCATACACTCAGGCAGATAAAAGATAATGTAACAATTAATGCCTTCATAGTTTTGAGTTTTATGATGAAAACATTGTTTGAGTTAATGAGAAGTCACACAGATTATTCAGCGTGCCCTGCCTCTCTTACAAACTTACCCTTTCTGTTGGTGAGGGCATCGCCAAGGTCTTCACGGGCTTCTTCTGCCAGTTGCTGCAGTTCCTTCACCACTTCCGGGTAATAGTCTTTCACGTCATATCTTTCTCCTGGATCTCTCCGCAGATCAAATAGTGCTAATTCTGTTTTACGGTTTTCATCTGTCTTGCCGGGATGTCCGTCTTTGCCGGGAGCAAAACCTTCATAAGACCTTCCGGTATGCGGCAATACCAGTTTCCATTGGTCTTTGCGCACACCTTCAAGTTTATTTACTCCATAGTAGTAGTAAAATATTCTCCTTGGTTCGGCACCCGGTTCATTCTTCATCAACGACAATATATTTACACCGTCAATTTTATGATCGGGTAATTTGCCGTTGGTGATAGCGGCAATGGTAGGTAGTAAATCAATGGTAGATGCTAACTTGTTACACACTGTTCCTGCAGGTATAACATCGGGCCATCTCATTATACAAGGTTCTTTTTGTCCGCCTTCCCAACTGGCGCCTTTACCTTCCCGCAAACCACCGGTATTGCCGGCATGATTTCCAAAGTTGAGCCAGGGGCCATTGTCGCTTGTAAATATTACCAATGTATTTTTTTCAAGGTTATACTTTTTTAATGTTTTCATTATTTCACCAACCGACCAGTCAATTTCCATTATAACATCGCCATAAAGTCCCTGTTTACTTTTACCCCTGAATTTAGCTGAAGCAGCAATAGGCACATGTGGCATAGAGTGGGGGAGGTAGAGAAAAAAAGGTTTGTTTTTGTTGCGTGTTATAAAGTCAACTGCCTTTTCCGTATACAGTGTTGTGAGTGTTGCCTGGTCTTCGAGTGTATTGATGGTTTTTAGGGTTTCATTTCCTTGTATTAAGGGCAGAGGCGGATATTTACTTTTCCAGTTTGAGGTATCGGTAATGGGATTGCCGTCAAAATCAACCGGCCACATATCATTGGAGTAAGGCAATCCAACGTATTCATCAAAACCATGCTGTAGTGGTAAGAATTGTTTTTGCCAGCCCACATGCCATTTCCCAAAAGCTGCTGTCGCATAATTTTTTTCTTTTACAATTTCAGCAATCGTTTTTTCTTCTGAACTTAAACCGTTTTTCGACCAGGGCATAAGTGCATTAAAAATTCCAATACGGTTAGGGTAACAACCTGTAAGCAGCCCGGCCCTGGAAGCTGAGCAAACAGCTTCTGCAGCGTAAAATTGCCTGAACGTCATTCCCTGTGCGGCAAGTTTATCAAGATTAGGCGTAGTGTACATGGTTGCGCCAAACTGGGAGATATCACCGTAGCCCATATCATCGCAGAAAATGATGACAATATTGGGCGATCTTTTTTCTGTATTTTTTTTTGATACGGTTTGCAGTTGAGCAGAAGATGATATAAGCAATACAGCGGCAGTCGTGGTTAGAAGTATTTTTAGCGACATAATACTTTTTGTTTAATTCTATAGCAAATATATTGAATCAGGCTAAGGAATGCTTTTTGCAGACAACGACCTGTAATTTTATCATCCCTATAGAATAATACACTGTCGCAAATTCAGGAGATACTAAAGGTAAATGTGCAAAATAAAGGAGTCCGCTAATATCTGCTTACCAGTAAGGTAGTTACGAATGTTTTTCTAAGTTTAATATTTAAAGCTGCATTCCTGGTAATCTCCAATTTTATGTACAGAATGTTTGAACGGATTTTTTTCATTCAAACATTCCCTTAAGCGAAAGTTTAGAAGCCGTCTGTTTACTATTGCGATTTTGCAGTGTCTTTGGTTTTCTTTTTAAACAATCCGTTCAGGGTGTTCTTCAGTGTTTGCTCTGCATTCTTTTTGGTGTCGTCGAGTGATTTGCCTCCGGAAACACTGTCTTTACCACCACCAAGCAATTGTTTGGCAATATCTGCTTTAAGGTCTTTTACCGCCTGGTTTTTTACAGCATTCAATGAGTCCTTAACTTCATTTTTGGCATCATTTATTTTTTGCTGGGCAAAATCTGCTGCCTGTTGTTTCATATCTGCTACTGCATCACCTGCTACCTGCTGCAGGTCAGTTTTCAGTTGGGGACTGGTAAGTGTACCACCCATTTTTATATTCAGGTTAATATAGTCGCTCAGCTTAACGGGTATACCTTTACTTACTGCCTGTTGTGCCAGGTTGTTGATCAGCGCATTTCCCTGGCTGCCTATCATGCTGCGCGGTACTTTCATAGCGATGGCATAATCAATAGACTGGTCGAGCCCGTGCATACCGCCGATCTCCATATCAATATCTTTAACTTTTACATGAAATGGTTTCACAAGTACTTTGCCCTTAGTAAATTCAAAATAGGTTTTTATGTCTTTAAGTGAAAAACCATTAAGCTCATTGATGTTGAGTGTCTGAGCCAGTTTTTCCACCGGTGCAAATTTTTTCAGCACTCCCTCTATTAGTAAGAGGTTTCCTTTGCCGGTAAGTGATTTTACTATCGGGGTCATATCTCCTCCTAATACCCCGTCAAGTGTGAGTTGTGAATTGATCTTACCAGAAATGAATTTTCCTATCGGCATCAGCAACTGAACAGTATTAAAAGCATTGAATGTCTTTTCCGCATCCAGTTCTTTGATGTCATAACTCAGTGAAATATCGGGCGTCTTTTTGTTTGTTTTAGTGGAATAATATCCACTTAATGAAAGGCTGCCCCCCAAAGCATTCATGGCTACGTCTTTCAGTGATACGGTTTGATCTTTTATAGCAACTGTACCTTTCAGATTGTCGTACTCTACTTTGTCATAAATGAGTTTATCAACTTTGGCATTCAGTGTAAATGCAACATTTTTGGGAACTTCAAAAGGAGAGGAAGTAGTGGTGGTCTTTGTAGTATCAACTGTTGCTGTAGCTGAAGTCCCCATCAAATCATTCAGGTTTACTTTATCGGCCGATACATTCAATGTGCCGGCAATAGGTTCATCTTTCAACGCATAACCTATAGCGTTATCTACCGATCCGGTCGCCGTAATATTTGATTTCAGGTATTCTGCTTTCAGTGTATTTAATGTAATATTCTTAGGATTAAAAGTGAATGCAGCATCACTCACTTTAACGCCATCCGGGTAGTCTTTACTTTTATAAGCCAGGTTCGATATATTCAATGTTCCGGATGTATTAATCTTGTCGTATTGGCTTTTATCTATAGATGATTTATTTCCCCTGAAAGCGATGTCGGCATTCAGCATTCCAGAAACTGACATGTCTGGCTCAAGAGTAGTAAACTGGCTTACTGAGGCTAAGTCAAATTTCCCTTTTGCTCTTCCGTCAAAATAGGGATCAGAAGCCGGTGTCTTCAGCAGTATGTTAAAATCAATAGGGTTACTGCCTATTTCTACGTGTGCTACGGGTACATTTATTACTGTGTGGTCCGGAACGCCATCAGGGTTATCAAACTTAATTTGGATGTTGCTGTTGCGTAACGGCTGTGGAAAATCTTTGGATGAGTAATTCAGGTTAGTAAGATTAATGAATCCGTTTGCAGTAAACGGACCCGGTTTTTGCTGCGTGATTACGGCAATATTACCTTTAGCAGTAGCATCTGCATCAAGCAACCCTGAAAGTTTGGTATCCCCGCTGAGCTTTATGAATTTGGTAACCTGCGCCAGGTCAAGTTTGCCTTTTACATTGGCATCTATATACTGATCGGTCACGGGTTTTTGCAACAATAACCTGAAGTCGAAAGGATCGTTGCCAAACTCAATATGACCTTTAGAAATATCTACCACGGTATTATCAGTAATGCCGTCAGGGTTGTCAACCTTCATCGCGATATTGATATTCTTGACTGGCTGCGGCAGATCCGGATACTGGAAAAATCCGTTTTCCACATTCAGGTTGATATGATAGGAAGGGATTTTAACAGCATTGTATTCTCCTTTTACATTACCATTGAATATTGCTTTGCCGCTTGTTTTTATTTTATCAAAATCATTTTTATATACCGCCGGTATCAGCGAAAGCAGCGTTTTAAATTCGGTAGAAGGCGCTTTAAATGAAATATCCATTCCATAAGTGCTGTCGTTCACAAACTGAAAATAACCTGCTGTGGATAATTTAAGATCGTTCAGCACCACGTCATCTGTCTTGAATGTATATTTATCCTGTTTGTTATCTACCTGTATATCTGCATCCAGCGAAGCTTTGGCGCCGGACAGGTATGGGATTTTTGTATACACAAAATTTACAGATTCAGCAGAAGTTGAAGTGCTGAGTGTAAAAAGATCGGAAGTGAAATCACCACTGCCGGAATGGTTGAGATGAGTAATTTCAGCGCTCATATCGCCGGGGATATCTTCATATTGAATATAGCCATCATTAATTTCATAGTGATTAAGCTTCATGCTGAATGCTGAAGGTTCTTCAGCTTCAGCGGTTGTAGTATCCGGTTTAGTAATATCCCAGTTGGCTTTACCATCTTTGTTTACCAGCGCATGTATTCTAGGTTTATCTACGGTGATACTGTATATTTTCATCTGCGATCCGCTGAAGAGGCTCATCAGGTTAATGGCCACATCAATTCGTTTTGCTGCGATAAGCGTATCTTTTGCAAAATCATCCAGTCCGGTTACTTTCAGATCATCCAGTCCTACAGCCAGCCGAGGAAAATGACGGAACAGGGAAATATTCACATCCTTAAAATCAACAGTAGCATTCAGGTTTTTGTTGATTTCTGTTTTTGCAATATTGGTTATTTTATCTTTGAAAATTATCGGCAGTGCAACAGCCGCAATGATCAATACGAGTAAAATGATTCCTGTAATTTTTAAAATCTTTTTCAGCATAACAGATAATGGACTTTTTTGTGGTTTTAAACGCGCAAAGATAGTTTTTTGTTATTGGTAAACTAATTTTACAAATATGACGCCAGAAAGATCAGACAGGTTGCTAAAAGTTTTGAATAAACGTCAAAACAATCTTACTGTTGTGCTGGAGAATGTATTTGACCCCCACAATATATCAGCAGTAATGCGCAGTTGCGATGCGGTTGGCATTCAGGATATTTATATACTTAATACAAAAATTCCGCGTCACAAAAAGTGGGGTGCAAAAAGTTCATCCAGCGCTTCGAAATGGCTGAGTATTCACCAGTACACTGATGCGGTACAATGTTTTGAAATACTTCGCAAAAAATATGACAGGATATTAACAACACATCTTGATGGCGATGCGGTAAGTGTTTACGAGGTTGATTTTACCCGCTCTGTGGCATTGGTTTTTGGAAATGAACATTCCGGTGTCAGTGAAGAGATCAGAAAACTTGCTGATGGTAATTTTATCATACCTCAGGCCGGCATCATTCAATCGCTGAATATATCAGTAGCCTGTGCCGTTACTATATATGAAGCTTATCGCCAGAAATTACTGGCAGGACATTACCAGAACAGGTGCATTGGTGAACCCCAGTATAGTGCAATATTAAAAGAGTGGGGGTTTTATACGCTTCCCCAAAATATTCAGGAGGACAAATGAAAAAGGTCTTTCCTTTTACGGAAAGACCCTTGTAACTAAAAGCCCCAAAACCTAATTATTTCCACCTCCGGGAGGTCCACCTCTGAAAAATCGTCCGCTTCTCATTTGATTTTCCATTTCGCTGATGGGTTTTATATCGTATCCTTTTGGTATTTCAAATGTTTTGTCGGGTATTTCAACATCCGTTTTCACGTCAATTACTTCTGTTTCCATTTTAAATCCATTTGGCCGGCTTATTTCCATACCCATGATAAAACCGTCAATTTTCTCAAGCCCACTGAAGTTGCTTCTTCCAGACATTGCTCCTGCAAATCCCCTGCCACCGGTACTTCCAAAATTTAGCGGATAGTTTCCCGGGCGCTTCAGATCGGGACAATACCAAACTGTTGTTTCATTTACTTCTCCCTGGCGTGACTTTGATTTTATAATAGCCTTTTTGCAGTTGTACCCTGCTATTTTCTTTGTTTCATTTGTTTGCACCACTTCTATATCCTGTGGGGTTCGCTGCTGGTTATTGTCTGCCGACTGGCCTCTTGCCTGTCGGATGGAATCCATTCTTTTGCGCATCCGCTCTTCCATAGCTTCTCTTTCTTCCTCGGTACTGTAATAGCCGGTTTTTCTTCCCATTGCCTGTATAAGGGTAGTGGTTCTGCCGCTTTTTTTGTCAATGATAACGCTATTGTTTCCGAAGTCAGATTCATTGTCTATTTTAATGAAATCTCCGCGGTAATACACTGTACTCTTTGATTCCATACCTGATGGACGTCCTCCAAAATCTCCGTCTCCATTGTCGCCACCCCCACGGTTATTGTTATCCGGAAAAGTTATTGATGTCTTTGATTTTACGATAGCGCTTCCAAATGAATTTTGCTGAGCCAGTCCTGCCATGGTTATACAGGTGCTCAACACTACAGTGAGGCTCAACCGCTTTTTCATATGCCACATAACTTATAATTGTATTCAAATTTAAAATACAATGCTGTATATAGTGGTTACTCTTAAGTTAAATAAGGTTAATAAGTTTCGAAGTAACATACCGAACCGCCTACCCATTCCTTCTCGGCATTGTAGCGCACACCAATCATTTTCCCTTTGCTTAGCCTGGCGAGATTAATAGCAGGATGGGGACGTTTATCCTCATCAGACCATACATACATCATCCTGATTTCTGCTTTGGCAGGAATATCCGGAGTTTCGATGATATCGGCATATTTCACTTTGCGTTGCAGGATCCAGTTTTGAGGATCTTTGATGTTTTCAATATCCCGAAGTGTAACATCTATCACCACTCCCTGTCCTGCAAAGGAAAACAGGGGTTTAAGTACATAGTTTTCAAGATCAGGAGGCAATTGTGTAACCTCATTTAAAAAGAATGTTTTTGGAACATAAGGATGGTAGATAAATGGCAGTGTGAATTTACTGATGCGGTAAAACCAGTTGGGGTGGGGCACCCATTCCACATCCCAGTTTTGGGTAATGTCCACTATATCTCCTAAATCAGCTCTTGATTTTAGGTCATCAAAAATAATGCGGTTGTATATTCTTTTTACTCTTGTCTTTTTACCATTGTTGATGTAAAAAAGTTGTCGGCCTTCTGCAATCAGTTCCGATATACAGACCGGCTTCACCCCAGTATAGTCTTCGGTACAGTAAAAATCAATTCTTGTTTTTTGCTCATGAGGTTTGATCTCCAGTAATATTACATTTTCGGGATTGTGGCCGTTCAGGAGTAATTTTTTTAGCATGGCTATATAAGTATCCTTCGTGTAGCCGCCGAGGTAAGGGGTATAGTTAGCGGGTATGCTGAAATGTCTTTCCAGTACTTCAGGATAATATACCTGGAAGGCGAAAAGGGTAGGGAACCCCTGCATCTCTATCAACTGTGGTTCCAGTTCTCCCTGGTCATTGATGCAAATACCAAAATCGAAAGCGATCATTTGTGAATGAGTGGTTTCGTTTTGTACAAATTCGCCGGTGGGTATTGCCCGTTCCGTAAGCTGTTTAAATCGGGGGTCGCATACGAAGTCAATGATATGCTCGCACACGTCAAACATTTTATGTGTGAAAACCTTATCCACAAAAACCGGGGTTTCAGCAACCCTGAACTCAATAGCACCCGGGTGCCTGCTGTAAAGGTCAGTAAGAAATGACTGGTATTTCTGTTGGGTAAATGAAGCGTTGAATGCTTTTCGTAAGGGGGTAACCATCGCCTGTAAGTTTACAGAAAGGTAGTGATAATTATAATACTGCTGCCTGCAAATGTTCAACCGACTGGTTCAGAAAATTGGGAAGCACATGGGCATATGTCCATAATATTTTATCGGGGTCGTTGAGTTGTTCAATCATAGACGCCCATTTAGCTTCACCATGCGCTGCTATTACACTTTCTTTTTTATCCTCCCGCTGCAGGTACATACTCATACCTATTGCATCCGCTTCGGGATGAAATTGTGTACCCACCATATACTCATTAAACCTTACAGCCATTATCGCTCTTTCTAATTGTACATGAGGTCTTTCCTTTTCAATGCAAAGTATGGCGCTGCCCATTGCAGCCAGTTTGTTGTGATTGGGCATGGTTACCTGGTAATCGCGACTGTCCACTGCATAAAATGGATCGCTCAGTCCCTCAAAAATTATTTCATCCCTGCCACTGTCAAGCAGATGAATTGGAAATACACCGAATGAAGTAGACCTGCGTTTACTTACTTCCGCAATTCCATAGTGGCGACAAGCAAGCTGAAAAGAATGGCAAATGAAAAAAACAAATTTCCGGGTATAATTTCCTGGATTATTATTCCATCTTTCTACACTGCTAAGCCATTTAAAGTATTTGTTTTCCCATTCAGATCCTTCACTCTCGAGAGGGCTGCCGGGGCCGCCGCTTGAAATGAATATATCGTAAGATGCTACATGCGGAATCTGCAGATCACGGCGCACTTCAAATTCATCCCAGGTGATATCAAGGAAGTTTGCCTCTGCGTATTGATTCAGGATTTCACGAATACATCGCATTCCCTGGTTGGGTACCCCTTCATATAAGTCAAGTATTGCTACCCTGATGGATCTCTTTTCCCTCAATTTCATCGGGCAAAAATAATGATTTTGATTTTTTTAAATACTACAAATTCCAGCATTCACGGCAGGATGGGGCCGTTTTAGGATACAACAGGCAAGTTTGCAAAACATTGTAAGCTACGAATATCTGTCCGGCCAGCAGGCAGAATTGATTTAACTAAAAACAAACAGAGGAAACCCCGTGAAATTTATGAGAGGTAAGATTTGCTCACAGATGTCTACATTTACTTAAAAAAATAATGCGGATTCTTATTGTTGAAGATGAAAAAGAATTGTCGCGCAGTATGGTGAAGTACCTGCAGCAGGAAAATTATCTTTGTGACACTGCATATAGTTTTGTTGAGGCAATGAACAAAGTGGAGACATATGAGTATGATTGTATATTGCTTGATATCTCCCTGCCCGACGGGAACGGACTTAAAGTACTTGAAGCTTTGAAAAATGACAGGAAAACTGACGGGGTCATTATTATATCGGCGAAAGATTCACTTGATGATAAAATTACCGGATTGAAACTCGGTGCTGATGATTATCTTCCAAAACCTTTTCACCTTTCGGAACTAAGCGCCAGGATTGAAGCCGTTATCCGGCGGAAAAGCTTTCAGGGCAGTAATACATTTGTTGTAAATGAACTGAGTTTTGACCTGTCCGCAAGAGTGGTTTCGGTGAATGGCATCCCTGTTGACCTTACGAGAAAGGAGTATGATCTGCTGTTGTATCTTGCTTCCAGTAAGAACAGGGTGATATCGAAAAATGCTATTGCAGAAAAAATTTCCGGTGAAAGCGCTGATGTATATGATAACTTTGATTTTATTTATGCCCATATCAAAAACCTCAAGAAAAAACTTACTGCTGCAGGTTGTGAAGATTACATAGAATCAGTATATGGAATAGGTTATAAGTTTACGATCAGATGAAATTGCTAAAAAAAACAATCCGGCGTTACCTCGTTTATTCAGTAATTCTTTTGCTGGTTGAAATACCTATTTTTTATGTTGTGGTACAACGGCTGGTTTTGCAAGGGGTAGACCGTGACCTAATGACTACTAAAGAATTACTTAAACCCAAAATAGGGGAGGCGGTGGTAAAAAATACTTTGGGTCAGCTACAGTTTGCCGACAGGAATATTTCGATATCCATCACTACCATATCAAGAGTGTATGATTCGTTAGCATCTGTCGAAATTTATGATAGCGCCACTGGGCGCAAAGTGCCTCACCGTATTCTGACTTCGAGTTTTAGTATCAACGGCAAGCCCTGTGTGTTACAGGTGAAAACTTCGCTGCTCGACAATTTCAGCCTGATTGCAAATATTGTAAAAGTTCAACTGGCACTGCTTGTGCTTTTACTATTAGGCTTGCTACTTATTAACAGAAATCTTTCAAAAAAAATATGGGATCCCTTTTATCACACACTTGGAAAGCTGCAACGATATAATATTGATCAGCGCGAAGAGTTATCGCTTGATCAGTCATCCGTCAAAGAGTTTAATGACCTCAACCGTTCACTGGAGGGACTTGCCCGACGTGCGCAGGATGCATATATAAGTGAGAAAGCTTTTACTGAAAACGCATCACATGAGATGCAGTCGCCCCTTGCTGTATTGCAAAGCAAACTGGAATTGCTGATGCAAACATCACCTTTAACTGCAGAACAGGCACAACTGATCAGTGAGCTTGCAGATGCTGGCAGGCGCATGTCGCGACTCAATAAGAGCCTGGTATTGCTTACGAAAATTGAAAACAATCAGTTTGCAGATGTAGGAACAATACTCCTTCGCCCCGTGGTGCTATCATTGCTGCAGCAATATGATATGCAGATAAAAGAAAAGTCACTTGATGTAACGTTTGAGCCAGGAGATGATATATCCCTGAATGCTGACCGGGCATTGATTGAAATACTTGCCGGTAACCTGCTTGCAAATGCCATTCGGCACAATATAACAGGTGGGAAAATTTACATAACTATTAAGGATAACTGTTTTCGTGTATGCAATAGCGGGAGCCAAACACCTCTTGATGAAAAGAAAATATTCAATCGTTTTGTAAAGGGTGGCAACGACAATAACAGCATCGGGCTGGGATTGGCCATTGTCAATACTATCTGCAAACTATACCAATACAGGTTGCAATACAACTTTGCTGATAATATGCATTGTTTTTCCATTTTTCCCAAAGATGAGGATAAGGTTTAGTGGAGTATGTTAACCATTAAGAAGTTAAGAAGTATTAATTTTTCTCTCTTAATTTTCTTAATTCCTTAATGGTTCTTACAGGAACTAATAGTCTTCTTAGGAAATAAATCCGGTTTCTTTCATGCTAAATTTTAACTAAACAATATCCCTTTGTGTTAAAACACTTTTAAAAAAGTTGATTTGACAATGATTTATTCTTTGTCCTTCTGTTTTCTTCAGAATGTATTCAGTATTGCCGGCAAAACTTTACAGTGTAAATCAAAATCTATAATATTAAAACATTAAGACAATGAAAGGCAGATTGAGTATAATAGCGTTTGCTGCGGGTATCATTACCACTGCGGCAGCTTACGGATTGTGGACACACAGCACAAAAACAGAAAACAGTATTTTAGATAATACGCATACCTCTGTGGTGAACACCGGATATACAAGCGGCGGTGCAGTGGCGCCCGTTGACTTTGAAAAGGCGGCCGAATCGGCTGTACCGTCCGTGGTACATATCAGAACAACCACAAAATTCAAACAGGTAGCCGGCAAGCGCGGGATGGAACAGGATCCCTTTGGTGGCATGTTTGGTGATAATGATTTTTTCAAACGTTTCTTTGGCGATGGTGCGCAGGGATTTCAACAGCCTGAGCAAAGAGCTTCCGGCTCGGGTGTTGTCATCAGTAGTGATGGGTATATAGTAACTAATAACCACGTTGTAGATGGCGCCACCGATATTTCTGTTACCCTTAATGACAGGAAGAGTTACAAAGCAAAAGTGATTGGTACCGATCCTAATACCGATCTTGCTTTAATTAAGATTGATGCAAAAGGGCTTAAAGTAATGCCCATCGGCAACTCCGATGATGTACATCTTGGTCAGTGGGTGCTGGCAGTAGGTTACCCGTTGAACCTTGACGTAACCGTTACCCAGGGTATAGTGAGTGCTAAGAGCCGTAATATTGGTATCAACCGCCAGGGATCAGCACCGGTAGAAGCTTTCATTCAAACTGATGCGGCAGTGAACCCCGGTAGCAGTGGTGGTGCGCTTATCAACACCAACGGTGAACTGATTGGTATTAATGCAGCTATTGCTTCACCTACTGGTGCGTATGCCGGCTATGCTTATTCTATTCCATCCAACCTGATGAAGAAAGTGATTGGCGATATCATGAAGTTTGGTTCGGTGCAAAGAGGATATCTCGGTATCAGTATGGCACCGGATGAAATGAATGATGCTGTTAAGAAACAGTTAGGTATTGTGAACGATGATATTGATGGGGTGTGGGTATTGGAAACCGATCCTAAAGGCGCTGCTGCAGAAGCAGGTATTAAGAAAGGAGATGCCATTACTAAGGTGAATGGAGAAGTTGTACATACTGATGCACAGCTTGCAGAAAAGATAGCAAGAATGAAACCCGGCGACAAAGTAAGCTTGACCGTGATTAGGAATAAAGAAGAAAAAACCTTTGATGCTGTGCTGAAAAATAAACTGGGCACATTTGCTTCGCAGGAAACCGCCGCTGTTCAGTCGCTTGGTGCAGAATTTTCTACTTTAAGTAAGGAAGATGCCGCCAAAATGAAAATTGCCGGTGGCGTGCAGGTAGTGAAAATCAATGATGGCGTTATTGCCGATCAAACGAATATGCGCCCGGGATTTGTAATAACAAAAGTGGGTGATGATACTGTAAAATCAGTTGATGAATTGAAACAGGCTATCGGTCACCAGGATGCTAATTTCCAGATACAGGGAGTATATCCCGGCAGCAGTGAAGTTTATTATTATGGAATAAATGATTTTAGAAAATAAAATATCCTATTGATTAGGCTAAGACAGGGTTTTGATTTTCATCCGGGGCGCACCTGCGTGCGCCCTTTTTTGCGATGGGGTCCCGCGTATTTAGCTTTATTCCTCCTCCTCAGCCGCCTTTTTCAAAAACCCTTTTTTCTCCAGGTCTGTCAAAATCCATTTGACTGCCATCTCAGTTGCATTACGGGCGAGTCCGGATTTGGCAATAGAATAACCTCCATGCAGGATATTACTCCAAAAAAGTCCAGTTAGTCTATTAAACCACGATTTATGATAATACATATCCAACCATCGGGCTGTCTCAGAATTTTCATTAGCCTTACTTTTCTTCACTAAATGTTTTTTAGCTATATCCATGATCATCTCAAAGCGATCTTCCATCTGTGACCGCAATACAAATAATGATTCCGGATTCAGCTCAGGCCGCTTCTTCACTGCATAATCCCACTTAGGCCTGTTGATCCCGGTCATCTTTTCTCTCAGTAAATTCATGTCCGGAATGATCGGTAAATAAGTCTTACCATCAATGCCGGTTTGACTGAACAATTCAATCATTTCACCCGACCAGCTTCGGTGAATAGGATGAATGATACTGGCAGCAGGATTGTTTTCATCTTTCTTATACTCAAATGAAAAATAATAGCGGAAGAAATTTTTCGCATTATCCCGGCCTAAGAAAAAATCATAGTGCCTGAAGTTGATATCAAGAAAACCACTAAAGGCATAGGCAGCGCCGGAAGCAATAGGATTTTCTTCTACCACAGTTTCTGAAATAGACCTGCGTGGAAAAATCTCCCCTCTGAAATAAGGATTCTGAGACTCTTCAACGATATCTGCCCGCTTTACCTTTGACTGTTCATGAAGGGTGGTAATGGTAGCAGGCACTACAGAAAATAAGTCTGAAGGACTATTGTAAGCCTCTTTCTTATCTACAATATCCGGGAAGGGGTCAACCATTACGATCCCATATTTGGCATATCCATTTTCATAACATTCCTGGTGCAGGTACTTCAGTATCCCCAATACTTCGCCAAAAGGTTCGTTATTGATAGCACCACCATCTATGGTGACAAATTCAAACGGAACCGGGAAGTTACTCCAATCAGGGTCTTTGATATTTTCTGCCTGGCCAAAGCGATTATTCAAAATGCGTTTGGTGACCGCCTTCATATAATCTTCGGAAAATACATTCTCATCAATTTCCCTAAACCGCAAACCGATAGGAAATGCACCGGTAGCTTTGGTGGTAAGCTTCATGATATCTGAATAAGGTTTCTCATAAGGATTCAGCCATAAGAATTTTGAGTTGGGCTTCTCTCCTTTATTTAACCGATATTGTGAAACCGTGAAATGTTCAAAAGTATTGTGATCAATGCCTCTCACTCCTTTAGCTTCATTCCTGTCTGAGAAACTAATACTCAGCGGGATTCCCCTTAGCATAGTATGCGACAGCAGCAAATCCATATCATCAGAAAAATAGGAAGGTAATGCTAACACCCGTTCCTTTAAGTTTCCTTCCACGCCGAATGCTTTGTTTGCCACATCATCAATAAAATCAGAATTCAGGGCTGATACAAATTTGCCATCGTTAAGGTCATTTGTTTTCAAAGCCTTTGCAAGGGTCTTCTCTCCTTTTTCATCCGGGTCATCCGCGAGGTTCACCCAACTGTCATAAAATACATTATCCCGCTTGCCGCCGGTGATGGAAGCATCTTTCACTGGATTAATCTGTCCATTCAACGCATAAATAGCAGACATCATTGCCGTCATCCCACCGGCAGAAGCACCCCCCATTGCATCAATCATTACATTGTGTTGTGGCACTTTATCATACCACTCTTCAAAACCGGGCAGATTTTTATTCTTCGCCTTCTCCCATAGGTCAAGGATCTCAAAAAGGTAATCCATAACACCTCCGGTGTAGCAACCGGCAGAGCCGGCGCCGGCGAGGGTAAGGCCGAGGTAAAATGTGGGGTTGGAAGTTGTAGGCATGATGTGATATTTTTAAATTTTGAAGTTGAATTTTGTTATCGACTGTATGAATATTTTTTTGTTGTCTAAAAATTCTGCTTTGCAAATTTTTCAAACTCCGGTCATTTTCTTTCTAATCAAATCCACCTCTTACCATACCACTTTTATTGACAAAACAATAGATAGAAATACAAGTACCCACAAAACAACTTCACCTGATGAACCTTTAAATTTTAATCCGAGCACATCAAATTCTATTGGCTGTTTTCTAACTATTTGTAACAATAAAATTATAAATGTTGCCAGAAATGCTGCTGCAGGAAGCCCTACCAAAGCGGGAAAATGATCTTTGTATAATTGCAGGAACTCCTCATTTATACCATCAATAAAAACCATAATAAATAAATAAATGCCAAGAATGACAAATGCTATACCCACTACCCAGGCGAATATTGTTTTAAACTTTAAAAACTTCATCTCACTTAATTTAATTATGTTGAAGGGATTCGAAAGACTTTTCTTATGTTATAATTTATGCTTGCCCTTTAATTCTCATAAACATTATACTCTTCACTTTTTCATGGTGCTACGATCAGTATCGATTCCATTTTAGCTTTACCACAGACTAATCTGGCAATGGCTTCAACACTCCTTACTGTACCGGTTTCTCCTGCTTATTCTCATTATTAACTGTTGTTTCCTGTTTCTTTGCAAACGGATTACTTCCGAAGCGAAAACCAATGGTAAAATATAATTCAGGCAGCCATACTTTTTCATGTAGGCCATCAAATTCAAGGTTCTCTTTAATTACCTGACCATCTTTGTATTTTCCTTTGAGCCGGTATTTCTGCATCATGGCAATGCCTGTACACAGTATCACATTATCACCAATAATCATTGACAGCCCGGCATGTCCGGATAAATTAAGACCTGTACTTAAACCAAAACCGGCAGTAAATCCTCCATCAAAACCTTGTGGCTCTGCATGAAAGGGATAAGTGAAATTGATGGTAGCAGAGATATTCTCCCAGGGTTTAGGACCATTCTTATTTTCCTTTGTGATGGTATAGCGGTTGGCAACACTGGTGTCTGCAAGAGCATAGTAGTGATTAGTTTTACTAATTATGGATGGTGCATAGGTAAGTCCGTAATGAATGAGCCAGCGCGACTTTTCGGGTGTTTTCAACACAAATACCCATTTCTTATCATCTACTTGTTTGCCATCTTTGTCCACTCTGGTAACAGTAAGCGTGATGACCTGGTTGTTCTTTAATGGAGCATAAGGGATGGGAATAAGCTGCTCTGTTTCGGCAATATAGACTTTTAATAAAGCGACACATTTTGTGTCTGTAAGTGTTTCAAGAAGTTTTCTACCCTGGTCAACATACTTTTTGATATCTTCCTCAGATTCTTGATTCATTAGCTCATCTTTAATAGCATCAATCTCTTTGCCGCACTGTGGTAATGAGTTATTACCTGAATTCAAATCTTCAAACGGCGGAGTAATATTTTGTATAAACTCCCAATCTACTTTGTACCTATATAATTTGCAACAATTGATCAGTCTTATTGATTTTTCTTTAATTGAGATTGTTTGGGTATTTCCTTCCTTCAGGGATAAATCAAGGTTAATTTGAGCATTTGCAGTATAGGTACCCCAAAGCAACATTACTAAAATGAACTTTTTCATGATTATTTATTTATCAGGTCAAAAAATAATTTACCATCAAACAATGGAACAGGGACTTTTAATTCATCATACTCAAAAACAACTTTATTTAATTGGCTTAAGTATGTCATGATTTTATTTGACACTTCGCTTTGATTTGCTACAATATTTAAAACATGAGCTATGCTACCTGTTATAGTAGCTGTTGCTCCGGATGTGGCATTTGATTTTTCAAAAAAAGTAGAGTTCAAATAATAATCTGTGCACATACACACCTTAACTCCTTCCCAAAAATTAGAATTCCTATCACGTGTAAGGTCCTTATATACCCCCGTTACAGAAATGATATCATTATATGCGGCCGGATAATACGACCTTTCATGACATGAATTATTTCCGGTAGCTGCAATTATGACAAATCCATCTTGTTTCATTCTTGTAATTTTCTCCTGAAGTTCCTCAGCAACTTTGAATGTATCGCTAGTAACACTATAGCTCATATTGATGAGTTTAACATTTTTAGCCTCCATAGCTTGTAATGCTTCTAATATTTCATTTGGAGTAGCTTGGTTTGATAACAATGAATATGAATAAATTTCTTTTACCCCTGGTGCCACTCCAATTATTCCATTTTCCGGATCATTGCCGGCGATAATTAATGCCATGGTTGTTGTATGGTTAATCTCAGCACCACTTTCTTCAGCTTGTTCTTCAATTAACACTCTTGCTTTGCCATCCTGCCCCTGCTGGTCATCCTCTTTCCATTTTAGTATCTTGATACCGGCCTTTATTGCCGGGTGTTTTTTTACATGTCCCTGTTCTATTATCCCCACCTTCAATCCTTCCTGCATGGGTAACTGCCATAGTTTTCCCAAATGGAAGTCTAAAAAAATCTTCGGGATTTTATCATGATACTTCATCAACTCCGGTGGAATATCTCCTTCTACCGTTGAAACATAATTTCCTGAAATGGTATCACCCTTTTCATTCACATGCCAGCTTCCCAGTTCGTTTTCTATCACCCTTACACTTTCAAACACAGCATTCTTTTGCAACACGCCTATCACATTCTCTTTATTGTCAAAATCTTTTACCGGCGAAGTCCGTACATTGAGCTTATTTACATTAACTTTCAGTGTTGCCATAACTAAAGAATAATTTTATCAAAATCACTTTTCACCTCTCTGCTACTCATCCCTGCCTGATCCACGACAAAAACTGCAATACATTGTTGGCATAGTTTTCTGCCCTAGGGCCGCTGCCATTGTAAGCTTTTACCGTTCCAAACAAATCATTGGTGTGAATTGCCCATTTACTTTTGAGTTCACTCATCACTTTTTTCAGGCAATGTTCTATCTGGTACCATTGCTTTTCCCTGAAAAAAGTTTCATCTGTGAGTATGTGTTGCAGATCGTACTGAAACAATCCATAGCCTGCATACACCCATTGTTTTGGCCCATAACCCCGCCAGGCACGGCTGGCATTGGCTTCCGCTATCAGCATATCCGCAAGTTCTTTTCCGAAGCGTTCTATGAAGGCTGCCGTGTTTTTGGGGAATGCTTTGCGGGTGCCGTTTGCATCACCTGATGCATCAAACACACACCTCGCTAAAACTTCATCCGGTGAATGATCTTTTGTCCATTCATAGAAATAAATGGCTGTCTCCTGGCAGGCTATGGCATATAATAACTCTTTGGTAAAGGGAGTCCCCTCCACTGTATTTTCACACTGCTTTCCATAATGCAATTCCATCCATTTGGCAGTTGCCAAACACTTACCCCTGCTCAATGGCAATTCCTTTGGAGTAGCATGGGGTAATGGTATCGTAGCCTTTCCTGCTGTAGCTGTCGCAGCAGGAGACTTCTGCTGTAAGGGATGATCCCAACTTAAGAGGGCAAGGCCGCCTCCCCAGAAATAATAACCATCTTTGTCCATGTACCATGTACCCAACACATTGGTTTCTTCACGAATACTTGTCAGCAGGTAACCCTTGTACACCATACCACTGATATTACTCTTGTCGGAAAAATCATTGATGGGTGCCCGTCGCTTGTTTAATTTATTTACGATGACTTTCAGTTGTACCATTTTTAACCGACAGCCTCCTGATCTGTATTTTTGTTAGCAGAAGTTGTTGGTGGTGTTTGGGTGGGAGTTTGTGAACCTGCTTTGGGTACAGGTGTCGGTTGAGTTATCTCCCCTGTGTTAATTTTTGTTCCTGTACCCCTCAGACTGATTAACTTACTCAACAAATCAAACCAGAATGGCGCACCTAACATTATGGCTAATGCGGTTATAATCCAGCCAAAGAATGTTTCCCAACCGCCGGCCTGGTTAGGGCTGTATAAAAACCATGTATTCTTTCTTTGTGCTATAATATATTCACTTCTGTCTTTAAAAAATTTCATTCTCTGAAATTCCATTACCATTGCTGATAAATGTTTCAGTTCGCCCTCATTTTTTTGAATGGACTGGCGTAGTCTGGCAATTCGGTCAAGGGTAACTTTTGCAGTATCTTTTCCTGATATTAATATATCTAATTCAAAACGTGTTTTGGCAATTGAGTCTTTCAGTTTCTTTATTTCGACATCGGCTCCCGCAATTTCTTTTTCAAGTTTTGTCAGCCGGTTTTTAAAGTCTGCACATTTAAGACTGTCTTTATACATGCAAACGGTATCCTGCCAGGGACGGCCTAATCCCAGTATATTATTTACCTTCTCCGCATCAGCCGCCACAAGTTTATAGGTTGAATCCAATAGGGAACTATCGCCATTTGATATTTTTGACGGGTCCAATCTTGACCGGCTCTCAATGGCCATTTGTACCATTTGCTCGCGGGCCGGGCGGTTGGTGGTTAGTATTTTACGAATAGCTAAAGAATCTACATTAAAGACGATTGCCACGACCAGCCCAATTACGAATGTTACTATCCGCGTATATTTTTTAAACCATCCGGTGCTGCGTTCCATCGTATCATTAAACCATTGCTCCAGTTTTGCTTTGAAAACTTCTATATCGGCTCCCGAATCCTGCCAGAGCGATTGAATAAAGAATGCTGTACTCTCATTAATCTTCAGTTCATTTTCGTTAAGCCCCGCATCTTGTCCCGTGTGTTCTTCAGTATTCATGCTGAGTAAATGTTTTACCGCAGGATTAGCTTTGTCTTCCATACTGATTGGCAACTTCTTGATGACGCCCTTCAAAATAGATTCATTAATAGCTTGCAGCGCCTGCGACGGCGTACTGTCATTTCCTTTAAGCAAGTCAAGAACTACCTTGGAAAAATTAGATGGGGATATATAGGCCGGCTTGCTGTACCAATTGTCTTCAGCGAGGTATTTAATAAGCGGATGTGCATAAAACCAGGGCGCCACCTTTTTTCCTTTGAGTAGACTTTTCAGGTTAAAAATGTGCAGCAGTCCGTTTAGCCGGTCAATATATGTGACAGGTCCTTTTGATTTTCCGTCCTCCAGCATCCGCACAATCGCCTTCTCCAAAACTTTGGCGCGAAAAGCAAATCGTGTAGCGATGATCTCCTGGATGATTGTAGCCAGCAGGCTGTACAACAGGAATACAAAAACCAACCCGATGAATACGTCTAAAGCAGCATTATTGAACATGGTATTTACATTTGATGGTAAACTTCTTATTCAGGAAAGAGAGGGTACGTTGATATTTCAAACAGGAGGGGCCGGATTTTTGCTGAGACAAGGCGTTTTCTTTATTCCACTTTTTCCCATTTGTATTAATAAGAAATATAGTAGGATAAAAATTGTTAGGTCATCCACAACAATAAAAAACGATGTTGTTTCATGCTGTACGTTTTTGCTTGGTAAGTCAAAAATAGATTGCCATTCAAATGACTGGTACGGGGATTTTCCCGGGTTTTCCCGGGTATTTTTCGGGGGCGACAGGAATTTATGAGGATATTGTTTTTTGAGAGAAGATTTAATATTTTATTGGGATCAGATTCCTGATAAATTGTTTGTTGTTTCAAAACTACTTTCTGTCAATGAAAATATTTACGGGAATAACCCCCAAATTTTATCAGGGAAAACCATGATGTCTTTCATGTTTTATCCTTCACAATCTTCATTATCTTTAGTGTTGATTCTTTTACAAATGACTACCGTAGCCATTGCAGATGACCACAAAATATTTTGTGATTCCCTCGAAGCGTTGATCAACGACTTTGATGGTTTTCATGTAGCCTGGGCAGTGCAAAACGGCGATAGAGTAATTGAAATGTTTCAGCAACCGGGTGACCATCCTCAAATTTTATTACTTGATATCAATATGCCGGGCAGGAATGGTATTGAAGTGGCGGAATGGTTGTTTCAAAATAATATACCAGTCCAAGTGTTAGCACTTACTATGGAAAACGACGACAACAGTATCCTGAAAATGCTGCAATATGGTATAAAGGGTTATCTGCTTAAAAACGTGAGTGCGGAAGAATTGCTGAATGCACTACAGGCGGTTGTAAAATATGGCTTTTATTATACGCCACTTATTACCAAACAAATCAGCCGGCAGGTGTCAAAGAGAGCTACCACAGGCACCATACCTGAACTGAAAGAAAGGGAAAAAGAATTGATGCAATATATGTGCACAGACATGAGCTATACCGAAATCGCTGAGAAAATGTTTTTAAGCGAATCTACCGTAGATACCTATCGTGCCAGGTTATTTGAAAAATTTGAAGTTAAAAACCGTATAGGCTTATTACTCAAGGCAAATAGTATGGGACTGGTGAAGCTTTGATGTGCACTACGATTTCTTCCTAATCAATATCTTCTCTTATTGTATTTATTTAAATCGAAAAAACGGTAGTAGTCTGTAGAAAATGCAGGATTAATTACTTATTTGAGGTACAGATATTGTAATCCTTGTGCCTTTCCCAATAGCAGATACAATCTGCATGGTTCCTTTCAGGTATTCTATCCTGCTTTCTATGTTTTTGATCCCGAAAGAAGTATCGCTGATTTGCGTGCTGTCAAATCCGATGCCGTTATCTTCTGCAATAATAATGATCTCTCCTTCGGGAGTCTCTACCGACACTTTAATATCGGAGGCCCCGCTATGTTTGACAGCATTTAATATCAGTTCGCTCATTATCCGGTACACATTCAACTGAACATCTTTTTGCAATATCACGGTAATATTATGCATGAGATGAATTGGAACCCCATATACTTCCCGGAGGTTATTTACATATTCCGACAAGGAAACTGCAAGGCCTTTTGAAGACAATTCTTTCGGCATCAGTTGATGGGAAATATTTCTGATCTCAGCCATGGAACTGTCTATTATATCTTCTGTTTTTGAAACCAGTGTATTTTGAGTATCGTTTTGGAATTTTGTTTTGAACAGGCGTTGAAAATTTATTTTAATGGCAGCCAGCATTGGTCCGATGCTATCATGTAAATCGCCGGCAATTCTTTTTCGTTCATTATCCTGCACCATAACTAATTGATGTAAGGTGCGTGATTGTTCTTCCTGAAGATCTGCGACCTGTTTAGTTATGCGCTTCCTGTCTTCCAATATACTCAGAAAAGTAGCGCAGGTTAGCAGCAGCATTTCAACTATACTTGCAAGTAACATTCCATGATCATTGAACAACTCGTAATAGAAAAAGCCTGAATTAGACAATACCTGCTGAATAGCCATTATTGTCATCACTCCCATAGCGAATGTAATCAACCTTACTATAATACTCTGTTTAAATAGTCGCAGTAAAGTAAACAAAATGCAGACAAATGAGATAGCATAATAACTGTTCCAGCCAACATTGAATATTGCGGGTAAATATATTTCTTTGGGTAAAACAAGATAAATTATTAATGTAAAAAGTATAGCAAGCCCCGACCATACTATACTCTTTAAAATAAGACGACTTACATCATCCTGCTTCAGTATTTCTTTAAAAAGGGAATTTAAAAGACTGCAAAAGAATAAAAGACTGCACGAAATAGATAGGGGTTTTGCAATGTTATTTAGAACAGGAATTCCTGGGTAAAGCATCGGATACAAATATCCGTAATGCCCCAGTATCAAGGACGTAACACTCAGGATATACAGAGAATAATATCCCAATGCAATATTTTTGAAAATAAACCAGCCATATAATACAGCAATGAGAATTATGAAAACTGCACCAATGTAAAAGAAAATTAGTCTGTCAAAGCTTGTATAAAGTTTGTCAAGGTCATCAGTGCCCATTATTTTATAACCTACATTGATATTCCGGCCCTGGTCCTCGAAGGCAGCGAGGTAATAAGAAAAGTTACTGTCCTCGCTAAGAGACAAGGTGTGCCAAACATATTTTCTGTTTTTGTTAAAGGGTACATGGTTCCCCCCGATGTATGCAATCTGCTTTTCCCCGTTGCCATTTAGCCGGAATAGCATAACAGTATCAATGCTGGTATTGTCAATAGACAACATGTAGTTCTTGTGCCCAAAGTTTGAAAATTTAATTACTATATAGCACCACTGATGATAAGTGATAATTCCAAAGTCAATCTTTTGTCCGTTGTATTTGGAATAATGAAGGTCAGAGGGTGTTAAATCAATAGCCTCAGGTGGTAAAGTAGAGGAAAAAGTATAGAGACTGTCGGAAATAACAGATGGACTATGAGCGAAAGATGGTTTAGAGGTAAACAAAAAGAATATAGCAATAACAATTATTTTAGCAAAGTTCATGGTGGTTGTGTACAAGGTAAGTTTGGTAAACCTGTTAAACCTGTATATAAATGTAGCATAATTTAATATCTGTTCTTAAATTCTATTTCTTCGATGCAGGTGGCGGCGGCGGCAGCAATACTGCCTGCGGTGCAATATTTTTTACGGGTGGTGTTGTCTTGAGATATGCAAAAATTGCTTTTAATTCATCCACACTCATTTTTGTTACCGGCATCATAGACATAGGAGGCATAAG
>JBDHYJ010000022.1:0-56286 GCA_039811345.1 Chitinophagaceae bacterium
TTATCGTTTCCTCCTTATCTATTATTCCCCCAATGTAGATTCCCTGACTACAAGCTGGGGTGGCAAAATGATATGCTCCGAAAACGTATCTTTCTTATCTGCAAGCTGATAATCTAAAAATATACGTGCTGCTTTCATACCCAATTGCCGGCCAGGCCGCATTACCGAAGTAAGCGAAGGTGAGATATATCCCGAAATTGGTGAATCATCAAACCCAGCCACTGCTATTTCTCCCGGGATATCCAGCCCCTGATCCCGGATAACTTTCATTGCCCCAATTGCAGTCTGGTCGTTCACACAAAATATAGCATCCGGCCTTGATGGTAAATCGAGTAAGTGATATACCGGCTTAATAGCGCTTTCCACTTTGAAATCGGTATGAATAATGAGTGATTCATCTTCCTCAAAACCATATTGCTTTAGACATTCTGAATAGCCCCTGAATCTTTGCTCGGCAACTGACATACTCTGTGGTCCGCGCAAATGGGCAATTCGTCTGCGCCCTGTTTTAATAAGGTGTTCAACAGCGGCAAAAGCGCCATGATAATCATCAATAGTAACACTGCCAACTGCAAACCCCTCATATTCGCGATCAATAAATATCAACGGAAGGTTCCTGTTATAAATATTTTCAAAATGCTCATAATGCCCCGCATCATAGGTCTCCTGCGAAACAGATACAAAAATTCCCTCTACCCTGTTGGATAATAATTTTTCCACATAACCCTGTTCCAGCAGAAACTGCTCATTGGTTACACATATATTCAGTGAATAACCGAGAGGTTGAAGTACTGAATCAATGCCTTCAATAATGGCAGATTCATAATAATTATTGATGGTAGGTACAACTACTCCAATGCTTGCAGTTTTCTTGTTCAGCAGGTTTAGCGATACCTGGTTGCGCTGATAACCCACTTTCCGTGCATATTCCTGCAGGTTTCGTCGGGTATCTTCATTAATTACCGGGTGATTATTCAGGGCTCTGGATACGGTTGAGGGCGAACATTTGAACTTTTTGGCAATATCTTTTATCGTAACTGGTCTGCTCATATCTTTTACACTCTAATAAGGGTGTAATTTCCGCATTTTTTCTTAAAAAAATTTCAAACGTTTGCAATTGCATCTGCATTTTTTAATAGAATTATAGTACTAAGTTTACCAATCTAAATATGACAAATGCATAACGATTCCCTGCTTGTGAAGCCGAATATCCAGAATAAACTGTATCATAGTTTTACAGCAGCAGATGCCGGCTGGCATTACCTCAACTTCCAGGCAAGATTGCTCAGCAAAAACGAATCCTTCTCAGAAAATACCGGTGACTTCGAATATTGTATCGTATTACTTGGTGGAAATTTCAAAGTAAGCTCCAACCGGGGCGAATGGGAAATAACCAATGGGCGAAAAGATGTGTTCAGTGGTATTGCACACACACTTTATCTTCCGCGCAGAACCGAATTTACTCTTACTGCTACGACAGACAATACCGATATAGCAATATGTAAAGTGGCTACCGACGAAGATCACCCACCCTATCTCAAACAACCTGAAGAGGCAGCTATAGAATTTCGCGGGGGCGATAATGCCAACAGGCAAATCAACAGCCTGCTCCAACCTGGTTTTGACTGTCATAAAATTGTATGTGTGGAGGTATATACACCTTCCGGTAACTGGAGTTCTTATCCTGCCCACAAACATGATGAAAGAAAAGTTGATAAAGATGGCAACCTGCTTGAAGCAGAACTGGAAGAAATATATTTCTATAAAATTGATAAGCCTAATGGTTTTGCGATTCAACAGGTATATACCGACGATCGTTCGCTGAATGAACTGGTAAAAGTGCATAATAACGAAGCAGTGCTTATTCCAAGAGGTTATCACCCGGTTGTTGCAGGTCATGGGTATAATGTGTATTATCTGAATTTCCTTGCCGGCAGCGACCAGTCGCTGGCTAACACACCCGACCCGCAGCAGGAATGGATATTCGGAACATGGAAAGGACAGGATCCAAGACTGCCATTGGTTACAGCCGAAATGAATAAAAGGGGTTTTTAGTTTGGTGTTTTTAGTTTTTGATTTCAACTTAAATAATTACTTATTGAAAAGCCGGACTTACCTGAGTTTTAAATACAAATATTAATGAGCAGAAAATACGATTTACTTACCATAGGAAGGTCTTCTATTGATCTTTATTCCGCCAATGTAGGAAGCCCCTTCACGGAGATTAAAGCTTTTAATGCTTTTGTAGGTGGTTGCCCTACCAATATAGCAGTAGGCGCTACAAGACTCGGATTAAAAACTGCAATACTTACCGGCATTGGCAACGATCAGGTTGGTGCTTTTATTAAAAGCTTTTTACAAAATGAAAATGTAGCAACTGATTTTGTACCTACTATAAATGGAACCCGAAGTTCTGCTGTTATTCTTGGTATTGAACCTCCCGACAGGTTTCCTCTGGTATATTACCGGGACAACTGCGCCGATATACATTTACATCTCAACCATATTGACGCCGTACCTTTCAATGATTTTAGGGCTGCTATTTTTTCGGGTACCGCATTTAGCAAAGACCCAAGCAGAACCGCCATGTTTTATGCGCTTGAACTTGCAGAGCAAAATCAGGTAACAAAACTGCTCGACCTTGATTTCAGGGCTGATCAGTGGGACGATCCAAGGTCATTTGGTATTACCATTCGCACCGTACTTCCGCAATTTAATATTGTCATTGGCACTGAAGAAGAAATACTTGCAGCATATCTCACAGACATCAACCAGGTATCAATAAAGCACCAGCAAATATCTGCTCCTGAAATAAAAGGAAATATTGATAAAGCCATTCAACGTATCATGCATTCGGGTGTAGAAACACTTATTGTGAAAAGAGGTAAAGAAGGCGCATCTGTTTTTGAAAAAGGTAAGCCCGAGGTAAAAGTTCCCGGTTTTCCGGTTGAGGTATTGAATGTGCTGGGCGCAGGTGATGCTTTTGCAGGAGGTTTTTCTTATGGATATCTGAACGGATGGGGCTTATATAAGAGTGTGCGGATGGGCAATGCCTGCGGAGCAATAATTGTAACCCGGGAAGGTTGCGCCAACTTCATGCCCACACTGGATGAAGTAATACAGTTTACCGATGAACGTGGAGGAATATAAAATCTCAAATTTCAAATCTCAAATTTCAAATTTCAAATCTCTATCATGAATACATTACAGAATTACATTAACGGGCAATGGGTCAGCAGTACATCATCAGAATACTGGGATGTTGTTAACCCTGCCAGCCAGGAAATGATGGCAAAAGTGCCCGCCGGGTCTGCGGCTGATGTTGATGCTGCGGCGTCTTCTGCTTCTGAGGGCTTTAAAGAATGGAAAAGAATGCCGGCAGGTAAAAGGATCCAATATCTTTTCCGGCTTAAGCAACTTCTTGAAGATAATATGACGGAGTTATCCAAATCAATTACTCTTGAGTCCGGAAAAACATTTGCAGAGGCAAAAGCAGAATGGGTTCGCGCCATCGAAAATGTAGAAAATGCCTGCGGTATCCCGGCATTGATGCAAGGTGATTTTTCGGAAGATATCGCTACAGGAATTGATGAGTATATGATCCGTCAGCCATTAGGTGTTTGTGCCTGTATTACACCTTTTAATTTTCCGGGAATGATTCCCTTTTGGTTTCTGCCCTATGCAATAGCATGCGGCAATACTTTTATTATAAAGCCGTCAGAAAAAGTACCCATTACTATGACGAAAGTGATGGAACTGATACACCAGTTGAACCTGCCTGCCGGAGTGGTGAATATGGTGCATGGCGGAAAAGCGATAGTAGACGGTTTCCTCGAGCATCCCGATATCAAAGCTATTAGTTTTGTAGGTTCGTCTACTATTGCCCGTTATGTTTACGGTAAAGGTGCTGCCAATGGTAAAAGAGTGCAGGCACAGGGTGGTGCAAAAAATCCGGTTATCATTCTGCCTGATGCCGATATTGATATGACAAGTCAAATTGTTGTGGATAGTGTATATGGTTGTGCCGGGCAACGCTGCCTCGCGGCTTCAACTATTATTACCGTAGGCGAACATAGGAATGTTACTGAAAGCCTTGTTGAATTAAGCCGGAAGCGTGTTACCGGTTTTGGGCTGGATGAGCAGGTAGCTATGGGTCCTGTAATCACTCCTGCCAGTAAAGCGCGAATCAGCAGTTTGATTGATAAAGGAGTGGCAGAAGGCGGAAAAATTTTGGTAGACGGACGTAATGCAAAAATATCCGGGTATGAAAAAGGCAATTTTATTCAACCCACTATTATAGAAAATGTCCCGCTCGATGGTGAACTTGCAGCTACCGAAATATTCGGGCCTGTGATGAGCCTGGTGCATATCAATACCATTGAAGATGCTATTGCTTATATCAACGGTAATAAATATGGTAATATGGCCTGTGTATTCACCAGCAGCGGACTTCATGCACGTAAATTCCGCAACGAAGCAGATGCGGGAAATATCGGTATTAATATAGGTGTAGCAGCTCCAGTAGCTCAGTTCCCTTTTAGTGGCTGGAAAGACAGCTTCTTTGGCGACCTGCATGGACAGGGTAAACATGCCATTGAATTTTTCACCCAAACAAAAGTTGTGATAGAACGCTGGCTGAAAGAATGGACAAGAAAATTTTAACCCAAAAATTGTTGGTGTAAAGATGAAGCAAGCATATTCATGTTGAAAGTAAAGGATTGTGAGTCTGTTTTGAAAATCTAAAATCTCAAATTTCAAACTTTTCCGCCGTGGCGGATTTCAAATCTCAACTTCTCCATATGTCAAAAAAACTTAAAACCGGTGTTATTGGACTTGGCCGGATCGGGCAGATTCATCTTGCAAATATATTATACCATACTCCCAATGCAGAAATAGTAATTGCATCGGATGTATCTGCTGCTGCTCACGACTCTGCAAAACGTGCAGGTGTAGCAACAACTGTAAGCGCTGAAGAAGTGATTGGTCATCCCGATGTGGACGCTGTGATAATATGCGCGCCTACACCGCAGCATGTACCCTATACTATCGCTGCCGCACAGGCGAAAAAGCATGTTTTTTGTGAAAAACCCCTTGACGTAACTATCGCTGATATCAAATCAGCTCAAAAAGCTGTTGCTGATAACGATGTAAAGCTGATGCTCGGCTTCAACCGCCGTTTCGATCCTAACTTTTTGAGGGTACGCTCGTTAGTAGCAGCAGGCGTCATTGGCGAACCACATATCCTGCGTATCACCAGCCGTGATCCTGCCCCGCCGCCATTGGAGTATATTAAAGTATCCGGCGGTATTTTTCTTGATATGGCAATCCACGATTTTGATATGGCACGGTATATTACGGGCAGTGAAGTAAAAGATGTTTTTGTAAAAGGCGATGCATTGATTGATCCCCGTATCAGGGAATACAATGACATTGATACCGCTGTGATTGTCCTGGGATTTGAAAACGGAGCAATAGGTGTAATTGATAACAGCCGGAAAGCGGTATATGGTTATGATCAGCGGCTGGAAGTATTTGGATCTAAGGGAATGGCTAAAGCTGAAAATAATACGGAAGATAACGTAGTGCGATACAACAACGAAGGTGGTGCAAGCGCTCTGCCGTTGCATTTCTTTCTGGAGCGTTATGAAAAAGCTTATCGCAATTGTATGCAAACATTTGTAGACTGTGTGATTGAAAACAAACCCTCTCCTGTAAATGCTCATGATGGACTGATGGCTACAGCCATTGGAATAGCAGCAGGTATCTCATTGCGTGAAAAAAGAACTGTGGCAATAAAAGAAATCTTATAAAAAAAATACGATGAATCAACCCGGCTTGCACAGTTTAGACATAATAGTCTTTGCCCTCTACCTCATCATCATTTGTGGATACGGATATTGGATATATCATAAGAAAACCAACAAGTCAGACACCGCATCAGGTTTCTTTCTCGCGGAAGGTTCCCTGACTTTCTGGGCCATCGGGGCTTCTCTTATAGCCAGTAATATTTCCGCAGAACATTTTATCGGTATGTCGGGTTCCGGTTTTGCTATCGGTCTCGCAATTTCCTCCTACGAGTGGATGGCTGCGGCTTCATTAATTGTAGTGGCCGTTTTCTTTCTGCCGGTGTACCTGAAAAATAAAATATATACCATGCCCCAGTTTTTGCGGCAACGGTATAGCCCTGTAGTGGCCACCACAATGGCCATCTTCTGGCTGCTGCTTTACATATTTGTAAACCTTACCTCCATCATATATCTCGGTGCACTGGCATTGGAAGTAACGGCAGGAGTTAATTTTGAAATAGCTGTCATTGCACTTGCCCTGCTGGCAATCCTTATCACTATTGGCGGGATGAAGGTAATAGGCTATACGGATGTGATACAGGTTATCGTATTAGTTGTGGGTGGGTTAATTACCACCTATCTCGCCCTGGACCTTGTGGCAAAGCACTTTAATACTTCGGTTCTCGGGGCTTTCAGTACATTGCGAGAACAGGCAGATTCACATTTTCACATGGTATTAAAACCTGACAATCCTTATTACAAAGACCTTCCCGGATTAAGTGTGATTATTGGCGCCATGTGGATTAATAACCTTGCCTACTGGGGATGCAATCAGTATATCATTCAGCGCACACTTGGTGCCGACCTCGAAACGGGCAGGAAAGGAATTCTATTTGCGGGCTTCCTAAAATTACTTGTTCCGTTAATAGTTGTTATTCCCGGTATAGCTGCATTTGTATTATATCAGAATGGGATGTTTCAACAGGAAATGGTAGATGCAACCGGTACCGTAAAACCAGATCATGCTTATCCGGTATTATTAAACCTGTTGCCTGTAGGACTGAAAGGAGTTGCATTTGCTGCACTTACTGCCGCAATTGTTGCATCACTTGCAGGTAAAGCAAACAGTATATCCACCATATTTACGCTTGATATTTATAAAATGTATATCAGGCCAAATGCTTCCGAAAAACATTTGATACGGGTAGGACGTGCTGCCGTATGGATTTCCATGCTGATTGCAGTGATAATAGCCCCACAGTTACGTGTACTCGAACAGGCTTACCAGTTCATCCAGGAATATTCGAGTTTCGTTACTCCGGGTGTATTTGCTATCTTCTTTTTCGGAATGTTCTGGAAAAGGGCAACAGCCAATGCAGCGTTGATCACTGCTTTACTGACTATACCACTTTCAACTCTATTCAAATTCTGGTTGCCCAAAATTCCTTTTTTAAACCGGATGGGTATAGTGTTTATAGTGTTGTCCGTAATTATGATTGGAATTAGCCTGCTGAGCAAAAAAGATGTAGCAGAACGCGGTGTAAAAATTGAAGTGCCTGCCTTTAATCTGAGCAGGGCATTTATAATTGGCTCTATCATAATTTGCGGAATACTTGTAGCACTGTATTCAGCATTCTGGTAAGAAATTTCAAATTTTAAATTTCAAATTATTCCATGCTTTTAACTGCGAAACAACTTTTTGATAAGTGTTATGGCAAATATGCTATCGCGGCCGTGAATGTATTTTTCATGGAAGAAATACATGGGTTGTTTTCTGCGGCGCAAGCTGCCAGGGCGCCATTTATTGTGCAAACCACACCCTTTGCAAGAGATTATGCCAATGCAAGAATGTTGCTGGCGATGATTGATGCTGCTGCTGAAATTTACCCGGATGTTGTATATGCCGTTCATCTCGATCATGGTTTTGAATCACATATATGGGATGCTATTGAGAGTGGCGACTATACTTCTGTTATGATTGATGCATCGCATGACAATTTTGAAAAAAATATAGCAAGAACAAAAGCAGTAGTGGAAAAAGCACATCCAAAAAACATTAGTGTTGAAGCTGAACTGGGAGTGCTTGCCGGTGTGGAAGATGATCTTACTGTTGATCAGAGCCATTCATTCTATACCAATCCCGCAGATGTGGAGACTTTTGTTACAAGTACCCATTGTGACAGCCTTGCTATTGCAGTAGGCACAAGCCATGGCGCCTATAAATTTTCGGGTGGACAAGGATTGCAACTACATATACTAAGTGAAATACAGAAAAAACTGCCCAGGTTTCCATTAGTTTTACATGGCGGCTCCAATGTTAGTGAAGAAGTGGTAAAACGTATAAATGCAGCTGGCGGTAAAATAAAAACAGATGCCAAAGGGGTGCAGGACGAAGAACTGAAAAAAGCAATAGCTTTAGGTATTTGCAAAGTGAATATTGCAACTGATATGCGGTTGGTATGGACAATGGTGAACCGGGAATTTTTCAGGGATAAGCCGGAAGAATTTGCACCTACAACACCCGGGAAAATATTTATGGAAACTTATAAAGAGTTTATCATCAGAAAATTTGAATTACTTGGAGCAGTAGGAAAGAGTTTGGAATTTGGAATTTAGGGTTTATTGTTTTGAGTTTATTGAGAAGACAAGTTATTAAGGCTTTTAAAAAAATATTTCGAATGAAAAAAAGATTAACGGTTGCTCAGGCAACAATTGAATTTTTAAAAAATCAATACGTGGAAAGAGATGGAACAGAGCAGCCATTCTTTGCAGGTTGCTTTGGAATATTTGGTCATGGTAATGTTGCCGGACTTGGTCAGGCATTACAGGAGAATCCTGATTTCCGATATTACCAATGCCGAAATGAACAGTCCATGGTGCATACTGCTGTTGCGTATGCCAAAGTAAAAAACAGGTTAAGCACTTTTGTATGCACTACTTCAATCGGTCCCGGGGCTACCAATATGCTCACAGGTGCAGCATTGGCTACTATCAATCGTTTACCAGTTTTATTATTGCCCGGAGATATTTTTGCAACGAGGGCCCCTGCACCGGTATTGCAGCAATTAGAAAGTGCCGGTACACAGGATATTTCAGTGAATGATTGTTTTAAACCTGTCTCTAAATATTGGGACAGAATCAATCGCCCTGAGCAACTAATTTATGCGTTACCTGAAGTAATGAGGGTACTTACTTCACCTGCTGAAACCGGAACGGTTACCCTTTCTATGCCTCAGGATGTACAAACACATGCTTACGACTTCCCGGCATCTTTGTTTGAAAAAAGGGTATGGCATGTTGCCAGGACAAGACCAGATGTTCAATCGCTTGAAAAAGCTGCGGATTGGATTCGCAAATCTAAAAAACCTGTAATAGTTGCCGGCGGTGGTACTATTTATAGCGGAGCAACTGATGCGTTACACCATTTTGCCACACAAACCGGCATTCCCGTTGGTGAAACTTTTGCAGGAAAGGGATCTGTAATGTATGATGCGCCTTATTGCCTGGGTGGGCTTGGCGCTACCGGAACAAAATATGCCATTGAGATTGCCAATGACGCAGATATTGTGATAGGTATAGGCACGAGGTATAGCGACTTTACTACCGCCTCGAAATCTATATTTAAAAATCCTGATGTCAGGTTTATCAATATCAATGTTAGTGAGTTTGACTCCCATAAACATAATGCACTCGCTCTAACCGGTGATGCTAAAGCCACTCTTGATGAGTTGTCGGTGTTGCTGAAAAATTACCAGGTGGAAAGTGCCTATCGCCAACGGGTAAGCGAAATGAATAAAGCCTGGGATGATGAAGTAACAAAGATATATGCAGAGGGCAATGGTACGGTGCCGCCGATTGACCAGGCAGTGGTGATTGGAACCCTCAACAGTTTCATGAACAAGGAAGATATCATGATTAACGCTTCGGGTAGTGCACCCGGCGACCTGCATAAACTGTGGCGGGCAACCAACCCCAAAAACTTTCATCTCGAATACGGCTATTCCACCATGGGTTATGAAATTGCCGCAGGGTTGGGTGCAAAAATGGCCGCACCTGAGCGGGAAATTTATGTGATCTGTGGCGATGGCGGCTACCTGATGAATAATCATGAGATCATCACATCGATACAAGAGGGCTGCCGGTTTACAATTTTATTACTCAATAATAACGGATATGCAAGTATAGGTGGCCTATCGGAGAGCATCGGTAGTGAACGCTTTGGTACCAAATATTTGTATCGGGATGGGAAATCCGGAAAATTATCCGGTGAAGTGTTACCGGTTGATCTGGCAAAAAATGCCGAGAGCCTTGGAGCTGTAGTCATTAAAGCCACAGATGCAGCTTCCTTAAAAGCTGCCCTCGCTTCTGCAAAACAACAGCAACGCACAACCGTAATTTATATCGAAACACATCTGCATCGTACTGTAAAAGGATACAATGCCTGGTGGGAAGTGCCGGTAGCTGAAGTATCTACATCAGCATTGGTGCAAAAGGCTTTTGAAACCTATAAGGAAAATAAAAAACAGCAAAGAATTTTTTAGTTGTTGCAGGTTTCGGGTGCATTCTATCCAGTCTGACATTCAGTAACCTGTAACTTGAAACCTGAAACCAAAAATTCCAAACCCCAAACATGAAACTTTATTAACTATGAATTTCGAAAACATACATCTTGGCATCGCCCCTATCAACTGGACAAATGATGATATGCCTGAGCTAGGCGCAGAAAACACTTTTGAACAATGCATCAGCGAGATGGCGCTTGCGGGATATAAAGGCTGTGAAGTTGGTAACAAGTTCCCCCGGAATGTACATGTGTTAAAAAAAGCGCTTGTACTGCGCGGACTGAAAATTTGTAATCAATGGAACAGCTACGAGCTCACTACCAAATCACTGGAAGAAAATAAGAAAAATTTTTCCCAACTGCTCAGCTTCCTGGAAGCGATGGGCGCTAAAGTAATAGGTGGTGGAGAAACCGGCAATAGTTGCCAGGGGAAAAAAGACATACCAGTACTTGAAGGGAAAGGTATGCTTAATACAAATGAAGACTGGAAAAAATTCACGTATGGATTGAATGAATTAGGAAAGATTGCCAGGGATAGAGGTATGAAGTTAGCGTTTCATCATCATATGGGCACCTGTATACAAACAATGGCGGAAACAGAAAGAATGTTGAATGAAACCGATCCTGAAAATGTATATCTCAATTATGACTGTGGTCACTTTTATTTTACTGGAGAAGATCCGGTAGCCTGTCTTAAAAAATTCATTTCACGCACAGCTCATATACATCTTAAAGATATCCGCCCCAAAGTATTACAGCAGGTGAAAGACAAACGCATGAGTTTTCTTGATGCTGTCAAAGACGGGGTATTTACCGTTCCGGGAGACGAAGAAGGCTGCATCAATTTTCCGGCACTTTTCGATATTATCAAATCATCGGACTACTCCGGCTGGATGGTAGTAGAAGCAGAACAGGATCCGGCTAAAGCCAATCCATTTGAATATGCACTGATGGCAAGGGAGTATATCAGGCGATTAACAGGGTTGTAGAGTCTTGTTGGATGTTTTCTCTCACAGATTGCACAGATTAACACAGATTTTTTATTCTGTGTAAATCAGAGGCATCTGTGAGAAACCATCTTTCTCAGATTTGTGTTTCTTACATTTTATAGTAAGCCCTATTTATGCAGCAGGCTGTTGCTTTTCAAAATCAAAAGAAGGACCTGAAGGATTCTTTGGATCTTCACCGTATTCATTGGTAAACCTGTTACCATCTGTAAAAAACCACACCAGTAGTATAATACCTCCTACCAATGGTATCAGTCCTATCAGGTAATACCAACCGCTTTTACCAATATCATGCAGTCTTCTTACACCCACAGCAATAGAAGGAACAAGTGTAGCTAAAGCCGTAATGCCATAAATACCGAACCCAAACGCCATGAGCACTGTAGAATTCATAAAGGCACCGGCAAAACCGATTAAGTAAAAGATAAACATGATAATGAAATTCCCTAATGTAAAGTACCAGTACTCGGCACGCCTGGCCCTGCCATTGAAATTTGCGTAATTTTCAATCATTACTTTTTTCCACCAGCCGGTTTAATTGTTCGGTTGATTTGTTTGCATGTTTGGATGTTTTAGAATCAAGATAATATATTTCTGCAGTATTAAAACGATCTAAAAAATTTTATTCTGCTTATTTTTTTTCATCGCATAATACAAAGGAATTCCAATCAGTGTAATAATCAATCCCGGCCAGGTAAACTTAGGTTTGTAGATAATCAGCAATATGCAAAATGCCAAACCCATAAGGATATATATTATCGGTAATATAGGGTAACCAAAAGCTTTGTATGGACGTTCAATGTCAGGTCTTCTTTTTCTTAATCGAAATATACCGACAATAGTAAGCATATAAAATGCCACAACTACAAAGGAAATCATATCCAGCAGGTCCCCATATTTACCACTCAGACACCAGGCGGCTGCCACTATACATTGTATCCACAATGCAAAACCTGGAACAGAAGCATTATTAAGCTGACCGGCTTTCCTGAAAAACAGACCATCATTTGCCATCGTATAGTAAGCCCGGGCACCGGACATTATCAAACCGTTATTGCAACCAAATGTAGAGATCATAATCATGAGGGCAATTATAGCTGTACCTGCATTACCAAAAATTACATGAGAAGCAGCTACCGCCACACGGTCTTTTTCAGCCGCAGTAATTTCCTGCAATGTCAGTACTGCGGTGTACATAAAGTTGGCAAGTACATAGATTACTGTAACAATAAGTGTTCCCAGGAATAGGCTAAGCCCAATATTACGCTTTGGGTTTTTAATTTCACCTGCAATAAATGCTACATTATTCCATGAGTCGCTGCTGAAAATTGAACCAACCATTGCAGCAGCAATTGCACCTAAAGCAGCAATGGAAGTATATTGCTCAATAGTTCCATCCGGTGAGAGCTTTTGTAGATCCCAGGCGTTAGTCCAGTTTGCGTTCCATACTTCCGGTTTTAAGGCAATAAATCCAAAAATTATCAATCCAAACAGACTGGCGATTTTTGTCAACGTAAATGTAGTTTGAAGGATCTTTCCGTTTTTGACTCCCCGTGTATTAATAAATGTGAGTACTAAGATTACTACTATGGACAGCAACTGTGCAGGTGAAATTTTCAAGAACCCGAGATCAAATATCGTAATATCTTCGCTGAAAGCCGGGGCGAGATAAGCGGTAAATTTTGCAAAAGCCACTCCTACTGCAGCAATAGTAGCTGTTTGTATTACTGCAAAAAAACTCCAACCATATAAAAACGCCGGCAGTTCTCCCCAAGCTTCTTTCAGGTATATATATTGACCTCCGGCTTTGGGAAACATCCCACTGAGTTCACCATAACTAAGCGCAGCAGTAATAGTCATAAAACCGGTAATAATCCAAACGAGTATAAGCCATCCGGCACTACCGGTATTTCTTGTTATGTCGGCACTCACAATAAAAATTCCCGAACCAATCATACCACCCGATACTACCATAGTAGCATCAAGCAAACTGAGTGAAGGCTTGAAAGCATGTTTTTCAGTCATCATTACTAAAATATAACTTGAGTTTTGTTTTGGGATTCAGGTTATCGTTACGCATTTCACATCTCACTTCATTCACTATTTACCATTCATTTGCCTGCTGCCTATTTCTGCCTGCATTTTTTTTGCCCATTCTGCAACATCCTGATAATCTTCGATACTCAGTTTAGCTTCATCGTGCATAATGAGATAAGATTTGAGTGGCATGGCTTTTTTCTCCATCATCTCCTGTATTTCATGAAATTTTTTTTCTGCCTTTTCAGGAGAATAAGTTTTAAACTCGGAAAAATTCAATTCCTCTTTTGCATTTCGTATATGGAGGTTCATCCACCAGCTAACCGGCTGTATGTTATAATACCAGGGGTATTCTTTAGTATAATTTGAGTGGCAGTCATAACATGAATTATACAAATGCATAAGTATATCCATCGGAACATCATAAGCGTTGGCAATATCATTTACAGGTTCGGCATCTGAAATATTTTTCTTAGGATTAAAAACCGGCATCTGAATGATGAGAATTATAGCCGCAAATCCTATAAGTATCTTTACCCATCGCTTCATGATTTCATTTTTGCTTAAAGTTAGCTTAAGCTATGTATTTACCAAATTAGAATGCACCTATATGGTGCTGAAGGATTATTTTTTCTTTCAGTAGTTAAATCGTATATTAGCTATCCTTTTTTTATTTTTAAAAATATTTATTATGGAAACTACACGCACATACAAACCGGGACTGTTTGGATTTCTCCTTGCAGGGGCAATGACAGTTATCTCGATGAGCAGTTTTGGACAAAGTTCTACAACCGTCAAAGGTGAGGTGTTGGATTTATCTTGTTATATGACTGGTGGTGCAATGGGTAAAGGGCATAAAACCTGTGCTCAGGGATGCCTGGACAAAGGGTTACCAGCCGGATTACTGAGCAAGGCTGATGGTAAGGTGTATCTTCTTGTTGAGGACCACAAAAAAGCTGACGCCTACAAACAAGCGATTAAACACGCAGCTGAGAATGTAGCTATTACCGGAAAAATAGTTGAAAAGAATGGCGTACAAAGTTTGGTTGTGGAAGAAGTTAAAGTAGAAGGATAATACTTTTTAAAATAATGTTAGAAAGCCGTCTAAGATTCAGGGCGGCTTTTTATTTTAGTTTTTAATGTCATTAAACGATTTTCACTCTCTCTTCTTCGAGGTCTAACTGATAAATGTGTCTGCGAATAATATCCTCGTCAATGGAATTATCTTTATTAAGTTCTGAAAGAAATTGCCGCTGGCTTTGTATCAATTCAATGAATATTGGTTTTGTCTTTTCGTTCAGCCAGGAATCATCTGCAGCTTTTGTCCTCTGTTCCCAATGTTTCAGCATCTTTTCCATGCCTTCATGTCCATGCAGTTCGTTGTTATATTTATTTTGAAGAAAATTATACACATGTTGTCTTAATCCTTGCTTAACTTTTTGCCGGGATTGTTCCTCATTTTGATTATGTGTTTGATTTTCAAATATGCGGCTTTTCTTTATCAGATAAGGTAGTGTAAGTCCTTGTATCAGTAAAGTAAATAGTATTGCTATAAAGGTTATAAACAATATCAGGTTTCTGAGCGGAAATGCAGTACCCTCAATAGTAAGCGTTGGAATAGCTAATGCGGCAGCCAGCGATACTACACCTCGCATTCCGGTCCAGCCAAGAATTAATGGCATAATCCAGCGTCTTCTTTTGGGTGTCCTGGATGCTACCTCCGGACGGAATATAATTGTTGCTAACATTGCAGCATAAGAACTTATGATCCTGGAAATAATCAGTACTACCGTAACTAATAAACCGTAACCAATGGCTGTATCTAAAGGGATCCCTTTTGAACGCAAACCGGATACGATTTCAGGAAGCTCCAGCCCGATAATTAAAAACACAATGCCATTTAATATGAACACAAAGTTTTCCCAAACTCCAAATCCCTGAATACGACTGGTGCTGCTCAAAAAACTCAGCCGCTTTGCCGACATGTATAACCCGCCGCAAACCACAGCTAAAACACCGGAACTATGCAACTGTTCTGCTACCCAGTACATGAGATAAGGTTCTATGAGTGTAAATGCAATATCAGAATTTGCTTCAGTAGGCAGACGTTGATGCAACTGAACAAAGATCCATGCTATTACTAAACCAATAACTGTCCCGCCGGTTACCATCCACAAAAAGCTTAATGTAACTTCACTCCATATTAATGAACCTGTACCTACAGCTATCAAAGCAAACCTGAAGATAATAAGTGAAGAAGCATCATTGAGTAAACTCTCGCCTTCTAAAATTGCTGAAACTGATTTAGGTATTTTTACAAAGCGGGTAATAGCGCCGGTACTTACTGCATCAGGGGGTGATACAATTCCGCCTAATAAAAAACCTAAGGCCAGCGTAAATCCCGGGATAAAAAAATAAGCTGTAACTGCCACGGAAAATGCTGTAAAGAGAACTACTAAAAAAGCAAAACTGCCAATCATGCGCCACCATTTCTTCATTTCTTTAAAAGAAACCGACCAGGCTGCTTCAAACAGCAAGGGTGGTAGAAAAATAAAAAAGATAAGATCAGGATTAATTTTAATTACCGGTAATCCCGGGAAAAAACTAACCAGTAATCCTGCCAGCACCAGCAATATCGGATAAGCAATTTTCAGTCGGTCAGCAAGGATATTCAGCAGTACTATGGCTGCTATCATAGCAATAAAAAAAGGTAAAACTTCATGCATTGCAAATCCGGTTTATGTATTCAATTATACGGATTCTTTTAAGAAGAACGAATTTATGTTACGATTACAGCATAGCTTCCAGTTCAGGTTTAAGCTTTCTGATAATATTCAATACCGTTTTTGCATTACGTGATGTTCCGATAGAAAGTACGTCTTCAAGAAATTCAAAATGTTCTATTTCCGTACGTCGAGAGCCCTGGCTGCCTGCCTGTTTCCAGGCTTCCTTGTAGGCATTCAGTACCATGTCCGGATTTACTTTTTTATCTCCTATTTGCAGCAAACACAACAGCAAATTCGCTTTGCCAATTATATCCCAATAGGTTACCTGCAAACGATCTGCCGGATCAATATTCTTTAATTCATTATCCAGCAGTTGAATAGCTTCTTCTTTGGTTGGTACAGCATATTCTTTTAATGATTGCCCCCATTTGTGTACACCGGCGAGGATAAGTGCATTTTCTATAGACAACCAGTTGGTAAGCGGGTAGTACTCACTGTCGGAGCGTTTATCATCAAGTGATTTTTTATAATACAATGCAGATTGTATATAAGCATTTCTCTTTTGAGTGCCTTCGCTAACGATACCGATTCGTTTGAACGTACTTGCCAATACTGCCAACCGCTCCTGCGTTTGGCTGAGTTGCATTAAAGCCATCAGATCTGGAATAACATCTTTTAATTTTTTTACGTAGTCATCTTTTTTATTTCCCGGTTTTTTTATTTCCTGCATGGCAAATTTCACCCGGATATTGCAATACTGTTCTAAAGCAGCGAAGGAATATTCAGCTATTTCTTCATCAACAAGTTTGCTAAATTTTTCTATAGCTTTTCCATACATATTAATTGCACTATAAATAAGTGCCTGTAGTTCCAGCGTTTTCCCTGTTTGTACGCCTGCTACTTCAATTGCTTTATCAATGGCATCCATTTTTTTGCTAACCCATTCTATATCATAGTTGCCCGTGTCGAGACTATAGAGCAAATTGGTCAATTCAATTTCCGCTTCCTCTTCAATTACAAATGAAATTTTTTCTTCGGGTGCATCAGGTGCAGCATCAAGCAAATAGAAAGGATCTCCATAGCACTGATACGCACCCCAGGTGTTGGTACGATAACCGTACTTTTCATAAATTGCTTTTCTTGCATTCTTTACAGCAGTACCAAAATTATCTCCCGCAAACATGCCCCGGTAAAATTTCTCAGTGAACTCAAGCGCAGAACCATCGTCTACGGCCCACCCTGCAACAATTACAGCTTTTACTCCATTTTCAATCAACTGTGTACCGATATTGGCGGCAAGCCTGTAAAACCGTTGCCTTCCCTCCTCTGCAATTGCATTCATTTGCCCTAAGAAACAGCAATTGACAAATACCAGCTCTGGTACTGTACTCATCTGGCTTATTTCGCTGGTAGTAAGATATGCATCCTTACCAATAAGCATACCCGAAGGCTTATCCGGATCTTCGTTGAATATACCATGACCGGCGAGATGTACAATCTTGTAATTTTTATTGAACATAGACAACAGGATATCTGAAGCGTTACCGCGCAAAACCGAAATGACATCATATCCCTTGCCATTTAAAATTTCTTCCACACGTTTCCCCTCCTGCAAAGCACCGGGCAACTGAGGTACATTACCTCCTTTCAGATCAGGGTCACCTATTACCAGGGCATTCGACTCCATTACCGCACTGATCTGTAGCCTGTAGTCAGTTGTTGCCAGTTGCCTTATCATACCTGCATTTACACTAATCGGCAAACTGTTAGCTGCATTTTCCTGCAATAACTCCCAGGGATATGCGGCAGTATATTTATCCAGTATCCAGTTGATATTACTTTGCCGTTTTACTTCCTCTTTAAAATCATTAGGAATAAGCAGTTCAAAGAATGCTTTTGCTTTCTCCGGTGTCCACCTGTTTTGTACAGAAATATCATCCAGCATCTGCACTATCACTTCATTACTTGTTTTTAAAACTCTTTCTTCAGCCCTTGCAGCATTAGTAGACAGTGTAAACCAAAGACCCGGCCTTTTGTGCTCGGGATTATCTTTGTCATCCTGGTACCGGCGTACTGTAATTCTTGTCCACCATTCTTTAGTATTATCCACCGGGAGCCTTTCCCTTCTTGCCGGGAGCGGTTTAATTTTATTTCTGCTCCACATAATATTCAGGGTACTGCTATCATCCTTTGCAAGGTTGCTTATGGCATGCACGCAGCTCAAAGCCCTGTCGCGGTATATCTCAATAAATTCAACTACACTAACTGTTTTTGCCGAAGGATATATTTGCCGGATCTTATCATTGGCACGTTGCACACCCTGCAAAATGGATAAAATTGCTGTTTCAATGCTTAATCCCCCATAACCACATCCAATAATGAGAGAAGATATACCGATCTGTTCAGGTTTATCAGCAGATGTTTCATATTGCAAACTACTGTTTAAATCACTGAGATAATGGGTAAGCCCCTGTTCCACAGTTTGAGTAAGCAGGTATCCTGTCAATTCACCCTGTCGTCCCAAACCCAGCACCAGTGCCCCTTTGAAACCCGATGTTCTGCCTGACAAAAATATCCTCGATGTACCAATAGGACCCGCATATATTCCAAGCCGGTGCCTGTTACTCAATTCATTATTCAGTTGTGTATCTATAGATCGTTCGGCAGATAAAATTCCGTCATTAAGGAAATGCCCTACCATCAAAGGGAAAGAAGCATACTGCAGGTGACCGTTGCTGACGGTAACGCTTACGGGCACCTGCCCTGGGGTATAATCAGTATCTACACCCAAACCCAGCACAGCATTCCTAACCCCGGATGGAGTAGTATCAAAGTCGTATATTTCTCTTGCTTCATATTCTTTTTCCTGACCGCGAACAGCAGGTCTTGTTTTTTTAAGCAAACTGGTGGTACCATTATCCAGAATTTCTTTTATTGCAGCAAACAACTTAGTGTCATTGGCTAGTTCACCATGCGGAGTAGAAGAAAAATAAACTTTACCAGCATCCAACATGGCTGAGGGTATGCCACTATCCCAGGTTACGCTTTCATCTCCCTCTTTAGTGGCAAGGAAACCCAGCTTACCATCCTTAATGGTATATCCGCAAATAGTTTCTTTATTCTGTCGCGATTGACCGGCAATATATATGGCATTGCCATAATCTATACTGCTGCTTTTTTCAATAATTGTTTTGCGGTATTCACCAAATTGTGTAAGCAGGTTATCGGCAGGGATCGGCCAATCTTTATCGCCCATTGCATCACGCATACTGCGCCAGGTAGATGGTTTGGCAAAATCGTTACCATCGCCGGTTGATACAGGCAAGAGGCATAATAAACCTGGCATCTGGCTGAAAACAGCAAGCAGTTCTTTTTTAGAATTGAACCGGTCAATAAAGTCAAGCATTTTTATGGCTGAATCCATTCCAAACATTACATAAGGTATACGGAATGAACCACCGAGAGGAGAACCGAGAAACAATAGTCTGAAATCTTTCAATCCGTTTAACCGTTTCCAGGTATCAGGATGATTCAGAATAAAATCACGCATCAGTACACCTCCCATGGAGTGACCGATGATTTTAACGGGCTGCTCATACCGCATCAGTTCCGTCAGCTTATTATTCAGAAGAAGTGCCGATTCAGTCAGAGATAACCGCCAGTCGAAAGGGAATGTAACCACATCATATTTCTTGCTCAGTTCATCTGCAAGTTTTCTATATGAGGTTGCCACCAAAGATTCTGCCTTAATATTTTTATTATTGGCTTCACTACATTCCAGTGTGGGTAATGCCCCGGATATAAACCGAAAATAATTGATCCAAACGGTATGATCTTTTACAGCAAGATTACTTCCCATGATACCGGGTAACAGAACTACAATAGGCTTCTTGCCGGAAACAGTATCATAAAATACTTCTCCTCCATCAAGCCCGAGTGCAGCATTGCGAACTTCTTCTTCAGTAAACCATCTTTTAGGAAGTAATGTAAAGCCGGGTACCAATTTACCTGCAGTGCTTTGCAATGCAAGCAAAATAGCATTTTTTGTTTTGAGATTCAGAAAGTAGTTAAAGTGACTTACTTCACCGCCTTCATCAAGAAAATATTGCACTATTCCATCCGCCCTTCTTGCGCCATTATACATTGAGCGGGTGTCTACTACAAAATCATTCTTATCGAGGTAAAACAATTTTGAGGCAATTACCACCAGCGCTTTCCACTGCAGGCTTACTTTCGCATTGCCGGCAATAATATAAAGTGGTGAATTAATATTTCCCGCAGGCTCAGGATTATTCAGCATTTGCAGCAGCGGTGAGGAAGGATTCATAGCTTCAATACCCGGGAGCGTAGTTGTATCGTCCTTGGTTTCCAGTATCCCGGCAATTAATTCTTTTAGCGCCAGCACTGCAGGCGCTGCAGTTCCTACAGCGGATGCTACAAGACTGAGTATGATGTTGAATAAATAATCGAGTCGTTTAGACGCAAGTGTTGTGCCACTTGCAGGACAGGCAACTCTTATGAATTTCTCAACTACAATATTTTTAGCCAGGATGGCTTTATCAATTTTTTCAATTATCAGTAAATCTGCTGCCCGCCCGTTTTTGTTTAGATAATTACGTTCGTCGGCAGAAAAGCCTTTTTGGCCGGATCCACTGTTGCAATATCGGTTAAGTATATCTCCCACCAATCCGCCTCGGGAATGAGAAATGAGATGCAGGGTTGCTTTTTGCGGTAGTTGCTGTACCAGCTTCAATACATTTTCAAAAGGACTTAGTGTGAGCGTTTCATGCTGAAATGCCAGTACTTTTCCTTCATATTTCTGATGAATATAGTCCCAGAGTTTTGTATCGCCTTTTTTCTTTAGTTCGCCAAAAGATCCATCTGTGGAGGAACCGGTACCATGAATAAAAAGAAGATAAGTGCCATCATCAGTTATCTTTTCCTGGAGCAGGTTGAAATCTTTATCCAGCCTGAGCAGTCCCCTTGTTTTTCCCAGTTGGGTGTCTTCCACTTTAGTGGCAAGAGTTCCTATGGCAGGTGCCAGCACTTCTTTTTTGGTAAACACCTTTAGCGCTTTCAGTAGGATAGTTTTTACTATTCCCCGCTCCTGCTCTGCTGCGAAGATTCCATCGGGTATATCTATTACGTTCGAACCATCACCGCGTTTGGGCAGCCCCCCGGGAAAAATTTCATCCATTCTGTCGGGTGTACTCACCCATACCGTGCCGTCTTCAAATTCAAACTGTAAAATATCGTCCTTTCGCAGGTCAAGTTCCTGTGGTTCTGCTCCTGCACTGCGGGTTGTTTCATTCAGTTCAAAACCCTTTCGCAGCTTAAGCACCTGTGATTCTTCGGAGCCATCAATTTTTTTTTCGGCTCCGTTTATCCTGATTTTGGGGAGTGGCATACAATCTGTTTTTTTTAAGCATTAAGAAGTTAAGAGTAGTTAAGTCTTAATGATCCTTAATGTTTAAATGGTTTAATAACAATAGCGTTCGGGGGGACGGCAATAGCAGGTTTTCGAAGATTGGAAATCTAATTTAAAACATATTATTTGTAGTTATGCATGAAGCTATGAATATTTAGTATTGGGTATTCCTGCTAACACTTAGGGTTAAGTGTGGGTATTAGTTTTGAGATATGGGGTTAGTTGGGGACAGAGTCCCCTTAGAACATAAGGAGTGCGAAGTCTGGAGACTTCGCACAGCAGTGAGTTAAGTGTGGATTTTAGTTCGAGATATGAGGTTAATTGGGGACGGAGTCCCAGAGAACATAGGGAGTGCGAAGTCAGGAGACTTCGCACAGCATGCGTGCGAAGTCTGGAGACTTCGCACAGCATGTTCAGGAGACTTCGCACAGCATGTCAGCATGTTTCGCACAGCAAGTATTTCAAGAGCAAGAATTGTTATCTTATCATAGCAGGTGAAAAAGTGAGCCTGTCCTGATTAGTGCCATCACCCAGTGCACCGGATATATTATCACCTGCACCTAAAATAGTACCGTCTGTTTTTATTATTAAACTAAATTTTGTCCCGGCAGCAATTGAACTTACATTATCCATAACCTTTAAAGGAGTGCTTGTAAAATAATCAAACCTTGTTTCTTTGGTACCGTTTCCAAATTGTCCACTCCCATTCGAACCACAGACATATAAACTATTGTCTAATTTCAGAAACATACTATGATAATCACTAATTGCCATTGCTTTTACACTATCCATGATTTTCACAGGTGTTTTCCTGTCAATCAAACTACCGTCACCTAAACCACCGTTCCAGTTATATCCTTTTCCCCACAAACTATTGTCATTTTTTAAAATTAAAGTAGCTTCATATCCTCCTGTCATTGTTTTCACATCATCCATAATTTTTGAAAAAGTGAGTTTATATAAATCGGTTTCCCAAAGTGAGTTGTCTGATTTTAATATAAGGCTATGGTACCAGCCCGAAGCAATAGCTTTTACATCACTCATCACCTTCTTGGGATAAAGACTACCGGTATTACTTCCGTCTCCAAATTCACCGGAAGAATTCTCCCCGGTAGCCCAAAGGGTATTATCGTTCTTTAGCATCAAACAAACATCATAACCTGCAGAAATAGCTTTTACATCATCCATTATTTTCACCGGCGTAAACCGGTCTGTTGTTGTACTATCCCCTAAATTCCCGTACCAGTTAAATCCACATGCCCATACTGTATTATCGTCTTTCAGTATATGCGTGCTCTGCCAACCTGCAGCGGCTGATTTCACATTTTCCATAATCAATACCGGAGTGAATTTGTCTTCTTCAGTTCCGTCTCCAAGGCATCCATGATAATTAAAACCTGATCCCCATAATTTGTGGTTTTCATCAATAAGCAATGAAAAAAGACCTCTGGCAATAATTTTTACTTCATTCTCTGCAGGGGGAGGTGAGCATGGAAGCCCTTTTATTTCACAACAGGGAAATTTTTCACAAATAATATTCTTTTTGCATCCTGCAATGAATATCATAAATGCAATTGCAATACCGGGTAGCAAATATTTGTTTTTCATTTATTTAATTTTTAGTGCTATTAAAAAACATAAACTTTTATCGATATAACCATGAAGAAGTTAAGATCAGTTAGGTCATAACATTTCTCAATGGGTTACTTACAACGGTAGCAGAGGGACGGCAGTTGCAGGTTTATTCAGATTGGAAACCTAATATAGAAATTATTATTTGCAGTTGTGCAGGATGGAAGCAAAATTATTTTACTGAAAATATGATAAAACTATTAAGCCTTTATAGCTTCAAGTATTTTGTGAAAGTTTTTTGTGAGGTTGCGGCCTTTAATATCAATACAAAGATCATTTTTCAGATATTGCAGGATATCCGTCAAAAGATTATCTAAACTATCCAGTCTTTTCCATTCATCATCAAAATCATTAAACCTCTCCCCTTTTTTGGCCCTTGCAAGGTTTTTTTTCTTAAGGGTAGCAAGCCGCTTGTTTATCTTGTTTTTGGCGTATTTATCAAAATTGTCTTCCCTATATGCATTATCTAAATCGCAGGGTATAAATTTTTTATCAGGGAAAAACTTTTTTAAGAACATAGTATTGATAGTCTCCACTCCTACCCAGCCTGATGTGAGGCTGTTTTTGGAAACTACAGATACTATTGCATTTGCATTTTTTATACTGTTGGTAATAAAATCATCAATAGCGGTACCTGCCTGCATCGAATCAGAATCAAGAATTACAGTAACTTCTGCTGCTATTAATTTTTCTTTCAGCAACAATGCCTTTTTTTCATCAGCATGATTGTAAGAAATGAAGGCGACAGGTATCTTCTCCTTTGTTTTTTGTTGTTCTTTTAATGATGCTTCATTATGTTTTACATATTCCTTCACCTGCTCATTCTTTGGCGTCACGGGGAGTTTCGACAACCAGTCCTGGTATTGCTGCAACATTGCAATACGGTCTTCTATCCGTGTGGAACCATAGTATTGTTCATCAAGTCTGAATGCAGCTTCTACTAATTTATCCTGGGGTTGATTGTTTCGTTGAATATTACTTAAGTTGAGTAATATCTTATGCAGGTAAAAGTATAACCTGTCGCGCACCTGTTGATCTTTTATCTGGTAAGCTTCATTGGTTGTACTAAAGGTTTCCATCAACCTTTTTTCCATACAGGTTTCTACATGTATTCGGAGCAGGTTGATACGGAGATAGCGTAGTGTCTGGCTGAACACATGAAAATCCCGTGCATATACAGGGATTGTTTCTTTTTTTGCAGGGGTAACTATTATCCATGTTTTCAACTGGTATCTTAATCTGCCAATATTATATGGAATTTGCCGGCAAAAAAGTTGAATACTTTCATTTTCGATGAAGGGAATATCCACCTGCAGTGCTTTCAGTTCTGCACTTCCTAATGTATCTGACTGCAATTGCACCAACAACAAAGGTTCACAATTTTCTACACGATGTTTTACATCTTTCGGATCAAAACTTTTCTTACCCACTGTGGTTGCCCAGTAGCAGGCATCTTTCAAGTGATTACCGGCTTCGATAAGGGGAACAAATTCCGACAATCGGTTACCTATTTTTATTTTTACCGGGCAAAGCAGGTATTTGCGGATATGTTCTGTAATAAGTGCACTGATGTCTTTCCCGTCATTTATAGTTCCAGATAGCCGTGTTTCCAGTTGATCATTAATGCCTATTTCAAATTTGGAGAGACATCTTCCATCTGACTGGAACCTGCGAAAAAGAATCCGTGCAACGTCGGGCTTACTATATAACGATTTATAAAAATGATCGGTTCCTGTACCGCAAAAGTTAATGACCTTAGCTGCATTGCAATATTTTTTTTCATCATCCCAGGGCCCGATATAACGGGTATTTCTGTCAATCACTTCACCGAAATAACGGATACGTTCCTTTGGCCCAGGTTCAGGCCATTTCGGTCTTTCGGGCCGCTGGGGTGCTGACTCAAAAAAGCGATAGTCAAAAAGCGGGAACTGCAGAGTTAAAAACATAAAATCAGGCTTGTTAAAGCTGCCCTCTTAACATGTTAACCTTAGGTATCCATGAAGTTACCTCGTTGGTTTTTGTTCTTGTCGTTGCAGACCTGATGAAGTTACAAAAGTTGAGTGAAAATAAATAATTATAAATGCAGGGTATCCTTTAATTTTTGAGCGGCGGCCTTTATCTGAACCCAATCCTTAAACCTTTCATTTTGAGGCAGCAAATCGAAAGGAGTAAATATTTCCCTTCTAATCCTGTGCAATCCCCTGAATGGCTGGCCAGCTTTCCAGGTAAGGTTGGCAAAACGTGCCAACAACTGCTTATCCTTTGCACTAATGCTATCTGTAATGATGGCATGTACAATATCCGAAGGCAGGCTATGCTGTGAAAGGGCAAGATAACTCAGCCCGGATTCCAGTGCGTAAAACCCGGAAATATTTATTGCTATTTTTTCGTCAATCAGGCTGCGTTTTGTTTCTGCAGTTTCTTCTCCTTTCTTCAAAAACACCGGTGCAGGCTGGTGGGTGTCTGTATAATATGCAGCTTCTAAATGTTGTGCTATTTCCAAAGCAAAGGATTCGTTTTGTAATAACCTGCTGATTTTTTCTAATTGAATATTCACACTGCTGTTTGCAACATCCATTATCTCTTTTTTCAGCAGCAGTGCTGCAGCATATACCTGGTCAAGATCTTTTTTTATTTCTGCTTCGGGTAAAAAATACGCAGAAATAAAATTATCCCTCGTAATACGATCTATACCCCTGTAGGGTTGCCCTGCTTTCCAGGCGGCATTGGCAAAGCAATGCATTACCAACCTGTCTGCTTCATCTGTGGTTCGATCTTTTATTTTAATCAGCCAGTCAAATGGATTTCCGCCTTTACTGTATATCAATTGCCCGATCGCACACTCTAGTGCATAAAACGCCGCAATACTAACAGCAATCTTTTCTTCAATTAACAGACAGGTTGTGTAACGATTATGAATCCCTTCTTCTGAAAATGCAGGTGCTTCCTCTCCTTTTGAGGTATAGTAAGCAGCTTCGAGATATTGCGCCATTTCCTGTGCAAAATTTTTATCGCGAAGCAGTAATGATACTGAATGTAGTTGTTCCTTAATATTTGATGTCTGCATCGTGTAACTTAAATGTATATGTAGGGTACAGTATACCATTACCCACCCGGCATGTGTGAAACCGTATCGGATTCAATATACCGTTTAAATGCCTGGAGGGTATTATCTAAATAAGTTTCTCTAAAGCTTTCTGAAAATAAACCGTAAAATTTTTCCCAAGGATACCATTTCAGCTCCTCAATAATCCACCATTCCAGCTTGACCACAGCCGGCCCATCTGTATTGGAAACAATACTGAATCCTGAATAAAACGAAGGTATATTGTCAGTTGAAACGTTGAGTTGAATACTATCCGGTGCATAATGCTTTAATTCAATTGCATTCGTTTTCCCTTTTGCTGTTTCCCATTTCACTGCCGATGAGGATGGATAACTATAGGCTAAGCTGCTGTCCTGTAACAGCGGGTTCCAGTTCTTCCAGTCTTTTATATCCATCAGGTGAGCAACAATCTTTTCTTTGGGAACGTTGAGCAAAATGGATTTGGATACACTGATACGCGGAGAGAGCAATAAGGAAAGAAGGAACAAGATTATACTGAACGCCGTCACACCTATAATAACCTGCTTAATAAGTCGCATAAAATATCTTCCTGGGTTAAATCGTAAAATTAAAAACCCGGCAAAGATATACTACTCCCATTTAAAAACTTTTATAGCCAGTGTGTAGCCTACAATTGCCCAGATACCAAGGACGCCTAATTGTTTCCAGCAGTCTGTAAGGTGTGCCCCTTCAAATGCTATATTGCGCATTGCATCGTTGAGGTGTGTAAGCGGTAAAATTTTACACAGGGGTTGCAGCCATTCGGGAAAATTGTCAATGGGAAAGAAAGTACCGGTAAGCAGGAATTGTGGTAGTGTAACAATATTGGCCAATGCCGGAATAGCACTTTCGTTTTTAGCTACACCACTTACCACAAAACCAAAAGCCATAAAAACAAGCAGCCCTACAAAACTCAATATGAGTAACTCCATAAAAGTAAGAAAGCCATGAACAAGGGTAAAATGAAAAAAGTAATAGCCTACCACGAGTATTATTATGGCCGTAAACAACTGGAATATCACCCGGCTCAACCCCTCACCTAACACGATATATGTACGGGTGATAGGAGTTGCAAAAAAGCGTTTCAGTACGAGGGTTTGCCTGAGGCTGAAAAATAAAAACGCCACACCAAAAACCCCGGCACTGAGCAGAGAAAAACCAAGCTGCCCCGGTAATATAAAATCTATTGTTCTGTATATCCGCCCCGGAATTTTTTCTATATTATTGTTGATTGCGGCTATAGTTGGTGTATTGGGGTAAAGCTTCTTATCCATTTTGCCTATAATGGATGTAAGTATGGAACGCAATACCTGTATATTTTGAGGATTAACGGCATCAGAACTTTTAAGGTTAATAAAATAAGCAGGTGATGCAGCCTCGGTATTTTTTATAATAGAGATGACAGCAGTCATCCGTCCTTTTTCCAAATCTTCATTTATTTCTTCTTCACTCTTCTGAATAATATGTATGCCAGGTATATGGCTGATAGCTTTATACAGGTAGGTAGTGGTATCGGTATTGGCGGCAAATGAGGCACGAAGTGATACATTACCCGTACCGCCAAGAAATCCGAATACAAGTATAAATATCAAAGGAAATGCAAAACTGAAAGCTACTGCGGACGGGCTGCGGAATATAGCAATAAGGCTTGCCCGGGTTACAGCAAGCATGGCTTTTAACTGGCTATAGGATTTTGGCATGTATTATCTAAATATTCTGTTGAAGCAGTAAAGATAAATGCTTCAAATTGTAAATCGTTAGTTAATGCTTATATCAAAGGGCATTCTAGCCTGTACTGTACCGGTAATTTCTTTAATGCGTTTCACCTGCATATATATCTGGTACTCCTGCTCCCCTAATTCTTCTTTGATGGATTTTGCTTTTACTGTTTTGCTATAACCACCTTTCAATATATCCCAGATTGATTTTGGCTCAGGATATTCTCTTATACTGTATTCTTTCAGTTTTGCCATGCGGGCAGCGCAGGTTATAGCATCTTCCAGCCCACCAAGCCTGTCAACCAGTCCAATCTGTAATGCTCTTTCACCAGTCCATACCCGGCCCTGCGCGATACTGTCAATATATGCAGGGTCTTTTTTACGCCCCTCCGATACACGGCTCTTAAATGTGTGATACACTGTATCCACTTCTGCCTGAATGATCAGTTTTTCTGCAGGTGTCAGCGGCCGGCTGATAGAACCAATATCTGCATGGGTAGCAGTTTTCACTCCATCAAATGTTACCCCCAGTTTGTTTTTGAAAAAAGCGCTGAAATCGGGAATGATTCCGAAAACACCAATCGAACCGGTAATGGTATTGGGCTGTGCAAAAATACTATCTGCCCCACTTGATATATAATATCCGCCAGATGCAGCAAGGTCACCCATCGAAACTATCACCGGTTTTCCTTCGCTCCTTGCAAGTTGGGTCTCGCGCCATATTACATCGCTTGCCAGAGCGCTGCCTCCGGGTGAGTTCACTCTTAATACAATTGCTTTGATGTTTTTATCCTCCCTTGCTTTGGCAAACAGGTTCCGGTATTCGTCAGCACCCACTAGTTTTTCACTGCCCTTACCACCTACTATTTCACCTTCTGCATAAATAACTGCAATCCTGTCGCTGCTGTATTTTTTCAGATTTACTGCTTCTGCATAAACAGATACCGGTACAAAACTGATATTCTCATTTTTACTTATACCGATTCTCCGTCTAAGTTCAGCTTTAACTTCATCATCGTATTTAATTCCGTCAATCAGTTTGTATTTTACTGCATCTGCCGGGCGCCTGATGGAAAAATCATTAGCATACTGATGCAATGCGGCGGTATCAATACCACGTTCAGCAGAAGTGGAAAGCAATAAGATATTATATAAATCGCCAAGCCACACCTGTGTTTGAAGTTTGTTGGCCTCTGTCATTTTTTCTTCTCTTAGCGGTTCGGTGGCGCTTTTAAATTTACCATCATAAAATATCTGCGGCTCTATTTCAAGTTTTTTAAGTGCATTTTTAATAAAGTACATTTGCGAAGCAAACCCTTTCCATTCAAAATCTCCTTCAGGGTTACAATAAATTTTTTCAGCAGTATTGGCTACATAATATGCTTTCTGCGAGAGGGTTTCCCCGTAGGCAACTACAAATTTTTTACTTTGCCTGAAATCAATCAGAGCATTTCGCAACTCTTCGCTGGCAGCAAAACCGTTGGCATTTTCATTGCTTTTAATATATATAGCGCGAATAGAAGAATCGGTTTTTGCATGATGAATAAGCCGGATGACATCGAATAAAGGTACTGTTTCAAGACTGGCATCCCCGCTTAGCTTCGAAATGGTATTGTCCTGTCTGCGGTCACTGAAGGTCTGCGACAGGTCAAGCACCAAAACAGATTTCGGATCTATACTTACTTTATCACTGCTCGACAATGCTGATATAAAAACCAATAACATTACAAAGCCTATACCTGTGAAAACGATGATTGCCAGTAATGCTGCTAAAAAAAACTTTAAAAAACTCCTCACTGCTTAAAATTTTATTCTGGTAAAAATAAAGATATTTGGGCAGGCAACAGATAATCTATTTAATGAACAAGGTTTATTTACTGACGGGCGGTAATATTGGAGACAGGAAAGCAATGCTGGATGATGCTGCAGCTTATATTAAAAAAGATATAGGAGAAGTATCTGCCCGTTCGGAAATATATGAAACTGCAGCCTGGGGAAAAACAGATCAATCACCTTTCTTAAACCAGGCGCTGGAAGTGGTAACTAATTTTTCTGCGGGTGAAGTGCTGTATAAGGCATTGTCTATTGAGGAAAAAATGGGTCGTTACCGACAGGAAAAATTCGGGCCCCGTATTATTGATATAGATATTCTGCTGTTTAATAATGAAATCATTCATAAACCCGGATTAATTATCCCCCATCCGCAACTGCCTTTCAGGAGGTTTGCACTTACACCGCTGGCAGAGATTGCTGCCGGTTATTTACATCCTATATTACAAAAAACTATCCGCGAATTACTGATTAGTTGCAAAGATGCACTACCTGTAAAAAAACTGTAAAATTAGTTTTCGATGTCCACCATTTATGTTGAAAGGTTGAGTAAGTTTGGCAATCATTATGAATTATCATTTTGTTACTATTGAAGGGAATATAGGTGCAGGGAAAACAACTTTGGCGCATTTGCTAAGTAAACATTATAATGCGAGACTCGTTCTTGAACAGTTTGCAGATAACCCTTTTCTTGCAAAATTTTATGAAAACCCGCAGCAAAATGCTTTTCCGCTTGAATTGTTTTTTATGGCAGAGCGCTATAAACAACTTAAAGAGCTTCTGCATACAAAGGATCTTTTTCAACATACTACCATATCCGATTATATATTTACAAAGTGCCTTTTGTTTGCCAAAGTAAATTTACCTGATGAAGAGTTTTTGCTGTATCAGCGACTTTTTGATATCATTCACCAGCAACTTATACAGCCAGATATACTCATATACCTGCATGCCCCGGTAAATAAATTGCAGGTAAGTATACGCAAACGAGGCAGAGCTTATGAGCAATCAATTCCCGATTCCTATTTGTTCGATATTCAGCAAACCTATATACACTATATCAAACAGCACAATGTCAAAACCTTGTTTGTTGATGCTTCCAATGCAGATTTTTTAGGCAATGAGCTACACCTGAAAACAATTACTGATGCATTGGAAAAAGAGTATGATGCCGGGCAGCATCTGATTACATTGCCCTGATTTTTATTTAAACCATGAGTATCACATCACCTAAAATCAACGACCCGCTTGAATCAGTCAGGATACATGAATTCAGATACCTGCTGATGGGACGTTTTCTATTCATAATGGCTTTGCGTATGATGAGCACACTGGTGGGATGGTGGATATACAAACTCACCAGTGCCCCCTTTGCTATTGGGCTGATTGGTTTATCAGAAGTTGTGCCTGCACTTACGCTTGCATTATATGCAGGACATTTTATAGATATGAGTGAAAAAAGGAAACTGTTGCTCTCGGGAGTATTACTTTATTTTTGTGCAGCCGGAATTTTGTTTTTTCTTTCTACAAAGTTTACTGCTGCACATCTTACAAACCATTGGATTGCTATCTGCATTTATGCAGTAATATTTTTTACAGGTATAGTTCGTGCTTTTGCAGGGCCTGTATTTAATGTACTGCTGGCTTTGATAGTACCGCGACATGCTTTGCAAAATGCAACCACCTGGAACCAGGGGACCTGGCTTACTGCTTCAGTATCAGGACATGCATTGGGCGGCTTTTGTATAGCAGTGTTCGATATACCCGGGACATTACTGATTATTTGTGGAGGGATACTTACCGGGTGGCTGTTGCTTACCCGGTTGCGAATCCATCCAGCCATTATTCAAAATGATGGAAAAAAGACCTGGGACAGTGTAAAGGAAGGGATCAATTTTGTCTTTAAAACTAAAGACCTGCTGGGCGCGATAACACTTGATATGTTTGCTGTTTTTTTTGGCGGCGCTGTTGCTATGATACCGGTGTATGCTAGTGATATTTTAAAAGTAGGTCCTGAAGGATTTGGAATACTTAATGGTGCCGCTGACATAGGTTCAATCTGCAGTGTATTGCTGCTCACTATCTTTCCCATGCAGAAAAACCAGGGACGCAGGTTAATAATTGCCGTCTCAGGTTTTGGGATATGTATCATTGTATTCGCCTTCTCTAAATTATACCTGTTATCTTTTTTTGCATTGATGCTCAGTGGAATATTGGACGGTATCAGCGTAGTGATAAGAGGAACCATAATGCAATTGAAAACCCCTGACGAAATGAAGGGACGGGTACTGAGTGTAAACAGCATGTTTGTAAATTCAAGCAATGAACTTGGGCAGTTTGAAAGCGGCCTAATGGCTAAGCTGATGGGAGTGGTACCCTCGGTTGTCTTTGGAGGTTGTATGACACTTGTGGTTGCAGTAATTACATGGGTAAAATCGCCGCAATTGCGAAAGCTGGAATATTGATTGGAGGTGCAGGGTATGAGGTTTAAGGTTTAGGGTTTAGGGTACCCCTTATACATTTCTCCTTATACCTTACTCCTTACCCCTTTCTCTCTACACCTTACACCTGTTTACTTTTCTTTCAGCTGGTGTTGGGGTTCGTACCCATGAATTATCATAAGGCTTGAAACAGTCGGCAGAATGTATATCATTCAGCGATAGTTTTCCATCCAGGTAACCACAAAGCATTGTAAATGCAGCTTTATTTTCTTTTTTAAGTATAAGCAGCGAGGCATTAGTACCGGCTTTGGTAGCTATGGGCACGCCACCACCCAGTTCAGCCCAATGTCCGCCAAGTATTAGATTTTTTACAGGAGTTTGATAATGGGCAATTTTGTTACGCATATTTTTCTGCCCCGGTTTAGCGCCCATCATCGTACCGTTTTTGTTTCCAGTATAACGATAATGCGTAACCGGTGTGGCAACCTCATAAAAAAGAATATGAGATTTTAACCCAGGTGCAACAGCCGCTTCTACACGGTCTATAATTATTTCCGCGACTTTCTTTTTTAATTCCTTATACTCTTCCCCTCTGATATATTCACCCTGTTCATCTTTTACTGCATACCAGTTATTGCAATAATCCATTAATGCCGGCATAAATAAAGTCAGGGTACCACAGCCCTGCGGCGCTAATGATTTGTCACGTACAGAAGGCGGCAATATACTTATCTCTGCAGTTACCGGGTCGCCATTCTGATGTGCATCGAAGCTAATATTTTCATTCACCAGGTGAATAAGTTCTTCACCAAGTCCCAATGTTTCTGTAGGACAGTCAAGCCCGATAGATATTGTGCAGGAAGAACTATACAGGTCTGCATTACGTAGTTTTTCTTTAAGTATTGCCGGCACTGCAGACGCTGGCAACATTTTCTCGTAAAGGGTTTCAATATCGCAGGCTGCTATTACATATTTACTTCTGATTTCATAAATCTTTCCCCTGTGAAGACATTGGACACCCACACAACAATTGTCCTCCAGCAGTACTTTTTGTACACTACAGCGGGGGACAATATCATTTTTATAATATTCAACAATGTGCTTCAGCCATTCTGGTATTACCTGCCCCCCGCCTTCGGGCGGACACTGAAAGTCATCCGCATAAGACCAGCCGATAGGTACCATACAACCTATAAGTTCTGTTTCTGATGCGAATATTTTATGCAAATCAGGATCTTTAAAAAAACGATAAAGCCCTTTCTTCAACCCTTTCTCACCGCTATAAAATGCATGGGGAATAAAAGGCAGTAAAACGCTTAGCATTCGCATCCGGCTAAATATTTTTTCAGAAAAACTCATAGTTTCTTCAGAGCGGAATATTTGATTGAGCCGGCAAAGAGAGTTACCGATTTTTTTAGCACACCTGAAAAATTTCAGTAATCCTTTTTTCTCATGCGGAAATTCTTCAATCAACTGATCCCGCAACTGATCGGGATTGGTAGTAAGTAAATAATTGAATGAATTACCTATATATCTGCGGGTATGCTTCAGAGATATGGCCCTGGGATGATCGTTTCCTAAAATATCAAACAACCGGGTAACTACACCGCTTTGATTGTATTGATTGAGCCAGTGAATGGCAGTATCAAATAAAAAATCCCTTCGTCTGAAACCGGCAAGATATCCGCCTACATGAGGTTCCTTTTCAACTATACAGACAGATAGCCCGGATTTGCTCAATAATGCCCCTGCAGTAAGTCCGCCAATACCGGCGCCAATAACAACCACATCATAAGTCTCTTTCAATTTCAGGGGCGACATAGTTTATAAAAGTGTTATTGCTGATAGTAATGCAAACAGATTGACAGCAGAAAATTACTACACAACCCGGGTATTTCATGCTGTTTCCTGAAAAATATTCAGGCTGAAGATATATTATGTACATTTCGGTATGAAATATTATATCGGCGTTGATATAGGAACTACCTCCACTAAAACAATCGCATTTTCGCAGCAGGGTGATATAGTTGCAATCGAAAACATCAGCTATGAAATTTACCATCCTCAAAAGAACCAGAGCGAGCAAAAACCATATGAGATTTTGAAAGCTGTTATTACTGGTATCACTTCTGTAACAGATAGTTTGAAAAATGATGAGCCGGTTTTCATAAGTTTCAGTGCAGCTATGCACAGTATCATTGCGGTAAATGAAAAATGCGAGCCGGTCACGGATTGTATTATATGGGCAGATAACCGGGCTGGAGATATTGCAAAGGCATTACTGCAAACACCTGAAGGGAAAATTTTTTACGAAATCACAGGAGTACCGGTGCATGCTATGTCTCCTTTATGTAAACTCTTGTGGTTGAAAGAACATTCAAAAGAAATATTCACTTCAGCATTTAAATTCATCGGTATAAAGGAGTATATATTCTATCATTTTACAAAAGGATTTTTTATTGATACTTCTTTAGCATCAGCCACAGGATTACTTAACCTCTCCAGCCTGAAGTGGGATGAAAAGATACTTGACTTTACAGGTATACAAAGCAATCAGCTTTCAACAATTGTTGAACCTACATCAATATTTTACATCAGTGAGCAAAACCTTGCTGGGGAAGCTGCAAAATTAAAACACCTGCAAAACCTTCCGATAGTAATTGGCGCAAGTGATGGCTGCCTTGCCAACCTGGGGAGCGGTGCGGTGAGTAAAGATATTATTGCTGTAAGTATAGGTACGAGTTGTGCCATCAGGAATATAACACCGGAAATTTATATTGACAATTACATGCGCACCTTTTGTTATCATTTAAAAGGCAGGGAATACATTAGTGGAGGTGCAGGTAATAATGGAGCAATAGTACTTCAATGGCTTCGTGATACTGTGTTGAAAACAACCGATTCTCTGGACACATTAATATCCGAAGCTGAAACTATAGCACCGGGATGCGAAGGGTTATTATGTATCCCTTATATTTTGGGAGAAAGAGCACCCGTTTGGAATGCGGATGTACGAGGGGTTTTTTTTGGAATGGACATCGTGCATGAGCGGGCACATTTTGTAAGGGCTGTAATGGAAGGTATAATATATAACCTGTATGCAATCGGACAAGTATTATTACAAAGAAATAATATAACCGCCATACGTGCTTCTGGTGGATTTACCCATAGCCGTCTCTGGCTTCAGATGCTTAGTGATGTCTTTAATACAAGGGTTGAAATACCTGGTACTGCAGAGAGTTCTGCTATGGGCGCCATTGCAATGGGGATGGAAGCTTTGGGGATCAGTAATAACTGGGATGTCGAGATTACAGATGTATATCATCCGGATAATGCCAGTCATGAGATTTACAAAGAAAGGTATAAACAGTTTGAAAAAATATACCGGCTATTATCGCCTGCCGTAGTTCAATAATAGTTAACTACATGTGCTGTGGTTCATCTTTTGTTTCCTGTCTGTTTTCGTATTCTACTTTCAGATGGCTGATACTTACATTCAATTCAAAACCTATCAGTAAAATCAGGGAGTTTAAGAAAAAAGATAACATTATAATGATAATGGTTCCAATTGAGCCATATACTTTATTGTAGGTTCCAAAATTGTTTACCCAAAAACTGAAAAGTGCCATTAGTATAATAATCAGTGTGGTGGCTAAAATGCTGCCTGGGGAATTGATACTCCATTTATTCTTAATTGACGGTGCGAACCTGTAAATAAGTCCTATGGCAAAATATATTAACGCGATTATCACTACCCATCGCAAAGTGCCAATCCACCATCTTATCTCTGTATTTTCGATACCCATCCAATGCAATAATTGCCGCAACAGATTCCCCTGTAAAATGAGTAATAGTATAGATGCCATAAATATTAAAGCGATAAAAAAAGTGAGTTTTAAAGCTGTTGCCCTCATTTGAAAAAAGTTTCTTTTTCGTATTGAATGCATATGCAATGATCGGTTAAAAGAATTCATAATACCAAGCATAGCATTTGAAGCAAAGAAACCGGCAGCAATAAAACCAAAAGAAAGTAGTCCGCTTCTTGGCTTTGTAAAATCTTCAATAAAGTCACGAATCCATATAAAAGTATCACGATTGGGTGTAATATCCCTGATCAGACGTAACAGCTCATGGGTGAAGTTTTTCTGCCCCGGAAGGTATGGTACCAATGTAAAAAGAAAAATCATAAACGGAGGAATAGCCATTAGCATATTGAATGAAATAGCTGAAGCTCGTATTTGTAATCCTTCTTTTTTAATTTGCCTTTCCAAGAAAAGAACCACATCATATAATGGCAACCCCATAAAACCAGGAAGAAAAATATGCTTTGACTTTTCAATGATAAATGCAACAGGTCGCCAGTTTATGATCTTTCGTTCTAAATTGGTCATAATGCCTGAATGCTTTATTTGATTTGTAATCTGTTCAATGCTTTCTGGTATTCTCTAGCGTTTTTCAGGTGTTCAGCATTGGTAGTTGCAAATGCATGATAACCTGAAAAATCGGCTTTGGCACAAAAGTAAAGGTAATCCGTAGTGGCTGCATTAAGTACAGCATCAATTGTTTTGACAGATGGTGTACAAATTGGACCCGGCGGCAAGCCTTTATTTCTATAAGTGTTATAAGGCGATTCTGCGCTTTCAGATATCATTTTAAGGTTTACCCGTTTAGCAGCAAAATTTCTTAATGCATATTTAACGGTAGGATCTGCTCCAAGAAACATACCCTTATTTATTCGGTTGATATATACACTTGCCATTAACGGCATCTCATCATATTTATTGGTTTCCTCCTCTATAATAGAAGCCAGTATATATACCTGTTGTGGTGTAAGTCCAATATTACGTGCCTTATTCCTGCGATCATCTGTCCAGAATTTTTCGGATTCATTCATCAGACGACGAAATAATTTGGGTGCAGAAGTATTCCAGTAAAAAGTATAGGTATTTGGAATTATTGCGGTCATCACTGCATTAGAATCGAGATCGAATGTTTTTAATGAATCATTATTAGTGATATAACTTATAATAGCAAGAGAGTCACATTCCAACTGACGTCCTGCAACCCGGGCAAAATCCTCTTTCGTTCTTAGTTTGGTAATTACAAGATTTACTGGCGACTGCTTCCCGTTTTTGAGTGTACGCACAATGTTGAGTAAGCTTTCACCATTCCTGATTTCATATTTACCGGCTTTGATTTTTTCAGGCAAACTCACTTTTTGAGCTATCAACGAAAAAAAACGGGGGTTTCTGAGTACATGATCTTTTTCAAGGGTCTGCATCATATCAGAATAATTACTTCCTGTATGTAAATAAAGAAAATATCTTTTCCCTTCGAATGCTGTACCGGGTCCAGTAATTTTCCAAAAGAAATACCCACCAGTAAGCAGCAGTGCCAGAACTATTATCAATGCAATTCTTTTTATCATGCAATGCCTGTTTATAATATTGAAAATAAACAAAAACCCTGTTGCAGAACAACAGGGCTTGAAAAATTAAATTAGTTACAGCAATTAATCCGCTACTTTTATTTTGATGAATCCTGCGAAGGCAGAGATTGAGGAACTCCCTGCTGTGCAGGTTGTATTGGTAAAGCAGAAGGTGATGTAGTTTGCTGGTTAGTATTTATCTCTTTAATAAATTCATTGCCGCCACTGCCTCCTTTCATAAAAAAAGATGAAGTGAGACATAAAACACCAATAATAGCTGCAAATATCCATGTGCCTTTTTCCAGCACATCTGTAGTTTGTTTCACACCCATAAACTGGTTGCTGAAACCTGCAATACTACCTGATAGTCCCCCACCCTTGGGATTCTGTATCAACACTACCAGGCCAAGCAGCACACTTATGAGAACTACCAGTATTAAAAGTAAAAGCGCCATATCACAAATCGTTTAATTTGGAAATTTTGGCTGCAAAGTAAACCCTTTTGTCGGGATTGAGCAAACTTAATTTCCTGTAAACTTCTAATGCTTTATTATTTAGACCCTGCTTGGCAAAAACTTCTGCCATTGCTTCTGTCACAACCTCTTTTGTCTCGTTGGAATGCTCAGCAATATGCTGAATAGCAGTTTGTGCTCCCGGATCCATTTCGGATTCAAGCTTTTCAGGGTGAATTTTTTTCATAGTTTTTAACCAATCCGTAAAACTCCTGAGTTTTATACTCAGCCGGTCTTGTCCTTCTATATCTGCGGAAATTTTAATACCCTGTGAGGCAAAATAATCAACAGTATGCAATGGCTCAATGGGAATTTGCAGTTCTCCATTTTGATCAGACTGTGGTGGGCTATCCAGTATTGATTTTAATTTTACAGCAGATATTTCAGGCTTGATATCATCTTCCTCAGATTCTGGTGTATTGTTTACATCCTTAACTATTTTTTCATCAGCCGTATTTGTTTCATTAGTTTCCTGCGGATCCTCATCATATTTATTTTGGTCTTCAGAACCAGTGATATTTACAGTTTCTGACGGAATAATCTCTGTAATTTTCGGTTCGGGCAATATATTTTCTTCTGCAGGAATTTCTGTTTCAATAGTGGGTTCTTCAGCAACAATCCTATTATCGTCAGATATCGTTACATTTTCATTTTCAACTTTGTTCTCATTAGCCTGTACTTTATCATCTGTAAGCAATAACCGGTTTAACCAATGGGGATTGGTAAAGTATATTGCTGTTTTGCTTGCCTGCCTGGAAAATGAGGGGTTCTCAGCATCACGGTATTTTTTTGCAAGCAGTAACTGACCTGTAACACAATAAGGAAAATCGCTTACAAATTGTTCGAGTTGATGCAACTCTACTTCTTCCAAATTAGTTTTTTGGAAAAATTGATATACGATGCTATCCATTACGCTGGTCATTGGCATGAAGATACTATCCTTTACCAGTTTGAGAATATTTTATTAAAAATATCGTCAGATACATTTTTTACAATTTCTTCCATCAGGCGGTTCTGTGCGTCAGAAAAACTAAGACTGGATGAAAAAGGAAAGTTCCTGGTAATATCCGTTTCAAAATTTTTCTTTTCATCAAGCCTGTTTTTAAAAATAATATGCACTGTGATATTCAGATTATTGCTCGATACCTGCTGACCGGATATACCTGAGGTATTTACTGAAAAATCAGTTACATACCCGCTGATATCATAGTGTGCATCATCTCCGTTCACCACTGCCAGACGGGTCTGACTAATAATTTTTTGTTTGAGTTTATCAGTTAGTTGAGGACTGAGTTGTGGGTTTACAAATCGCGCTCTGTTTTCAATATAATTAACCCTCGCAGTTTTCACTTCAGGCGGGTAGCTTACATCCTTCATGGAATAGCTGCAGGTAGCATTTACCGATACTATAGCAAGAATGATAATCCAAATTTTTCCCAGTAACTGTTTATTCACTGATATCATATTCTTTCAACTTTCTGTATAATGTTCTTTCGCTGATACCCAGGTCGGACGCCGCATCTTTTCTTTTGCTCTTATGTTTTTTGAGGGCTTTTATGATCAGCTCTTTTTCTTTATCCATAATATTCAGCGATTCTTCCACATCTTCATGTTGCTGAATCTCACCATTAATATTACCGGTACCGGTATTCATCAGCACTGGTTGGGAAGGTTGAACATACATCTGCTGGGGAAAACTGATTTCTCTGTCACTTACCGTTTCGAAATCATTGAGCAACGACTCTTTTGTATATGCGGACATTGCTGAAGCCCGCTGGGGGTTTTGTAATATTTCCACAAACATTTTTTTCAACTCCGTCACATCCCTTTTCATATCAAAAAAGAGCTTGTATAAAATTTCTCTTTCATTTGCAAACTCAGCATGAGAAACGCCACCACTTCCGGCGGCAAGCACAGGCATCATAGTATTGCGGTTGTGTTCTGGCAAAAACTGTGATAACTGGCTTCCAGTAACTACCTTGTCATCTGCAAGTACCGAAATCTGTTCTGCAATATTCTTCAATTCCCTGACATTACCCGGCCATGAATAGTGAATTAACAGATCCTTCGCTTCATCATCCAATTGGATGGAAGGTGTCTTATAACGTTCTGCAAAATCAGCTGCAAATTTTCTGAACAGAAGAATTATATCTTCCTGGCGGTCTTTCAAAGCAGGCACTCTGATGGGTACTGTGTTAAGCCTGTAATATAAATCCTGACGGAACCTTCCTTTGTGTGTAAATTCCAACAGATCTTTATTGGTAGCAGCTATAATCCGCACATCTGTCTTTTGCACTTTGGAAGAGCCTACCCTGATGTATTCACCGGTTTCAAGCACTCGCAACAGCCTTGCCTGTGTACCCAATGGCATCTCTCCTATTTCATCCAGGAAAATGGTACCACCGTTTACAGTTTCAAAATATCCTTTGCGGCTGTCTACTGCACCAGTGAATGATCCTTTTTCGTGTCCAAACAATTCTGAATCAATTGTACCTTCGGGTATTGCACCACAGTTTACCGCGATAAAAGGATTATGTTTTCGGGCCGATAATGCATGTATGACTTGCGAAAATACTTCCTTCCCGGCACCGCTTTCACCAAATATCAGCACTGTAAGATCAGTATTGGCAACCTGCGCCGCCACCTGTATTGCATAATTCAATGCCGGAGAATTGCCGATAATGCCAAACCTGTTTTTTATTGATTGTATATCCATTAGTATGTTTCCATTAATCTGATTAACTCCTGTTTTAATACCGGAAGATTTTTTTGAACAATCAACCATATTGTTGAGTCGTCAATTAAATCATAATCATGTACTAATATATGTCTCAACCCTATTATTTTTCTTTTGTCAGTAATATTTAAAAGTTCATTAATTTTATCAGCTTTGAACAATGCTTCACCAATTATTGCCAATCGTCTTTCTACTGAATCAATTGTCTTTTGATCTAACTCATATTCACTTAACGAGGGAATATTTTCAACATATTTTTCAATAGTGAATATTGAAAACAATATGTCATCAACATACTTTTTTATGTCAGGATTCATATACCAGAACCTTCTCTTTATTAACCCTGTCAAGAAAATATTTGTTCCTTACTTTTTCCTCTGCAACCAGATCTATCTTTCTACCTGTAATTTCTTCCAGCTTGAATAACAAATCAAAATAATCATAACCTGCAACTGGTAAACCTTGTCTGTCTTTAATAAATGAAAATAAAAAATCAAGATCGCTATTCGATTTAAAATTATTTCCTCTTGCTGCAGAACCAAAAAGATAAAGAGACCTTACCTTCATTATTTTGCAGGTTTCTTCAATATCTTTAAGATTATTTTTTACCACATCAATCATTCTTCTTGCTTTACAACTTCACCCAGCAGAGTAGCTTTGGTGCAGTCAGTTACAGTTACTTTTACATAGTCACCTTTGTCAAGTCCATGTTTTCCTTTAGGGAAAACAATCACTTTGTTTTGTGAAGTTCTGCCCATCCAGTCTTCCTCGCTTTTTTTACTTTCACCTTCTATCAGCACCTCAAAGGTTTTGCCTATATCTTTTAAATTACTTTTTTTAGAAAGCTCATTTTGCAGGGAAACTATTTCCTGTAGCCTTCGTTTTTTTATCTCTTCCGGAATATCGTCTTTATACCGTCGGTGCGCCAGAGTTCCCGGTCGTTCGCTGTAAAAAAACATATAGCTCATATCGTAACCGCTATACTCCATAAGCGAAAGCGTATCTGCGTGATCTTCTTCCGTTTCTGTACAAAAACCTGCAATGATATCACTGCTTATACCACAGTCAGGGATGACTTCCCTGATGCGATCTATTTTTGCCATGTACCATTCACGGGTATAGGTACGGTTCATCAATTGCAAAATCCTCGTAGAGCCACTTTGTACCGGCAGATGAATATATTTACAGATATTATGATATCGTGCCATTACCTGCAGTACTTCATCAGTAATATCTTTTGGATGCGAAGTAGAAAACCTTACTCTTAATAAAGGTGAAATTTGAGCAACCATTTCAAGCAGCATGGCAAAGGTTACCGGTTGAGCACCTGTATTGTTGGGTGTAAAGAAATAACTATCTACGTTTTGCCCCAGCAATGTAACCTCTTTATAACCCCTGTTAAAAAGATCGGTACACTCTGAAACTATTGATTGGGCATCGCGGCTTCTTTCGCGGCCACGGGTAAAGGGAACCACACAGAAAGTACACATATTATTGCAACCACGCATGATACTCACAAAAGCTGTTACTCCGTTACTGTCCAAACGAATTGGTGAAATATCCGCATAAGTTTCCTCACGGCTTAGTAATACATTTACCGCTTTTTGTCCTCCTTCTGCTTCTTCAATTAATCCGGGTAAACTGCGGTATGCATCAGGTCCCACAACAAGGTCTACCAGCTTTTCTTCTTCAAGTAATTTTGACTTCAACCTTTCTGCCATGCAACCCAGCATCCCTACAAGTAAACCAGGACGGGTTTCTTTGGCTTTTCTGAATTCAGTAAGACGTTTTCTGACTGTTTGTTCCGCTTTTTCACGTACAGAACAGGTATTTAGTAATAAAAGATCAGCCTCTTCCACATTGCGGGTAGCACCAAACCCGGCTCCGTTTAAAATGGATGCTACTATCTCGCTGTCAGAGAAATTCATCTGGCAGCCGTAACTCTCTATGTAAAATTTTTTTCTGTAAACATTAGGATCATTTGCAAATGGTGCATAAGCCTCACCTTGCCTACTCTCATCGTGTACTTTATTGGGCAATACTTCAAACATAAACTATCCAAAACTTTTGAGGGAGCAAAGATAACCAAATGTGATTACAATTGTGCCACTTTGGCAGAAGTTATAGTATATTTATCGCTTTAAAATCAACAATTAAAATAAATATCATTAGCAATGTCTTTGTTTAAATCCGGCTTAAGATGCAGACCTGTTTCAATAACAGTTTTAGATAGAACAATACTTTATATTGTATTTGTTTTGCTTTTGTCGCCAGCATTACAGGCACAGCCGTATCAGGCAAACTGGGAATCCCTCGATAAACGACCAGTTCCGGAGTGGTGGGATAATGCCAAATTCGGCATATTTATCCATTGGGGAGTATATGCTGTACCGGCATGGAGCCCCAAAGGACAATATTCAGAATGGTACCAGTACTGGTTGCTATCCAAAGCTTTTAATGGAGCAGTAGCTGACTATCATAAAAAAGTATTTGACGGCCTCAGTTACTATCAGTTAGCGCCATTTTTTAAAGCAGAATTATATAATCCCGACGAATGGGCAAAGCTTATTGAAGCATCTGGTGCTAAATATGTTGTACTTACTTCCAAGCATCATGACGGGTTTGCACTTTGGCCCAACAGGGAAGCCAGCAAAGACCGTGGCTTTCCGTGGAATGCCTCGGAAGTGGGCCCAAAAAGGGACCTGTTGGGTGATTTGTTTACTGCCCTGCGTAAGACTTCAGTAAAACCTGGCATGTATTACTCTTTATATGAATGGTACAATCCCTTGTGGCTGTCAGACAAAGACAAGTATATCAACGAGCACATGTGGCCGCAGATGAAAGAACTCATTTCTAAATACAAACCTTCAGTATTCTGGACTGACGGCGAATGGGATCTTCCTTCGGCGAGATGGAAATCACCTGAGTTTTTAACCTGGGCTTTCAATGAGAGCCCGGTAAAAAATGAATTAGTGGTTAATGACCGCTGGGGTAATGACACACGATTTCATCACGGAGGTATTTATACACCCGAATATCAACCTGAACTGGACTTCGAAGACCATCCCTGGGAAGAAAGTCGCGGTATGGGTTTTTCGTACGGTTATAACCGTGAGGAAGATGCCTGGGATTACAATTCAACACAGTCATTACTTATAAGCCTAATTGACAAAGTGAGCCGGGGCGGTAATTTTTTACTGGATATCGGACCCGACAGTCATGGTAAAATTCCACCTATAATGCAGGATCGGCTTCTTGAAATGGGAAAATGGATCAAAATAAACGGAGAAGCTATTTATAATACCAGACGCTGGAAAACTCCCTCGCAATGGAGCGAGGGACGAAGAGATTATAAACCAAGTAACGCAGACTGGAAAACAGGTGGTGACCTGATGCTAAAACTGACAGTTGATCCTGAGCCGGGATATGCCGTTAAAGAAAGTTTTTTTACTTATAATCCTTCCACTAATAATCTTTATGCAATTCTCCCTAAATGGCCTTCCAATGAAAAATTTTTGTGGAAAAATATAACCCTACCTGCCGGAACAACAATTGAACTTTTAGAAAATCATAGTGCTCTCATTTGGCAACAAAAAGGAAAAGATATTGAAATCAGTTTCCCAGAATTTGATCCTAATGCAATCAAAAGCAGGTATGCATTTGTGCTGAAAGTTAATAATGCAGGGGCTTATACCGCAAAACCTTCAATCAAAGTAAACTATGAAAAAGGGGCGCTGTCACCCATAATTGAGATTTCTAAAATTCAACCGGGAACTATAGTGCATTATACCCTTGATGGCTCAGATCCTTCAGAAGCATCTCCCGTATATAATGGGCAATTTAAAATTACAAAAACAAGTATTATAAAGGCAGCAGCTTTTAAAAACGGTATATTACCCTCAGGTATAGCCGAAGCAAAAGCTGAAATATACGAATGGCAAAGAGCAGTAAAGGTAAAAGCAAGACCCGGTGGTCTGCAATATCATTATTATTCACTTTCTGGTTCCCCCGCATCTGTCACTGCTCTGAACAATATAAAACCTACAGGACAAGGGGTAAGTGGAATTGACCTTTCTGCAGCAAAGGATAAACAGAATTTTGGTTTAAGCTTCGAAGGTTATTTGCATATCGCAAAGGATGGTATTTATACTTTCAATCTTCATTCTGATGATGGATCTGTTTTTTGGCTGAATAATAAAATAGTAATAGACAACGACGGTACACATGGTGATGATCCCAAACATTGTACCCTGGCACTGAAAAAAGGTTTTCATAAAATAAAGCTGCAATACTTCCAGGCAAGTGGCGGACAGGCACTAAAACTAACTTATAACCAAAACGGAGAGAAGCCCATTACAGTAACCAAAGAAATGCTGTGGCATGATTAGTGCAAAATAAAGTGTGAAACGGCAGGCGACAAATGTGAGTGTTTCTGGTTTAGCGTTTATAGTTTATAGTTTATAGTCTACTGTTTCACATTTCACATTTAACTGTTCTCCTATTTTGCAGCAACCTGCTAACTTTGATTTTTAAAATCCAAGCAATGGCAATTTTAATTACAGGTGCTACAGGTTATATCGGTTCGAAACTAACCAGTAAACTTGCAGCACAGGGACATGATATTCATCTCTTGTGCAGAACTGCACCAACACTTCCTGAATTTCAGAAACCGAATATTAAAATATTTTCTGGGGACATTACGGATATTGAATCTCTTAAACCGGCTATGGAGCAGGTTGATCAGTTATATCATCTTGCTGCTTATGCCCGCCTCTGGGCCAAAGATCCATCCACATTTTACAAGCTGAATGTAAAGGGCCTTGATAATGTACTTACAGCAGCACAGGAAGCAGGAATTTCCAAAGTAGTGTATACTTCTACTGCCGGAGTTATTGGGCCTTCAAAAGACAAACCAATGACAGAAACTGCCCCCCGTATCACCGGTTTTTTCAATTTGTATGAATCTACTAAAAGTGAATCTGAAAAAGTTGCCATGGATTATGCTAAAAGAGGTTTGCATGTTACCATACTCAATCCTTCACGCATCTATGGCCCCGGCTTTGATACGGGCAGCAATCCTTTTACCAAAATAATGGAAATGTATTTAAAAGGAAACTGGAAAATTATTCCCGGCAGTGGTAATGATATAGGCTCCTACCCTTTTATTGATGATGTGGTGGATGGTCATATAGCAGCCATGGAAAAGGGAAGAAGCGGAGAGCGGTATATTCTTGGAGGTGTAAATGCAAGCTTCAATGAACTGATGTCACTGATAAAAAAGTATACCGGTATAGACAGGAAATTAACTCATATTCCTTTTTTCTTTCTTGATATCTTAAGTCGTATCATGCTGTTTAATGCCAAACTTACGGGTAAGCCACCTATGATTACACCCGACTGGGTGGCAAAATATAAATTTGATTGGGCGCTTGATAGTTCAAAAGCTATACGGGAATTAGGCTACAGGATTCGCCCGCTCGAAGATGGTGTGAAAGAAACCATAGCATGGATAAAAGAGAATCGTTTGTAGAATATTTAATTTCATTGAAGAAGGTGAAACAGCAACTGATTGCTGAAAGCTGTCAGCTTTATACCCTAAATACATTTCTTAATGCGGCAATTTATTCCTGAATTTTCCATAAACCCAGGTGCCGGCCATCGCGCTTAGCAACATAACAACAATGACTGTTGCACCTGAACCTACAAGTGCATACAATGGTCCCGGGCATGCACCGGTAATTGCCCATCCACAACCAAAAATTAATCCGCCATAAACCTGACCTTTATTAAATTTTCTTGTGGAGAATTCTATATTCTCGCCATACACAGTTTTAATCTTAAACTTCTTAATCAGCCACACTGATATCGCACCAACGACAACAGCACTACCAATAACACCATACATGTGGAAAGACTGCAATCGAAACATCTCCTGAATACGAAACCAGCTTACCACTTCTGATTTTACCAGTAAAATTCCAAAAAAGATACCTGCAAAAAGATATTTAAGACTATGATACCACTTGTGCTGAAGCCGGCTTTCGTTCACACACATAGCATCAAGGGAGCGAACTTCATAATCTGTGTTATTTTCTATAACAGTTGCTTCCATAATCGTTTTTAAAGTGCAAGGATATAAGGTAAAATAAGATTAGATACAAAAAAACCTCCTGCCATAAAACAGATAGTAGCTGCAAGGGAAGGCCATTGCAGGGTAGACAAGCCCATAATAGAATGTCCACTTGTACATCCTCCAGCATAACGGGTACCAAAACCTACGAGGAAACCACCTCCGACTATCATCACTAATCCTCTCAAGGTAAATAACTGATGCCAACTGAAAATATCCGACGGTACAGTTCCTTCAAAATTTTGAATGCCATATCCTGCCATGTCATTAGCAAGTATGGGATTTACTAATACTGGGTCAGGATTTGACAGAAATGTGCCAGCAATAAATCCTCCAACAAGTATTCCGGCTACAAAAAACAGATTCCAGCTCTCCTTCTTCCAATCATACTTAAAATAAGAAATACCGGAAGGAATAAAGGCGGCACACATATGCCGCAGAGAGGAACTAATGCCAAATGCTTTGTTGCCAAGAATTAATAATAAGGGTACAGTAAGTCCTATCAAAGGTCCGGCAATATACCAGGGCCATGGTTGTTTTAGTAATGAAAGCATGTTAAATGTTATCTGTCAAAATTATATAATTCTGTATAAATTGGTAATAGCAATCCATTCATTCAATTCCAGCTTTGAATATTCAAGTTAAAAAACTGCAAAGGGAAAGAGAAAACTCTGCCTACCATCTATTTAAATTTTTTTTATTCTCATTAAACATTAGATGAGTAGCATAGTCATATGGCTCAATTATGTGTTAAGTAGCTTTGGGAATGAGACTACAGGATTGTTTTGAGCTAAAATAAGATTTAATATTTCCCTACGTTTTAAACTATTAGCAAAAGACAATATACTATTAAACTAATCTCATTTTTTAAACCTTACCATTCATATTTATTCTGAGTACAAAACAATATAGATTTATGAAAATAAAAACACTCGTCTTCGCAATTGCATCAATAACGACAATAGGAATTACCGGTGCAACTGCACAAGACACAAATATTCCCGCACCCACAGGTTTACCCGGAGATAATTTCAGTCTACAGGGCGCTGTTGAAATGTTTAAAAAGGCAGAGTCTATTGAGGAGTTCGAAAAGCTAATCAATACTGAATCTAACAATGTAAATAATCTTGATCTTAATAATGACGGCGAAACTGATTATATAAAAGTCATTGACAAGGCTGATGGTGAAGTACATGCTTTTGTTTTGCAGGCTGTGGTTTCTGAAAATGAAAACCAGGATATTGCAGTAATTGAACTGGAAAAAACCGGCAACCAGGAAGCAGTGTTGCAGATAGTAGGTGATGAAGACATTTACGGCGAAGAAACTATAATAGAACCTTCTGATGAAAATAGTGATGTAAGTTTTGTAAATACCGGCAGCAGAGCTGTACATGGTCCTTTTGAGAACAACACATTATATAGTGATAACAGAGTGGTGGTAAATGTTTGGTTTTGGCCTTCAGTGCGTTTTGTATTTGCCCCATCATATGTGATATGGGTATCACCCTGGAGATGGAATACAAGACCAATCTGGTGGCGGCCATGGCGCCCAGTAGCCTATACAGTATTTTATCCCCGCAGGGCATTTTATCATCCGCATTTTGCTGTAGTCCATACAAACAGGATAGTAAGGGCAAGGACAATATACAGACCAATACGTGTAACCTCTGTAACAGTAAGAACACGTCACCAGGCATCTATCACAAGATTCCGCTCAACAAGAACCACAGTGAATCATAGCGGTCCTCGAACCGTTAGCCGAAAGACAACTACTATACATCATACCCCCGGCAAAACAACGGTAAAAAGAAAAACGACAACAGTAAAAAGGGGAAGAAGACATTAAACACTTTTGGATACTAAACGGGTGAAAGGCACTTCTTATGAAGTGCTTTTTTTGTAGCTGAATTCTGCTATACTATGTAACATTAATCATTCATTACTATTTTATAACATTCCTTCCTTTTACAAGTTTTAAATCTTTCATTTTATCCTTATATCTTAATCTGCAATTTCCTGTATGATCAGCGTTTATGATAAGAGAACTCAGTTTACGATCCTTCCAGGAGATTTCTACAGTATATCCGCCTCTTGCTCTTATACCTTTAATACTCCCCGAAACCCATGTATCAGGTAATGCCGGTAATATGTGTAATTCATTGTTCTGAGATTGCAGCAACATTTCAATAATTCCGGCAGCACCTCCAAAATTTCCGTCAATCTGAAATGGAGGATGCGTACTCAATAGGCTTTTAAGTGTACTGTGTTCAAGTAGTGATTGCACTTGTCTTCCTGCCTCATTGCCGTTGAGTAATCTTGCATAAAAGTTTATTATCCACGATTTGCTCCAACCGGTATGTCCACCACCATTAGCAAGGCGGCGTTCTATGGTTTTACGCGCAGCAGTAAATAATTCAGGGGTATGCAGGGAGATAAGATTCAAGGGATATAATGCGAGCAAATGAGACATATGCCGATGCCCAGGCTCAACTTCTTCAAAATCTTTTATCCATTCATTTATAGTACCATTAGCGCCGATTCGGATGGGTGGCAATTGTTCTTTTGCCTTATTCACTCTTTTTACAAGGTCATTATCCATTTTCAGTATACCGGCTGCTTTAATAAAATTATCAAACAGTCCATGAATAATTTCCACATCAATAGTAGTGGCGTATGATAGTTGTGATTTTTCTTTCCTGTCGCTACCCGGAACAAAAAATGAGTTTTCGGGAGAATGAGAGGGATTAGTTACAAGATATCCTTCAGGAGATCTGATAAGAAAATCAAGAACAAATTCAACAGAACCCTTTATCACAGGGTAAGCATCACGTTTCAAATATGAAGTATCATTGGTAAATTCGAAATGCCTGAAAAGGGGAAATGTCATCCATGGTCCCGCCATTGGTGATACGCCCCAAACACCATCTGCTACCCCGGTTCGCCCAAACATATCTGTGAGATGATGTAGTGTCCAGCCCCGAGCGTGATACATTTCCTTTGCGGTTACACCGCCGGGTATCATTAATTTTTCCATGAAGTTTGTAAGCGGATATATAGTTTCGGGAAGGTTGCCCGGTTCCGCAGGCCAGTAGTTCATCTGCAGATTGATGTTGGTGTGAAAGTCTGAATTCCATGGTGCCTTATATTGACCATTCCAAATTCCCTGAAGATTGGCAGGCAAACGACCCGGTTTGCGGGATGAGCCCATCAGCAGATAACGCCCAAACTGATAATACATAACTATCAAACCCGGATCAAAACCACCGGCTTTAACTTTTTCCAGCCTTTCATCTGTTGGTAAATTATTCATAGACTCACCCCCCATCTTAAACTGAACCCTGTCGAAAAATGAACGATGATCAGCTATATGACGTTGTTTCAAAACAACCGGACTAAACGTAGACGCAGCTTCTATCTTTTGTCTGCATATTGCCAATTCATCAATATTTCTGTCCATATCCAGTTTTTCGATATTGTAATTACTTGCACCTGTAACCAATACAGTAAAGCTTTTTGAATGGCTTATCTTTACTATTGCGGCAGTATCGGAAATCAGGGTTTCAGTTTTTCCACTATTGGCAATAACTTTCATTGCTGCAGCAAAACGAATATGTTTCCCCCCAGGCCCGGTAAGTGAATCTTCCTTATCGTTAATTTGCCCGGCATAGTAAACTAAACTATTAGAAGCTTTATATTCATTTACATCCTGCTCCCGGTTCAGCAAAATTTCCAGGCTTACCGGTTGTGATGCAGTAAATGTAAGTACCATTACATCATCAGGAGCAGAAGCAAATATCTCTTCAGAAATATGATTACCGGCTATTGCAAACTCAGTTTTTGCAATACCTGTATTCAGTGTTAGTGATCTTTTATAATGCAGAGGTTCTTCCTTCCATGAATAATTGATATAAACATTACCTAGTGGTTGATAAGACCGGATCCTGGGTGGGTTGCCCACTAAATAATCAGTAGAAAGTTGAAGTGCTTTTTTGTATTCACCGGCAAATAATGCCTGTTGTATTTCTGGTAAATGGGCAGCAGCTTCTTTGTTATTATTGTTAATTTTACTACCTGCCCATATACTTTCTTCATTCATTTGAATTCGCTCATGGGTATGTCTTCCAAATACCATCGCCCCTATCCTTCCGTTACCTACAGGCATAGCATCTGTCCAGATAGCTGCGGGTTTGGTATACCATAACTGAATATCATTTTGAGCATATGAATTAGATATAGCAAACAGAAACAAAGTTAACAAAGACGATCGCATAAAATTTTAAATGTTTGTGATCGCTAAGCTATATCAATATCTTTAAAGAAATGCTGATTTTATAGTGTTGGTGATGCAAGATTGTTGCAAACATCAACTTACTACTTCTTCTTTATCTACTTTGCTATAAGCATCAGAAAGTTTACGCTGCATTTCAAACGGAACGGGACTGTATTCATGAAATTTCATTTTGAATTTTGCTCTGCCCTGTGTGATTGAACGTAACGATGAAGCATAGTCGCTCATTTCGGCTAATGGTACACGTGCAATAATTTTAGTAAAATTCCCTTCAGTTGTCAGTCCTTCTACTAAGGCTCTCCGGGTTTGGAGATCACCCATAACTGCACCGGTAATATTTTCGGGACATAATACTTCCACTTGCTGTATAGGTTCAAGCAACTGGGGGGCTGCGAGTCTGAATGCATTCTTAAATGCCATAAGCCCTGCAATTTTAAATGAGATATCATTGCTGTCTACCGGATGCATTCTCCCGTCAAACACTGACACACGAATATCTCTTACATAAGACCCTGTTAAAGGTCCTTCCTGCATTTTCTCCATCACCCCTTTTAAGATGGATGGCAGGAAACGCTGATCAATTGCACCGCCAACAATGCAATTATAGAATACCAGTTTGCCACCCCAGGGTAGTTCATGAGTATCTCGTCCACGTACATTCAAACCTTCCGGATCAGGCATGCCTTCATACCAGGGTTCAATACGCATGTGTACTTCACCAAACTGCCCGGCACCTCCTGATTGTTTTTTATGGCGGTAAACCGCTTCTGCAGCACTCCTGATAGTTTCCCGGTAAGGAATTTTTGTTTCGGAAAATACCACATCCACTTTATATTGGTGTTCCAGTTTCCATTTGATTACTGCAAGATGCATATCACCCTGGCAGGAAATAATTGTTTGTTTCAGTTCCTGTGAAACTTCAATTTCAATAGTCGGATCTTCTTCTCTTAACTGATGTAATGCATTGGCTAATTTTTCTTCTTCTCCTTTCTTCTGTGAACTGATAGCGATACTTATATTAGAAAGCGGGAACACAATAGGCTTTAACTCATAGCTGGCACTTTTTTCATGAAGGGTATTGTTTACATGTGTATTCCGGAGTTTTAAAGTGGCCCCTATATCTCCTGCAGTAAGTTCATTTACTCCGATTCTCTTATTACCTTCCACTACAAATAACTGGTTGATTTTTTCTGCCACACCTGTAGTTTCATTTACCAGTTCCATTCCCACTTTCAGTGTACCGGAGTAAATCTTTAAAAAAGATAAATCTCCTACATGTGGTTCGGAAGTTGCTTTAAATACAAATGCACAAACTTTGCCTCCCGGGTCGCAGGGAATTTCTTCATCTTTTACAGATATTTGGGGTGGCATTTCATTAGCACTGGGACAAACATTATCAATAAAACCCATCAATCTGCCTCCGCCCATGTTGTGCTCAGCACTCACACAAAAAAGCGGAAAGATATCGTGATTGATCATTGCTTTTTTCATCCCCTTCTTTATATCATCTTCATCAAGTTCTCCTTTATCAAAGTATTTTTCCATAAGCGACTCATCATTACCAGCCACAGCTTCAACGAGTGATTTATGTAATTCATCTGCTTTGGGTTTTTCTACTTCCGGAATTGAAAGTTTTTCAGGTTTACCACCTGCATCATTAAACTTATACATAGTCATTCGCAACACATCAATAATACAGTGGAAACCATCACCCTGGCTGAGCGGATATTGAACAACAGTAATATTATTTCCGAAATGCTGCTTAGCTTCTTTTACAGTTGCATCAAAATCTGCCTTCTCATTGTCAAGATGATTAACGGCGAAAATCATCGGGGTTTTAAACTGTTCTGTGTACTGCCATATTATATCTGTACCCACTTCCACGCCCATAGCAGCATTTAGAAGCATTATACCGGTATCGGCTACCCGAAGTGCGGACAATACATCTCCGGCAAAATCATCATAGCCAGGAGTGTCAATTATATTTATTTTATAACCCCGCCAGCGGGTATGCATCAATTTCGAGAAAATGGTATTACCTCTTTCCTTTTCGAGTTCATGATAATCACCAACTGTATTCCCCTCTGCAATTGATCCTCTTTTTGAAATCAGCCCGGCTTCGAACAACAGACATTCTGCGAGTGTCGTTTTACCGGAGCCGGCATGACCGAGAAGAACAATATTCTTAACATGTGCGGTATCAAATTCGGCAGCCATGGCAAGCAAGTTTTTGAGTAAAAAATTTATTCATTTATATACATAACAATTCCTTTATATTGAAAATGAATATTTATCATCTCAATATACCCTTACAGATTTTAAATAAGGACTACGTGTAATGAACAAGAAAATTCCTGAAATCAGCTTTGAGCTCTAACAAGGTATGTTGAAGCGTTTTAAAATCCTTTGCTAATTGCTCACGTTCCGAAGATAATGCCGGAACTATATCATCTTCACCAGCTGGTTGCAGGCTGTATTGCTTTACATGTCCTTTTACAGCTTGTTTAAGGTCGTGAATATTGACCAACTGGATGTCAAATTGATTTTCGTAGTGTTCTACGGCTTTGAGGGCATCTTTACTGGTAATGTTAGGAGCAACATTTTGAAGATCATTTTTCATGCGGGAAAATTCTTCGCGCTGTGAACGTAATGCCTCCCTCCAGGAATTACATTCTTCAATAAACTGATCAATGTCTGAAGTAACCATTGGCTTACAATTTATATTAGTGAAGAAATAAAGTTCATTGTTATTTAGCCATGGGGCGGATGATGTAATTACTTTTTAAATATACAAATAAATTACTAAATCAATCCGGAGATAATATATAAAAAAACATCCGACAGGGGTATCCCCGTCGGATGGGTTGTTGTCCACCGGATTCGCGAAAAATCTTACTGAGTTACAATGGGTATTATTACTTTTTGATTGTCAAGCGTACATTCCACAAAATATACCCCTTTGGCAAATGATGTCAGGTTCAAATCGGTCACTTTATTTACTACATTATTATTAATCAACACTCTCTTTCCGATTCGATCATATACGGAAACCCGGATTGGTTTAGAAGGTATTTTAGACAAGACGAGCTTAGATAAACCATTGCTTGGATTCGGAGTTGCAATTACCTTTATTCCATCCAGATAGTATTTGCCATCAGGAGTAAACCAATAGTCATCTGATTTACCGGAACAACCTAAAGCAGTATTGGTAACCATTACAGAATATGTGCCATATCCTTTTGGCTTATACTTCTTGAAAGTTGCTCCCGGAATAAAGTTGCCATCCTTATACCATTGATAGCTATCGGCATCAGTACATATCAATTCAAGACCAGACTGAGTAATTACCGGAGCTGTAAGATTACTTAATGTTACATTGATTGTATCAGACTTAGTTACTCCACAAGCAGATACAGCTACTGAATATATTCCACTGGAAGTAACATTAAGTGTCCTGGTAGTCTCTCCGGTACTCCATAGATATGTTGCATCCTGCTGATCTCCGGCATCAAGTATGATATTGTTGCCGAAACATTTACTTATATCCTCACCCAGATTCACTTCAGTTGGTGTTGATAATAACGAAATATTAATTTCATCTTCTCCAATACATCCTTTGTTATTTACTGATACAGTATACTTGCCGGCAGTATTAGCTGTATAAGTTTGAGTAGATGCACCATCCTGCCATGTATAAATAGCACCAGGATAACCTGCGTCAAGCACAACTGATGAACCGGCACATATTGCTGTATCCTTTCCAAGATTTACCGGGATATTTGTATTTACAGTAAGAACTAAAGTATCTGTTCCCTTGCATGATCCTTTCTGCACATTTACAGTATAAATGTTTACACCATTTTGAGGAGTAACTGTAACAGTTTGCGATGTTGCACTACCGGCATTAGCACTCCAGAGATACGTAGCTCCGGAATTACCTGCATCCAGTACAAGACTTCCTCCGCAAATTGTAGAGTCATTACCGAGATTTACTGAAAGTCCGGCAGTGGCAGTCACTTTTATTTTTCCTGTAGCATAACATGTGCCGTTATACACAGCTACAGAATACTCCCCAGTTTGATTCACAGTGATAGTCTTTGTGGTTTCTCCTGTTGACCATGTGTAGGACGTACCAATACCTGCATCCAGTGTAATACTTGCTCCGCCACACAGGGTAGTATCATTACCCAGGTTTATTGCAAATCCACTACCTGTAAATGAAACAGTTTTTTCTGTAGTGTCTTTTACTCCGCTTGTATTAGTAACTATAAGCTTAATCACATGATCACCGGGAACTGTATAATTATGAGATAAAGTCTTGTTATAAGAACCTCCCACAATTGTTCCATCACCAAAATCCCAGTAATGTTCTTTAACTGAACCTACACAAAGAGTTGCATTTTCAGTAACATTTACTGTGTAAGGTCCACAACTACCGCTACCTGTTTGAGTATTTGTAAATGAAGCAGTGATAGCTTTTTTCTTGTTAAGTACTATTGTATCGGCAACAGAACATCCATTTTTGTTGACAGTTACCCAATAGGTACCTGCACCCATGGCGTCTGTTGTTTGGTCAGTTTCTGTAGCATAAAAGCCAGACATATATGTGCTACCCCATTGATATGTAGCTCCCGATACACCTGCATCAAGAGTTATAAAACCAGCACAGAAATCCATATCTGCACCGAGATTTACCACAGGTTTAGGAGTAACTGTGATAGTCTTTGAACCACTGGCTGAACAACCGCCTTTGGTTACCACCACTGTATAGGTTGTATTGCTGGTTGGGTTTACTGTAATAGTTTGAGTAGTTGCTCCACCGGGGCTCCAGCTATAGGTTGCTCCCGGGTTACCTGCATCCAGAGTCACTGCATCACCGGAGCAGATAGTTGCTGCCGGTCCGAGGTTTACCACAGGTT
>JBDHYJ010000023.1:0-56197 GCA_039811345.1 Chitinophagaceae bacterium
ACCTGTGCAAATATCAGCCGGGAAGGCGCCAGCAGCATAAGCTGAATCAAAGCAATCGCAAGTGGTTTGGCCATATACATTATTTTATCTCCATTAAAGAAACCGGGTCAAAAGTACGGAATGCAGAGAAATGAAATTTGGTTGAGGAAAGATGAAGGGTAGGATATACACAGAGCATAACCGCCAATCAAAAGCAAGAGATGCCAGTACATAAGAAAAAAATCAGACCAGCAAATTTCATTTGCTCTCTATTGCAAAAATGTATTTTTCATTTGTTCCCATTCGGGTTTTAAAATGCTGTAACATACTGTATTTCGCCTGAAACCATCATACATTACAGTATGTTGCCTCAATATACCTTCAAGTTGACCTCCGATTTTTTCTATTGCTTTTCTTGATGCCATATTTCTTTCGTCTGTTTTAAACTCAACTCGTTCTGCACCAAGGTTGTCAAATGCATATGCTAAAAGTAAAAATTTACAATTCCTGTTTATCCCTGTCCTTTGAAATTCTACACCATACCAGGTTGCGCCAATTTCAAGTCTATTGTCCGGGTTAGATATATTTAAAAAACTGGTGCTGCCTGCGTAAGCATTTTTTCTCTTGTCATAAACAATAAATGTGTATCTGTTTTTATTATGCCTGTTTTCCACCGCTCTTTCTATATATTTTGTAAGCAACTCTGTGGAATAGATCGGCACCGGGGAAAATTGAAGTAAATCTTTGTTCTGAGTTGCAACATGCAGAAGATTTTCAATATCAGTTAAGGTAATGGGTCTAAGTAAAACAGCAGCGTTCTCAAGTATGATATCATTGTCAAAGTTAAAGTTCATTTCGTACTGGTTTTATTACTACCGGTTTATTGTTCTTTGTCTTGCTTCGAATTCCATTTGGTTGTAAAGATGTTATTTAGGAATTATTTCATCCTATTTTCATCGGTAAAATAGTTTTTAAAAACACAATAGCTTACAATCTGTCAACACTCTCCCAATGTCGGAAATTACATTTAAAGATTATATCCTTTGTTCTTATTCCGTAATTTCTATTAAGTTGCCTTCCGAATCTAAAACAACACTTTCATAATAACCGTCTCCAGTTGTTCTTGGTTCACTTTCAATAACAAAATTGTCTGCCCTCAATTTTTCGGTTAATGAGTTTACATTCTCTTTGCTGCCAACAGAAATTGCAAAATGTGTTAAGCCGTTAGTTAGTCCCTTTTTACCAGGATGTTCCAAAATGTCTGGCCGGTGCATTAACTCAATTCTTACATTACTATTTTTAAAGGAAAGGAAATAAGATGTAAACTGCTTTGCCGGGTTTTGATACTTTTCACTACAAACCATATCAAAGTACTTCACATAGAAGTTTTTTGCTTTTTCTAAATCATTTGTCCAAATTGCTAAATGTTCGATCTTTACTGTCATAGAAAATGGTTTTTAAAAATTACTGTTAGCGAAAATTTTTTTCCTTCTCAATCTCTTTTTTAATTCTTCCTCTGATATCAAGCTTTGCTCCTGTGAAGACAAATATTATAGTTCCGAATTCTCTTGCATATTTATTGGTTATTGAAGCCGCGAGAACTGAATGGTGAAAGAAAGGCGCTGTTTTTTGAAGTTCTTCATCTGCACTGTCTCCCTGCTCTTTTACCCTAATCAGGTTTTTATAATCTATACTCAGGTCAAACCAGTTTATGTAGTCTGCATTAAATGAAACTGCCTTTAGATTTTGTTTTGTATAATAATTTATCGCACCTGCCTGTCCATAATTGTCACAAAGAATAAGTGTATTCGTTTTGTCCGGCAAATTTTGGTAAACACTATCTGTTTTGAATGCTAATTCTTTCCATCCCAGCATATCTGCAAAATCCTGGGGCAGTAAATGATCTTTGCCGTCTTCCCAGCGCAGCATGCCCAATTTTCTGTACTTCTCAGCATGCTGAATAATGTATTCCGGACTTTTATTCGGAAATGCAACATTATACATCGGGATAAAGAGCAAAATGGGAATGGCAACTGCAACTGGTTGCAAATATTTTTTCCATCCATCCTTTAAAAGTTCTCCAAGATAAACAGCACCAATTGCTATATAAACAGGATAAATACCTATGGCATAATAATCCTTGGCTTTGAAATACATAAACACGGCCAATGTGAAAAATATAGTCCAGAAGAAAAAACGAAAGGGTTTAAAAGGTTTATAAAAAAGCAGAGCATAAAGCGAAGAAATAATCACAGGTATTGAACCGAGGTAAAAAAACAATTGTCCCCTTAAGAAATCAGTCCTTTCTACGTTTACCAATTGAAATTTTGCTAATTGTTTCAAATGATGATATACTGGAAACCCATTATTGTATTGCCAAAAAAGATTGGGTGCAATGATCAATAAACACAAACCAAATGCAATATATAGTCCCGGTTGCAGAAATATCTTTCTTTGTGGTGTGAGCAACAATGAAGGGATAAGGCCGATAAACAGAAAAACAATATTGTACTTGTTTAAGAAACCCAGTGCAAATATTATTGCAGCAATAAATAACCATTTTGAATTTTCTGTCCTGAAATATTTCAATATGATAAAATACAAAACTGTCCAGGCTAATACATCAAATGAATTTGGCTGATACAACGTATTCAATCTTAGAAGTGCAGAGAATAAAACGCAGGTTGCACCCAAAATCAAAGCAAACAGGCTCCCCCCTAATTCCTCAATAGCTTTCCATACCACATAAATTGTCAATGCACCGTAAACTGCAGGAAAAAACTTAACCCAAAAAACAGAGTTGCCAAGTAATTGAATGATGTAAGATGTCCAGGAGGTAAATGGCGGAACAGAAAGATATCCCCATGCCAGGTGGTTGGCCTGGTCAAGATGCAAATATTCATCTCGTTGCAGGTCGTATTCAGGACTCAGCAGTAAAAACTGCAACAGAAATTTTAGTGCGATGAAGACTATTAAAATTATTGTCCGTTTTGTCATTTTATTGGTTGTCGGTCAATAATATAAGGCTATCTTTTGTAAAAAATATAATCAGTAACCAAAGGTTCAATGCCATGTTGCCTGAATTCCATTGCAATTTGTCCTCTGTGATATGTAGAATGGTTAATGACATGAAAATATATGTCCCGAATGTTGTTTTTAAATGCTTGTCCTTTTGTGTTTTTGTAATCAAAAATCTCGTATAAGTCAAATTTGTCAATTACTTGCAATGTCTGTTCATAGTTTACCTTATCAATGTTATATAAGTCTTTCGTGTCGTGAATTTCCCAAACGCCAAATGTAGTTTGCTTATGGTCAATTCTGTTATTCCAGATTTGATGAGCATTCAAAATATGATTAAATAATTTCAACGCCTTATCCGGTGTCTTATCCTGTTGGGCCGTATAAACATCTGCCAGTTGCTGGTTGAAATGATGATTGTATTCAAATAGTTCTTTAAAAAATCGTTTCATTGTTTATGATTATAATAAAGAATAGACGATTGCTTCAATACAACGTACTATTTTATTCTTCCTGGCTACTCAGCTTCCTGATAATATTATCCTGCTCTAAGAGGCTAAGAAATTTTTTGGCAGTTTTTTCCGTTGCAGTAGAAATGCCAAACTCTCCGTAAGCTTTCAAATTTGCCCTCCATACAGGACGTTTTTCAGTATTCGAAAACAATTTCAGATCAAAGATACCTGCCATTGAACCTTTTGAAGCCCCAAACCCAAATCTGGTGTCAATTATTGCTTCTGTTTGTCTCATGATCAATACAACCTCCGGCTTATAGTCATTAATCTTGTTGTTTGTTTCTTTCTGTGTTTCTAATGATAGTCTGCCTTCTATTTGTATTTCTACTTCCATGTTTCTTGCAGATAAGGACTGCCTGATTTTTTCAGCAAATCCTTCAATGAATTTATCGGCTCTCTGTGAACCGGCAATCAGGATATACATTCGGTTATAAGGTCCCTTCACATTATTACTTTCCCCGGATTCTATAGAAGAGGTCACGCATCCACTGAAAAAAATAATGACTAATGCGGAGAATAACAATGCTGAATAATTTTTTTTCATATCAGGTTTGTTAGTGTTAAAATTGGATATGTATAAAATTCGCCAATATATCACTTATTTCATTAGTTGATTTCTTTTGCTGATACTTTTGGTAAAACCAGGTATTGGAATTTGCTCATTTCTACTTCGATAAAGACTTTAGAATTAAGAACGAACTGTATATCTTTATCTGGCTTCGCATATTTGCTGGGTTACTGGTTTTGGATTTTAAAGTATATACACAACACAAATGCTTAATAACTGAAATCCGACAATCAGAAGTTTATGATGAAAAACATAAAAACAATTTTATCATGAAGACAAGCGAAAATACGGTAAAAGAGATACTGGCAAATGTTCCCCGCGAGATGGCAGAGCCATTTAATAAACTCCATAATATTATTGTAAAAAACCTTCCTAAAGGTTTTGAGGCAGCAATAAGTTATGGTGGATTGGGGTATGTTGTACCTCATTCAATTTATCCTCCAGGCTATCATTGTAAACCCTCTGAACCTCTTCCTTTCGCGGGTATTGCTTCCCGGAAAAATTCCATTAATTTTTATCACATGGGGCTCTATACCGATCCCGAATTGATGAAATGGTTCGTGGCAGAATATCCTAAACACTGTGCTCAAAAACTGGAGATGGGGAAAAGCTGTGTTCGTTTTAAAAACCTGGACGATATTCCCTATAAACTTATAGCAGATTTAATGAAAAAGTTGAGCGCTAAGAAATGGATTGAGATGTATGAAAAAAATTACGTTTCAAAATCGAAATAAATCATTTTTATTTTGCATTAACGTGGTTTTCTACTTCAGCAATCCTTTAATCTCATTCAGTTTCAGTAAAGCTTCAACGGGTGTGAGGCGGTTGATATCTGTGCTTTCAAGCATCTTGCGTATATCATCGAATACTTCGGTATGGGCATCAAAAATAGAAAGTTGCATCTGGGGCGCTGTCAATTGTTTTACCGCTTTGTTTACCTGGCTACCTCCACTATCGGTATGTTTATCTTCTAATTGCTGTAAGATGGAATTAGCCCGATTGATAAGTACTGGAGGCATGCCGGCCATTTTTGCTACATGAATACCAAAACTGTGGGTACTGCCACCCGGCGCCAGTTTGCGGAGAAAGATAATTTTATTACCCGATTCTTTATTGGTAACATGGTAATTCTTTACACGTGGTAATTTATTTTCCAGTTCATTCAGTTCGTGGTAATGTGTGGCAAATAAAGTTTTTGGCCGGAAAGGTGAATCGTGTAAAAATTCTGCAATACTCCAGGCAATTGAAATACCATCATAAGTAGAAGTACCTCTGCCTATCTCGTCCAGCAATATCAGGCTGCCTGCAGAAATATTATTGATAATGCTGGCGGTTTCATTCATCTCCACCATAAAAGTAGACTCACCACCACTTAGGTTGTCCGAGGCGCCAACACGTGTGAAAATTTTATCTGTCAGAGGTATATGGGCAGAAGATGCAGGTACAAAACTTCCGGTATGCGCCATCAGTGTAATAAGGGCAGTCTGACGAAGTATTGCGCTTTTACCACTCATGTTGGGACCTGTAAGTATAATAATCTGCTGATCCGTTGGGTCAAGCGTAATATCATTAGCGATATATTGCTCACCCGGTGGCAGGAATCGTTCTATTACAGGGTGGCGGCTTTCCTTCAGTTCAAGAGCGGCGCCATCATGCAGTTGAGGTTTTTTGTAACTATATTGAAGCGCATTATTGGCATAGCAGGTCAGGCAATCAAGTATAGCGAGGATATTGCCATTCACCTGCATGGGGGCAATATAATCCTGTAATTCCAGCAACAGTTTATCATACAGTTCCAGTTCTATCTGCAATATCTTTTCTTCCGCTCCGGTAATTTTTTCTTCATAATGTTTCAGTTCGGGAGTAATATAACGCTCCGCGTTTGCCAGCGTTTGTTTCCTGATCCAGCTTTCCGGCACTTTTGATTTGTGGGAGTTGGTTACTTCGAGGTAATAGCCAAAAACATTATTGAAACCTACTTTTAGGGTGGATATACCCGTTGCCTGCATTTCTTTTTGTTGCAATGCTATTAGGTATTCTTTACCCCCGGTAGCAATACTTCTGAGTTCATCCAGTTCAGCATGTATTCCTGCACTTATCATGCCGCCCTTGTTTGCCTGTGCCGGTGGATTGTCAATGATCTCTTTGTTAATTTTCCCGGCAATATAACTGCAGGGGTTTAGCGTATCTGCCAGTCTTTTAAGATAGTCATTGTTGCAGTCAGTACAATTTTTCTTTATTTCTTCAATATGATGCAGCCCACGGGCAATATGTTTTATTTCACGCGGGTTGATTTTCTTCATTGGTATCTTACTCACCAGCCGTTCCACGTCGCCGCATTGTTTGATGTGCTGCACAATGGCTGTACGGAGGTCAACCTCTTTAATAAAATATTCTACCAGGTTTAACCGCTCATTAATACGCCCTGTATCTTTCAACGGCAGTACCAGCCATCGCTTCAATAGTCTTGCCCCCATTGGTGATACGGTATTGTCCATTACTTTTTGCAGGGTGTTTCCGCTCTCGTGTCCCATACCCAGCAGTTCAAGATTGCGTATGGTGAAGCGGTCCATCCAAAGGTGTTCGTCTTTGTCAATGCGTTGAATGGAAGTAATGTGCTGCAGATTGGGATGCTCTGTATCTTTAAGGTAGTGCAGTACCGCACCGGCAGCAATGATACCCGCATGCATATTTTCCACACCATAGCCTTTGAGAGAATGGGTGCCAAAATGTTTCAGCAGACTTTCGGTAGCATAGCCTTCTTCAAACAGCCAGCTTTCCAGTGTATAGATATAAAACTTTGTACCGAATGTTTCTTTAAACTGTTTTTGAAAACTGCGTTGAAATACCACTTCCGCAGGACGAAGGCTTTGTAAAAGTTTATCTATATACTCCGTATTTCCTTCCGCCACAAAAAATTCACCGGTAGATATATCCAGAAATGCAGCTCCGGTCAGATCCCCGCCCATATATACTCCGGCCAAAAAATTATTGCTGTTATGTTCCAGCAGTTTATCATTGGTGGCCACACCGGGAGTTACCATTTCTGTTACACCACGTTTTACAATTCCTTTAGCGGCTTTGGGGTCTTCGAGCTGATCACATATGGCCACTCTGTAACCTGCCTTCACCAGTTTGTGAAGATAGGTATCCAGGGCATGATGCGGAAAACCTGCCAGTTCGGAAGAAGCAGCGGCACCATTATTTCTTTTGGTTAGGGTAATACCCAATACCTGCGACGACCGGATTGCATCTTCACCAAAGGTTTCATAAAAATCACCTACTCTGAACAACAAAATGGCATCGGGATATTTTTGCTTGATAGCCCGATGCTGCTGCATTAATGGAGTATCTGTTCCTGCTTTAGCCATAAAGTGGCCAAAAATAAGCAATGGACTTGCAAATACATGACCTATCTATCCCCAAACTATAAACCATGAGCAGGGGTAGGATATAGGCTCTTGAACCGTTGACAATGAAATACGGGCTATATAAATACAACCCGAAACCCGAAATTTCAAACTCCAAGCTTGCAAAACATTTTAAACAGTTGTTTCTATATAACCATAAAATGTAATGGGCTGTCTGTCATTCCCCGATACCTGCAGAGTTGCTCTTCCGTCATCCTGCACATTCAGTGTAAATTCTCTTACTGTTCTTACATCATTCGGTTTGATGGAAATGGTCCATCCTTTTTTACTGTCTGCATTAGCTTTATAAGTAAAATCCTTTGATGTAAATCTTAAAGGTCCATCATTCATCGGGTCTATCATTGGCATATATATTCTTCCCATATAGGGGAGAAAACTGACAACTTCATTGTCTGAAACGGTAAGATCGTATAAACCTGTTAACTGCCGCATCATACCCGACATGGGTATCATTGACTGTGCAACGAAAGTATAGTTTCTGCCATCAATGACATTTTTGACCATTGCAGATTCTTCCGCTTTTTGCATTTCTTTTGTTGTTTGTGCCTGGGTATTTATTTGCATTGTCAGTATGCAAACCCCGGTAATCAAGTATTTTAATATGTTCTTCATGTTGAATTGTTTTTATACCTGTTAGACCCCCGACCGGTATCAGCGTTTAAGTTCTATTCCCAATGAAATCTTAAATTTCTGTTGTATTATTGCGGGATGTCAAACTTTCTGCTGATCGGATTGTGCATTCTTGTGGGTTACCTGCTGCAGCGCTCTAAAAAATTGCCTGCAGATAGTTTTAAGGCGGTAAATGCCTGGATAATTAACCTCGCTTTGCCGGCGGTATCATTTAAATTTCTTCCGCATATACAATGGGAAAGATCGCTGCTCCTGCCTATTCTGATGCCGGTGATTGTGTGGGTGGCGGCATGGATTTACATAGCGGTGTATGCAGGCAATAAACTCGATAAACCTACAAAAGCCGGGTTGTTATTAACAACAGGATTGTCAAATACTTCATTTGTGGGCTTCCCGCTGGTGATTGCATATTTTTCAAGTGCTGAGCTGAGTATAGCTGTCATCTGCGACCAGGTATCATTTCTATTGCTGGCTACAATTGGTGTGATAATCGCCCTGCGGGTTTCCGGTGAAGAAAGTATTTCTGCAGCAATGCTGATCAAGCGGATTATAAGCTTTCCGCCATTTGTAGCATGTGTTTTGTCGCTGATATTACCGCACTTTGTTGATCTTTCATTTCTGGAACCATTATTTGATATAGTAGCAGCAACTATTGCACCGCTTGCATTATTCTCCATTGGACTGCAAATCAAATTTGAAGGATGGAAAAATGAAATAAAGCATATCAGGTTTGCTCTTTTCTTTAAACTGTTTATTGCACCGGCAATTATCTTTGCAGTTGCCTGGTTTGCCCGAATGAAAGATATGCATGCACAGATCAGTATATTCGAGTCGGCAATGCCTCCGTTTCTTACCTCAGGTATCATTGCTTCACAATACAACCTCAATCCCAGGTTATCTAATCTCATTATAGGTATTGGTATCGCAATTTCTTTTGTTACTACTGCATTTTGGTTTTGGCTTATACAACTTTATGTTGCTTCATGAGCAGGTAAATTTATTAAGCATATTCCGGGTGGAGTTTTTTTTACAAAATCATGAATGATTAATTTTGCCGCCTGATATTTGCAGCCTTTGGATCTGATGGGGATATTCTCAAAAACATTTTGACTGATTAAAAAATTAAGATATGACCTGGAATGAGTTTTTGCATTTTGCTATTTATACAGGCTGTGGCATTGTACTTGGCGTTTTGATTCAGAAATTATTGATACCCGTACTGCACAAAATGGCTGCCCGCAGTAAATGGGCCGGTGATGATCTCATTATTAGCAGTATATCAAAATGGGTAACGGCATGGTTTGTAGCTTTGGGAATATACCTGGGTTGGAAAGAAGTGCAGATGGATGAAAAATACCATCACTGGGTAGAAAATGGACTGGTAATTTTTTATATTTTTTCGGTTACCTGGATATTGGCTACTGTATTAGCCGGGTTAACCGCTATAAAGCCCAAAGGCAGTGACAAAGTACCGGCTTCTTCTTCAATTGTTGGTAATATTATTAAGGTAATTGTTTATTGTATTGGTTTACTGGTTATTTTAGAGTCACTCGGTATTCAAATCACACCAATTTTAACCGCACTAGGTGTGGGTGGTTTGGCAGTTGCCCTTGCATTACAGGATACTTTGTCAAATCTTTTTGCAGGTATTCAGTTAATATCTACTAAGAAAATTAATCCTGGTGATTATATCAGGCTTGATTCAGGGCAGGAAGGATTTGTGGAAGATATTAGCTGGCGTTATACTACATTGAGGTTAGGGACAAATAATTTATTTATTGTGCCTAATGCAAAACTCTCGGGTCTTATCGTTTCCAATTTTTTCTATCCCGAACAGGATTTCGTTATGGATGTGGCTGTTGGGGTTGACTATAGCAGCGACCTGGAGAAAGTTGAACGCGTAACGCTGGAAGTAATCAGGCAAATGCAGGGAGACAGGGAAGAATGTATTCCCAACTTCGATCCTTTTATCAGGTATCAGCAGTTTGGTGACAGCAGCATTAATCTGAAAGCATTTATTAAGGTAAAAGATTTTGCCAGCCAGTTTATCATTAGACATGAGTTTATAAAAAGGCTGAAAAAAAGATATGATGAGGAGCAGATAAATATACCATTCCCCGTAAGAACATTATATATCAGTAAGGAGGATGAAACTGCTGTTGATAAGACTATAAATAGTTAACCTGAATTTTTTCAAAGTCTTCTGATTTTTATATTTCTGAAATAAACCCGGTCGCCATGATCTGTGAGCATAATGTGCCCGATATCTGCCTTTGCATAATCGGGGTAATCCTTGAATTTTGTCTGACTCAGTTTCGCATCAAATTCAGCAGTTCCTCTTGTGTAGCGGGTTACCAGCACCCCATTGAGCCAGTGTTCAGCATATTTGCCTTTCACTATAATTTTACCGCTGTTCCATTGACCCGGCGGCAATAATTTTTTCCCGACCGGCGAATACAGTAAATAGGCGGAAGCAGTTGAAATTGTTCCGTTGGGATTATCTTTTATCTCTGGGTGATTATAATCATCTATGATCTGGTATTCAATTCCCATCATGGAAACATGATGTGTTTTGCTGTTCTCTATCTGGGTTACCAGGTATTTTATACCACTGTTTGCCCCTTTGGTAAGTTTAAAATCAAATACCAGTTCGAAGTTGCTATATAAAGACCGTGTTAAGATATCACCGCCTTTTCTACCCGGAGTTACAGAGAGTGTATTACCTTCTATCACCCATCCATTAGAAGGTAAGCTGTCGCTGGTTGTTTTTCTCCATTTCTTCAAATCTTTTCCATCAAACAATATCTCCCAGTTATGTTGCAGGGTAGCTGGTGCAGTTTGTACAACCGGGTCTTTTACAGCAAGACTATCTGAATTTCCTGCCTGCAACATAATTATGGTAATAACACCGGAGAATAATAGGTACTTCATCTTTTACTTTTGAGGGGATGATAATTATTGAGATAACTGTTCTGTTTTGAAATGAGAAAATACAGCATTACTGATACCCGTGAAGAAAGAATTTTTTATAGTAATATTGTTGTTTTCAAAATTAGTTTGATAAAATGGTGAATCAGCTTGCAGAGCAGTTTATTTCAGTATTTGGGCAGCCCCATATTAAGAGCTATTTTGCTCCGGGTCGGGTGAACCTGATAGGAGAACATATTGATTACAATGGAGGATTAGTAATGCCCTGTGCTATTACTTTCGGTACATATATGCTATTAGCTCCAAACAACGATTCGGTTTTTCGTTTCCGCAGTCTCAATTTCAACGAGAAACTTGATATTGAAATTAAACGGGATGGATATACTAAAATAGATAAAGGCTGGTATAATTATCCTTTAGGTGTGATAGACCGGTTGATCAAAGCAGGGCATTTACCACCGGGAATGGATATAATGTATTGGGGCAATATACCTATCGGGTCAGGACTTTCTTCATCTGCTTCAATTGAAGTTGTTACCGCTTTTGCTTTAAATGAAATGATAGGTGCTGGTATTTCCAGGCTTGATCTTGTTAAACTCACTAAGGATGTAGAAAATATTTTTATCGGGCTCAACTCAGGCATCATGGACCAGTTTGCAGTGGCATTTGGTCAGAAAGATAAGGCGTTGCAGTTGAATTGTGATACGCTTGACTATACTGTGGTTGATTGTGATCTTAATGGTTATTTGCTTGCAATTATTAATACCAATAAGTTGAGGGCGCTTGCAGAGTCGAAATATAATGAGCGTGTGATGGAATGCAATGAAGCGCTTAGTGCATTGCAGACGATACTTCAGGTGCAGTACCTCTGCGATTTGGATACAGATCAATTTACTGCGCATCAACACCTGATTGCAAATGATACTGTGCGTAAAAGAGCAAAACATGTAGTGGAGGAAAATATTCGGGTAAAAGAGGCTGCAAAAGCGTTGGCTGTCGGCGACATTGCTGCATTCGGCAGGTTAATGTATGCATCTCACGATTCTCTGAGGCATCTGTATGAAGTTTCGGGCAAGGAGCTTGATACTATAGTAGACTATTGTATTTCTAATAAAAATGTTGCTGGTGCAAGAATGACCGGTGCAGGTTTTGGTGGTTGTGCAATCGCATTAGTGCAAAAAGAATATTTTGACGACTTCTCTGAAGGGTTAATTAATTATTACCAGGAAAAGATAGGCTATGCGCCTGCAATTTACGATTCTTTGATTGGAGATGGTGTAAAAGCATTACAGTAAACTCTATTGGTTTAAGGTTACGGTTTCAATGGTATGCCGGAGCCTGCTTCTTTCCGCTGCAAAAGCCATCAGGTGGCTCACAACAGATACATCAATAGTTGATGAAAGAATAGCTGGTTCTTGGTGTCCAACGGCCTGCACCCAGTCCTGCACCAGCCTGTGATCGCCACCGCCATGAAAGTCTGTTTTCAGGCTCCAGCTTGTTTGTCGCCCTGTACGAAAATCGGTAATGGTATAGGTTTCCATATCTCCAACAATATCACCTTTGGTCCCCATTATGCGGGTACACCTGCCTTCGTAAGAAGTTAATCCCTCCATAGAAAATACAGCGGTAATGTTATTTCCAAATCGCATATTAAGGGTTAGATGATCAGGTTGGTCATTATCCATATCAAAAACACAACGACCGTAATCAGTAGTTTTCAATTTTTTCAAAATAAAATAATCCCATTTATGTCTTTGTTGTGGCAGGTCAAAAACATACAATCTTTTTCTGTCGCGGTAATAAATCTGTAAGGCTGAAAACGGGCATGTGGATTCTACTGCACAGCCATCTGTACATCGTGGGGTACTGCCTGCTGGAGCATTTTCTTTGGTGAATAATTTTAAATTGCCAAAGCATTGTATATCTTCAATAGGTTCGTTGATCAGCCAGCGCAATATATCAGTGTCGTGGCATGATTTTGCCAGGATGATCGGTGCACTTTTTTTACTGTTGTGCCAGTTACCCCTTACATAAGAATGGCACATGTGGGCGTAGCCGATGGGTTCCATATGTTGAACAGAAACAATATCACCAATAGCTTTTGCATTTATTATTTCCTTCAACTGACGAAAATATGGCGAATAGCGCAGCACATGACACACACCCACTATTCTTCCGGTAGAGCGGGCCTTTTCAAGTATAGACCTGCATTCTTCTTCTGTAATTCCTATGGGTTTTTCGAGCAGTACATCATAGCCTGCTTCAAGAGCCTGCAGGCATATAGGCGCATGAAGCTGATCGGGAGTGGCAATAATAACGGCATCTGCAAACTTTTCTCTTTTAAAAACATTTTCCCAATCATAAAAGCGATTGGACGCTGTAATATTATGCTTACGGGCAAACCTGCCATTGCGTACCGCATCCTGATCTGAGACACCTACAATATTCAGTTCATCCGGATGAATGAGAGCATAATCTGCATATATATTACCCCGGTTTCCTGCTCCAATTAGTATAGCGGTAACAGGGCGGGAGAGGGGTTTATGCAATGGGTTTTTATAAAAATCATGTCTTAGTCCGAACAAAGAGGAAATCTCTTTCCAGGTGAGCATTATGGATTCAGTGGCCTGGTTAAGGGTTTCGGAGGCTATATTCCTGAAAGAAAAATTTTTTAACGGCATCTTCAATTCGGTTTTTTGTTCTTCTTATATATCAGGGTCGGTGTAATTTAAAAAACATACTGCAAAATGCACCTGTTTACCTGCACTTATTTCCATTCTGCAAAAAATGCTTACCTTAACCAGTGATAATAAAATTTTATACATCATGTCATCAAGAAGAAAATTTATTCAGACTTCAGCGGTTGCTTTGTCCATCCCGGCTGCGCTTCCCATTACAGGTCTTGCAAAAAATATATCAGGGAGTAACAATTACAAAAAGGCTTTTCTTAAGATGGGTATGGCCGGTTATACGTTTGTAAACTATTCCATAGATCAAACAATTGCAATCATGAACAGGGTTGCTATCAGCAATTTGTCTGTTAAGGAATTTCATCTGCCTTTAGACAGCTCTCAGGAAAAAATAGATGAAGTATTATTGAAATTTAAGAATGGTGGTATAAATGTGTATACCGTTGGTGTAATATATATGAGGTCGCAGGCAGAAGTTGACCGTGCATTTGATTATGCAAAACGTGTGGGAGTTGATATGATAGTTGGTGTTCCTACTTATGATCTGCTCAACTATACAGAAAAAAAAGTGAAAGCATATAATATCCGTATTGCTATTCACAACCACGGACCAGAAGATAAATTATATCCGGGGCCAAAAGATGTGTACGATCGTATTCATAAAATGGACAACCGTGTGGGACTTTGTCTTGATATTGGTCATGCATTCAGGGCAGGAACAGATCTTGAAAAAGTGGTTATTGAATATGCCCCAAGGATTTTTGACCTGCATATTAAAGATGTAACGGCTGCAAAAGCAGATGCAAAAGCCATCGAAGTAGGCAGGGGAGCTATTGATTTTAATGCCTTCATAGCTGCTTTACGCAAAGTAGGATATACCGGAAGCTGTAGTATAGAGTATGAAAAAGATATGAAAGATGTATTGCCTGGTATTGCTGAATCAGCAGGTTATCTTAGAGGAGTAATGAGTTAGGAAATTATTGAGATGACAGATCAATGATGCTTGCATATATTCGTGAAAAGTGAAACTTGCTTATTGCAACAGGCATTGATAAAAATGAAAAACGTGTTTCACCTCTTACATTTCACGATTGACCTGCTCAATGAATATTGACTAATTAGATTTTAGCTTTTCTACCAGTTTAATATAATCCTGCATGGCCTCCTCCCGGGGTTTACCTTTTAAAGCAGTCCATGCTTCATATTTGGCTTTTGCTACAAAATCGAATGGATTAGAAGGAGGTTCAGATGTATTATCCCCTTCGACAGACTGTTTATAGAGAGAATATAATTGAAGCAATGTTTCGTTACTGGGCTTTTCGGAAAGACTTTTACTGTCTGCCGCTGCCTGTTCGAATAAAGTCTTCAGTTCCATAACCTTTGTAATTTTGGGTGAAAGTAATAAGTATCCGGCTAACCAGAAAGCATTTTATTTTTAAGTAATTTAAACCCTAAATTTTAGTGTGATGATGCAGTTTTTGAACCTGATTTACGACGAGATTATAGGCTTTTTCGGATTAAGATCATTAATTGAATTGTTTAAATCCGGCGATTACAGCAAACTTCTTACACTTGATGGAATACTTGGCGCAATATCGCCTGTCATTCCACTTTTGCTGTGCATTGAAATAATAAGAGCAATTGTATATAAAAGATTCCGTATTGAAGATTATAAAGTTCCTTTTTTTATTTTCATCTTCAACAGGTTTGTTTCAAGATTTATATCTATTGCTGCCGTAGCTTTTTGTATTGGTGTATTTGAAAAATATGCGATAATTAAAACCAGTTTTACCTGGTACTGGCTGATATACGGGTATATCGTTTGGGAGTTCTCGCATTTTATTTATCATTTCCTGGCGCATAAGATCAGGATACTATGGTGCCTGCATTCCACACATCATGCACCTCAAACCATGAACCTTTCTGTTACCTATACACATTTTTTTCTTGAAGCACCGTATGCAGATGTAATCAGGACAACGATATGTATACTTGCCGGTGTAAATCCGCCGCTTTTGTTTTTCATCATGTTTATTGACGGCACCTGGGGAGCATTCATACATGTGGGTGAAAATATAATGAAAGACGGGCGAATGGGTTTTATGCGTAAAATAATTCTCACACCTTCTCACCACCGTGTACATCATGCAAGAAACCCATTGTATATGGATACTAATTTTTGCAACCTGCTGAATATCTGGGATAAGGTATTTAAGACTTATGAGCCCGAGAGAAAGGATATACCCATCGAGTATGGTATTACCCGTGAGATGAATGCAAATAGTTTTATTGATGTAAATTTTGGAGAGATTGGGGCTTTGTGGAAAGATGTATATAATGCCCCAGGTCTGAAAAATAAACTGCTCTATCTGATAATGCCACCTGGCTGGAGCCATACCGGTGATCACAAAACGGCAAAATTAACCCGCAAAAAATTTCTGCAGGAACAGGCAGAAAAGAATATTCATTAGTCAATAGTAGTTGCTATTTAATAAAATAGCTACATGATGAAATGCAGATGAACGGAGTACCAATCACTTCATATCTTTTATAAATTAATGTCTGGTAAGATTATCAGTTTGTTACCAGGAAGTACTAATCTATTCTATAGAAGTCAGATATTGATTTTATCTGATTTATTGCACATATAACTCTATGAATTTCAGTAGTACTTAAGATATTAGTTATTATGTGTGTAAAAAAATATCTAAAGACAATTAATTGTTGCATGAATATTGCTTATACACGAGTTTTAGAGCTAAAGATGAGCTAATGAGGGATCAAAATCCAATGGCAGGAATAGAAAGCAACTGTGAATTCAATACCGTGTGAACTACTAAATTCGATTTTTTTTTATGAGAGATTACCCTTTAGGGGCGAATGTGTTATTTCTGAACCCTGTATCCTGGATGAATAAAACCGGCAAAAAAATATTATACAATAAACGGTTAGTTTCGGCAATCTTTCTGTTAGTGATGGCTTATACGGCCAAAAGTCAACCAGATTTTGAGACTATTGTTCCATCTAATTTTACAGTAGCAAAAGGGAGTTTATCAATTAGTGACCGGCACTACCGGCTTGGTCAAAAATCGCTTCGCTGGGACTGGCAGGCGGGTGATACATTGCATATTGAACTGAGCGCTTCTGAAACCAATGCAATTAATACCGGTCTGGATGACTGGAGTAGGGGTCATTTTGAAGTTTGGGTTCATAATGAAACTGCTTCAAAAGATACTTTTGAATTTCAATTTTTAAATAGTGCACAAATAGACCGCTATAGATTTAGGTTTAATATAAATTATCATGGCTGGCGAAGGTTGCTTCGAGCTTATATTAATGATATGTTACAAAAGTCCGGTAATATGTATATAGGACATACAGTTTACCTGCTGGCACCCAAAACGGGGAGTGGTACTATTTACATAGATAATCTGCAATACATGCGGAATTATGGTTTTAAACAGTCGGATGATGTGATGCCAGATTTGTATGCATTAGCCCCCCAAAAAGATTATTTAACCAGTGAATTTTATTATAAAGCATATTATGCTACATCGCCTGATGAAAATAACGATCCTACCCCTGCTGAAATAAAGGGATTGGATTCAGTTAAACAACGAATAAGACGCGCAGGTATAGGGGTGGCACCTTCTGCTTCCGAATTGAGCGCTGCTAATAGTGCATATTCGGGATACAATATCGTTGTATCGGGAAGTACAATCAAAGGGAAAATTATTAATGATCCCAGTGAAATTGGAGACATGCTCGCCACTTTTACAAGAAGCTATATTCATAATAATAATACTGATAGCCGGGATAAGGCAATTAATTTAATAAAATTAATGTTCGATTCCGGTATAGCAGGTGGGAGTGGATTATGGTTTGGCGGAGGTAACCAGGGATATTATCAAATGAAGTTCTTTAATGCATTAATTAATCTGGATGCTTTTGCAGATGTTACATTGCGGAGCGAAATACGGCAATGGCTAAAATGGTGTACCGGAGTAGGTTTAGGTCGTGAATCAGATACAAACGGATTGTTTGATGTTGATGACATTTTTACACTCTATGATGCATTTATTTCTATAGCACTCTTTAGCAACAATGATGCGGATGGAGTTAATGACCTGAGAAGACTGAAAGCTTATCTTGATAAATTCCTGACTGATCAAAAGGGGGTTTCAGATGGGATTAAAGTAGACGGTACAAATTTCCATCACTCAACGCACTACAATGCCTACATGTATGCAATGCGCTCATTGATAATGGAGATACTGGCAAAGCTTAGAGGTACTCCATTCCAAATCAGTGTTGATGCCTATAAAACTTTGCGTAAAGCTGCATATGCTGAGAGTCTGATGTCAAATAATATTTATTATGCTAATAGTTTAAGCGGAAGGCATCCGTTTGATGTTATTACTTATTATACTGATGATGCCCTTAAAGAATTAGCCTATATCGGTGGTGAAGTGAATAATACGACTGTAGATCCTATTGTAGCCGGTATTTATTCAAGAATGTATGGTTATGCACCTAAAATAAACGGGATAGGTGCGGAATCTTTTCCCTCGGGGTTTTGGCAAATGAACTATAGTCCTTTAGCAATGTACAGGCGTGATACCTGGGCTGCCACAATCAAAGGTATCAATAAAAGTTTTTGGGCTACAGAAACGTATCCTACTGAAAATCGTTACGGACGATACCAGGGTTATGGCGCCCTTGAAATTTTATATCCCAGTGTTTGGCCAAATAAACTCGCTCCAAGTGGGATGATAGCTTCCGGTTGGGATTGGAACAAAGTTCCCGGGACAACTTCTATAATTTATCCATTTGACTCATTAAATACAGTACCTCCCGGAGCTGAATTGTACGAAAGAAGTCAGCTTAATTTTGCTGGGGGCGTAAAATTTGGTATTCCATCAGAAACTGCACCCTCGGATATTATATTACAGGACCTGCATGGAGATTATGGAATGTATGGGTTAAACTTTAAACAGTCAAACCTCACATCTACTCATAGCTCTTCATTTGTATTTCGCAAATCCTATTTTTTCTTTGGCAGACGCATCGTATGTGTAGGCAGCAATATCAATAACAACAGATCCTGGAGGAATACTATTACAACATTATTTCAGGGTAGTTTACCTACCGTTTCAACTGCCATTACAGTTGATGGATCTGCAAAAACAGGATTTCCATTTTCGCAAACATTGAGTAAAACAAGCTCCCACTGGCTGAGAGACGCGTATGGGACCGGTTACTATGTATTATCGGGGAACACTGTTCAGGTAGAGAAAAAATCGCAAACCAGTCCTGATCAATCAGGCAACGGTGCAACTACAACTGCCAACTACAGCAATGCCTATATAGATCATGGCATGGCGCCAAAAGACGGACAGTATGCCTACGTAGTGATACCTAAAACTACTGATGCTGCAATGTCGCAGTTTGCAAGTAATATGAGTTCTCCTTCAACAAGAGAGTTTGATATTTTACAACAGGATTCATCAGCCCATATCATAAGGGAAAATGCTACGGGTGTTACGGGCTATAGCTTATTTGGTGTTAATACTAATCTTACAAGTAATGATTATATAAAAGGAAATGATGTACCATGTATGGCTATGCTCCAGGTAAAGGATGACACAATGACGATTTCGGTTGTAAATCCGGATATGCGTTTTGTCAATAATGAAAGTGTAGCTGTTCCGATTACTATTCGTTTTTATGGAGGATGGATTAAAGCTTCAAATAAACCTGCAAAGCATGCATCGTTTCTTGGCACAGAGGATAATGAAACTGTTGTACAATTCAATGCTGCCGACGGTGTCCCTGCGGAGATTGTTTTGGCAAGGGTTTCCGGTGTTTTGCCACTGAGATCTCTTTCTCTTGCAGGAACTGTAAACGAAGTAGCAAATCAGAATGAGCTAACTCTTAAGTTTGAAAACAATGAATCCGGAAATTATACCCTGGAGCATAAAGTAGAGGAAAATGGTGCATGGCAGGTGCTGGATGAAAAACAAATGCAGGGAGCAGCATCAGAACAATCTTATACATTTTATCATCATAATCCTGTTTCCGGCACCAATTTATATCGTATTAAGTGGTATGGTAACGGAAACAGCGAATTGAAATATTCTAATATAGTGCAGCTTAAAAATGCTCTTGCAAATACCATAACAGTGGCCCCCAACCCCGCCAGTAACTTTTTTTCAGTTATTCTGGCACAAAAACCTTCCCGTCCCATTCTTTGGACTCTGACTGATGCTGGCGGAAGGGTAGTGTTACGTGGAAAAATATCTGATAGCAGAACAGATATTGCAGTATATGCGTTATCGGCTGGGGTATATTTCTTAAATATGGATAATAACAAGAACTTCAGGATTGCAGTAATTAAATAAAAAGGTGCATTGACTTTATTTTTTCTATTGGGGTATAATCTGTTGGCAAAACTTAATTTCCCTAAGGTATAAAACGCTTACCTTTGCGCATTCTAAAAACGACGGTAAACGTTCATGAAGCATATCCGGAATTTTTGTATCATCGCCCATATTGACCACGGTAAAAGCACCCTGGCTGATCGTCTCTTGCAAACGACTAATACTATTTCCGACAGGGAAATGATGGATCAGGTACTTGACGATATGGATCTGGAAAGAGAAAAAGGCATTACCATTAAAAGCCATGCCATCCAGATCAATTATAAACATACAGACGGTCAGGAATATATACTTAATCTTATTGACACTCCGGGACATGTTGATTTCAGCTATGAAGTAAGCCGCGCCCTTGCTGCCTGCGAGGGAGCACTGTTGCTTGTAGATGCTACTCAGGGAATACAGGCTCAAACTATCAGTAATTTGTACCTGGCACTTGATAATGATCTTGAGATCATCCCTGTTATCAATAAAATTGATATGGATGGGGCGATGATTGAGGAGGTAAGAGATCAGATCATTGAACTGATTGGCTGTAAGTCTGAAGATATACTACTAGCAAGCGGCCGCACAGGATTAGGTGTTGAAAGTATTCTTGAAGCTATTGTCAGCAGGATACCTCCACCGGAAGGTAAACCCGATGCCCCATTGCAGGCATTAATCTTCGACAGTGTATTTAATAGTTTTCGTGGTATCATAGTGTATTATCGTATCCTCAACGGATCAATAAGAAAGGGGGATAAAGTAAAATTTGTTTCAACAGGGCAGGAATATGAAGCCGATGAAGTGGGTATACTGAAACTGAAGATGACTGAAAAGAATGAAGTGCAATGCGGAGATGTAGGATATATCATTACAGGCATTAAAAATGCCAAAGAAGTTAAAGTAGGGGATACTATTACAACTTCGGCTAATCCTGCCAAAGAAATGATTAAGGGTTTCCAGGAAGTGAAACCGATGGTTTTTGCCGGTATATTTCCTGTAAATACAGATGATTTTGAGGAATTGAGAGACTGCATGGATAAATTGCAACTCAATGATGCTTCTCTCACTTTTGAATTGGAAACTTCTCAGGCACTTGGTTTTGGTTTTCGTTGCGGATTTCTCGGTATGCTCCACATGGAAATTATACAGGAGCGACTGGAACGTGAATTTAATCAGACGGTGATTACAACCGTTCCGAACGTAAGCTTTATAGCTTATACTACCAAAGGAGAAAAAATAATTGTAAACAATCCCACAGAGTTTCCTGATCCTGTAAAAACAGAACGAATTGAAGAACCATATATCAAGGCACAAATCATTACAAAGCCCGAGTATATAGGAAATATTATGACGCTCTGCCTGGGAAAAAGAGGCATGCTTGTAAATCAAAGCTATCTTACCACAACCAGGGTGGAATTGATTTTCGAAATGCCACTCACAGAAATAGTTTTTGATTTTTACGACAAGCTTAAGAGTCAAACCCGTGGTTATGCTTCCTTCGACTATAACCCTATTGGTTATCGTGAAGCAGATATTGTAAAAATGGATATTCTGCTGAATGGTGATAAAGTTGATGCTTTAAGTGCGCTTATCCATCGCAGTAAGGGACAGGAGTTTGGCAGAAAGCTTTGCGAAAAATTAAAAGAACTTGTCCCCCGTCAGCAGTTTCAGATAGCCATTCAGGCAGCTATTGGCGCTAAGATATTGGCAAGGGAAAATATTTCAGCCATGAGAAAAGATGTTACTGCCAAATGTTATGGTGGCGATATAAGCCGTAAAAGAAAATTACTCGAAAAACAAAAGGAAGGGAAAAAGCGAATGCGCCAGATTGGAAATGTAGAAGTACCACAGGAAGCGTTTTTGGCTGTATTGAAGCTGGATGAATAGTTAAGTATAATTTCATATTACACATAGTCCCAACTAAAAAACCTCCGTTATGATTCCATCCGGAGGTTTTTTAGTTGGGAAATATTATTCCCAGAGATTATTATTTCGCAAATTGTTTTCTGATCAGATTAAGTGCACCACCTTCTCTGAACCATTGTATTTGGGGTTCGTTATAGGTATGGTTTACACTGATCGGTGTTGATGTGCCATCTTTGTGAAGTAATACAACTGTGAGCGGTTTGCCGGGTGTAAAACTTTCCAGTCCAATGATGTCAATACAATCATCTTCCTGTATCTTATCATAATCTTCTTTATTGGCAAAAGTAAGTGCAAGCATTCCCTGTTTTTTCAGGTTGGTTTCATGTATACGAGCAAAACTTCTGACTATAATTGCACGCACACCAAGATGACGGGGTTCCATAGCTGCATGTTCGCGGCTTGAACCTTCACCATAGTTTTCGTCACCTACTACCACACTGCCAATACCTGCAGCTTTATATGCTCTTGCTGTAGCCGGTACCGGGCCATATTCTCCGGTTATCTGATTCTTTACACTATCTGTTTTTTCGTTATAAAAATTAATAGCGCCTATCAGCATATTGTTGCTGATATTGTCTAAATGACCACGAAACTTCAACCAGGGACCTGCCATGGAAATATGGTCAGTAGTGCATTTGCCTTTTGCTTTAATAAGTAATTTGAGACCTTTTAAATCAGTGCCTTCCCATGGAGTAAAAGGAGACAATAACTGCAGACGTTGAGAATCTGATTTAACAATAACTTCCACTTTGCTGCCATCTTTTGCAGGGGCCTGGTAACCCGGATCATCAACAGAAAATCCTTTGGGTGGTAATTCTACACCTGTAGGTTCGTCAAGCATTACTTCTTCACCGTTCTGGTTTTTCAGTTTGTCTTTAAGCGGATTGAATGTAAGATCACCCGCTATAGCAAATGCTGTTACAATTTCCGGTGAAGCCACAAAAGCATGAGTGCTGGCTAATCCGTCATTGCGTTTTGCAAAATTCCTGTTGAAGGAGGTGATGATTGAGTTTTTGCGGTTAGGATCATCAATATGTCTTGCCCATTGCCCTATACAGGGTCCACAGGCGTTGGCCAATACAACCCCGCCTATTTTATCAAAAGTATTTAAAAACCCGTCTTTTTCAATTGTATGCCTTACAAGTTCGCTGCCAGGAGTTATGGTAAACTCAGCTTTAGTTTTGAGTTTTTTATCAATAGCCTGCTGTGCAAGTGATGCTGAGCGGCTGATATCTTCGTAAGAGGAATTAGTGCAGGAACCAATAAGCGCAACTTCGAGTCTTTCGGGCCAATGGTTGGTTTTTACAGCTTCAGCAAATTTGCTGATTGGCCATGCCAGATCTGGAGTAAATGGACCGTTTACATAAGGTTCCAGTTCACTAAGATTTATTTCAATCAGTTGATCGTAGTATTTTGAAGGGTCGGCATATACTTCAGGATCAGGACGAAGATATTCTTTAATATTATCAGCTAAAGCAGCTACTTCTTCTCTTTGGGTAGCTTTAAGATAAGCCGACATTTTTTCATCATACGCAAATAAAGAACAGGTAGCACCTATCTCTGCTCCCATATTACATATAGTACCTTTTCCGGTAGCGCTCAGGCTATCAGCGCCTTCCCCAAAATATTCCACAATAGCTCCTGTACCACCTTTTACAGTGAGTATTCCTGCAACCTTCAGAATAATATCTTTTGGTGAAACCCAGCCACTAAGCTTTCCCGTTAGTTTAATACCTATAAGTTTTGGCATTTTAAGTTCCCAGGGCAGTCCTGCCATAACATCTACAGCATCTGCACCACCAACGCCTATTGCAACCATACCCAGTCCACCGGCATTAGGAGTATGCGAATCTGTACCTATCATCATCCCACCAGGGAATGCATAATTTTCCAGTACTACCTGGTGAATGATTCCTGCACCGGCTTTCCAGAATCCGATACCATATTTGTTGGAAATAGAGGAAAGGAAGTCATATACTTCCCTGTTAACATCTATAGCTGCAGCAAGATCTTTTTCTGCACCCACTTTTGCCTGTATCAGGTGATCGCAGTGCACGGTGGACGGCACGGCTACTTTGTCTCTCCCGCAGGTCATAAACTGCAGCAAAGCCATCTGGGCAGTAGCATCCTGCATAGCAACGCGGTCTGGCGCAAAATCCACATAATCTTTTCCACGCTGGTATGCTTTTGTTGCCGGCTCAAAAAGATGGGAATACAAAATTTTTTCAGCAAGTGTAAGAGGCGTACCTGTCAGTTTACGTGCCGCAGTTACTTTACCGGGCATTTCTGAATAGGTCTTTTTAATAAGATCAAGATCGAAAACCATAAATATTAGTTTTTTAGTTTGTCGTAAGCCGGTAAAGTATCTGTTTAGTGGACAGGTAATATATTACCTGGCTTATTAAAGCGCTGCGAAATTACCAAAAAATGCAGTTTTCATAACAAGCATTTGACATTGAGCGTTATTAATTTTTTTTAATTTAGCATTATGAACAGATTCAAACAGTTTATAGAGTGGCAGGTGTTTGGGGTTTGCTCTTACATCGGTGAAAAAGTGGGGATTGCAAGTTCTGTAATCCGGAAGCACTTTATTTATATCTCCCTCCTTACTATGGGGTCACCTATTATTATTTACATGTTTGTTGCTTTTTGGATGAATGTGAAAAATTATATCTGGGAAAACAGACGAAATCCATTGAATAAATAGAATTACTTAGGGATTTTACTTACTTTTTGCAGGTAAAGTTTTGTTTTCGTAAAAAAATGCAAAGTAGAAGGCAATTTATACTTTAATCTGCGTTATATATCTGTTAATTTGCCTTACAAAGAACTACTATATTCCACTAACCTTATTAATGAAATCAGAGCTATTTATTCTGTGGAAAACCAAATAAAAAAATCCAAGATCCTGTAAGAAAAAACCAGATTATCCAATCATCCTTTGAAGAAACATCCTATGAAAGCTCCTGATCCTCTATCCTAATGTAGATCCGGGAGCTTTTCTTTTTTTACTGTAATCCCTCAAAATAAATCAAGTTTTTCTTTTTGTTCATAATTGACAGGTTTTGTTATAAAAACTCCTGATCTTCCCACTTTCACTTTCCCGGTCAATTTCACTAAAACGGAATCTTTTAACCCCACAGAAAGCGCATTTCCTATCACGTTAGCCATGTCCAGTTTCACCACCAGGGGTATGCTGAAAGTATCCTGCCTGGGGATAATAATGGTAGAATCCAACTCTGTATGACCAAGTTTCCTGTTGTCAATATAAATATCAAGACTTCCTGATTTGAATACAAGATTTGACTTATTGGGGTTGTATAAGCGAATATCTGCCGATAGGGTAGTGTTGGTAAAACTGCTTGCTCCAAACTGTAAATTTTCCACTCCCACATATTCCGGAGCGACAATTTGTCGGCATGAAAATAAAGACATTACTAAAATAACGGATAGGAGAGAGCTGATCTTTTTCTTATTCATATTTTATTTAGTTGCAATGCAAATTAAGCGACTGTTTAAAACTTGTAAAGAAAATAGGGTTAAAAAATAGCAAAAAGACTGACTAAGAATATTAGTTTTAGGAACTGCAATTTTGACAAAATGAATAAAATAAGCAGACTAATATATTTAGATGAAATTTTATTTTTTAAACTACTAATAATGAGTAATATATAACCACTACTTTAATTTTATTTATGAATAATATTGCGGGTTTGACTTCGGATATTTTTCAAAAATGAAATTTGACTTAATCAAATTTAAGTTAATATAATATAATGAATGTAATTATTGATAATCAATATTTAGCACCAATTATTGTATATAAAAATTTAATTAAATCAAAATATATAATACTTGAGCAATATGAACGGTGGCAAAAAATGAGCTTTCGCAACCGATGTACAATTGCTGCTGCTAATGGCTTAATAGATCTAAGCATTCCCATCGTGGGTGGGCGAAATAATCGGGAGATAATAAAAGACGTAAAAATTGATAACATGTTAAATTGGCAGAAGATACATTGGCGGGGAATTACTTCTGCATATAACCGTTCGCCCTGGTTTGAATATTATGCTGAAGAGCTTTTGAGATTTTATAATACCAGGTACACCTATCTTTGGGACTGGAATACAGCGCTCATGTATTGGGTGTTTGAAAAGCTAAATGTAGATGTGAAACTGACATTTACTGTAAGCTTTGAAATGAATTATTCCGATGTTGATATAGTGGATTATCGTAATAGGATAATGCCTAAAAACATTCTGAAATATGCGGGTGATTGTCCGGTTTACAACCAGGTTTTCGAAAATCGTTTAGGTTTTCGGCCTAACCTTAGTATTATCGATCTTCTATTTTGTGAGGGTAAAAATGCGTCTGTATTGCTTAATTCCTGAGAAATTAAATAATGCTTGAAATTGTATGCAGATAATTGAAAATGATTTTCTAAAGGCAGCTTTCAAAGCTAAGGGAGCCGAATTATCAAGTCTTCAGCACAAGGAAACCGGGGTGGAATATATCTGGCAGGCCGACCCGGCTTTTTGGGGAAAACATTCACCGGTTTTGTTTCCCATTGTTGGCACTCTCAGGAGCGACAGCTTTATTTTTAGGGATAAGGAATATCATTTGGGGAGACATGGTTTTGCCAGGGATATGGACTTTTCGATTGAAGAATCAAAAAGGGATAGCATAAAATTTCGTCTTGATGCTTCTGTATCCACTTTGATTAAGTTTCCATTTAAATTCAGCTTTGAAATTGCATATACTTTGCTGAATAATTCCTTGAAAGTTACCTATAGTGTCGTTAATACCGGTGATAATGAGATGTATTTTTCAGTAGGCGGACATCCGGCTTTTCAGGTGCCATTGGAAGTGGGGTTGTCTTATGAAGATTATTATCTTGAATTTAATGAATGTGAAGATGCCGGTCGCTGGCCTATATCCGTCCAGGGACTGATTGAAAAATCTCCTGTTCCATTTTTTAATAATACAAATAAGATTCAGCTTACCAAACCATTATTTTACCAGGATGCATTGGTTTTTAAACATCTCAGGTCTTCGGTTGTTAATTTACGATCAGAAAAGGGAAGTGCCGGAATCAGGTTCGATTTTAGCGGGTTTCCCTATCTTGGTATCTGGGCTGCAAAAGATGCCAATTTTGTTTGTATAGAACCCTGGTGTGGTATAGCAGACAGCGTGGATACCAATAGTCAGATTATAGCTAAGGAAGGTATCAACCGGCTTGCAGTTGGAGAAATTTTTAACAGGAGTTGGACAATAGAATGTTATTAAATAGGAAGTTTAAGATAAATAAATGAAAAAACTGATAAATCGGCTAAATGCATTCTTTAAAGGAATTTCTATTTTACTTCGTCCTCATATATACTTAGGCTGGCTAAAACGTCCGCTACAGCTTTTTACTAATTTGCTTTCCATGTCAAAATGGGCTGCAGAAAATGGGAAATCGGCTTCGCTGAATGATTTTTATTCGCCCCTGAGGGATTATCAAAAAAGATATCAGTTATATGAACATCTGTTGAATTCAGAGCAATTAAAGGAACACGTATTTGATTATCTCGAATTTGGTGTAAGCGGAGGATACTCATTCAGGTGGTGGGTAAATGCTAACACAAACCCTGATAGCAGGTTTTATGGTTTTGATACTTTTGAAGGACTGCCCGAAAGCTGGGGCACATATAACAAGGGAGACATGACTGCTCCCATTCCGGGCATAGACGACTCGAGGGCCTTATTTTATAAAGGGCTATTCCAGGATACACTGCCGGATTTTTTGAAAGCAGCTACCATCAGCAATGGGAAACTAAAAATCATCCATCTTGATGCAGATCTTTTTTCTTCTACTCTGTTTGCGCTTACCAGCCTTGCGCCCTGGCTCAAAAAAGGAGATATTTTGATCTTTGATGAGTTTAATGTTCCTAATCACGAATTTTCAGCTTTCAAAATATTTTGCGAAAGTTATTATATAAAAACAAAGTTGCTTGCAGCCGTTAACAATTATTACCAGGTGGCTATACAAATTGTATAACCCGGTAATGTATATGTTTTGAAAATCTTACATTCGCCAATTATAGAAATACTATTACTGATTCACCATGTCATATTTACTCAGCAATGCTTTTCAATCTCCGGATAAAATAAAAAAGATGCAGGAAGATAAGCTGGCTGAGTTGCTTCAATATCTTCAGGTACATTCTCCATATTATAAGGAAGTTTTCAGACATCAAGGTGTTGATATTAATAATATCCTATCGTTAGAAGACCTGATTAAACTTCCTATAACCCAAAAGGAAGATATTCAGCAACGAAACGAAGATTTTCTATGTGTGGGAAAACACAGGATTGCGGAATATACATCCACATCCGGAACCTTAGGCAGTCCTGTAACTATTGCACTTACTGAAAGTGATCTTGACCGTCTGGCTTATAATGAATGCGCGTCTTTTGCCTGTGCTGATGGAAGTAGTGAGGATATTTTTCAGTTGATGCTTACACTCGACCGGCAGTTTATGGCGGGTATGGCATACTATTCCGGTATCAGGAAGCTGGGAGGTGGTATAATACGGGTAGGTCCGGGTGTTCCTTCGGTGCAATGGGAAACTATATTTCGTTTAAAACCCACTGCAATTGTAGCAGTTCCTTCTTTTATTGTGAAACTGCTGCATTACGCAGAAGAGCGGGGAATTAACCCAAACACAACTTCAGTTAAAAAAGCCATTTGTATTGGGGAAAATATAAGGAACCCGGATCTTACACCAAATGTTTTGGCTAACAAGATAGCGGAGAAATGGAATATAAAGTTATATTCTACCTATGCATCTACAGAGATGCAGACAGCTTTTACTGAATGTGGAGAAGGAAGGGGCGGTCATTTACAGCCCGATCTGCTGATTGTTGAACTTTTAGATGAGCAAAATCAACCTGTTAAAACCGGTGAGCCGGGTGAGGTTACTATCACTACGCTTGGTATAGAGGCAATGCCTTTGCTGCGGTATAAAACCGGCGATATCTGTATAGCTTATCATGATAAATGTGGCTGTGGAAGAAATACACTGAGACTATCTCCGGTAATAGGCAGAAAGAAGCAAATGATTAAGTTTAAAGGAACAACACTTTTTGCCCCGGCTCTCTTTGATCTGCTTAATGGCATGGAAGATGTCAAAGATTATATTGTGGAAGTATATTCTAATGAAATTGGAACCGATGAAGTATTACTGCATGTTTGGTCTAATCGTACCAATGAAGAAGCTGATCATCGCATCAGGGCCTATCTGCAGGCTAAACTAAGAGTTACGCCTCAGATCAGGTATATCTCAGAGGAAGACTTCCGGAAGATGCAGTTTCCTGAAACCAGTCGGAAACCTGTGAAGTTTATTGACAGAAGGTAGTGCAGTTTTACCGGTATAACCAGAATTCCAGTCATTCGGAGTGGAGAAATATTTGATACATTTACTATTATTTATTTTTTTTGCTTTTGCTTGTATTTTAACAGAATTATAATTTAGTGCAATGATAAATGTTGGAGTCAGAACACTTTCCTTAGATGAATTTGCAGATATAGTTTTAAAAAACACGAAAATTGAGATCAGTACCCTGGCACTTGAGAAAATGGAGGCCAACTTTCGTTTTCTTACTCATTTTTCAGATCAAAAACTCATTTACGGGATTAATACAGGGTTTGGCCCTATGGCTCAGTACAAAGTAAGCCAGGATAACGTATTACAACTTCAGTACAATCTTATCAGGAGCCATTGTTCTGGAAGTGGCAACTATCTTTCGCCTGCATTGGTGAGAGCGTTGATGGTGGCTCGTCTCAACAGTATCACTCAGGCTTATTCCGGTGTACATACCGATGTAGCAATAGTTTTAAAATCCCTAATTAATAATAATATTACACCCTGCATTTTTGAACACGGCGGTGTGGGCGCCAGTGGCGATCTTGTACAACTTGCTCATCTTGCACTTGTGCTAATTGGTGAGGGAGAAGTACTTGTGAACGGTAAATCAAGACCTACTGCAGATGTATTTAAGGAATATAATATTAAACCACTCTCAATACATATTCGTGAGGGATTGGCTATTATAAACGGCACTTCTGCCATGACAGGTATAGGATTGCTTAATATTATATATGCCAAAAAACTATTGCGGTATTCTGTATTGCTTTCTGCAATGACCAACGAAGTAGTGGAGGCATATGATGATCATTTCTCCCGCGAACTGAATATTGTAAAAAAACACAAAGGACAAAATGAAATAGCGGCAATGCTCCGGGATGTACTGAGAGATAGTATGCTGATCAGGAGCAGGTCTGAATATTTATACAACCCGGAGAATATTAAACATGATGTGTTTGAAGATAAAGTGCAGGAATATTATTCTTTACGTTGTGTTACCCAGGTATTAGGGCCAATTTACGATACAATTGCACATGCAGAAAAGGTGTTGACAGATGAACTGAACTCTGTAAATGATAATCCTGTTATTGATCACGAAAACCATAATATTTTTCATGGGGGTAATTTTCATGGAGATTATGTGTCGCTGGAGATGGATAAACTGAAAACTGCTATCACCAAACTATCTATGCTTGCCGAAAGGCAGTTAAACTATTTGCTGAATAACAAACTCAATGAAAAATTTCCGCCTTTTGTAAACCTTGGTGTATTAGGTCTCAACTTTGGAATGCAGGGTATGCAGTTTACTGCCACGTCTACTGTTGCTGAAAACCAGACTTTGTCTTTCCCAATGTATGTGCATAGTATTCCCAACAACAACGATAACCAGGATATTGTAAGTATGGGATGTAATGCCGCATTGATGACAAAAAAGATTATTGATAATACCTTCGAAGTATTATCTATTCAAATGGTAACTGTACTTCAGGCAATAGATTATGCCAACTATGCTTCCAGACTTTCACCTGTTACCAACAAGGTATATACTGCTGTAAGAAAGCTGTTTCCCAAATTCGTAGAAGACACACCCCCTTACAAACAACTGGAGAATGTAAAAAGGTACTTCCTCGAAAATGATATTGACGTTCTTAATACACATAATAATGTGGGGAAGGTTATGGTACAATAAAAGTTCCTTTCATCTAAAAATATTATTTTACATTAAATATTAGCGAAAGAACACGCAGTGTTCCATTCGACAAATGAAAAGACAAATATTCACGAATGAAGTGTGCATTAATTACAGGCGGGTCAAGAGGAATAGGAAGGGCGGCATGTTTAAAACTTGCCGGTATGGGTTATCATATTTTAGTTAATTATAAGGGTAATGAATCGGAAGCACAAAAGACGGTATCTCTTATAAAAGAGTCAGGTGGGAATGGCACATTACTGAAATTCGATGTAGCAGACAGGAATGCTGTTAAGGAGATTCTGGGAAACTGGATTGAAACTAATCCGGATCATTATATAGAAGTACTTGTGAATAACGCCGGAATTAAAGATGATGTATTGCTGATGTGGATGAAGGATGAACAGTGGGATAATGTAATTGGAACCAGTCTGAATGGCTTCTTTAATGTAACTCGACTTGTAATTCAGAATATGTTAATAAGGAGATATGGAAGAATAATAAATGTTGTATCTCTTTCAGGATTGAAAGGTTTGCCGGGGCAGAGTAATTATTCTGCTGCTAAAGGCGGAGTAATTGCTGCTACCAAAGCACTTGCCCAGGAAGTGGGAAAAAGAAATATAACAGTGAACGCTATTGCACCCGGGTTTATTAAAACGGATATGACAGAAGGGCTTGATGAAAAACAGTTGAAAAACCTGATACCGGTCAACAGGTTTGGTGAGCCAGAGGAAGTAGCACATGCCATAGGTTTTTTTGCATCACCTGAATCGTCTTATATCACCGGTGAAATTTTATCTATTAACGGAGGAATGTATTCCTGATATGAACAGAAGGGTTGTAATAACAGGTATGGGGATTTATTCCTGTATAGGAAAAAACCTGGATGAAGTGAAGTCATCGCTTTATTCGGGCAAGTCGGGTATTGTGCTAGATCAGGCCCGAAAAGAGGTAGGTTACAGATCGGGTCTTACAGGTTTCCTGGAGCGTCCGTCTTTAAAGGAACTGCTCGACAGGAGGGCCCGTATCATGTTACCCGAACAGGGTGAATATGCCTATATGGCAACTTTAGAAGCTATGAAGTTGGCAGGTATAGATGAAGATTATATTGCAGGACATGAAATGGGAATAATTTATGGAAATGACAGTTCTGCAAAACCTGTAATAGATGCCATTGATATTTTGAGGGAGAAAAAAGATACCATGTTGCTGGGCTCAGCTTCCGTGTTTCAAACACTTAATTCAACTGTTACAATGAACCTTTCAACAATCTTCAGGTTGAAAGGGGTAAATTTTACGGTAAGTGCAGCATGTGCCAGTGGTTCTCATGCCATAGGATTAGGGTATCATTTTATCAAAACAGGTTTGCAAGATCGTATTGTAGCTGGTGGTGCCCAGGAAGTAAATATTAATTCCATGGGAAATTTTGATGCACTTTCTGCATTTTCTGTACATGAGAATGAGCCTGAAAAAGCATCCCGCCCATTCGATAAAAACAGGGATGGACTAATACCAAGCGGAGGTGGAGCTACTGTAATACTGGAAAGCCTGGAATCTGCAATGCAAAGAGGTGCAACAATATTGGGCGAAGTAATTGGATATGGTTTTTCATCCAATGGCGAGCATATATCCAACCCCACAGTTGATGGCCCGGTAAGGTCGCTCGAAATGGCACTTAGGGATGCAGGTATAGATGCCAGTGAAGTTGATTATATCAATGCCCACGCCACCTCTACTCCTGCCGGTGACGCCAGTGAAGCAAAAGCAATATATTCTGTTTTTGGAGATACTGCAGTCCCCGTAAGTTCTACTAAATCAATGACTGGACATGAATGCTGGATGGCAGGCGCCAGTGAAATTGTTTACTCGTTGCTGATGATGCACAACAGTTTTTTAGCGCCTAATATTAATTTTGAAACTCCTGATGAAGATTCTGCAAAATTGAATATAGTAAAAACTGCGACAGGAAAAAATATAGATGTATTTTTGTCGAACTCTTTTGGCTTTGGTGGAACTAATTCGACCCTCATTGTCAGAAAATGGAATAAATAGTTGCTTATGACACAGAATGAACAAATCATTGAGAAGATCAACCATTTCCTGTCTGAAGAATTTGAAGTAGATAAAGCCAGGATAACACCCGAGGGCAATCTGAAGGATATTCTTGAGCTTGATAGCCTGGACTATATAGACCTGGTAGTAGTTATTGAAAATAATTTTTCTTTTAAAGTAAAACCTGAGGACTTTACCGGCATCACTACTTTCGGCGATTTTTACAACTATGTAATTTCGCGTGTAAATTCTAAAGAAATGGCATAATGCCGTCGTGGCAGGGCAAATCAAGAGGCAACAAATTAGGGTACAGCATATTTGTTTCTGTACTCAAAGGATTGGGGTTGCGTCCGGCCTACTTTCTGTTAAGGTTTGTATCTTTTTATTATTTTTTGTTTGCCGGAAAATCCTCCGGCATTATCCTCGAATTATATCGCAGACGGCTTGGTTATGGTTATTGGAAATCGCTGTGGTTGTTGTACTGTAATTATTATGCATTTGGGCAGAGTCTGATAGATAAGATTGCTGTAATGTCGGGAATGACAAACCGGTTTTCTTTTGAATTTGATGGTGAAGAACACTTACATGGGATGGTGCGTTTGGGCAGGGGAGGACTGCTCCTCAGTTCTCATATTGGTAACTGGGAAGCTGCAGGCCATCTGTTGATGCGGCTGCATACTCGGATAAATATTGTAATGTTTGACGGCGAACATCAAAAAATAAAAAAATACCTGCAGGATGTTGCCGGGAAAAGCAGTGCTAATATCATAGTTATTAAAGACGATCTTACACATATCTATGCTATTAATGAAGCTTTGAAAAATAATGAAATTGTATGCATGCATGCCGACCGGTTTCTTGAAGGTAACAGGGTGATTAAAATTCCTTTCTTAGGTAAGGATGCCAGTTTTCCTGCCGGACCATTTATAGTGGCTGCCCAATTTAAATCACCTGTTTGTTTTGTATTTGCTATGAAAGAAAGTACAACACATTATCATTTTTACTCCACCCCAATCCTCTCTTACGATTTTTCAGACAAAAACAATGCTATCAGAAGGATGCTGCTGGATTTTGCAGCAGGTATGGAAGTTAAGGTAAGAGACTATCCTGAACAGTGGTATAATTATTATGATTTTTGGGGGTAAAAAAGCCCTGTCAGTTATCTTCTATCTGTATACATTTTGTTTTAGTAATTACCATTCTGCTCTTGCAGATGCAGTGATTGAAAGATCATCAACAAATTCGCCTGCAAGGTATTTGTAATAACCGGTTATGGCAATCATTGCAGCATTATCAGTACAATATTCAAAAGCCGGTATATAGGTATTCCAGCCGGATTCATTGCCCAATGTTTCAAATGCGGTCCTCAATCCCCGGTTAGCGGAAACACCTCCGGCAAGGCATATTTCACGGATACCTGTTGTAGCTGCAGCTTTTTTCAATTTGTTTAGAAGAATTGAAATTATGCGGTGTTGAACAGATGCACAAATATCGTCCAGGTTATTTTTAATAAATAACTGTTGTTCTTCAGGTGTTGCCAGAAATTGTTCTTTATAGATATTGCTTTTACCCGCGTTTTTCAAAAAATATAATATAGAAGTTTTCAGTCCGCTGAAACTGAAATTTAACCCCTCAATCTGTGGTTCTGGAAATGAGAATCGGGTAGCATTGCCTCTTGCTGCATGTTTATCTATCAATGGGCCGCCGGGGTAGGGCAGACCGAGCAGTTTTGCCGATTTGTCAAATGCTTCGCCGGCTGCATCATCTATGGTTTCACCAATAACTTTCATTTCAAGTGGCGACTGGCAGAGTACAATTTGAGTATGGCCACCACTTACAGTGAGACATAAAAATGGGAATGCCGGCTTTGGATTACCGATTAAATTAGCCAAAACATGTGCCTGCATGTGATGGACAGGAATCAAAGGTTTATTCAATGCTAATGAAAGTGATTTTGCAAACTGAGAGCCTACCAGTAACGAGCCAATTAAACCTGGCGCCTGAGTAAAAGCAATAGCATCTGTTTCATCAGGCGATACTTTCGCTTTCTTAATAGCCTGATCAATTACAGGCACTATATGTTGTATATGAGCCCTGGATGCAAGCTCCGGTATCACACCACCATATTGCTCATGAACTTTTTGAGAAGCAATGATATTGGAGAGTATTTCGCCATTGCGGCAAACACTTGCCGAAGTTTCGTCGCAGGAAGATTCTATAGCGATTATGGTAACATTGCGGTTTAGCTCTTGCATAGGGCAAAGTTACCGGATTGTGAGGCTTGCAAAATAGAATTTTGAAATTTGGGTGCTCAGTCTTTCAGATAACTGATCGTTTCTATATGCACTGGAATAGGAGCATTATCAGAAACCAAGGAAGAAGAATCAACAGCATAACTGATTACTACTTTTTGCCCAGCAGTCAGTACTACATCTTCACCCATTGAAGAGGGGAATAAAACTTTATGGTCGTTTGTAACAACTCCAAGAAAATTCCTCGAGGAATCTTTTATTATTTCTATTTTACCGATCGCTTTATCATTATACACTCTCGTATCCTTTTCTTTAGAGAATATAAAAAGGAGGAACGATGTAATAGCCAGCGAAACAACGTATACAAACTTTATCATAGGATAATTTTTTGTGATTTAACGATACGTTTCGTCATTCTAACGAAAAAATTATTCCCGTAGTATATTATAAATGAAATCTTTTTTTAGTAACTACATTGTATATCAATATGAAACGATAAACTGTAAACAATAAACTATAAACAGCAAACAGTCAACTTTTAAAGCAATGCTTATTTAGACCGGATAGCGGCAACCGGATCCATTCGTGCTGCAATAGTTGCGGGAATTATGCCGGCAAGGATACCTATAATAATACAAATACTTATAGCTAACGATAGCACTGGATAGGAGATGTATACATTAAAGTTCAATGGTCCACTCAATATTTTTGCCAAAAGGTACACAAGTATTAATCCGATGGCACCGCCGATAAAGCAAATAAAAGCCGATTCAAGTAAAAACTCCGATAGTATCGTTCTCTTTTTGGCACCAATAGCTTTTTTTAATCCAATAACAGGTGTTCGCTCCCTCACGGTAACAAACATAATATTAGCAATACCAAATGCTCCAACTACAAGACTAAGTAAACCTATCAGCCAGCCACCCAGTTTAATACTCGAGAATAGTTTAGTAATTGCATCACTGAAATCGCTTACAGCATTGAGTGAAAAATCATCTTCCTCGCTGGGACTAAGACGATGAATTGCCCTCATAGTTCCCTTCAGTTCATCTTTAAAGGCTTCGGTAGAAATATCAGGCTTACCCTGTACCATGAACTTGGGTTGAGAATATTTCTCTTCGAAAATTGTCCTGAAGAACTTATAGGGAAGAATAAAGCTATCGTCAAAACTCCATCCACCAACTAACAAGCTTTTGCCTTGTTTTTCTATAACTCCAACAATGGTTATCCGTTTGTTTTTTATAGAAATATTTTTGCCAACTGCCAATTCGGGTGAACCAAAAAGTTTTTCAGCATTTTCATAACCAATAACTGCAGTTGCAGATCCCCTTTCCATATCTGACTGGGAGAGGTATCTTCCATATTCTATCTCAAAAGGTTGAATACTATTAAAATCTTCCGTTACCCCATACAAATTCACATTCTGTATCATATCCTTTTCGTATACGACATTCTGATTGCCGACATTTAATGTAAATGCGATTTTAGCTATGCCATCGGTTTTTGCCTTTATCAGTCGCATTTCTTCATATTTGGGCTCCGGCCTTTTTACATATCGCCACCAGGGGTAATCGCCATCACCACCCTGAGAATAATCCCACTTATCTATATAAATTGTATTAGATCCCAAAGCATTGATACCGTCTTTGATATTGCGCTCGAGACTGTCAACAGTTGTCAATACACCAATGATGCAAAAAATTCCAATAGTAACTCCAAAAAGGGAAAGGAAAGTCCGTAGTTTATTGCTTTTCAGTTCCTGCCAGGCAAGCCTGAAACTTGCTGCCAGTATATGGAGTGTTTTAAGCATAAAGTCAAAGTTAGGATTTAAGGTCTATTTGAAATGAAAATAATATTGAGGAACAAGTTAAAGGAATGTCTTTATATGCATAAATTAACAGTCCCGGGAAATTGTAACCAGGATAGATTATTAATTCTTACCTGGTAAATATGCAGATTTATTTCAAATCCATATACTATGCAAGATTCATTTTAAATAAACTTGCTCTGAACTCTTTGGGGGTTTGTTTTACAATCCGTTTAAAGATGCTGAAGAAATGTACCGGGTTATTGAATCCGCATTCATAACAGATATCTTTGATTGTATAATTTTCGTTTTGTAATAGTTTTTTGGCATGTCCGATTCTCAGTTCATTCAGAAATGCAGTAAAAGTCTTTTGTGTTTTCTGTTTGAAGAACCTGCAAAAAGAGTTTGGGGACATATTACAAATGCTGGCCACTTCTTCAAGCATAATATCCTTTTGGAAATTTTTTAATAAGAATTGGTATACTTCGTTAAATCTTTCTATATCGTTGATGTTGTATGATTTTTTATACCCAATGCTGGCAAGTATCTCGTATTCATCTGACTGAGAAAGTATATCAATGACCTGTATAAAAATTCCCAGTTGTTGTAAACTGCTTGCTTCGGATAATTCTCTCATTTTAGAATTGATGATTCTACGTGTATTGCCTACAAACCGTAAGCCTCTTTCAGTTCGAAGCATAAGATCGTTATAACGGTGAATGGCAGGTATATCATCTGTAATCCTGTTAATCAATTCAATCGGAAAATATAAACCAATGGCCTTTGTATATAAGTCCTTATTCTTTTTGTAGTAGACAGGATCGCATTGCCACAGGTGTGGAAGTTCGGGACTGGATAGTATGACTTCACCCTCTGAAAAATTTCCGACATAGTCCCCAATAATCAGTTTCCCGTGACTTTTTTCTATCCAGGTCAGCTCACAAAGCTTGTGAAAATGAAAAGGATGATCAAAATGAGGTTTGTAAATTTTCTTCACCCATATTTTTTTCTCATTCAGGATAGGCGCATCTATTATTAACTCAGGTCTCATAATTTTTTGCTGGGGTTGTTCTATTCAGGAATAGGTATCAATAAAGGGTTTTCACTAATGGTCTAACAACATTGAATAAAATGGTAAAAAAAATTATGATTAAAATTAGTTATATTCATAATTACAGCCAATAGATAATCATGTTAAAATACTTTATAAAATCAGCAAAATATGTAACTGATTTTATTAGGTGAGGTTTATGTTTGTTCAGAAAATTTTTGATACTGTTATTTAAATAATAGAACAAATGTTCAGGTATAATACACTGAATATTATGATAAGATTATGTATGGGATTTTGAACTTAATAAATTAGAAAACGATGGCAAACGAACCCTCAAGAAGAAGTTTTATAACCCGCATGGCAATGGCTGCAGGTAGTGCTGCCTTTGCAGGTAATCTAACAACTGCTACGGCTGCGGAGAAAAAAAGTAAAGGCTCCCAAAGGCTAAGTCTTAAAAAATTAAGGGAATGGGAAGCTATGCGATATGGAATGTTTATTCATTTCGGGATGAGCACCTTCACCGGAAACGAGTTGCCAGATGGCACTGCACCCGCTTCGCTATATTCGCCGGATAAACCTGATGCAGACCAATGGATGGCTGTGGCAAAGGAAGCAGGTATGAAATATGCTGTACTTACTACTAAGCATGTAGCAGGACACTGCCTGTGGCCCAGCAAACACACCGATTATACTGTTGCTAATAGTGGCAATACAACAGATGTGGTTGAGGCATTTGTAACCGCATGCCGTAAGTATGGCATAAAGCCTGGATTTTATTATTGCTCCTGGGATAACCATAATACTTTCGGCAGCCAAACCCCAAGCATGGTAAAATGGAATTCCGCCATGAACAGCTTTCCCAAAAAACCTGGTGAAACTGCACCATTTACTACCTCCATGTATCAAAATTTTCAGACCGCACAAATAACGGAACTGCTGACACAGTATGGTGATATAGCAGAAATGTGGGTGGATATACCCGGTGTACTGGGTCGTGGTTATCGTACTTTTTTATACCAGTATATTGCAAAACTGCAACCGAATTGTGTAATTATGATGAATAGCGGAATTAGTACTGGTGAAAACTATAATGTGGACTATGCCTGGCCATCAGATCTCATTGCCATTGAAAGAAATTTGCCACAGGATGGCGGACATAAAAAGTGGAGGGATATAGAAGGAGAAACTTATTATATGCCCGGTGAAGTTTGCGACCCGATAGGAAAGGATTGGTTTTATGTGGAGGGAGACAAGCCTCGTGCAGATGAAGTTTTGCGGGATCAATACCTTTCTGTTACGCGAAGAGGGGCTAACCTGCTGCTGGATGTGCCTCCCGACAAGAGAGGAGTAATACCGGATATGCACGTTAAAGCGCTGATTGACCTTAAAAAAAATGCGGGTATCCGATAATGTTATACTCTTTATCAGGTCCGATAATAATTGAGAAACATATTAAAAAGTAGCCAGGTGCATCAGGCAAAAAAAAGGTACGGGTCGGTAATTGAACTTTTACCCGGCAGGGTGGAAGAATACAAAAAACTTCATGCCGAAGTGTGGCCCGAGGTATTGAAGATCATCAGCGATTGCAATATCAGCAATTATTCCATTTATCTGAAAGATCATTTATTGTTCAGTTATTTTGAGTATAACGGTAACGATTATGCAGCAGATATGTCCAGAATGGCAGCAGACCCTGTTACACTTCGATGGTGGGCATTGTGTAAACCATGCATGAAACCCCTGCCTTCGAGAAAAGCGGATGAATGGTGGGCAGATATGGAAGAGGTTTTTCATTTGGATTAATTAAAAAAACATCTTAATAATTTATTGTTGAAATGCAACTGCCATTAAGCGGAATAACAGTACTTGAATTTGACCAATACCTTTCAGGTCCCTGTGCCGGACTCCGGCTTGCGGACCTTGGAGCAAGGGTAATAAAAATTGAAAGACCAATAACGGGTGAGTCGGGCAGGAAGCTTGCAATTAAAAATATGTGGGTTGAAGAGAATTCACTGCTCTTTCATACCATCAACCGGAACAAAGAAAGTTTTACTGCCGATTTTAATAATCCGGAGGACATGCAAGTGCTCAGCTTATTAATAAAAAAGGCACAGGTGATGTTGCATAATTTTCGTCCGGGTATAATGGAGCGTAAAGGATTAGGATATAAAGAAGTTGCTGCAATCAACCCATCAATCGTTTATGCTCAGATTACAGGCTATGGAGCAACCGGTGAATGGATGGGGAAACCGGGTCAGGACTTGCTGATCCAATCAATGTCCGGTCTTGCCTATACTACAGGTAGCGCTTCACATAACCCGGTACCGTTGGGATTGGGTATTGGTGATTACTTATGTGGCAACCAGGCTGTACAGTTTATTCTTGCTGCATTGATAAATACTGCAAAATCAGGACAAGGGGCATTCCTGGAAATGAGTCTGCTTGAATCGTTGATAGATTTTCAGTTTGAGTTTCTTACTACATATTTCAATGGGGGCGGATTACCATTGCGGGCGAAAAAAGATAATGCTCACGCCCTGTTAAGTGCACCTTATGGTATATATAAAACAATTGACGGCTATATTGCTGTTGCCATGATGCCGTTGCAACAACTGAATAAGGCGCTCCGGTGTGAAAAACTTGATCGCTTTAAAGAGGAAGAAGCTTTTGTCCGAAGGGATGAAATTAAATCTGTTATCGCTGATCATATCATTACTCAAAATACAGATCACTGGCTGGCAAAAGCGAAACCGCATGACCTGTGGATGGCGCCTGTACTTAACTGGCGCCAGTTAAAACAAAGAAAGGGATACCAGGTATTGGATATGGAACAAGAAGTGCGCTTACCTTCCGGACATACCTTTATAACTACACGATGCCCGCTTCGTATTGACCGCGAAAAATTGTATAACCCAAAACCTGCACCTGTTGCCGGCCAGGACACTGATAAAATAAAAAATAGCTTGTAATAAATGGAAAAGTTATTGGATGGTTTATTGATATTGGATTTCAGCCAGTTTCTTTCTGGTCCAAGTTGTGGTCTCCGCCTGGCTGATCTGGGCGCAAGAGTAATTAAAATTGAACGGGATGGGGATGGCGATTTGTGCCGGGCATTGTATGTGTCTGATACTAAGATAGGTGATGGCGAGTCAACAATTTTCCATGCTATTAACCGCAACAAGGAAAGTTTTAGTATTAATCTTAAGGAACCGGCGTCTTCGACAAGAATAAAAAAACTGATCGCTGTAGCAGATGTTATGTTGCATAATTTCAGGCCGGGTGTTATGCAAAAATTAGGATTGGATTATGATACTGTAAAACAAATTAATCCTGACATTATTTATGGTGAAATCAGTGGTTATGGCGAAGTGGGAGAATGGAAAGATCTGCCGGGACAGGATTTGTTGTTGCAGTCGGTATCTGGGATTACTTATTTATCAGGCAGTAAGGATGATCCGCCAATACCCATGGGTATAGCAGTTGCTGATATTCTTGCAGGAACTCATCTTGGACAGGGAATACTTGCTGCATTATACAGAAGACAGATGCAGGGTACGGGTGCATTGATACAGGTTAGTATGCTGGAGAGCCTGCTGGATTTTCAGTTTGAAGTGTTGACCTGTTTTCTCAATGACGGTAATGAGTTACCGGTAAGAAGTGCAGTAAACGGAGCACATGCTTATATAGCTGCACCTTATGGTATTTATAAAACAGCAGATGGTTATATAGCCATAGCTATGACCCCGGTTACCCAACTGGGGGAATTGATGCAGGTAGAAAAGCTACGGCAATATTTGCTTCCCGAAGACTGGTTTACTAAGCGGGATGAAATAAAAGCTATATTGAAAGAATCATTTGCCCAACGCAACACTACCGCTTGGTTAAGTGTATTAGAACCTGCTGATATCTGGTGTGCTAATGTTTTTGATTATGAAACTTTATTGACTCAGGAAGGTTATAAAGTACTGGAGATGGAACAATGGGTTAGATCCGGCCCTGTAAAAGTAAAAACTACGAGGTGTCCAGTAACTATAAATGGCGAAAAAATTAAGAGCCATAGAGGCGCACCATTACTGGGAGAGGATAATGCCAGGATTATACAGGAATTTAATCTGTAACAATAAAATATTTATCAATTTTAATTGGAGTAATTTATTATGGTAGCCAAACTAACTAAACCCGGACTGATTTTTTATTTTTTTGTACAGGTTGCTATCAGTGTACATGCTCAGAAAATTGCTGATTTCAATCTTAGATTCCATGAAACGGGTACTGACTCCTGGAGCTCTATGCCCCTTGGCAACGGAGACATCACGGCACAGGTATGGACGAATAAAGAAGGCAGTATACAATGTTACCTGGCTACATCTGACAGTCGTGATGGCATGGATAATCCTATAAAAGTAGGTAAGCTAACCATAAGATTCGAGCCCGATATCATTACCATGGGTAAAGGATACAGAGAAGAACTCTTATTGGATGAAGGCATTTTTCGTATAAAAAATTCTATTGCAGATATCAGTTGCAGAGTAGACGCCAATCATCCCGTATTGCTTATCTCCGGAACTTCTGCAGTTCCGGTAAAAATATATGTAACCAATAATATCTGGCGTAAGGAAACCAGAAACTGGAACAAGGAAGAATACCTGGCTGAATATGGTGATAATGAAATGCCCTTTAAGCCGTTTATGGAAGCCGATAAACCAATAGCTTTAGGTGGTAGTATAATTTGGTTTCACCGGAATAGGAATGAAGTTTTTTGGAAAGAATTAATGAAAGCCAATGATCTGCTGGATGAGGGAATCACTAATCCATTACTGAACAGAACATCAGGCGCAATTGTTTCCGGCATAGGATTATCGCCAATAAACGATACTGTTTTGTACACTACTAAAGCTCAAAAACAGTTTTGGATTAAGACGACGGTGTTGGTACGTCAGACAGATACAGAAGAGGAATATATCAATGTCCTTCGAAATATTGATTCCGGATTAGATAAGAATAAAGAAAATATTCTTTTGTCTGCGCATAAAAAATGGTGGTCGGATTTCTGGAACCGAAGCTATGTTTTCTTTTCAGCAAACAATGCAGCATTGAACGATACATTATTCCAAATGAACCGCGGGTATATTTTGCAGCGGTACGTCAATGCCATTGGCGGAAGAGGAAATTTACCGGTAAAGTTTAATGGTGCTTCACTGGTATTAGACACTTATCATCAGGCTATCGGCAGAGTGTCGGGTAAATCTGCTGATGCCCGGCTGTGGGGTGGTGCATACTGGTGGCAAAATACAAGACTGATTTACTATCCGATGTTAGCCTCAGGTGATTTTGATCTGATTCAACCCTTTATTAAATTCTATCTCGATCTTTTACCGGTCATGAAGAAGATGACCAGGAAATTTTATAAACATGGGGGAGCCCGCTTTAATGAAACGATGCATTTCTGGGGTGCCTGGAGAGGCGGGGATATTGGCTGGAACAGGACAAACCTGCAACCCGGCATCTCCACAAACCCGTATATAAAAGATCTGATAATTACCGGACTTGAAATGGGTAATTATTTACTCGATTATTTTGCCTACACCGGAGATGAAAAGATGCTGTACGAAAAAACCATTCCTTTTATAAAGGAAGTGTTGTTATACTATCAGCATCATTATTACCATGATGCTGCGGGTAAATTGCTGATTACACCGGCACAATCTTTAGAAACCTATATCAATGGGGTAAACCCCACTCCGGATATTGCAGGGCTTGCTGTTGTTATTGAGAGATTATTACCCCTGGCTAAGGATAGCGAACTCATTACACTATGCACTAACCTTCAGAAAACTGTTCCTGAATTACCTCAGACGATTAAGGACGGCAAAAGAATTTTATTGCCTGTACAGGATTACAAAAACATAATTAATGTGGAATACCCCGAGTTGTACCCGGTATTCCCTTTCCGGATATATGGAGTAGGAAAAAGGGATAATGAAATTGCAATTAATACTTTCAAAGATAAACACAGGGTTTATCGCGGCTGGCAGCAAACCGGGATACAAGCTGCATTGTTGGGACTAACAGACAGTGCTGCTAAAATTGTGAAGTTAAATGGATTGGCCTTTGATACAAGATTTCGCTTTCCGGGGTTCTGGGGACCCAACTATGATTATACACCCGATCAGTGTCATGCTGGTAATTATATCAATACCATCCAGACCATGCTGCTGCAAACGAACGGAAATGATGTATATATGCTACCAGCCTGGCCCAAAGAATGGAATGTGAAATTCAAATTACATATACCGGGTAACAAGCAGATAGAAGCGGAATGGAAGAACGGAAAGATGGTTATGCTGAAAAAATATCCGGAACCGAAAAGCGGAGAGGTTATTGTAGGATTCAGATAAAATAAAAGGGAGCGGATAATGCCGTGTCAATCATTCTTCAATCTCAAATTTCAAATCTCAAATTTCAAATCCAATCATGAACCCCAATCCTGATCCATCTAAACACAAGGACATCCCTATCTGGAATGCGGAAGACTGGTTTTATGAAGATATTGAAATAGGTAAAACTATTCGCTCTATCCGCAGAACCATCAGTGAAGGTGAAAGTATGCAGTTTAATAACCTGGTACTGGATATGCATCCCTATGTGGCTGATGAAATATTTGCCCGTGAGCACGGTATTTTTGGTAAGAGACTAGTGGCAGGCGCATTCGTATTCAGTGCGGGCCTGGGACTTGTTGCCACTAATTGTGTAAATGCATTTAGCTATGGATATGACAAACTCCGTTTTATCAAACCTGTATTTATAAATGATACGATTTACACTATAAAAACCGATCTGGATAAGCAACCAAAGTATAAGGATATGGGGTTGTACAGAGCCAGCTATGAAGTGTTTAAGAATGATGGTGAGTTGGTGCTATACTGTGAACACCTGCAAACAGTTAAATATCGAAACCCTGAAAAATTTCAAATTTGAAATCTTAAATCTCAAATCTCAAATTCTCATGTTCACTAAAATATATTTTGAAGATTATCAGGAAGGTGATTCCAGGGAGACCATTGGCCGTACCATCACGGAGACGGATATTGTTATGCATGCGGGCCAGACGGGTGATTTTTTTCCGCATCACATGGATGCCGAGTGGTGTAAATCCCAACCCTTTAAGGAACGTATTGCTCATGGTACGCTCATCTTTAGCGTTGCGGTGGGAATGACGGCTTCGCTGATCAATGAAGTTGCTTTCAGTTATGGATATGACCGTTTACGATTTATCAAGCCTGTTTTTATTGGCGATACGATTAAGGTAAAAGTGTCCATTAAAGAAAAAAAGCCTTATAAAAAACCTGGTATGGGACTGGTAACTGAGTTAGTGGAAGTATTTAATCAACGTCAGGAATGTGTGATGGTATGTGAACATATTTTATTGGCACAATTAAAGCCTGAATAGATGGGAAATAGTATCGAACTGAAAGGAATCACCTGGGGGCATAGTCGGGGATATACACCTCTTGTTGCCTGTTCACAACGGTATGCTGAACTTCATCCCGAAATAAGTATAACCTGGAGAAAGAGGACTTTGCAGGAGTTTGCCGATTTCCCAATTGAGAAATTAGTCAATGATTATGATTTACTCATCATTGACCATCCCTGGGTTGGCTGTGCGGCAGCAACAAAATGTGTACTGTCCTTTGATGAGTACCTGGAAAATGAGTATTTAAAAGACCAACTGAAATATTCGGTTGGATATTCTCATTTGAGCTATCAGTACGAAGGGCATCAATGGGCGCTGGCTATAGATGCTGCTACTCCAGTTGCCAGTTGTAGAAAGGATTTGTTGGAAATTAATCATGCACGGGTACCGGAGAATTGGGATGAACTGATAACAATGGCCGAAAAGGGTAGGGTAGCAGTGCCTGCCATACCTATTGATCTGCTGATGAATTTTTATATGTTTTGCATTGCATTAGGAAAAGAACCTTTTACTAATGAAGATGAAGTGATAGAACAAACTATAGGATCTGATGCGTTGGGATTGATGAAAGACTTATGGAGCCGTGTAGATAAAAAAATGTTTTCCTGCAATCCAATTGCAATTGCAGAACTAATGACAACAACAGATGAGTTTTGGTATTGTCCCTTTGCTTATGGTTATTCTAATTATTCACGCAGAGGATATGCACGATCCTTGCTGCACTATACGGATTTGATAAGTATGGGTACCGTATCTAAACTCCGTAGTACGCTGGGAGGTACTGGCTTATCAGTATCATCATTTTCAAAATATAAAAAAGAAGCGCTGCAGTTTGCCGAATGGATTGTGTCGCCAGCGATTCAGTCTACCCTATATGTTTATAATGGAGGACAACCAGGGCACCGTCAGGCGTGGGAAGATGAAGCAATTAATCAGCACACTGGTGGATATTTTAAAAATACATTGCCTGCATTGGATAGGGCGTATATCCGCCCGCGTTATAACGGGTATCTTCATTTTCAGGATGAGGCTGGCAAACCCATACAGCAGTTTCTGCAATACGGTGGTAATGCCCAATCTGTGCTGGAACAAATTAATCAATTATACAGGACTTCCTTAAAGCATTCTGATTCTTAATAAACTTTCCGACGATGAAAAAAAATATTTTAGACACACATATTCATGCCTGGAACCTGGAAAGGGCCAGGTATGAATGGTTGGATAGTGATACCAGTATTTTGAATCGTACGTATCTGGTGGATGAGTTGCTTGCTGAAATGAAGCATACTCCAGTTGCTGCCGGTATTATGGTGCAGGCTGCTAACAACCTGGAGGATACGGATATAATGCTGGAAGCAGCCAGAAAATATGCTGAGATTATTGGAGTGGTTGGCTGGCTCCCACTGACGGCTCCCGCAGAAGTTCATCGGCTGCTCGAAGATAGATTTCTGAAAGAACCTTATTTTAAAGGAGTAAGACATTTGATACATAACGAACCTGATGCGCAATGGTTGTTGCAGCCTGCTGTAATAGAGAGTCTTCAGATATTAGCTTCTTATCAGATACCCTATGATATTGTTGGGATCAATGATGATCATCTGAAAACGGCTATTAAGGTTTCGGAAAAAATACCTTCTTTAAGAATGGTATTAGATCATTTGAATCAGCCACCAGTTAAATCGGCTGTACGCTTTGGCACATGGGGACAATTGATGAAGGAAATTTCGGCTAACAAAAATATCTATGCAAAAATATCCGGACTGGGTACAGCTTCCGGAAACCCTACCGGCTGGACATCAGAAGACATAACTCCTTATATTAATTACGTGCTGGAGACCTTTGGCACAGATCGTTGTTTTATGGGAGGTGACTGGCCCGTTTCTACATTGGCCGGGAGCTATACGATGCACTGGGAAAGATATACGGGTATAATAGATAACCTGCTCAAGTCAAATGAAAGCGAAAAGATATACTGGAAGAACGCTGCTCATTTTTATAATACAAATTTTAGCGGACAACAAATAGATTAAATTCAAAACCATACAATGAATCTTTTTGCAGGAGTTTTCTTACACTTTATCGGAGCATTTTCAGCATCTGTCTGCTATACACCGCAGGAAAAATTAAAGAGCTGGTCATGGCAGACCTACTGGCTGATGCAGGCTTTTGTATGCTGGCTGGCATTACCGGTGATTATTGCATTTATCACCATACCACATTTGTTTCAGGTATTATCAGAAGCACCTGCCTCAGCAATGCGAAGTTCTTTTTTTCTGGGTATGTTGTATGGAATAGGAGGTACAGCATTTGGTTTAGCGATTCGTTATGTAGGTTTTTCACTGACCTATGCAATTTCAGTGGGTATATCCTGTGTGCTGGGTACTTTACTTCCTCCATTATACGAAGGAAAACTTGCAACAGTATTGAGTGGTAATGGTGGTAATGTAATTATTACCGGTATTATAGCCGGGGCTGCCGGTATAGCACTTTGTGGATTTGCCGGCCGTTTAAAAGAAAAAGATAATCAGAATAGCCCATTACAAAAAGGGAAAAATTCTTTCTCCATTGGTATCACTTTGTGCATCCTGGCCGGCGTATTATCTGCACTTTATGGTTTTTCTCTTTTTCGTGGTCAACCTATTGCAGATGTAGCTGCTAAATATGGAGCAGGGGGACTTCAGGGAAATGTGATTTATATTTTCTCGAATTCAGGCGCTTTCGTTACAACGGCGCTGTATTGTATTTATCTGCATAATAAAAATAAATCCTGGCATGAATACAAAACACCGGTATTGGTGAAAGATGACAATAACAGGTGGCTGGGGATAAATTATGGATTAGCTGTTTTGACAGGTATATTATGGTACACTCAGTTTTTCTTTTATGGGCTGGGACATAACAGACTGGGAATATATAAATTTACAAGCTGGGCCATACACATGATTATGCTGGTACTGATCAGCGCTGTAGTGGGTATTGTGTTAAAAGAATGGCGGGGAGTAAAAAAGCAAACATCACAGATATTAATTCTGGCTTTAATGGTATTGATAGCGGCTGTGCTGATCATTACTTATGGAAACTATCTGGGCGAAAACTAATGGGCATGAAAAATCTAAACCATATTCGTTTTGAAATTCCGGATATAGGACAAACTCCACCGGTTATCATTATTGGTGCCGGAGGAATTGTGGAAGATGCCCATTTACCTGCATATAAACTGGCCGCCATTCCTGTGTCAGGAATTTATGATATAGACAATACCAGGTCACAAAAGCTTGCCGGTAAGTTTCAGATTCCTAAAGTATATGAGTATATGCAGCAATTGGTTGCGGAAAACAACAACGATTGCATTTATGATATAGCAGTACCGGGCAATAAAATTATTGATGTCATTCAACAACTTCCTGATAAAAGTTTTGTGTTGATGCAAAAGCCGATGGGAGAGAATGAAAAGCAGGCTGAAAAAATTCTGGAATTGTGCCGGAAAAAACAAATTACAGCAGGTGTGAATTTTCAATTGAGATATGCACCTTATATTCTGATGTTAAAACAAATGATAGCGGAGGAATGGTTGGGAGATATTTGTGATGCAGAAGTATATGTGAATGTGTACACACCCTGGCATTTATGGGAATTTCTAAAAGACGCCAAAAGAGTAGAGATTTTATACCATAGCATTCACTATATTGATTTGTTGCGCAACCTGCTTGGCGAACCTAAAAGCATATATGCAAGATCTGTCCGCCATCCGAAAATGCCACAACTTGCAGAAGTGAAATCAAATATCATTTTGGACTATGGAGATATGCTGCGGGCGAATATATCAACAAACCATCTTCATGAATTTGGTTTGCACAATCAGGATGCGTTTATTAAAATTGAAGGAACAAAGGGTGCTGTTAAAATTAAACTGGGGCTATTAATGAACTACCCCACAGGTGTTCCGGATGCATTTGAATATGTATTGTTAGGTGATGATTCTCCAGGTTGGCATCAGCTTCCGATCCATGGCTCCTGGTTTCCGCATGCTTTTATCGGTTCTATATATGAAATGATCAAGGCTAAACGGGGTACTGTTCTTCATCCTGATAACTCTGTGGAAGATGCTATCAATACTATGCGGCTGGTGGAAAGAGCATATAAACGATCAGAGTAATAAAAACAAAGGAAACATTCTATTGATTTTATTTGGTATGCACTTATCTTTCAGGATTGATAAGGATGAATAAAATCAATCATTATGAATGTACCCGGTAAAGGCAAACAAGATCATACTTATGACGCAATTGTAATTGGCTCTGGAATCAGTGGGGGCTGGGCTGCTAAAGAGCTGTGTGAAGCTGGACTGAAAACATTAGTGCTTGAACGGGGGAGAATGGTGGAACATATAAAAGATTACCCGACTGCCACGCTTGATCCCTGGGAGTTGCCGCATCGTGGAAAATTAAAAGAAGAGTTGCTCAAAGAAAATCCTATTGTGAGCAGGTGCTATGCTTTTAATGAGGCAACACAGCATTTTTTTGTGAAAGATAAAGAGCAACCCTATATCCAGGAAAAACCATTCGACTGGATCAGGGGTTATCAGGTAGGAGGTAAATCGCTCACCTGGGCAAGGCAAACCCAGCGCTGGAGCGATTACGAATTTGAAGCACCTCAGCGGGATGGTTTTGCTGTTGACTGGCCTATTCGTTACAATGATCTTGCCCCATGGTATACTCATGTAGAGAAATTTGCCGGCATCAGTGGTAATCGCGATGGTATTGTCAGTCTGCCTGACAGTGAATGCCTTCCTGCATTTGAGTTAAACTGTGTAGAAAAACATATACAGAAAAAAATAAACGAACAATATACCGATCGCAAAGTAATAACAGGGCGATGCGCTCATTTGACAGCACCACAGGAAATCCATCAGAATCAGGGTCGTTCAAAATGTAATGCAAGAAACCTTTGTTACCGGGGTTGCCCTTTTGGTGCATATTTCAGTTCCAACTCGTCAACACTTCCCTGGGCTGCAAAAACCGGTAATCTTACCATTCGCCCCCATTCAGTGGTGTCAACAATTTTATATGATGAGCGCTCACAAAAAGCCGTGGGTGTTCAGGTAATTGATGCCAACGATAAATCAACTACCGAGTTTTTTTCAAAAATAATTTTTGTCAACGGCTCTACTTTAAATTCAAATATACTTTTACTCAACTCCACTTCCGGTCGTTTTCCTGAAGGATTAGGTAATGACAGCGGAGTGTTGGGTCGTTATATAGCGTTTCATAATTACCGGGGTAATATTAGTGCTGCCATTGATGGTTTTGACAATCAATATTATTACGGACGAAGACCAACAACAGCTTTTATGCCATCATTCCGTAATGTATTTAAACAGGAAACCGATTTCTTAAGAGGTTATATGGTTGCTTATAGTGCAGGACGTTCGGGTTGGCAGGATGGCCTATGGATGGATGGGGTAGGAGATAGTTTTAAAGAAAAGCTGATTGATCCCGGAAGTTGGAATGTATTTATGATGATGCAGGGAGAGACCATTCCCAAACATGAAAATCATATAAGGCTTAGCAAGGATAAGAAAGACCCATGGGGTATACCTCAAATGATTATCTCTGTGGATTACGATGAAAATGATACAAAGATGATGAACGATTTTTTGCAGCAAGGTTCAGAAATGCTGGAGAAAGCCGGTTGTAAAAATATACGAACTGCAGATACAAAACAGGCTCCGGGCCTTGATATCCATGAGGTGGGCGGCATCCGTATGGGCAGAGATCCTAAAACTTCAATTTTGAATAAATGGAACCAGGTTCATAGTTGTAAAAACGTTATTGTTACAGACGGCGCCTGTATGGTTTCCACCGGAAATCAAAATCCATCGCTCACGTTTATGGCACTGACTGCAAGGGCTGCAAATCATGCTGTACAGGAACTAAAGAAAGGGAATATTTGATATCGTTATTTACGATTTTATTTGTAAATACCTTATCCTTGTTTCTTCTTCCTCGCCGTCTTCTTCGGCGGGTTAGCCTTTAATTCTTCAATGGTTTTTAACGCTTCTTCTATAGTTATATCAGCGGCTCTTTCCTGTTGTTCCTTGCTGAGTTTGAAATTTCTCAGTCCCTGTTTCAGGTAAGGTCCATAAGGTCCGCGCAGCACCTGAATTTTTTCTTTTTCAAAAACCTTGATGGTCCTTTCATCTTTTGCTTTTCTTTTCTCAATCACAATGGGAACGGCTTCTTCTAATGTGATGGTGTATGGATCAAACTCTTTACCAAGCGAATAAAATTTTTTGTCGTGTGCAATATAGGGCCCAAACCTTCCTATGCTTACTGTTACATCGTTGTCTTCAAATTGCCCCAGGGTTCGCGGCAGCCTGAAAAGATCAAGCGCTTCTTCAAGCGAAATGGTTTCAATACTCTGTGTGGCTTTGAGTTTTGCGAAACGTGGTTTTTCATCCTCATCTGTTGCGCCTATCTGCACCATAGGGCCATACCGGCCCATACGGGCTACAACGGGTTTGCCGGTGGCGGGGTCTGCACCTAATTCTCTTTCACCTTTAATGCGTTCTGCTTTTTCTATGGTATTCTCCACATCTTTTTTAAATGGAGTATAAAAGTCTTTCAGCATCCGGTTCCACTTTAGCTTTCCCTGTGCTACTTCATCAAATTCCTCCTCTATTCTTGCAGTAAATCCGTAGTCCATTATATCATCAAAGTACTGCTTCAGGAAATCCGTTACTACAAGTCCAAGATCAGTTGGAAATAGTTTTGATTTCTCCGCACCTGTTGTTTCTTCATCAGTGAGTTTGGAGATAGTGTCTGCTTTAAGCTGCAAAATCCGGTAGCTTCTTTTTACTCCTTCCTTATCTCTTTTTTCGACATATCCTCTTTTTAAAATAGTGGAAATTGTAGGAGCATAAGTAGAGGGGCGCCCGATTCCGAGTTCTTCTAATTTTTTTACTAATGATGCTTCGGTAAATCTCGGCGCCGGTCTTGAGAACCTTTCTGTTGCTTTCATTTCTTTAAAAACAACCTGCTGGTTTATCTTCAATGGCGGCAGCATTCCTTCGGCCTGTTCTTCTTCTGCATCATCTTCATCGCGGTCTTCGCGGTATACTTTAAGGAACCCTTCAAATTTCAACACTTCACCCTGCGCGGTAAGATCCTGGTTGTTGGTAGAGATATTGATTTTAGCAATAGTTTTTTCCAGTTCAGCATCCGCCATCTGGCAAGCCATAGTGCGTTTCCAGATCAGTTCATACAATTTCCTGCAATCTGCATCTTCTACGGTCAGCCTTTCCATTGCGGTAGGGCGTATTGCTTCATGCGCTTCCTGGGCCGATTCATTTTTATTTTTATATTTTCTTTCCTGCACATATTCCCCGCCATATTGCGATTTAATCTTTGCTTTGATATCGTCAAGGGCAGTATCGCTCAGATTGACGCTGTCTGTACGCATATAGCTTATATACCCATTTTCATATAATTTTTGCGCAAGCAGCATAGTGCGGCTTACCGAATAACCAAGCTTGCGCGAAGCTTCCTGCTGAAGAGTGGAAGTGGTAAATGGAGCAGCAGGAGATTTTTTTGCAGGCTTTACCTGTATGTCCCCAACAATATAGTTAGCGCCTTTGCAACTTTGCAAAAACTTTTCAGCGTCTTCTGCGGTATTGTATTTGCTGCCTTCTGCCTTAAATGTTACAGGCTTATTGCTGATATCGTTAGCTGCAAAAAAAGCTTCAAGCTTAAACGAACTTATACTCTGAAAAGCATTGATCTCTCTTTCTCTTTCAGCAATCAACCTCACCGCTACACTTTGTACCCTGCCTGCGCTCAGGTTATTGCGCATACTCATTTTGCGCCACAATACCGGCGACAGTTCAAAACCAACAATCCTGTCAAGGATGCGCCGTGCCTGTTGGGCATTTACCAGGTTCATATCAAGTTTTCTCGGTGTTTTTACGGCAGATTGTATAGCGGGCTTTGTTATTTCATGAAATACAATACGTTTAGTCTTCGACGGATCAAGTCCCAGTACTTCACACAAATGCCAGCTTATGGCCTCACCTTCGCGGTCCTCATCCGTAGCCAGCCACACTTCGCTGCTTTTTTTTGCATAACTTTTTAATTCTTTTACTACCTTCTCTTTATCCTCAGGTATGATATATCTTGGTTCGAACTGGTTGTCTATATCAATACCCATATCGCTCTTTTCCAGATCCCTGATATGCCCGTAACAGCTCTTAACCTCGAAGTCTTCACCGAGGATTTTTTCAATTGTTTTTGCTTTTGCCGGAGACTCAACTATCAATAAATTTTTTGCCATTGTATTGCTTAAATGCCGTAGTTATTAAATAAATAGCGGCTATCCTTTTATTATTAATATGTTCAAAACGTATGTAACTCTATGATCTTATGAATGTTTTAACAGGATATTCCCTGTATAAATTGCTGCAATATTAGGGCAAACCTTTTACAATCAAAAAAATGGAAGAGCTACAGGAAGTCAATTATTTGTTTTACAGTCTGTTGATCGCGGTATATTTTCCGGTGTCCAAGTCCCTGGGTAACCACAAATCTGATATTACTGAAATTGTCGCTCTGAACCTTTTCTACATCGCTGAATGGTGTAATATCATCGTCTTTGTCGTGTAGCCATAATATTTTGGCACGAATAAATGGCATGGCTTTACGAACAGATGCATCTTCGGGTGTAATGCCGGTTTGTTGGGTGCTCCATTCTTCAAAGGCTTTTCTCACTTCACTCTTCAGGTGCATTATATTGAAAAACCTTTCCATTACAGTTTTTATTTCGGTAGCTGGCGCCACGAAAACCACCCTGGTGCTGCTGTCGTGGGGAGTGGTTTTCAGAAGATGAGAAATAGCGAGACCGCCGAACGAATGCCCGATATATGCATCGAATGGTCCATAATTTTCGTAAATGGTTTTTAATGTTTGTATATATAATGGTAAGATAATTGACTTGCCCTCGCTATTACCATGCGCAGGTGCATCAAATGCTACCACTTCATATCCTTTGGCCACTAAAGGGGATATAAAACCTTCAAAGTTTCTGGCACAAGATTCAAATCCATGCGCTATCAGAATTCTCTTAGATGATGGGCTGTTCCAGCAATACCCATAAATTGTATAACCATTTACTTGAAGAGAGCATGCAATTCCTTTATTTTCGGTTGCAGTAATTCCTTTCAGGGGTTTACGGCGTGGCGAACAGAATATGGCAAAAGCTTTTTCAGCGGCTTTTTGTGGGGAAACAGCAGCAAGCAGCCGTAATTTTCTGCGCACTATCCCCATTGCTAATTTCCTGGAAATTTTTTCTGCCATATTATACCGGGTATAAACAAACGAAATTACAGTTTGTAATGCATTATTTTGCAGTTATGAATGTGGTTATCATCGGAACAGGCAATGTTGCTGCCGTATTAAGCAGAATGATTAAGTCAACCTCACACCGGTTGATGCAAATTGCCGGTCGTGATATATTGAAAACTAAATTACTTGCTGCTTCAGCAGGAACAGAGGCCTGCACACTTGACAGAGTATATACCGATGCGGATTTTTATATTATTGCGGTTTCCGATACTGCTTTACCTGAAGTCACCAAAAATTTTTGTACCAAAGGAACAGTAGTGCATACTGCCGGGGCGGTATCGAAAGAAATTCTCGCTGATGTATCAGGTGAGTATGGTGTTTTATATCCGCTGCAAAGTCTTAGAAAAAATCTTGAACATATACCTCCTGTTCCTTTTTTGGTTGATGGGAATACTAATCAAACCATAGCAAAAATTACCAGGTTCGCAAATTCAATTAGTGACCGGGTGTCAGTAGCAAATGATGATGAACGTATGCATCTGCATATTGCAGCAGTATTTGTAAATAATTTTACCAATTACCTGCTGACCATCACCAGTGATTTTTGTAAAAAAGAAAAGTTAGATTTCTCCCTGCTTTATCCATTACTGGAAGAAACGGTAAGCAGGCTAAAAGTATATAGCCCTGCCGAAATGCAAACTGGACCTGCTGTCCGCAATGATAGTACTACTATCAACAGGCACCTGCAGTTGTTAAACAATTATCCCGGGATGTCGGAACTGTATAAGCTTTTTACAGAGAGGATTCGTGGGTATTGGGGGTAGGGTGTTAGCTGATAGCTGTTAGCCGTCAGCTGTCAGCTATCAGCAGTCATTGCAATCCCAAACCTCCCCCCAACTTCAAACTCCAAATCCCAAACTCCAAACCCCATCTATCAAAATGATTTCTATTTTCATCATTCTGCAATTAACTTCACGGCGTGAAATATACAGGTTCCAATTCTGATATATGGGGCTC
>JBDHYJ010000024.1:0-55796 GCA_039811345.1 Chitinophagaceae bacterium
TTTTTCTCCTTTGCGTTCTCTGCGTTTATTTTCTCTGCGTCTTTGCGTGAAATGTATTTTTCACAATGAGCACAAAGTATACATAGAGTTGCACAAAGATTTTTTCTTCCTGGTGGCTTGGTGTTAAACTAATTTTCACGCAGAGGCGCAGCGAGTGCAAAGGACGCTAAGGTTTTTTCTCCTTTGCGTTCTCTGCGTTTATTTTCTCTGCGTCTTTGCGTGAAATGTATTTTTCACAATGAGCACAAAGCATACATAGAGTTGCACAAAGATTTTTTCTCTATGTGTGAAATCATTCCTTCATCCAGTATCCTCAAAAAAATTAATTCCATTTTGAAATCTGGTTTTCATGTTTATCATAAATTGTGTAATATGCACATAAACCAAAAAGTTTAACCAGGAAAAAGTTGTTATATGTATCCATTGTTACGGCAAAATATTGAAACAACTTTGGGGCATTCCATAAGTGATGCCGTTTTCAATGAGTTTGCTGACTGTGTATTTCCCAAATCATTCGATAAAAAAACAATACTGGCAGAAGAAGGAAAGGTCTGCCGTTATTCTTATTTTATAGAACAGGGCGCCTGTTATTCTTATCTCATTGACCGGAAGGGTGAAAAACATGCAATACAGTTTGCTCTTGAAGGATACTGGATATCCGATCTGTATAGTTTTTTTTCAGACCGGAAAGGTATATATACCATTGAAACACTCGAGCCTTCCCAGATGCTGTTGTTAAATAAACAAAACTTTCAGAAAGCATGTGAACTGTGCCCGGAAATAGACCGCTTTTTCCGCTTGCTGGCCCAGAATGCCCTTGTAGCATTCCAATACCGTGTTGCCAAAACAAACAGCGAAGACGCAGAATCACGCTACCTGGAATTTTCAAACCTGTATCCAAAATTCAATCAACGCATACCCCAATACCTGATTGCCTCCTATCTTGGAATCAAACCCCAGTCGCTTAGCCGTATCCGAAAGGAATTAGCGCCTAAAAAATAACCTCGCAACCGTTTGCACATTTATTAACACAGGTGAATTTTTACCCGGGCAAGGTGTACCACCTTTGCATTATTAATTCAAAACAAGAAAAAAGAATAATATGGCAAATCAAACAAAATGGGTTTTGGACCCCACACACAGCGAAATAGATTTTAAAGTTCGTCACATGATGATTACGAATGTGAAAGGAGAATTCAGAGTATTTAATGCAGTAATATTAACAGAAGGCGATGACTTCAGTAAGGGTAGTGTTGAACTGAATATTGAATCTGGTTCCGTATTTACCAATAATAACGATCGTGACAAACATTTAAAAAGCGCCGATTTTTTTGACGCAGAAAACCACAAAGAACTGAAGTTTACCAGCTCTTCGTTAACAAAACTTGACGATGATAATTACAAACTGAATGGTATACTCGATATCAGGGGTATTAAAAAACAAGTCAGCTTTGATGTGGAGTTTGGTGGCATCAACAAAGATCCCTGGGGCAACCTGAAAGCCGGTTTTTCCCTGAGTGGAAAGATAAACAGAAAAGACTGGGGACTGAACTGGAACGCCGCTCTCGAAACCGGTGGAGTTTTAGTAAGTGACGAAGTAAGAATAAATGCAGAGGTGCAATTTGTAAAACAAGCTGCATAACGAGGTATTAATTTCATTATATAGTTTACCTAAATGCAGAGGTGAAATACTACCCAAAGTATTTCACCTCTTTTAATTTTATACACTTGCCACTGCCGGCATCCTATTTAATTCAGTTGCGGGACAGCATCGGCTTTTTTGTGGCTTAGTGTTTTGCTTTTTGAAGGCTTTTTCTTTCTTCTGCCCCACCAGATCAGAAACCCGGTTACCGGTAGGCTGGTGGCAATTAATCCACCCACAAATGTTAGCAATTTACCAACAGGTCCCATCCATTTTCCCATGTGCAGGTTCCACCAGGCATTTTCCACTTTGTTATGCGCATTTACAAAACCAGGAGTTGCAATTTCCTCACCGGTTTGGCGGTCAACATAAATTCTTTCGGCATCTTCTGCGCTCTTCAGTCCTATACTTTTCGCTACATTCATAACATAGTACGATGAAGAGTCGGAAAGATTAAAACTGTAAAGTTGTATTTCTTTCTTATAGGGGTGCCGTTCAAATATTTGTTTTTCGAGAGCAGCATAATTCACCGTTGCAGGATTCTCCAGTCTCTCGTCTTCGAGCTTATGCTCCCATTCGTGAGCCTCACTGTTGGTGCCAAAAATTTTTAACGTAAGATTCTGTACCGGTTCAAAAGCAATGATCAATCCGGTAACCGTAAGTATCAGGCAGATAGCAAGCGAATAAAAGCCCATTACATTATGCAGGTCGTAATTCAACCGTTTAAACTTCGCCTTCCATTTAATTTTAAAACTGGCATCTCTGTTGTGTTTGTTCCACTTAGCCGGCCACCACAATATTAAACCGGTAATCAGCTCAATTAAAAAAATGATAGTAGCAACAGCCACTATCCAAAACCCAGGTTCGTGCAACAGCAGTTGAGAATGTAAATGTGCCGTTACATAAAAAAAATGGATGGTGGGATCATTCTTTAAAACTTCACCGGTATAGGGATCCATATAAATCATTCGCAACCCAGCTTTGGGATCGAATGAGTTGATACGCGTAGCCCTGTGCGGATCTTTATAGCTAACGATATACCCCGGGTTGCGTCTGTCAGGATACCTCTCTTTCACTTTCTGCATCAACACCAGCGGGTCAAGCTTTTCTTTTCCCACCTGCTCCACATACCGGCTTTTACCGGCAGACAATTCCATGATCTCATCTGCATACACAATGATGGTGCCGGTGAGGCAAACGAACACCAGCAAAACTGCTGATACTAAACTTGGCCATAAATGAACCCAGGCAATAATTTTATTAAGCGTTTTATTCTTAATTTGTTTCCTGGGTTCGTTGCCGGAGTCTTTTCTGATCATAATGGTTTCTATTTAGCCGTCGTTTAACCCTGTTCGTTAGAATTTATAGGAAACATTCAACAGTAATTCTCTCGGTTTTTGTGGCTGCCCATAGAAGTTCCAGTACTTCGTATCTGCTACATTGTTTATTTTAATGCCGATACGATATTTTGACTGATCATAAAACACAGTAGCATTAAATATCGTGTTTTGAGGAACATAAAATTTATTTTGAACCGACAGGTAAACTTTGTCAACATAGTTGAAGCCGGCACCGAATCCCAAACCTTTAATAGCACCATCCAGGAATTTATAACTTGCCCACATATTACCCATCAGTTTAGGTGTCCAGGCTGCCCGGCGTCCTTTATAGCCATCATCATATAAATTATATTTGTTGTCGTTGTATGCAAAACCTGCCACAATATTAAAGCCCCTTACCGGACTGGTGATTAGTTCCATCTCCACTCCCCTGCTGTCCAGGTCTCCATCCTGAACTGCATTATAGTCATCAATGAAACGAACAAGATCACTCACTTTAATATCGTAGTAACTTATTGAGCCGGTGAGTTTGCCTTCCAGCAGGTCAAGTTTTACACCGGCTTCCAGTTGGTTTGCCTGCTCAGGTTTGAACTTTTGTATCTCACCGTTATCATTTGTATTCGGTGGTACGTTGTTAAATCCGTTTACGTAGTTGGCAAACATGGTTATTTTATCTTTAACCGGCTGGTACACGATACCAAATTTGGGTGATACCTGTACCTGGTTGTAGCCATCATCCTGTTTAATACCGGAAAGCACGGAGTTGCTGTTTTTATATTTGTCTACACGAACACTGGCCATAATTAAAAGATTGTCCAGCACATTCAATGCATCAGATACATAAGCACTCAGCGAGGATGATTTATTCACTTGCAAATCGGTGGCAACACGGTTATCATTGAGTTTGGTAACATCTCCTAAAGACACGGGTGCCCAGCGGGCTTCAGGTGACAGACCCACACGGTCAAACGGAACAAATACAGACCGGCGTCCGTTGGCAAGCTGGAAAGTTGCATATTGATTTTCGGTTGTGCCCGTATTGTAATTTGCACCTATTACAATCCTGTTTCTTAACCCGCCTATGCGAAAATCACCAATAAAATTTTGTTGAATATTATCGGTAGTGATGCGAAATACATCAAAAGGTCTTATTTGTCTCGCCACACTATCATCACTTACATAGCTAAGCACCATAAATATAGATTCCTTTTCACCCGACTCTCCGTGCTGGTAACTGGTTCTGGATAACCACTGATCATTGAACCGGTGCTCCACTTCTGCCATGGCGTAATACGCATGCCTTTTGGTGGCAATATCATTGCTGGAAAAAGAGCGGTCATATATATTTTTAAACTGCTCCATGGATGGATTGGTCAGTATATCTGAATTCCGGATGTAGGCATTCAGGTTTTTATTGGGTAAATAAATTTCACCATCAAACTTCACGGTGGTTTTATCGTTTACTTTAAACTGCAATGATGTAGCTGCACCAAATGCACGGGAGAACCCTGCGGTTTGAAAACTGTTTTGGGTGTGAAATAATAAGTTGGTTCTGGCTAGTGCCGTATGTTCTTTATTTAACGGTGTGTTGATATCTGCAGTAAACCGGTTTAGCCCCCAACTGCCTGCAGAATAAGCCACTTCGCCTCGGAAACTTTCGAAAGGTTTTTTGGTAACTATATTCACCACGCCACCATAGGTAGCCATAGCTCCGGCATAGCTGCCCAGGGGTCCGCCAAAGAGCGTGCCTGAAGGGCCTTTCAGCACTTCAATTCTTTCTACATTATATATTTCCGTTTGTGTTCTAGGATTAACGGCAATACCATTTCTGAAACCTGCACTGCTTGTGAACCCACGCATAGTGATGGACTGTCCGCTTTCATTTACGCCGTTGGTTGCATTGGTACCGGCCACCCCGTTCATTGCAGTAGAAAAATCGAAAGCAGCCTGCTCCTGCAGATAATCCTTATTAACCATATTATACACCGTAGGGTTTTCCATATCTGACAGCGGCATCCGTGCGGCTATTGAAGTAGATCTTTTTCCAAATTTATTTTTTTGAATATCGGATACTACGATTTCACGAAGCGTGGTTGAATTTGATTCAATGACGATAGTACCTATATCCGAAATATCTCCGGCAGATACTGTAACGGGCCGGGTATTGGTGATATATCCTGCATAGGATACTGCTAAAGTATATTTACCCTGTGGTGCAGTAATCCTGAAACTTCCGTCTTCAGCAGTTATAGTATAGAGTATAGTATTTTCAAGACTTATAGTGGCATGGGGTAAAGGAAGCTGATCTGTCGTTTGTACTTTACCGGTAATTACCGCTTCTTTTTTCGACTGGGCCATTAAGGAAACAAAAATCAGACTGGAAAGGGTTAAAAAGAAAATTTTTTTTAACATGAAAAATTAAGTTTAAAAATTCTTTGGAAATGGTTTATTGAAATGGTATTGTTTCATTTTCTCCTGTTGTATGAGGAGTATAGCAGGATACTGTATTATGTTGTAAAAATAGAATCGGGAGATTGTACCTGATTTTCGAAATAAGAAAATCAGACTTACGAATTTGAGAAAAAGTTATTGCTACTTTTTTTAGTATCTTCGCTATCTTTTATGGCAAAGGAAAAGGACAACAAACGGATGGATGAAATTGCATCTGCGGATCTGGAGCATATAGCGGTGTTTGGTGCAAGGGTGCACAATCTGAAGAATATTGATATTAGTATTCCCAAAAACAAACTTACCGTAATAACCGGTATCAGTGGCAGTGGTAAATCATCGCTTGCATTCGATACGATATATGCTGAAGGACAGCGTCGCTATATGGAAACATTCGGCGCCTATGCCCGTCAGTTTATCGGAGACATGGAACGTCCTGATGTAGATAAGATCACGGGACTCTCACCTGTTATATCCATTGAACAAAAAACAACTAATAAAAATCCACGCTCTACAGTAGGTACGGTAACTGAAGTGTACGATTTTCTGAGACTGCTGTTTGCAAGAATAGGTGAGGCATATTCTTACAATACCGGTAAACCCATGATCAAATGGAGTGAAGAGGAGATTGTAGGAAATATTTTTAAAAGATTTAAGGGGCAAAAGATCTCTATACTTGCACCATTAGTGCGGGGCCGCAAAGGTCATTATCGTGAATTATTTGAAGAAGTCCGAAAAAAAGGTTTTTTGAAAGTAAGAGTGGACGGTGAAATTAAAGACCTGGCTCCGCGAATGCAGGTAGACCGTTATAAGATTCACGATATAGAAGTAGTAATAGATCGGCTGAAGGTGGAAGAAGAGTTCAGACTGAGACTTAGTCAAAGTGTACAGCAGGGATTAAAACTGGGTAAAGACTTATTATTTATCAGTCCCGCAGAGCCGAAAGATAAACCCGGCAGTGACGCCTTTTATTCCAAAATGCTGATGTGTGAAGACACCGGTATTTCTTATGAAGAACCTTCCCCCAACAGCTTTTCTTTCAACTCACCATACGGTGCCTGCCCAGTGTGCAAAGGTTTGGGTTCGGTATACCAGGTAAATATGGAAGCGGTTATCCCAAACCATGAGCTGAGTATCAACGAAGGTGGCATTGCCCCTCTGGGTGAAGAAAGGGAAGCCTATATTTTTAAACAGGTACAGCAACTGGCAAAAAAAAATAAATTCAGTCTTGATAAACCCATAAAAGACCTGCCTGAAAAAATAATGAACCTGTTGCTATATGGGGATGAAAAGGGTGGTAGCGAAACAGAATCTAACATTGATGAGATGAATATTTCCGGCCCGGTGTATGCTACCGAGTTTGAAGGCATTGTCAACCAGCTGCGGCGATGGTTTGCAGGTGGTAGCAGTGAGAGTATCCAGCAGTGGGTGGAACAGTTTATGGAGTTGAAAACCTGTGAAACCTGCCAGGGTGCAAGATTAAAAAAAGAAAGCCTTTGGTTTAAGATTAACGAAAAAAATATTGCCGAACTCAGCAACCTCAATCTTAATACGTTGAAGCAATGGTTTGACGGTATTGAAAACAGGCTTTCTGAAAAGCAGAATATTATTGCAAAAGATATACTCAAAGAGATCAGGGAACGACTTGGATTTTTACTGGATGTGGGACTTACTTACCTTACCCTTAACCGGGCGTCAAGAACACTTAGCGGCGGGGAATCACAACGCATCAGGCTTGCCACACAAATCGGATCGCAGTTGCAGGGTATTACCTATATACTCGACGAACCTTCTATTGGTTTGCATCAGCGCGACAATCACCGGTTAATTACCGCTCTCAAACATTTAAGAGACATTGGTAATACGGTATTAGTAGTAGAACACGATAAAGATATCATGCTTGCAGCCGATTACCTGGTGGATATTGGTCCCCGGGCCGGTTCGCATGGTGGTAAAATAGTGGCACAGGGAAAACCATCGGAACTGCTGAAGCTGGATACACTGACTTCTTCTTACCTAAACGGTCACCGCTTTATTAAAATTCCTGATCAGCGGCGCAAAGGCAATGGAAAATTTTTGGAGATTAAAGGTGCTTCGGGCAACAATCTCAAAAAAGTAAATGTAAAATTTCCGCTTGGTAAACTAATTGTGGTTACCGGTGTCAGCGGCAGCGGAAAGTCTACACTCATCAACGAGACATTATACCCGATACTTGCAAAACATGCGTATCATTCCAGAATGCAACCGCTTGAATACAGCAGTGTAAAAGGGCTTGAAAATATTGATAAAGTAATTGAAATTGATCAGTCGCCAATAGGCAGGACACCACGCAGCAACCCTGCAACTTATTGCGGATTTTTTACTGAGATCAGGCAATTGTTTGCAGCTGTGCCGGAAGCAAAAATCAGGGGCTATACTCCAGGGCGCTTTTCCTTCAATGTAAAAAGCGGGCGATGCGATGTGTGTGAGGGCGGCGGTATGCGTGTGATAGAAATGAACTTTTTGCCTGATGTATATGTGCACTGCGAAAAATGCCAGGGGAAAAGATATAACCGGGAAACCCTGGAGATCCGATATAAAGGTAAATCCATCAGCGATGTGCTGGATATGACGGTAGATGAAGCTGTAGAATTTTTTCAGGCCGTTCCTTACCTGTACCGGAAGATCAGGGTATTGCAGGAAGTGGGATTAGGTTATATCACACTTGGTCAAAGTGCGGTTACGCTTAGTGGTGGTGAAGCACAAAGAGTAAAGCTTTCAACGGAACTGGCAAAGAAAGATACCGGTAAGACTTTCTATATATTGGATGAACCTACAACAGGTCTGCATTTTGAAGACATCCGGCACCTGATGGATGTATTGAATAAACTGACGGACAGAGGCAATACCGTACTTGTGATAGAGCATAATATGGATGTCATAAAAATGGCAGATCATATTATTGATCTCGGTCCTGAAGGCGGCGATGGCGGTGGCCGTATTTTATTTGAGGGTACTCCCGAAGCACTCGTTGAATGTAAGGAAAGTTACACCGGGTTTTACTTAAAGCAGGAACTGAAAGAAGAAGTAGTAAAGGAGGAGGGCTAGGCGGTGGGCTGCGAGCAGTGGGCAATGGGCGATGGGCTGCGAGTTGTGGGTGTCAGCTATCAGCTTTTAGGTTTCAGCTTTCAGGTATCGGATTTCGGAAAGAATTGTCATAGTGAGAATTTTGGAAAAAATTAGCTTAATTAATTGTTACGGTTTAAGAGTAAGACAACTGCTGAAGATAACAAATCAGCACATGTTGATGATATGTTTTTATTTACCTATGATCGTTATCTAATTAAAATAATGCCTATAGTCTTCTGCAAACTGTTGAACAGTAATCGGCTTTCTGCCTAAAAGTTCTTCTACCTGCTTGTTCACATATTCGGCTTTCCCTTTTCTTTGCCCTTCTGCTATGGCAATAAATGTATTTATCATCATATCTGGCATTCCAAATGCTTTCATTCGATCTCTTGCCTGTTCGCTTGTCATTGAAACATATTCTACCTGTTCGTTAATGGCAAGACTAACAGCATTGGCAACCTGCCCGTAACTCACCGCTTCACCACCGGTCAGTAAATAAGTTTTGTTTTTATGATTTTCAGGTTTGATTAAGATAACTAAAGCACAAGCTGCAATATCCCTTGTGTCTATGAATGGCTTTTTCCCGTCACCGGTAGCTTCATATATTTTGCGTTCTTTTTGTATTGTTTCAGAGAAATAACCCAACCAGTTTTGCATAAATGTATTCGGTTGCAGGATAGTATAATTTATTCCTGAGTTTTTCAAATACTCTTCTACCTCTCCATTGGGTCTGGCAATAAAATTTTCAGAACTTTTATCGGCGCCTGGAGAAGAGAGTTTGACAATATGCTGAATGCCATATTTCACGGCAACACTAATTACATTAGTCTGCTCAACGGTAAAATTTTGATTTACATTGGATGACAAAAAAATAATTCGGCATTGCTGTAATACTTCTTCAACAGAAGCAATATCGCTCATATCAGCTTCTATCCATTGAATTAAAGGCATTGGTATAGTTTTGTCTTTATTTCGTGTAACGGCTATAGCCGGTAATCCAGCCTGAGATAATTGTTTAATTAACTCTCTTCCTACTTTTCCTGTGGCACCAAATACTGCGATTTGATTCTGATTTGTCATTGTATTTATTTTTTACATTTACATATATATTAGTTAGTCGGCTAACTAAATAATTCAAAAAAAATCATTCCAAATTTTTCAAAATTTTAGTCAATAAGGATTTTAATATTTCCTGCTCCTGAAGTGAAAGATTTTTGACTAACAGACTTTCCATTTGCTTCCATATTTCTGAAATAAGTTTATAGGCGCTTTTCCCTTTACCGGTTAGATATAATCTTGTAACTCTTAGATCAATACCGTCTTTTTCTCTTCGGATTAGTTCCCGTACTTCCATTCGGTTAACCATGTTAGAGATAGTTGCGAATTTTATACACATTTTTTCTGCCAATTCTGAAATTGTTTGCCCGTCTTTCATACTTAAATAGTAAAGCAGAATATCTTGTCCACCATGAACCCCAACATCAGCTAATAAAGCATTGCTTTTATTACGCCTTTGTTTGCATATCTGAACCAGCAGGTTGCTAATGTCAGGTTTGGATTTCATGCGGCAAAGATATAAAAATATTAATTAGCCGGCTAAGTAATTTGATGTTTTTTTATTCACTTGGCAGTTACCTCAAAACTGTACGTAATAAATTGTTTGAATGTGAAGTATATACCCTTAATTATGCACACTCAATGTTTTCAGCTAATAGCTGTCAGGTATCAGCTCAAAGCTCAAAGCTCACAGCCCAATGCTCAAAGCTCAAAGCTCAAAGCTCAAAGCTCAAAACCCATAGCTCACAGCCCACAGCTCAAAACCCACAGCCCACAGCCAATTCCGTTTATTCACTTCAACACCTCTTCCATACCATTCAATACTGCCTCAGCAAAACCGGGAAGTTTTGTAAGATCAGTACCCCAGAAATTTGTATCACCGAGGATAGCGGGTACCAGTTTGTCCGTTGAATTCTTTTGCCAATGCTCATAAAAATAAGCGGCATTGTCGTCATTGATCGGATAACTCTTTCCTTTCCACCCCCCATAATAAACATTGCCATCTTTCTTCACCGGTTTCATAAACGCAAGAAAAGCACCAAACCCTTTAGCGATATGAGCAGGTGTTTTATTGAAATCGGAATAATATTTCAGCAATACCGGTATTACACGCATCTTCATTTTAGAGCTGTATTGCACGGTAATACTGATCCACTGGTGATTGATGAATGGATTTCTGAACCTGTCGAGCACCTGCATACCAAATTGTTCAGCCGCGGCAGGATCAACTTTTGCAGGTATAGCAGGTGCAATTTCATGCAGCATCATATCCTGAACAAAGCTGCCAAATCCGGCATCTGCCATGGCTTCTTTTACAGTGTTAAAACCGGAAAGAAATGCCAGTCCGCAACTTAGTGTATGCGTACCATTGAGTAAGCGCAGTTTAAGTTCGCGATACATTTCAATATCAGGAGCAACAATAACACCCGAATCAGTTTGTCCGAAAGAAAGTACCTGCTTCACTTTCTCATCACCTTCAATAGCCCACAGCCTGTACACTTCGCACATAATAATCAGGTCATCCTGGTAACCCAGGGTTGTTTCAATAGCAGATTTGGCAGCGCTGTCTGGTTTACCGGGAACTATACGGTCTACCAGTGAATTGCAGAAACGGTTATGCATTTTCAGCCATTCAATAAAATTCGCTTCAAGTTTATTATAGGTGGCCAGTTGCAGCACAATAGACAACAGTTTATCACCATTGCCAACAATTAGTTCCGTAGGAATAATTATCATTCCACCCTCAGCACTGCCCTTGCATGCTTTGAAACGCTCATATAAGAATGCCAGCAATTTTGCAGGGAACGAAGCCGGAGGCTGCTGATGTATATCTTCTTCCACCAATGCAATACCCACTTCAGTAGTATTGGAAATAATAATCTGCATCTCAGGATTATGAGCTGTTTGCAAAATATCTTTCCATTGTTGCTTTGCTGAAAGCACACGGCTGATTGCAGCGGAAATAATATTTTCCTCAACTTTTTTTCCCTTATCTATCCCCTGCACACAAATAGTGTATAATCCATCCTGCTTGTCAAAAGCATCTGCACCACCGGAGTCAGTGGATTTTACCACTACTACCCTACCGTTAAAAACACCCTGCTTATTGGCTTTATCAATAAAAAAATCGGGAAGCCCGCGAAGCAATACCCCGGTACCAAACTGCAAAACCTTTTCAGGTAATTCAAAATTTACTGATGCCGGTTTTTCTACTGCTGAGCTAATAGCAGGCAGGGTTGATTTACTTAAAATCATTTTGTATATTATTAGAGTTTAATCTTATCTAACTTGTCCGTTGCCCCGCAATATCCATTTCTCCGTTACCAATTTTTCGAGTGCGAAAGGGCCGCGGGCATGCAGTTTCTGCGTGGATATTCCTATCTCAGCGCCAAGTCCAAATTCTTCGCCATCGGTAAATCTTGTAGAGGCATTGTGGTATACCGCCGCAGCATCTACTTCCCTCAAAAATAATTCCGCCTGCTTTTTGTCTTCGGTTACTATCGCCTCCGAATGTTTGGTAGAATGCTCACGGATATGCTCAAGTGCTTCTTCAATATTATCTACCACTTTTACGGCACAACGCAGGTCAAGGAACTCTTTTCCAAAATCGGCAGGAGCAGCTTTTTTCAGAAAAGGATATCCTTTTAATAATTTATATGCCGGTTCGTCTGCCAGTACTTCTACTTTATATTTTTCAAAATCAGGTTTCAGCATCGGTAAAAAAACAGCAGCCACTTTTTTATCTACCAGCAATGCATCCATAGCATTGCAAACCGAAGGACGTGATACTTTCGCATTCACAACAATCTTTTCAGCTTTTGGCAGGTTTGCTTTTTCTTCCACATACACATGACATACGCCGGCGCCGGTTTCAATTACCGGAACAAGGCTGTTTTTTCTTACATAACTGATCAGACTGTCGGATCCCCTGGGGATGAGCACATCCACATACTGAGTGGCGGTAAATAATTCCTGTACGGTTTCACGTTCTGGTGATAAAAGGGTTACTGCTTCAGCAGGGATTTTATTTTTTTTGAGTACAGACTGAATAATACCTGCTGCAGCTATATTGGTATGGGCAGCTTCACTACTGCCTTTGAGGATGCAGGCATTGGCACTGCGTATACAAAGCGCCGCTATATCAAACAACACATTGGGTCTCGATTCAAAAACAGCACCTACCACTCCCAAAGGAACAGTTCGTTTTTCCAGCAATAGACCATTGGGCAACTTCTTTCTTTCAAGAATTTTATTGGAAGGATTGGGAAGGCGACTTACTTTCCTTATACTGTTTGCAATATTTTTAATACGCTGCTCATCCAGTTTCAACCTGTCAATCCTGGGGTTCGCAGGATCCTGTTTTGAAACATCTTTATGATTTGCTTTCAGCAACAGCTGCTGTTGCTTTTCCATTTCATCAGCAATCATCAGCAGGATTTTTTTCAGGGTTTTATCATCCGCTGCCCTCAGTACCGGTGCTGCTTTATATGCTTTCTTTATTAATGTAGCTGTAGTATTCATTATACCCGATTAAAAAATCACAATATCATCCGCATGTGCGGCAATTATATTTTTGTGTGCAATCTGCTGGTTAATTTCGGTGCTGCTCAGTCGTGTTTTTGCCACACCAATTATTGTTCCGCTTTCATCATGCAACTGAACCACTTCACCGGCAACAAAGTTACCGTTTACTTTGCTTATACCTACGGTAAGCAGGCTTTTCCTGTTGTATAGCGCCTTTGATGCGCCTTTATCCACTGCAATACCACCAATAGTAATAGAACCACTGGCAAGCCACTTCTGTCTTGCTTTAAGATTAGAAGCTTTGGGGGCAAAAGTGCTGCCCAACTTACCATCCATTGCACTATGTAAGGGGGTATCTCCCTTCAGTCCGCAGATAATAACTTTTATACCCAAAGATGCTGCCAGTTTAGTAGATGTGAGTTTAGAAAGCATCCCGCCAAGTCCGCCACTGCTTTTTTCACTTTTCACAAAACCTAATATTGTAGCATCAATTTTTTCAATAAAGGGTATCACCTGACGGTTATTATTAAGTAATCCGCCAGCCGAAGTGCATATAATAAGCGTATCAGCATCAAAACCAATTGCAATCAGGGTTGCCAATTCATCATTATCCGAAAACTTAAGCTCGATATTACTCACCAGGTCATTTTCATTAACAACAGGCAGAATATCATTCTGCCAAAACTCGTGAAAGGTTTCTTTCAACTGCAGAAACTGTTTGCGGTTGGAAAAATGGTGCCTTTCGCATAAAGCCTGTGCTACCGTAATATTGTATTTGGAAAAATACTTGTGATACAACTGGATGAGCATGGGGTTGCCCACTGCAGCAGCTGCTTTTCGCTCAATGATAGAGCCCTTATAATTTTTGAAAAAAGATTTTCCGCTGCCTACTGCACCACTTGACACCAGCACTACATGATAGCTTTCATTTAATACTGCTACCTCAGCAGCAATTTTTTTAATAACTGCCTGGTCTATCTTTCCTACTTTGTCTGTAATAACTGCTGTTCCGAGTTTTATTACCAAAACTTTCTTTTGCATAAGTACTGCCCCTCCGGTAAAATTGAGCGCAAAAATACGGAGGAGAAGGGAAGAATGATGCGTTAAGTAAAAATAGGAATGAAGTAGTATTTTATATTACTCTAAACAAAGTACAGTAAAGGATCCTCAGAAGGTTCAGGAAAAATAATTACACAAAAACTTGCGAAACCGAAAAGTTGCATATATATTTGCAACCAATTGGTTTCTTATATAATTTTTCTAATCACATGAGACGGGATATTTTCCAGGCAATTGCAGATCCTACAAGGCGGGCTATTCTTGCATTGATAGCGCTACAGGCTATGACACCCAACGCCATAGCCGAAAACTTCAATACTACAAGACAGGCAGTTTCAAAACACCTCCGCATACTTACAGAATGTCAGCTGATAAAACAGAAACAGCAGGGCAGGGAAATTTACTATTCTCTTGAAATTGAAAAGATGAAAGAGTTTGACAAATGGCTTGAGCAATACAGGAAGATCTGGGAAACCAGGTTCAATCAACTGGACAATCTGCTTTCTAAAATGCAATCTTCAAAATCTAAAACAAGAAAAAAATGAGAAACGATTTATTCTTTGATTTTACTGTTGACAAACCTGCCAAAACGGTTTATATCACCAGGGAATTTGATGCAAAGCTTTCACTGGTTTGGGATGCATTTACAAAAGCTGAGTTACTAGACCAATGGGTAGCTCCCACACCCTACACAGCCCGGACAAAGTATATGAATTTTGAAGTAGGCGGTAAAAGGTTTTATGCTATGGTAAGTCCCGAAGGAAAAGAAAGCTGGGCTCTTCAAACATTTACTTCAATTACGCCAAAGACTAATTTTAAAATGTTTAATGCTTTCGCAGATAAAGACGAAAACCCACAGCCTATAGGCTCAGACTGGGATTTTAATTTCAGCGAAACCAATGGTATCACAAAAGTGAGCATTACCATCTATAACGAATCGTTTGAGCGTATGGAAAGCTTGATTGAAGGCTTCAAAGAAGGATATACTGCAACACTGCAAAACCTGGAAAAACTGTTGGCTGAATTATCAAAGAAATGATTTATTGTTTATAGTTTATTGTTTATTGTTTGTTGTTTGTTGTTTCATAACTAATTCAGGATACTGTTAACACATTATTGGTAATAGTGATTTTGTATTTCGTCAATGCCTGGGGAGCCGGACCCTGGGTAACGGCGCCATTAATATTATATTCACTTCCGTGGCAGGGACACTTGAATCCCGTTGCTACTGAATCATAACCTACCGTACATCCCTGGTGTGTACAGATGAGGCTTAATGCAACAAAAGACTCAGCAATATTCCCATCAGCAATTCGTACTACAATCACTGAGCCGTTTATTTTTGAATTACCAATCGCAGTAAGCTCAGAATTGAGGTTTGCAGTTAGTCGTGTATTCCCTCCCCCACCACTGGGATTTCCAGGAGCCGGATTGTCATCAGATTTAGAACATGCAGCAAAATAAACTCCTGCACAAATTATTGCTGTAGCCTGACCGAGATCATTGATAAATTTTCTTCGTTCCATAACTTTTTTTTATAAATGAATACTGATCATTTCTTTCCAAATTTGAAAGAGCGGTAAATATTGAAACCAAAATAAATATCCCCCTTGCCCCAACTGCCGGTAGTCCTCCCCATAAAAAGCGGCTCTGTCATGCCCTGAGAGTTGGTTATATGCACCTGGAAAACATGTCCACCCGTTTCAATATCAAAGCCGGCACTGAGCGAGTGATATACTTTCATGGAGTTGACCTGGTTGGGTGGCAGGTAACAGTAGTCAATATTGATACTTGACCTCCGGGTAATTTTCATCCGGCCTCCTATTCCCAACACAAATACATCATTATTGTCCCGCGTTTCAGGTACCAGGTTGTAATGCAGCCACGTGGGCGACAATTGCAGCGAAAAATTCCGGGTGAACTTTCTTGCTGCCAGTATTTGTAAAGTGTAATTCGTTCTGTACCGCGCATTCATGTAAGGCTTGTCTGTATATTTTATGGTATAATGTGTAATACCGGCAAATGCTGTGATGGAGAGCGGGATCTTCCTGCCTGATGATGTTTGCCGAAGTAACCTGCCTTTTAAAAAACCATCATACGTTTTTTGGAATGTACTTCTACCTATTCCAATAGTGAGGTAATCACTCAGTCCATATTCAAATCCCATACGCATAGTTGCATTATCCAGACCAAAAAATTCATACCCGCCATCATTAATTTTACCAAACCTGTGCATGATGGAAAACAAGAGTTCTTTCTTTGAAGGCATTTCTACCGACTGGGTATTAATGATCCTTGTTCCTTTAAATGTACCGGTTACATATTCGATTTTGGTTGAAGTCATCATTGAGTCATTCAGCCTTTTCAATAAATCAGTGTCCTGTGCCTGAGTTGAAAAACACCAACAAAAAAATACGCAATTCAGATATACAATCTGGTGATTATGCGGTACAAATATTTTTTTCAAAATCTTAAACAGGTATTTCATATTATCATTTTATGGGTTTGCATTTAATTGATATTGCCACTTCTATTTGCTTTGCGATTTTATCCCGTACTATAGAAGGGATTTCAATATTAAAATCTCCGGGAATCAATTGAAATTTTGAGGATCCGGTCAATATTCCATCATTTATTTCAATAACTGCCTGTGTGGAAAACTCCTTGTCCACACCATGCAATGATATCTTACCATTGATCTGAATAGTAACAGGGCCCTGCAATTTTTCAGGATCAAAATCATTGCTAAAGGTTCCGGAAAATGTTGCTCTGGGATATTTATCGCTCTCTACATAATTCTCATTAAAATGCTCCTGCATCAATTCCTTCCTGAACAAAAATCCTTTGAGCAACATTGAGAATGCAATTGTTTTTTTCGATAAATCAACAGCGGCAAATACCTGGTTGTTTTCTGCTTTTATATCTTCGAGTGGAGTTTTGGAATAGAATCCCACAAATCCTGTTCTGGTAATATACAATTGCGCCTGCAGGTGAAGCGCTGCTATACAAATACCACAAATTAAAACCATTCTTTTTTTCATTGTATTTGTCTTTAATAATTTCCTTATTAAATTGTTGTCCTGTATATTCAGTTGTCAGGCGCACCTTTATTAATCCATGCTCTGATCTTATTGATTTCACAATCCGATAATTTATTACCATCGTAAGGCATGGCCGGGTAACCGTCCGCATGAGTTATTACTCCAATAAGCTGGCCGCTGATTGCTTTTGCTTTTACATTATCGTATCCATCGAGGTCAACACCATTGGTAACAGTACCATTTCCATGGCAACCATAACAATTTGCAGTAATGATGGGCAGAATATCTGTGCTATACTTCATATCGGTAGTATCGCATTGCTGCGGCATCAGCACATCTTCCGAGGCTTTAGAACAAGAAATGAAAAAAGTTATACAACAAAATAATCCTGCAAAAAACATTAGCCGGTTTGTCATACCATTTATTTATAAGATTACAATACAATCCACGAGGTTAACATCAATATTGAAACCTGTACACCGGCCTTTTATCACTACCGGCATTCCTTTTTTTATAGTCAACTTTTTTAAAGAGGTTGCAGGTGAAAAACGGCAACTGATACCACCCATTCCCTGTAGTCCTAATATTATAACTGCATCATTTTCGCTTATGATAATATCATCCACTTTTCCGCTTACTTCTATTACTTTGTCGAGATATAATTTGTTTGCTTCTGCCTCTGTTGCCTGGTATTTATCAATTAAATCTTTAGCCGTCACAGATACATCAGTTGTTTTAGATTCCACACCTGATCTTGGCTTATTGTACCAATACCAGGCTACAGACATGCACAAAGCGGCCCCCGTCAAAAAAATGATAATTTTTTTTCGCATGATCTTTTCCCTTAAAAATTTGTGATTAAAACCGTCTTCCAAATCCTAAGTAAATGCCCCCGCTGCTCAATGAAAGGTTACCTGTACCCATACCCGAAACCGGCAATCTGAAGTAAGGCTCAACCCGGAAATGATATTTTTTCCAGAGAGATTTCTCAAAGCCAACATTAATGTTAATCACAGTCATCCAGTTTTTCTCCGATACTTTATATGTATATCCTTTTGTCTTTGGTGGTTCATTATAATATTGATAAGTATAGTCGTAGTGCTCCTGGTTCATAAAATAGGATGACATGCCGCCTGCAATAAACCAGTTACTATTCTGCCCCGCAATTACGTTATAACGTATGTTTAATGGCACTGTTATCATTTTACAATTTCCATCTACATACAACATTTTTACATTCTGATAGTATTGGGACAATTTACTTTTATCAAAATATTTCCCATCGGTATAGTATAACTTTTTTTCCAAAAAAGCGCCGGCTTCAATATGCCATCTTTTATTAATCCTGTATCCGGCTAAGAGACCAAAGCTGCTGCCAGCGCCTGAAATACGCTGAAACTTTACCATACTTAGATCTGGGGCAGCCAGTGCTGTCAGGTAGAAATAATGGATATTTCTTTTTACTTCATTTTTCTCATTCTTTTGAGAAGTATCGTTATTACTGTTCCCTGCTATTGATATTGCCCCTATTGGTAGTTGTAATTTTTCGGCTGTCATAAAATAATTCCGCTTGTATATTTCTACCTTTTGTACTGCAGGCAAAATTATCCTATCCGTTCTGTTCTCCTCACCTTCATGCTCAAACGAAACATTCTGCTGTTGCAATTGATTCCTATTTTTATTTGCTGCTCTTACGTTTTTTTTGTTGCCGGTATAATTATTCTGCACATTCAATCTATGTTTTACCGGCTCGTCTGTTTTTTCATTCAGTTTATCTATATAATTACCGGAAGAAATATTTTTATCATTTTGCAGGTTCCCGTCTTGTGTACTACTTCGATCCTTTTGCATGCCAATATTTTCATCATTGGAGAATATCTTTCCTTTTTTCTCTATATCTGAGTTTGTATTTCCGGCAACCGGATTTTGATATTGCTGAACTGCAGGTGTTTTTTTAAGCGACTGTTCCCCGGTTTTTACCCAAACATTATGAGCCAGCCAGCCGGCAGGGAAAAGCAGGAACCACCAGAAAATAAATCTCCTTTTTTTCTTTTTCTCTTTCTTATCCTCTCCCTTTTCCGGTGGCTGATTGTGCAAAGCATTGGACACAGCCTCCCAATTGGATGCACGGGTGGTATCCACCTCATAGTTCTCCGCAGCTTTACGGAAGAGTTCCTCCATATCGTCATTCTTCAGGTAAAACATAACACATTGTCTTCACTATCTTTTACAAGGTATTTCTGCAAAAAGGCACGGGCCCTTGCCAGGTTCGATTTTGACGTACCTACCGATATACCTAATATGTTTGCAATTTCCTGGTGGGTATACCCATCTATTACATACATATTAAATACAGTCCGGTACGAAGGGCTGAGTCTTCTGATCAGTTCAATCAATTCGTTATACAATAATTTGTTGTCTGAACTTTCGGTTCCTGCATCATTGCCGGTTTCATTCAGGGATTCCACTGCATGATATCGCTTCCGGGCCTGGTTCACCCGCAGGTAATCAATCGCCGTATTGATACTAATCCTGCGCATCCAGGCAAATAATAGCATTTCAGGGTTGTCGGCCTGGCGATACTCGAAATTATTAAACGACCTGAAAATTTTTACAAAGGCATCATTAGAAGCTTCTGCTGCAGACTCGTAGGAACTGACATAACGGTAAACTGTCTTTAATACAAACCCGAGGTATTTTTCATAAAATACTTTTTGGCATTTCGGGTCATTGCCAATACATCCTTCTATTAATTGCAACAGTTGCTCCAAGATACCATTTAACTTTTTCCATCAAATATTACGGTAGAAGATATACAAAGGTTGCGCGAAGAATACTGAATTTTATATTAGTTTACCTATAAAATCGTTTAGATTTTTTCACAATAGTTTCATCACTGCCTCATCTCCCTGCACTGCATTCGCCGGCCGGGGATGTGCATCTGTGAATACCTGCAGCGCTGAAGGTTCCCATACTTTGATCTTACTTTCATCAATGTTTCCGTTCGCATCTTCCACAGCTTTTATATCAAGCTTCAAATATTTTGCCATAAACGGGTACATTGCTTTGCGTTTGGAAGGGCCGTAATCATGTTTTTCATTGGGTAAGTGTACCGATGCTACAGAACTTTTTTTACCATAAAGCGCATATACCTTTTGCATAAATGGATATTCCACTTCCGGAGTATGTTTTGTCCAGTCGTCGCCATCAGATATTAACAGCATGGGACGCGGAGCAGCAAGCGCCGCTATTTCCACATTATTGGTTTGATAGCTACCCTTTTTATGAATAGGCATACCACTTTCGCAGGTGCAGCCACCAAAAAAATAAGACGATACCATCACGCAGGGTACTGCCACTTTTATTCTTTGATCAAGTGCAGTAAGCAGGAATGTTTGTGTGCCCCCGCCGGAAGCACCAGTAATGCCAATACGTTTCGGGTCTACACCCGGTAGTGAAAGCAAAAAGTCAAGTGCCCTGGTGCTATTAATAGTTTGCAGTTTCAGTGCTTTTGAAAGTTTATGGTTGCACTGCATTGCATCGCCATAACCCACCATATCCCATGCAAACACCACTGCGCCCATGCGTGCCAACATAGCACACCGTATTTGCATTTGTTCCTGAAAGCGCCCGTCAGGGTTGTGCCAGTGTCCATGGGGGGAAAGGATTCCGGCATAAGATTTTTGTTTCTTCAGGGGCCGATACAGATTGCCCGTAACATAAAACCCTGGCAGACTTTCAAATGCTACATTTTCTATTGTATACCCATCCATTATTTTTTTCTCATTGATAATTGCCGGTGTACCGGGACTGGGAGGAATTGTAGTCAGTTCCATTCCTTCAAGTATATGGCTACGAATTTCCGCTGCACGATTTTGCCAGTCCTGCAATGAAGCTGGTATATGCTGTTCAAGAAAAGCTTTGCCCTGTTCTTCAGTAAAATATGCACCCTGGCAAAGTTCTACCTGTGTCATACCACTAAATACTATCGTAAAACAAAAGCAAAGGAGCACGAAAATTCTTTTCATATATGGTTGTTGAGTGTTTTATTAATGAGAATAATTTGGCACTACAATTTAAAGAATTACCATGTAGAAAAGTTTACTGTTCAAAAAAATAGCTGATACACTTTCAATCGAAAAGAATCTATGAAACAAAAAGCTGCCGTAAAGTTTAATTACGGCAGCTTTTTTGCAACTCTACCTTTGCTCTCTATACCTGAGAGATATTCCAATTATAAAGGACGTATCCTGATATTTTTAAAGTATGCCTTATTACCATGATCCTGCAATGCTATTTTGCCAATCTTTGCTTTTCCGTAATCAGGATAATCTTTCCATTTACCTTCTGTTCTTTTCTTATTCCAGTCATCAGACCAGGCCTCAAATTCCACAATTTTTTCTCCATTGAGCCAATGTTCTACATGACCATTGTTGAAAATAATTTTACTATGGTTCCACTCACCCACCGGCATTAATTTCTTTTTGTCGTTGGGTACAGTCATTGCATAGTCGGCACCTGCCTTCTGCCAATCTTCCAGTTTTTCAGGAAAACCAATATCATCAATTACCTGGTATTCGGGGCCGGTTTCATAAGGAGCTTTGTACTTTGCATCTTCCACTACATGATACATCACTCCGCTATTGCTACCCTTGTCTACCTTCCAGTCCCAGGTGAGTTCAAAATTACCAAACGAACTATCCGATACAAGATCACCGCCATGTGCGTCTTTTGCAGCACCAAGACAAACCAAAGCGCTATCTTCTACTTTCCAGTTGGATACCGGTCCCGTTTTGTTAAACCCATGCCATCCTGTTAAAGTACTGCCATCAAAAAGACTAACCCATGCAGCAGGTGCTGTGTCGGGAACAGTCGTCGCAGCAGCAGTTGAAGCAGAAGCAGTTGAATCAGCATGATTCGTATTAGTGCCACCGCCGCAGGATACAGTGGCTATAGCCATGGCGAGAATTCCCCATTGATACATTTTTCTTTTCATTCCGATTGTAAATTTTAAGTTATGAGAAAATTGTTTATTGTTTGATGTTTATCGTTTGGGGTTTATTGTTTGATGTTTGTCGTTATACGACCTATATAAATTATGATGCCAAAAATATATTATCCTTTCCATTCTACTTAATATATACTGTCTTCCCAGTTCGGGCAGATTCCTTTGCTGCTTCGAGTATGCTAACTACCATAATATTATTTTCCGTTGAATACAGACTGTAAGCCTCCATCTTTATTTTGCCTTTCACCACATCTGCAAAATATTTAAACGGATCTTCATATACTGGAATATCTTTTGTAGTATAAGACACAGTCCGTTCCGATTTATCATTTTTTGAGCGTAGGTGTATCAGGCTTCTGTTTACAGTTTTTATATAACCTGTGGTGCCATATATTTCCATATCCTTGCGATTGAAGGGCCAATTCCAGGAAGCCTGTATTATAGCCTGCGAGTGCGGATAAGAGACAACTATAGTGGCTTCATCATCTACCCTGGGATATATATTCGGTTTAAATTGCCAGGTAACTGCAGTTACGGAAACCGGGTGTTCGCCTTTAGTGAGCCAGGTCATAAGGTTGGCACCATAGCAGCCGAAATCTATAATAGCCCCACCCCCATTTTGTACAGGATCTGTAAGCCATTTAAAAAAATCATTGCTTACTCCTATTTCTTTCGGGCCCTGATGTCCGTGATGAAAGACAGCTTTTCTAAAATCACCGATATAACTACTATCGTATATTAGCTGATAAGCTTTTGCAGTAGCCGGATACCAGGAAGTTTCATAATCGGTAAGCAGGAAAATATGATATTGCTTTGCCAGTGCATCCATCTCCAATGCATGCTGCAAACTGACTGCCAACGGCTTCTCCACCATAACATGTATACCTCTCGGCGCACAAGCTTTTACTACAGACAGATGATCATATATAGAACCAAAGGCAACAACAGCTTCCGGCTTCACTTTATCAAGCATCTCATTCAGATCATCAAACATTAAATCTTTACTCAGTTTATATTCAGTTACCGATTTTTGAGATAAGTTCTTATCCGGCTCATATATACCAACTACTTTCACAATATTATCGGGCTTACGGCCAAGTATCCATGCCGAGTGCCCATGTGAAATACCCGCAACTGCAATTCGCAATGACTTGTCCTGCGTCCTGGCAATGCCACTACACAACAGACAGGAGATAAAATATATTAATAATCGAAAATGAGGCATTGAGGCAAAGTTACAGGATTTGAGTGGTGGGTTATGGGCGGTGGGCGGTGGGCTTTGAGCTTTGGGCTATGGGCTTTGAGCTTTGGGCTTTGAGCTATGGGCTATGGGATTTGGGCTATGGGCTTTGGGCTTTGGCGATGGCTGTAGGCCATGGACTCTGAGTAAAGTATGTCTTATTCATCATTCACTGATAGCTTATTGCCCAAACTGCTCACTACCCACTACCCATTGCCCATCGCTCAAAGCCTACCTAATTCACTTCCAGTTCATCCTTAGATGGTAGCTTAGGAAATGGTGCATGGGGATCGCGCTGATACCAGAACACCACAGATGCAATATCGGAATGTTGGGCTAAATATCTTCCCCCGCTTCTCCAGCCGAGATCCTGGATAGTAACTTTCAAATCCTTATCAAACCTGATGGGATCCATTATATGCCAGCGATACAATCCAAAACGCTGCTGGGTTTTGTACAATCCATCCGGTTTAATTACCTGCAGCAATCCGGAATAGGGCCTGTTGAATACTTCATAATCATGTGTTGTTCTATTTTCAAAATTGTAGGAACCGCAAAAATAGTCTTCAGTTCCTGTGCCGCATATAGTGGGAAATTTTGAATCGCCGTCAATGAAGAATTTAATTTCTCCTTCTCCCCACCAGCCATTATTGTTTACACCCCAGGCAAGATATACACCCACATATTGTCCCTTGCCTTTTATACCATCTACAATAGTATAATCAGAAGTCGTATTTGTATTGGCGCGCCTGAACTGTGCATGAAAATATCCGGCGTCTTCAGGTACATCAGTCAATGTATAGTCTATCTGGTAATACAAAACCATTTTTTCAGTATTAATATTTTCCATTGTTATCCTGCATTTTTTTCTGAATGGCATTACCCAGTAACAGTTAAAAGCGCTCCCCGGGTTTACACAAACTGCAAGTGAAGCTAATGGTGCATACATTCCCCATCCGTTACCAAAAAAATCACCTACAGGACATTCCACCGAAGGTTCTTTTTCATCATCCCAATAAAAACGTAGGATAGAATTTCGCCACACACCTGTTGGTGTCATCCATATATGCTGAATGGCGCCGGGGCCCTCAATATTAGCAAGTGTAAATGTTTCGCCAGGTTCTATAATTATATAAGGGTTTACCTTCCAACCCTGCCCCAGGTCGCGGGCTGCATTGTGTGCATTGGCTACATTTCGTTTATCCTTGTCAGCAGGATTGGCCATGCCACCCTTGCCTTTCTCACCGGTAAAGTTTTCCGGACTGATGGAACGTGTTTTTGCATCAGACAGGCGGAAAAGGTTTCCCATATTCATATCGAGCCCATTAAAATTACCCTTCTGGGCAATTGCAATTGTGGTAACACAAATGAATGCGAATAAGCAAGTGAAAAAATGTTTCATAATCATCTCTTTTTTTGTTGAACGACGGGTAATACTATTTATCTCTATTCTAAAAGATCATGTCCTGTATACTGTTTCCTTACCGGAAACCACTACTGTCTTCACGGGTATACTGCCACATAATACCTCAACATTTACTTTTCCGTTTTTCAGGTGCACATTACCAAATCCAGATTCAGTTGCAAGAAAACTGGTAAAATCTCCCACTTTCGAATCAACATATAGTTTTTTATCAACTGCATCAAACCTCACGCCGGTAAGTCCCTGCAATAAACCATAACTTGACAATGCCCTTCCATACCAGTTCCCACATTCATATTCATTAAAAGGGTTTCTTGTTTTACCGCTATACCTGTCGCGACAGGTACGCACTATTTCCAGCCCTTCTTCGGTTTTGCCCATCAGCATTAAATGAGATGCCACCTGGTATTCGATACCCGTCCACACTTCATCACTATATACAAACGGGAGTGATAATTTTCCGCCCTTTGGCCAAGTACACAACAATAGCCCACCTTCCTCTCCTACAGCGTATGCAGGACGTTGAGGGTTGGCATGTTCACTCAGATTTTTTTTCAAATTGTATTTATGCACCGACAACAAATGTGAAATCACCTTGCTGTTATCCACAGGATTTTCAAGCCCGCACATCATAGCAATCCATCCGCCAAGAATACCATCCGACAGGCAGCCTTTGCCATACTGGTATTTTGGACCTTCTTTTTTCAGCAGGGCAAGAGCTTCTTCAGAATATTCTCCACCAAAAGATTTTTTGGCAGTCTCTACGGGATTGGGTGCATTAAGTCCTTCATATTGTATCTGCTGAAAAAAATATTCGCCATTATACAATTCGCTCTCCATGTACTTCCTGCCCTTCTCATACAATTTTTGGTAAGAAGAAATATTTATTTTCATAAACTTTCCCATTTTGCAAAAAGCATCCAGCGCTCCAAGATAAAATCCGGTGCACATACCATCAGGTCCCCAAAATTCTATATCGTAAGTATTGTGATGCGGCTCTTCGACAATGCCTTTGCCACGCGGATCCCAGGTGTTAATGCAATAATCTATACTCTTTTTAACCAACGGGAACAGTTGCTTCATCCATTCATTATCACCGGATATACGCCAATCGCGGTACACTTTCATTATACCACCAAGCTGCCCGTCGGCGGCAGCATAAAAATCATGAGTAGTCGGGCTGATGGGTGTATTAGATCGGAAATTCTGGTGTCCTTCCGCATTCTGACTTTCACAAAACTCAGTATGCCTTAATGTACGTTCAAGGGAGGGAAACAAATGGGGAATTGCCTGTGCGTAGTTCCATACATGGGTACAGGACCCATGACAACAGCCAGCATCATCACCACAGCCTTCAAAATTCCATAAGCGGCCATCGTGTTGCCGCATTACCGTTGGTGTTTTCAGAATGGTGAGATTAGCTGCAATAGCTTCTATCACTTCAGGTGGAAGCGTGCAGGCGTAAAAAGATTTGGTAAAAAGATTGGTTTTTTCCTGGAGTGTGTGATATTCCTGTAACCAATAAGCACTCACCTCACCCACGCTTTTAAACCTGCTGCTATACCAGGGCCGGTAGTTGATCTCTTGTGTATCTATTTTATCACCAAGTTCATCCGATGTATCACAACAACCCGGAGATGCACACTTTTCTTTGTCTTTGTTTACCTTACCTATATGCATATCAGTAAAGGGCACATACCACGACATCAGTACCCGAATGATTTTCTTTTCACCCGGTTGTAACGAAAAAGGCACAAATACAGAGGCCCCGGGAGCATCCGAAGCCACCGGTGGATTGTTTTTTATTTCGGCATCCCTGATGGTATTCCAAATCATTGTAAGCGGATCCCACCAGCCACCGCGAAACCAGCAGTAATCCACCACTGCATTTTTATCATCAGTAAATATGGCAAAGTCTCCCTGAAGCTGTGGCTTTTCAGGAGTACCATCCTGTGACAAAACAAAACCATTTTCCATTTTTTTAATGGCACCTTTCTGGTCTTTGGTAACCATAAAATTCCGGGCGTTGTATGAAAATACTGCCTCAGTCTTTGTATTGGATGTATTGGTGAAATGATATTCCAATGCACCCACAGGCAAGCTTGAATTATCTGCATCACCGGGGATGAAAGGGCTCCAGCCTTTGAGTTCAACATCCAGGGGCAAATCTTCATCTCTGAGCGACAGGGTACCCGTCGGGAAAGCAGTATGAAATGCTACATTGCGAAACCGCGGCAAACCATAAGTGGTCATGGCTGCTCCATTGCCTGTACCTCGTCTTCCGAATATTTTCCATTCCGGAACTTGTCCTTCAATAATTTTAGCACCATTGGTGATTCCTTTAACGGATATCGCAGCAAACATTTCGGGTTCATTAAACATTTGCGGGTGATTTCGTACCGACATGTGCGAGATTGCACCGCAGCCTTCAAGACAAAACATACCTGCGCCAATGCCACCAATAGGGAATGCAAGTCGCCGGAGATAGTCGCCAGAATATGGACCATTGTAAGAATGAGAAGATTCGCCGGCTAAATAGGTCTCCGGCGCATGTGCCAAACCGTTATTGACAATTGCATTCTTACTTATAGCAATTCCCGGCAAAACAGACATTCCCAGTCCGCTAAGGGTAACATTCTTTAAAAATAGTCTTCTGTCCTTTTTCGATTTCATGTGTCAGGGTTATTTAAAAATGGTGAGTGTATATTAAAGATAAGGTATTAAGCTTTTTTTTGCATGTTCTTTTTTGAAAGAGAAGCAGCAGGATTCACCCAAAGGAGCAAAGATTATTTGGGGCGACTTGGTGTAAAGCGATTTTTCACGCAAAGGCGCAGCGAGGACAAAGGACGCAAAGTTTTTTTTCTTTGCGGCTTGGCGTTAAATTTTTTGTCACGCAAAGACGCAACGAGTGCAAAGGTCGCAAAGGTTTTTTCTTTGCGACTTGGCGTGAAACTTTTTGTCACGCAAAGATGCAACGAGTGCATAGGACGCAAAGGTTTTTTCTTTGCGGCTTGGTGTGAAATTTTTTGTCACGCAGCGGCGCAGCGAGTGCAAAGGTCGCAATGGATTTTTTTTCTTTGCGGCTTGGCGTGAAATTTTTTGTCACGCAAAGACGCAGCGAGTGCAAAGGACGCAAAGGTTTTTTTCTTTGCGACCTGGCGTGAAATTTTTTGTCACGCAAAGACGCAACGAGTACAAAGGACGCAAAGGTTTTTTCTTTGTGGCTTGGTGTGAAATTTTTTGTCACGCAGCGGCGCAGCGAGTGCAAAGGACGCAAAGGTTTTTTCTTTGCGACTTGGCGTGAAACTTTTTCTTTCACAAAGGGAACAAAAGTATTCACTGAGGTACACCTGGAATTTAATAATATTATCCTGGAATTTCAGCCCCGTAACCTGATAATTTCAAATTAAATTAACTCTCCTTAAATGAAATACGAAAGCAAAATGAAATTGCCGAAAGAAAGGCACAATTAACTGCTCAGCATTTTACAAAACCCTTTTGAGAAAAATAAGTCCCGACATAAAAATATAGAAATGAATTTATTTTCTATGACTGCGCCCCCGAAAGCCCAAAAGAACGCCGGAGCATTTGTTATGATCACGAAGCATTAAAATCAAGAAAAGAACACAAACCGGGAAACAGTGCAATAGGTATGGCTGAAGAAATGGGCATCGAATTGTTAAACGAAGAGGAATACCGGTATATACAACTACCAGGCTCTTTCGACACAAAAACTTCCAGTTGGCTCGTCACACCAGCCAAAATCCGGCAGCTTGGTGGTGCCATCTTTGGTGATTGCCGCTATAATCATGTTTTCATTTATCACAATGGAGCAGAATCTTATTATGCTGCCAGGGGTTCAGGGGTAAACTAAAAGTATAATTTGAGAAGTCGAGTTAATATATACTCATTACTGTATCCGAAACAATTAAACTTTATTGATCAGATTATAGCATCCTTATTAAACTTTCTTTTATATTCTAAAGGTGAAACACCTGTGATCCTTCTGAACACTTCCCGAAAAGCTTTTTCATCTGAATAACCAGTTTCGTACATCACTTCATTAATATTTTTCCGGCTGCTTTCCAAAGCTTTCTTAGCGGTTTCTATACGTACCCGCTGTTGGTATTCAATAGGAGTATTGCCGGTTGCTTTAATAAATCTCCGGTCAAAACTTCTTCTGCCAATAGCCAGTTTTGAGGATAGTGCTTCAATGGAAATTTTTTTATCAAAGTTTTTTTCAATAAAATTTTGTGCTGTTATTATTTCTTCATCGCTATGTGATTTTTGTCCGGCAAAAATGGTAAAAGGAGATTGAGTTTGCCGGTCCATTTCGATCTGAAATACTTTACTGCAAAATATAGCGGTTTGCCGGTCAAAATATTTTTCAACTAAATAAATCATCAGGTTGAGAAAAGAAAATGCACCACCATTGGTATAAATGCCGTTTTCATCTGTAATAATGCGTTCCGGCTTGAGTTGTATATTCGGAAACTGCATCTTGAACCTATCTGCAAAGGCCCAGTGAGTAGAGCACGTCTTTCCATCCAGCAGCCCGGTAGATGCCAGTAAAAATGCTCCGGTGCAAATACTGGCCACTTCAGCGCCCCGCTTATACTGTTTTATTATCCATTCAATTATTGCATTATTGCCTTTAATCGTATTGAGAAAATTATGATTTAAAGAAGGAATAATAACCAGGTTTGTTGCTTTAATGGCTCCGATATGTGTATGTGGCTTCACAGAAAATAGTCCATCGTGAAATTCTACTTTCTTCGAAATGCCAGCCAGCTCTATCTTATACAAATCACGTTTGCCTTTTTCTTTAGCATAATTATTGGCACGGTTTAATATTTTGTAAGCGCCTACAATGCTGCTTAAATTATTTTCGCCATTAGGTGTAAGGATGGTAATATGTTTCATCTGAAACCATTTTGGAAAACAAATGTAATTAACCTATTTGTCCAAATCAACCCATAATAATGTCTAAATGGAACAACCCGCGTTATTACTATGGACATTAGCTTTGTATTATCAAATCAGCATGGCTGGAAACAGAAAGTAAGCCGGGTTTTGTAGAACGGACTGATGAAATGAGATGTGCTAAAATGATTTTTGAAATTTTAGAAAATGATGGAAAACAGAAGTAAACAATAAATAGTTTTTATATGGTAAACATTCATCACCGCGTGGGTATAAAGGCCCCGGTACAAAAAGTTTATGAAGCATTATCCACAATCAAAGGAATTGCCGGCTGGTGGACGCAACACACTTCTGGCACCTCAGCCCCCGGAAAAACTATAACTGCTAAATTTCATAATTCCGAAGGAGTTGAAATTGGCAGTATGAACATGGAAGTAACAGCACTTGACATGGATAAAAAAGTAGCCTGGAAATTTATTTCAGGCCCTGAAGAATGGATTGGAACCAATGTTACTTTCGACTTATACCAAGACGGAGATTACACCATAGTTTTATTCGGGCACAGCGATTGGAAGGAGGAAATTGAGTTTAAAGCACATTGCAGTATGAAATGGGCGGTGTTTATGCTGAGCCTTAAAGAATTTGCAGAAACAGGTAAGGGCAAACCATCGCCAGATGATTTTAAGATTGATAATTGGAACTAAACTCATCAATATCAAAGGGAATACACTATCGGTGCTGAACGCCACAATGGTTATACCTCAACTAAAGCATTAAATTTCTCCAGCAGGCTTTTGCGATGCGTATTTACAGTGGCGATACAAATACCGAGGGATATTTTGTCCTTACCGCTTTACATAAATCAATGCCGCTTTGGTTGGGCAGGTTGATGACCATTAGTATCACATCTGGCAGTTGTTACTTTACAAATTCCATGCAGGATGCAGCATTTGTGGCATGTCCCATCCAATCTATACCTTTTACATTTTGAAGCAGCGTACGGATACCTTAAATTACCATCTAATGGTCATCAACATTGAAAATACTTACTTTCATAAATTAGTTTTCCCACAGATATATTTCAGTGTCCATTCAAATTTCAATTTCAATCAACACCGAAGTCCCTTTACCTTCTCCGGTTTGCACATCAATTTTTCCTTTCAAAAAATCTACCCTGTTTTGGATATTACTCCAACCAATGCCTCTTGCCTCTTTTAGCATGGAAATGTCAAAACCTTTACCATCATCTTCTACTGTTATAGTTAATACATTACTTGATTCATCATGATGTACCTGCACCAGTACATTTTTTGCAGAAGCATGTTTAATAGCATTATTTACCAGCTCCTGCACAATACGATAAATAGTGACCGCCTTTGTTTGTTCTATATAAATTTTATCCAAATTAATGGAATGATATGAAGTGTGGATTACTCCACTATTTTCAATTTCATTACAATATTCGCTGAGGGCTGTATCCAGTCCATATTTCACGAGTACTTCCGGCATCATATTGTGAGCCACCCGGCGCATTTCCTTGATAGAACTGTCTAACATATCCATACTACGTTCAAAGGCCAGAGCATTGTCGGGTGTCATAATTAAATTTCCCTTTATATTGTTTAATGAATATTTTATCCCACTGAGCATACCACCCAATCCATCGTGGAGATCTTTTGCCAGGCGTGACCGTTCCTGCTCTTCACCCTTAAGGACAGCTTCAGTAGCAGTAAGATGTTTTTCTTTCTCCAATTCATCAATCTTTAACTGTTGCAGGCGTTGCTGATTTTTGTAATTGCGATAACCAAGTAACGAAATAAGCAATAACGCTGCCACATCAGCGATTAAAAAATAATTGATAATTGTTTTTTGTTTCAGTTCTGCCTTCTGCTGTGTAATCTGAGATTCTTTTCTTTGCGTTTCATATTTTTTTTCACTTTGAATTGAATTTCGAAGAATGGATTCATTTAATAAACTATCACTCAAAAGTTCGTATTGATTGTAATAATAATATCCCTTTGTAACATCTTGCGTAGCATAATTGAGGTTAGACAAAACCACATAAATTTTCTGCTTCAGTTCACGCATATTGTACTTCGCAGCAAGAGTAAGAACCGAATCGGCATAGGTTTGGACTGAGGCATAATCCTTCTTCTGTAAATAATAATAGGCGAGACCATACTGAGCAAGCCCTACAAATTCCGGGGCATTATATTTTCTTGAAAATTCCAATGCTTTTTGAGAAAAAAATTGAATACTATCGGTTTGATTAAGGTTCAATGAAATGAGGGCAAAATTCAACCTCGTTGTAATTTGAATTGTCGTTTCACCCGAAGCATCAGCTAAATAAGCTGCTTTACGCAAATAATACTTTGCTGAATCATAATCGGGTAGCTTTATATAATTCAATCCTAAATTATTATAGGCATATTGCAAATTATCATTGTTATCAGTTTTTTCTAAAGCTTCAACAGCAATTCTCCCGATTTGCACAGCCCTGCTATACTGATGCATGGAATAGTAAAGCATTTGCAGCATATTGTAAATTTCACCTCCGTACTGGTGGCCTTTATTACGAAGAATAATGTCCTTTGCCATCTCAGTATAGGCAACTGAATTTTCGATGTCTTCCAATCTTTGATAACTGATGGCAACATTAAATAGGGTTCGAGCTATTTCAATGGAATCATTGGAGGTTTTGGCAAAATCCACTGCGTCAAGATCATTTTTCAATGCATCGTCAAGTTGCCCCTTTAAATTCAGGATATTGGAATACTGTGTGTAATAATCTCTAATACCCTGCTTATAATTTATTTTTCTGCTCAGCGCTTCGCCTATTTTACAATACTTCTCAGCAGCAAGCAAATCTTCTTTTGATAATTCAATAGCCAGTTTGTAATACAACCTGATTTTAGCAGTATCCTCCTTAACAGTACCAATTACTATAAGCAGGCTATCCTTTCTTAAGTTAGCTTGTGCTTCTCCCGAAAAATGAAAGCCGGCAATACAAAAAAGTGAAATCAAAAGAAATCTACCCATGCTCCAATAATTAATGTAATCATTTTACAAAAGAAAGCAAAGTAAGGAATTGACGAATCATCTTTTTTGAGATTGACAGTTAAATGACTAAGCACCATCAGGTATAATATCACTGACTCATTTTTAATAAATTTAAACAATAAAATACTTTTTAGTATTTTATTATTCTAACTTTATACTTAATATTATAGGCTGAAATTTACGAGTCTGGTTCTTACGTTTTACGATTCAGTTGATTTTTGATAACAAATTGGTTCTTTCATTTCATTTAAACATATGTGAAGGTTTTATCGTTATATAGAATTTAGAACCCGAACAAATTATTACAGATTGAGATAATACTCTGTTCTCAAACAGATTATGAGTTATTTAAAAAATCTGAAATCTATAATATGAAATGAAAATTTATAAATCAATCCTGGGTTTGAGAACGATATGGCTCATATTTATGAGTCTGTTAATAGTATTTTTTTGTAAAGCGCAGGATTTAGAGCATGTCAATTTAAAAAAGCCCATCTCTTTTCATGGCAATCTTAATCTCCAATTGGAATATTACCAGGCACATGGAATTCCTGCACGCAAAAAAGATTTTAGCTGGCTGATATCGGGCAATCCGGTGGTGAATATTTTAGGTATAGATCTGCCGTTCTCTTTCCTTTTTTCAAATTATGAAAACAGATTTTATCAACCCTTCAATCAATTTGGGTTAAGCCCGCGATATAAGTGGGCTACACTGCATCTTGGCTACCGGAATCTCAACTTTTCAAATTACACTTTAGCAGGTTATCGTATGTTGGGTGCAGGTTTTGAACTTAACCCAAAAAAATTTAGAATCGGATTTATGTACGGGCAGCTTCGCCGCTCTACAAGTATTGATAGCAGCATGTTGGCAAATCCACAATATATACGCCCAATACCTGCATATAAGAGATTGGGGATAGCAGGAAAAATCGGGTATGGCACACAGAAAAATTTTATAGACCTGGTGTATTTTAAAGGCTGGGATAAAATAAAATCGCTTGATACTAAACTTCAGGATTCCATTCAGCCTGCTGAAAATACAACCATCGGAATTAAGTCTAAAGTTACTTTCCTTGATAAATTCACATGGGGAGTAGATGTGGGCCTGAGCGCCTATACTTTAAACCGGCTTGACAGTGCAGATACAAGTATTAACCGCAAGGGATGGAAGCAAAAAATAATGAGCTTTCTTATAAAGGATAAGTTGAGTACTAATTATCATTTCGCCGGCGAGACCCGTTTGGGCTACCAGGAAAAAAAATGGGGAGCACAACTGACCTATAAAAGAATAGATCCGGGTTACCAGTCCATGGGAGCTTATTTCTTTCAGAATGATATCCAGGAAATCAGCCTGGCAAATAACTTCAGGCTTGACAGCGGAAAATTAAACATTACCACCACCATCGGTTTTCAGCAGGATAATCTAAAGAATCAAAAGACTTCTACCTCCAAAAGATTTATCGGTAATGCCAACATCAATTATATGCCTTCCCAAAAATTTGGAATCAATTTCAATTACAGCAATTTTGGTATTACCAACAATCCATTGAATACCTCTCCAGGAAACGAGATGTTCAAACAAGTCAACAACAGTATAATGTTGATGCCCTTTTTTACCTGGATGAATGAAAAGACAATAAAAAATCTCAATATCGTAGCTACTTATCAATCATTAAGCACTCCTCAAAGTTACCTGGGAAGCGTGCCTGATCTGAATACATATTCATTAACCACAACCTACAACCATACCTGGATACAGCAAGGGTTCAACGCCAATGCTTCAGCCAATTACATCAATTCTAAAACAGCAGCAGGTGATATTATGTCTGTCGGGGGTAATCTTGGCGGAATGGTCCCGGTTTTGGAAAAGAAGGTTACGATTAATGCATCAGCCTCATATCTGAATAATTTTTTTAAAGGTGTAGACAATGGACGTACAATAACCGTAAACTTTGGAATAACTGTACCATTGGGTACACATCACAATTTTCAATTACTGGGCAACTATATGGATAATACCTCAAAGGATATAACATTGATCCAGAATTTTAATGAACTGTCTGTGCAATTTGTATATGGGTTAAACTTTTAAAACAAAGTCAATGAAAACAATTGTTGACAATGGAGCTCACAAATTTGGGAAATGGATTTTATATATATTCATTTTCCTGTTACCTTCAATGATATCAGGTCAAACGATTTCTGTAAATGTCGTATTAAAGCCTCCTTATTCATCCAATTACAGCTCGTATGAAAATCTTGCCAATCATGCCATCATTACATTAGTCGGGGCCCCAAGAAATATGGATATTTATCTCACCGGAACACTCGCTAATACCCAGTCTGACTTTTTTGTTTATACCAGTGATGATTTTATTCCGACAGGGGTTACATTTACCCTGCCAGCCAACCAAACCAAAGTAATTATTAATGATGTATCCAAAATGCAATTTCTTGCAAGGAACAATGTGATACACCAGGGTATTTCTGAACCCGACTGGATGAATGTTTTACAAAATGACATGCTGCCGGAAGGACAATATGAGCTTTGTGTTCAGGCGATGCAAACAGATGTAAATGGAAATCCTGTGCAACTTGGAAAAGGTTGCGCCATCTTTAGTATTACCCACGCCCAGCCACCCATCATCACAATGCCACAGGACGGTCAATCGTTGAATCCGCAACAACCTAATACCGTTTTTGCATGGACACCGGTTATTGGAAATACAGTCGGTGCCAATGTAGCTTACGATTTATATGTGGTTAAAGTGCCCGACGGACAAAACCCTAACGATGCTATTGATGGCGCTATCAACTACAAAGCGAATAATCCCTTGATCAAAAATAATCTGACATCCAACCAATATGTAACACAACCATTTGATTTGAAAATTGACAGCAACTCCTTATATGCTGTTGCAGTAGTGGCACACGATTTAAATAAAAAAGTCAGTTTTAAAAATAATGGGCGAAGCGAAGTGGTGACATTTTCAAAAGGCAATATAACAGTGCCGGCATTAATCATTGGGAATACAGAAAAGGAGCCTAAAGCAAAACCGAAAGTCAGTGGATATGATGTTACAAATATGGATCCTGTACCATACAGCCAGTTGAAAGGAAAACTATATTACCGGTTCAAAGATGCCAAAACTACAGATGCTAATAGGGCAAATACAAAAACCGGAGACGTAGCTGTTAAAGCACAGGGGCTTAATGCACCCAAAGTTGGCACCCCCGACCTGCAATACAATAAAGATGTCACACCATTAAACAATGCAAAGCCGTTAGCAGGAAAGAAAATCAGTCTTGTGCTGACTTATATTTTTACTGGAAGTTATGATGGTGCTGCATTATCCCAAACACCATTGGCAGGAAATTCTATCTATCTGACTCAATTAAACAATCCTTTCAAAGATGCAGATAAGGTACTGGCTACCACATATACCAAAAGTGATGGAAGCTTTACGTTTGATTTTGTAAATGCAGAAAAGAAACTGGGGATTTTTAATCCCGACTATTCTCATTACGATGGAAAAGAGTTTGGTCATAATGTTGAAGGGATAATGTATAAAGTGCTTCGTATCCGTGTAGAGGATAATTATTATTGCAGCCCTGATGTGAATATAAAGGTTGATCCATGGAAGGGTTTGGATCTGGGAACAATGGTATCCTTCGTAAAAAGTTATACCTTAAAAGTAAAAGTAGTATCCACTACCGGAACTTTCTGGGATATGGCCAAAGGACAGGGAGCTCCACAAACAGAAATTTCAACAAGTATCCTGAGAAAAATCAGGCCGGGAGGTGTCCCTGTTGATGAAGGCGAGACAGGTGATAGCAGAAAAAAATCAGGTGATCAGTCTATTGGTTCGGGTGAGACTGATAAAGACGGATTTGTCATTTTCAAACACCTGGTTCAGCACAATCCGGATAACAAGCAGGACAAATATTATATCAGATGTACACCCAATCTGAAAAAAGGTGATTTCATTTTTAAGGAAAAAGAAAAAAGTTATTACCCCTCATTTAACAAAGACCTTAATGATTTTCCATTCAATAATATCGGAGAATATCTGCCTTCTCCCTCAGGCAGTGGATTTAACAATATCCCGGTTCAGTATGGTGAAGATATTACGTGGAACAGCCAGTTGGAAATAAAAACTTATACAACCGAAATTGAGTTAATGCCTAAAAGTCCCCGTATTGCAGGGAAAGTTGAAAATGCAATGGAGAGTGAAGCCAAGCCGATGAGTAATGTTCCAGTAATGATTTTGAATGATTATGAAAAGCCAACCTCGATTCTTAAAATGATAACTGCTACTAAAACAAATAAAGACGGACGATATGAATTCAATGATTTAGATATAGAAACGGGGGATATTGTTTTTGATGAAAAGACGAAAAAGATGCTCACACCAAAAGTAATAGGTCCAAAACGTAAACTAATGACAAACGTAGTTGGGTTCAAAAACGGTGTTCTCCCAGAATCTCCGGCTCCGCCTTTAGCTCCTTTGCAATGGGGAACACAATTATTGAATATGGACTTTAAGCTTTACCCGGATGGATTTCTTTCGGGATATGTAGTAGATGAAAATGGGAATGCAGTGGAAGCGGATATTGACATTGGTGGATACACGAAAACAACCACACAAATCAAATTTACCTATGCAAAAGCATCATCAGGTGATAAGCCATCTAAACAGAATAATTTTACAGTGCAGGCACCAACCGGTTCCAAGCAAGTGTTTGCCATCCAGGCGCCTTCAGGCAAACGGAAAATTACCATTACACCTACTGATAAAGCTTACGCAGTTTCAGATACTACTATAAATATTCTCAAAGAAAATAATACAGCAGAAGTAAAATTCGTGGTTTACCGTTCTCAAAAAAGAATCCGCTTCAGAGTAACCGTAGCACCAGAAAGAGCAAGCCTCGGAAAACTAAAAATGAATAATATCGGTAGTGAAAAGTCAATTTCCGGTGCTATTGTAAAATTGGATATTCCCGGGAAGAATATTTCACAGGTAAGCGATAAAGATGGATATGTAACTTTTCAATTTGATAACAGTGCTTCTAATTTTGATTTTATCATCACCCCACCTGCTGATGGTGATTTTGAAGAAGGACATTATCAATTAGTGGGAGTAAAGAATACAACCAGCATCGTAACTTATAAAGATGCCCATCTGAAAAAAGCAGCTATCATTACCGGAGTAGTAACTGCCGGTGCAGACAAAAAACCACTGAAGGGTGCGGTGGTATATATTGAATTAGGCAGTAAGAGGATAGAGTCAATGCCTTCTGATGATGCAGGACATTATGTACTCAAAGGTGTGCCCACATCTCCGGCAAAGAAAACAGTATGGGCAGGTAAGTCGGGAGTAGTACCCAATATCATCAGCCAGAGCAAAGAGATCACTATTGGCAATAAGAACGAACTTGATTTTAATCTTATCACAGATAATGATATCGCGATTGAAAAAATATTTGGTTTTGCTGCAGAAATAAAATCTAAAACAAAACAACAGGATGGCACCTGGCTGATGAGTGGTAACCTGATTCAGTTGCCCGGGAATGACAACTTTTCTTTAAACGATAAAAAACAAACTATTCCATTTCATGATCTGAAAATCAAAAAAAGTTCAGAAACAAAGAATGGAATTCCAGTAGGTATACCGGTTGAAAGCAGCTTGCTGACAGATTTGCCCTCTATTAAATTACTGCTTCAAAATTCATTTACAGTACTGCAGACACCGGCAAACGGAGATCTGTTAAAAATAAACGCAGCAAATGATAAAGGCAACCTTACGGGGAAAATTCATATCCAAAAATCTGCATTTAGCTTTTCTAAAGAGTACATTACTTTCAGCGAAACATCAGACAATGCTTTATTGTTGACTGATAAACCGGGATCTGCAAATACTGATTTAGTATCCATCACTACAGCACCAGCATCAAAAATTAAATATGGCGTATTAAACGCTGAAGGGAAAGCATTGAAGTATAAGCTACAGGGTTTTGATGCCGAAGCAGATGCAGCCAACTCTTGGGTACAGAACAATGCCATCAATCTCAGAACTGTACTACATGTTACACTCCCCGGTATTGCTCCTTTGGATATTGAAGCAGGAGATTTAATTATTCATCCCGACAAATTAGAACCATTAAAGGGAGATAAACCTATTAATATAAAAATAGAAAAATGGCAGATGACAGCCGACCAGTGGTTTTTGTCTTCCAACAGTAATACCATTGGGATAGCAAAAGGCACGATGAAAACAGGGAGTCTTGATGTGCCTGTTGCAGATATTTCTATTAAACATGATCATCTTGATATCGGCAGTTTCAATGTTCAGCAAATTTCTTTTGCCAACATCGTTCCTGTGGATGTACAAAGCGCTAATCCTGTATTTGGATATAACAAAAGTATCGGCAGTGATCAGAAAGCACATTACGAATTGAGACTGATAGGTACAGAAACTACTCCGGGAGTTGTTGTAAAAGGATTGCCTGGAATGAAGCCGGGTGCTGAAATGAAATTCCAAAATCTTTCTTTAGTCAGTAACGGTGAACAAATACTTCAACCGGGTAACCAGGGCAACTTCGTCACTTTTTATGACGTGATGAAAGTTCGTCCGTTAGGATTCACCAGTGGTGCAGATTATGTGAATATGGCTTGCGGGATAGATTTCAACATTCCGCAATTAGCCGAAACGAATGGAGCCATTCAGTTTTATAAAGAGCAGGGCAAAATTAAACTTCGTCTTTACCCTGTGAACGTATCTATAGATGGGCCTGGTGGAGTTAATTTTTATGCAAACACACAATTCAACGATCATCCGCAAAATCTTGCCCAGGGCAGTTTCACTGCTATGGGAACAATACAGGATAAAGAGGGAATCAATCTGAAAGCTGTTCTGCACCGAACCACCCAGGATGCATGGATACAGGTTGAACCTGAAAATCAAAAATTACCGCTTGGTGGAAATAACACAAGCCTTGCGGACATAAAAGGTAAAATGCAGGCAAATATTTCCGCAGGCAACTGGAATTATTTTACATTCAGTGGCGCCATGCAGGGATTTAAAGGAATGCAGGGTGATGCCCGCAAGACCTTCACAGTAACCGGATCCATCAATGCCAGCGATCAGAAAATTGAAGTGAAAAATATTCCCTCTGGATTTGGGAACATCGGTCTCACTTATGACATTGCTCACAGCAGGTTTACCGGTAATTTGCAATTAGATAAACAAATCGGGGCAATGTACATGGCCGGCACTGCTAACCTGTTGGTAGATACTCATGGATGGTATTTCCTGGCAGGAGGAAAGTTGAGTACACCGGGATTGGGAGATATGTCAGCCGGAATGCTCATCGGTGATTATTCTTCAATGCCAACAGACGTATCAACAACATTGATGCAGTTTGCTTATGATAAGGAAGTGCCACCCAGTTTTAAAAATGGTATATCCGGATTTTTCTTTACTGGTATGAAAACATTACCTGTTATCAATGTCCCGGACTACAGTATAGACTTAGGCGTAATAAGTGCCAGCTTTGGAGCAAAAGCAGGACTGGATGCAAGATTGTGGATGGATTTTAGCCAGTCCGGAAACCAATATGGGATTGGTGCAATGGTATTTGCACATGCTTATTTAACGGGGGCATCCATTACTTGTACAAAGTTTGGTGCAGATGCAAGAGCAGAACTTGGCATGAAGGGTATCTACAATTCATCTTCAGGTACGTTTTCGCTAAAAGGTTGTGGCAGCTTTACGATACAGGGTACCATTGAACAATGTTTCCCAACACCCTGTTGGTCAGATGGTATTTGCTGTGAAGGGTGTACCGGAATCAGTAAGAGTACTGGTATTAAAGTAAACTTATTGCTGGATTCGGGTGGCAATACAGATCTTTCATTCGGATTTGGTAATTGCAGTGGCCAGGCGCCAATGACAGGAAACTGGTAAAAATATTTTTTGAATATTGAAACCGAAGTAATGTGTTTTAAAAATATCAATACTTTAAAAATGAAATTCATAAAGTTTGGAAAGCTGATTTCTATGGGAATCTTCTTTTCATGTTTGCTGACTGATGTTTCCGGACAGCGCTCCAATGCCCTGCCAGTAGCGGTTCCGGTACCGGATGGTGTGTGGGTGTATCTTGGCAATGATCTTCCGAAAAATTTCATATATGTGATTGAACGAAAAAAAGAAGACAGGGGGAATTATGATAAGGCAGGTGAAGTATCATTCCCGGTTTCCGCAACAGAATTGAACACCAGGCAGCAGCAATATCTAAATCATTTTTCAAAATTAGAACCGCTTAATATAGATGAATTAAATCGTTTGTGGCAGTATCTCAATCAGCATAGGACCATTGATAGTTTTTACAGTCAGAATATACCTATAACACATCTTCTTGCAGGAACAGCATTTTTTGATAGCAAAGCAGAGAAAAATACAAATTACAGGTACAGGGTTTCCATACGTTCAACTGATGGAAAGGGTATTTCTCAAAAAGAAAGCAACACAACTTCACAATTCAGAAAACCAGTGTTTCCTGTTTTAACATTTAGTTCGTCTCAATCAGTTAAAGATAGAGTCACAATTATCTGGGCTACCAGGGAACAAAAAAGTATGTCGCACTTTACTATTTACCGTTCTGTTTTCGGGAAAGAAAATTTTGAAAGATTACCACTCAATGGAGGAGCAGTAAAGGCAGGTGTGTTTATGGATAAAGATTCTTTGAAGTTTATGATTACTGATTCTATCGGCAGCAAGCCGGTATGGTATGAATACAAGATTGCACCGGTGGATCCTTACGGTATTGAAGGATCTCAACAGGCACCCGCCAATGGCGGAAATATTGCCGAATATTATGCACCTCCGATTACCAACTTCAGATCAGTAAACACACACAAAAACCATGAAGTGAAACTAACCTGGAAATTACAGCACAAAAGGTATCTGAATGGAATAACAGTGATGCGCAGCCGTCGTTATGATTCCGGGTATGTCAGAATTGCTTCCTTGCCGATAGAGGATACGGTTTATACCGATATTATTCCTGAATCCGGTGAGAATTTTTATTATTACTTACAATTAGAAAGCGCAGATAAAACACCTTTGACTACGGCAAAAATATTTGCTATTTACACAGACGAACATTCTCTTCCTGAACCTCCTAATGAAATTGATGCAGTGACCATTCCCGGGGGAGTAAAAGTTTACTGGAAAAGTGAAGAGCCTTATGCAAATGGATTCTTTGTATTCAGAAGAAAAAATACAACTGATTCATTTGTGCAGGTAAGTTCTTTAATTCCAACGGGGCAGGAAATATATGCTTTCACGGATACTTCAAAATTACTTCAGGGAGGTGATGTATATGAATATGTAGTCAGGACACGCAATGAGGATAACCGGTTAAGCCGTAATTCAGATACCGTGACTGCTTTGCCGGGAACTAAAGTAACGCTTACACCTCCGGTGAACCTCCGCTACAGAAATAATGATGGAATCATCACACTTTTATGGGATAATATGAACAGTTGGAATAATGATCTGTTAGGATACAATGTATATAGAAAAGCAAACAATACAGGTTGGGCCAAGATCAATAAGGACAGCTTAGATGCAGCAAGAAACTTTTTTATTGATTCAACAACACAGCCCGGTACAAACTATTCTTATGCTGTATCCGGTTTTGATATGTATGGCAATCAAAGTGAACGGTCAGTAATTACAATACCGTCAATTTCAGAAAATCTGCTACCCGCACCATCGGGAATAAGCGTTGCACAAACAGATAATAGTGTGTATATATCCTGGGGACAGATATCGGAAGAAATTTCATCCATCAAAATCTACCGGTCTGAACCCGGGAAGAAAGCCATGTTGATAGGAACAGTAGAAGATGGTAGTGATTTTTATATTGATAAAAATGTGGCAAAAGGTAAATTGTATTTGTATCAATTGTCTGCGGTAAATAAGAATAAAAAAGAAGGGGTGTTGAGTGAGAAAATTGCAATCAGGTTAGAATAGTTACATTTCAACTGCCAAATCAAAGCATCTGAGTGTTTTTTGTGAAATAATTTTCAATAAAAAAGAGTGAGACCGGTAAACCACAGTCTCACTCTTTCAATATTGAAATTAGAAAAATGAACAAATTATATTACCGGTGTTGCAAGTTCCGCCAGTGAAGCATTGATAGCTTCCTGCGATACTTCATAATCTACCAGTTTGCCGGCAAGATAATTTTCATAAGCGCTCAGATCGAAATGACCATGACCACAGAGATTAAACAGAATGGTTTTGGAAACACCTTCTTTATCAGCCTGCTTTGCCTGGCGAATGACCTCAGCAATACCATGTGTAGCTTCCGGAGCAGGTATCACCCCTTCTGCCCCGGCAAACAATAACCCGGCGTCAAAACATTCTGTTTGATTAATTGCATCAGCCTCAATCAATCCATCCTTTAGTAACTGGCTTACAATAGCACCCGCACCATGATATCGCAACCCACCTGCATGGATAGGCGAAGGAATAAAATTGTGCCCCAGTGTATACATTGGAATCAGCGGCGTCATACCCACAGTATCTCCAAAATCGTAGCGGAAAACACCACGGGTAAGCTTAGGACAAGAAGTAGGTTCTACCGCAATAGCCCTGACTTTTTTACCTGCGGTGAGGTTCTTTTCAAGAAAAGGAAATGCAATTCCTGCAAAATTAGAACCGCCACCAAATGGTGCTATCACTATATCCGGATAATCGCCAGCTTTTTCCATCTGCTTCAACGCTTCGAGTCCAATTACAGTTTGGTGCATCAGTACATGATTCAATACACTACCCAGGGAGTATTTGGTATCATTATTCATAGCAGCTACTTCCACAGCTTCCGATATTGCTATACCAAGGCTGCCGGGAGAATTTGGATCTTTTTCCAGAATAGTTTTACCTGCATTGGTGAGCTTACTTGGTGACGGATGAACTTTCGCACCCCACGTATTCATCATTATTTTACGATAGGGTTTACCTTCATAACTTACTTTAACCATAAACACTTCGCACTCTATTCCAAATAATTTACAGGCAAAGCTTAATGCACTCCCCCACTGTCCGGCGCCAGTTTCTGTGGAAATTTTCTTTACTCCCTCTTTCATATTGTAATACGCCTGAGGTACTGATGTATTCGGTTTATGTGAACCGGCCGGGCTCACTCCTTCATATTTATAATAAATTTTTGAACTGGTACCAAGCGCTTTTTCCAGTCCATATGCCCTATACATGGGTGTTGGACGCCAGATGCTGTAAATGTCTCTTACTTCATCAGGGATCTCCAGCCATTTATCAGTGCTTACCTCCTGCTTTATCAACTCCATGGGAAACAATGGGGCCAGATCATCAGGGCCTATCGGTTGCCCGGTTCCGGGATGCAATGGTGGTAGTGGTTTGTTGGGCATGTCTGCCAGGATATTGTACCAATGGGTAGGAATCTCAGACTCCTGCAGCGTGATCTTTCTTTGCTTTGACATGTGGGATTAATTTTTGGCGTTTAAGGTATGGAAAAAAGAGCAAAGAATAGAAAGCCTGAATCATTTTCGAAAAATATTTTATCAATACCTTTTGATGTCTTCTACCTCGTAATATCTTATTCTATCTGTATCAAGAGAAATAGCATGAGCAAGTGTATTCAGCATTTGTCCGATGGTTACTGTGTCTAATTTTTTTGCTGCCTCCCTGTATTTCCCCGAAAAGCGTGCAAGAAAATAAAAAGGCTTTAAAAACAAAGGCCACCAATGCCCCGGACCAATTACATACCAGGGTCTCACAACAATTCCGGGTATCTTATTTTCAATAAGCAATGCTTCTCCTTTTGCCCTTGCAAGCTGATAGTCCTTCATTATATTGGTGGGGAAAGCTGCCACACTTAAATACACAATCTTTTTCACGTTATTTTGTTTTGCAACTATTACTGATTGCTGAAAACTCTTCAGATCGATGTTTATGAACTCCTCTTTTTTAGCTGGTGACGGATGAGCTACCCCAACCAGGTGCACCAGTGTATCACAGCCCCTTACATATTCGCAGAACGAAGTTGCATCCAGTGCATTGCCATATACAATATTGCAACCCATTGCAATTTTATTTTCACTACCAGGTCTGCATAATGCTATGATTTCATAATTACCATTATGCAACAACTTTTTTATCAGCCTGCTTCCGATATAACCGGAGCCACCTGTGATGAAAATTTTTTTCATTAATAAAACAAGAATCAGACTATATACGCCACTTTTATGATTTTGGATTTAGGAAAGAAAAAATTATTTTTAATATAATGAGTACCCCGGGATCATATAGTGAAGAAGAATTTCTGAATGGTCTTCAACAAAGAGACCGAAGCTGCTTTTCCCTCCTCTATGACAATTACTCCGCAGCCTTACTTGGCGTTATTTTCAATATAGTAAAAGATACAGATGAAGCCGAGAGTGTTTTGCAGGACTCCTTCATAAAAATCTGGAAAAACCTGGATCAGTTTGATCCTTCAAAAGGTCGTCTGTTTACCTGGCTGCTTACCATTTCCAGGAATACTGCCCTGGATTATTTGAGAAAAAGAGGCACATCTACGCTGGTTGAAATCCAAAAAGAGCTGCAGGATGTATATAGTATTAGCGATACAGTAAAGGACACCTTAATTAGGAATGAAGTAATAAAACTTGAAAAGGAGTACAGGGACGTGATAAAACTGATTTATTTTTTTGGATATACACAGCAGGAAACTGCAGAAATATTAAAAATACCGCTGGGTACAGTAAAAACAAGAACACGAACTGCATTGCTACAATTACGTAAGAAATTCAATCCGGCATAAATTTTTGAAGATGGAAAAAGAGAATGAATATATAGCGGACGACATACTGGAAGCATTTTGTCTTGGTCAACTACCGCAGGGAGAAGCAGTGAAAATTGCGGTTTCTGCAACTAAAGATTTCCGGTTGCGGGAGAGGATAAAATATATTGAAGATACCCTGATAAATTCATGCAGTATTACACCAAGGGAAAATACTAAAACCAGTCTCTTTACTTTGATTGAAAATGATGAAAATATAGATATAGACCTGAACAATGCCCCTTTGATCAGCAGGATTAGTGATTCTTCGGACTGGAATAAAGCTGTGGAAAATTTATCACCACTACACCATGAACAACATTTAAGTATCTGCCCTTTAAGGGTTGATGATAAGGTTGAACTGTATGTTGCATGGCTTAATGATGCATTGGAGGAAGGCGGTCATCCGGCTGATGAATTTGAAGAAAGCTTTTTGATACTGGAAGGTAACTGCGAGTGTAATATTGACGGAAAAATATATTACCTGCAGGCAGGAGATTATTTGACGATACCACCTGATGTCAGGCATATCATCAGAAATACAAGTTCTAATGGTGCACCGGTGAAGGGTATTCTTCAGAGGAAAAAGAGAGGCTGACAGTTTTCGGAGGGGGTGAATATTTCTAATAGTACTTATCGAAACATAGTAATATCAGTTAATCTCATATTTGAAAGAATAATTAAGTAGAAGTGTAGTTTTATATTTTACATCAGTTCTAAAGCTACTCAATTGGCTATGCACCGGAACTACGTCTGGAGAGATGCTCAGCCTGGTGACTATTTTTATACAATTCATAAGCAGTTTACATCAACAGCTTATTGCATATTAATCCAGTATTTAGACTATACAAAACACCTCCCCCTCCATTAAATGATTATGTATTGTTACTGTTTCACAAACTTTCCTGTAATCCTGCTTCCATTATTCAATATACTGATGAAATAAACACCTCTGCTCAGTGTGGAAATATTGATCTTATGCACTTTTGCAGCCGGGATAATAGTTTGTTCCAATAATTTTTTACCGGACATATCTGTTATTTGCAGCTTCAGATTGTCATGCACATTATATCCGTTATAGGTTATTTCAAGGAAACTCTGTGCGGGATTAGGACTTAGAGTAAATGATCTGACAACCGGTAAGGAAACAGTGATTGTTTTACTGTATTCATATTTTCCATCCAGGTCTTTTTGTTTGATCCGGTAATATAATCTGCCGTTCGTTAATGCTCCCGCATTTTGATCAGTGAAATTGTATTCATGTTTTCCGGGAGTATTATATGCTGCAACATTTCCAGCAGTAATAAAATTACTTCCATCTGTACTTCTTTCTATATCAAAATCACGGGCATTATATTCATGCTCAGTTGTCCAACGCAACAGCACATCATTATTTTTTGAGTCACCCGTAAACGCAAGAATTTCGAGAGGCAATGCCTGAAAACTTCTATTAGAAAAATAGAAACTGGAAAAAGAAGTGATGGAAGCTTTTAGAATATAGCCAAAGTCGTAATCTTCGTAAGTAGTAGGTATGGGCAAAGCGTAATCCAAACCGGCAGAACAGGGATCATTACTTTTGAAAATTGCTATATCTTCAATACCGGTGATACCGGAACTGGGAGCAGATTTAAGTAACTCAAACTCAGATTTGGTGATGTATAACCGTATATCCACAGGGTTTCCCTCTGCCGGTTGTGTTGAAGGAGTTATAGTAATACTGCGATCAAGATAAGGTCTTCCTGCTCCATCAGTGCGAACACCGGTGTTGTTGATATATGCCTGTGCATTTATTGCACCAAGATTATTGCCATGTGGTTGCAACTCAGCCAGCACATCACCTTTACTATCCGTCAGGGCTACCCACTGGTTGTTGTTTGACTCGTCTACCTGAACAACCGGATAGCTTACACAACTCCCAGGCGTGGGCATAGATACCGGAGCAGATACTACTAACAGATCAGAAATTTCTAAAGGCAGTTCCTTCTTTATATTCAATTGACCATTAGTTGCATTCCATTCAAAGAAAACGCGATAAGATTCACCATAAAGTTTGCCATAAAGATTACCCGCCGAAGTGGCTAAAATTTCTCCACCAGAACTACTTATACTAAACATATCAGCTTTCTTGCTGTATGTACTGGTAACAGGATCGAATTCAAATACAACGCCAGCATTATTTTCACCACCCTGTACTGTAGCACCGTATAACTTGCCATCCTTTTCCACCAGATTACCAATAGGGTTTGATCCGTTTTCAGGAGCTTCAAAATCGTATTTAATATTAAAGTCATTTGTCACCGGATCCCACTCAAACAAAGAACCATTAAGTAGAGGATCCTCAGGTGGCCCCCCATAATATGCAATACCAGCACCTCCGCTACACAGTCCATAAAACTTATTACCCAGCAAAATCATACTTCCAGTTGGAAAACCTTTTTCTTCTTCGGGAAAATTAATTTTTTTTACAACTATGTTTGTTTGCGGATCCCATTCAAAAATATTTCCAAAATCTCCATTTCCTAAGGCACCTATTAACATGCCATAGAATTTTCCATCTTTTTCAACTATTGCACCGGCAGGGCTACCCACAAGCTGATATTTCACAGTAAAAACATGTGTTGCCGGATCAAATGTAAACAGATAACTATCGCTCTCCTGCCCGTATAACTTACTAGAGGAAACACCATAAAATACACCGTTTTTCATTGTCATGAGATGGATTGACGGTATTGCAAAATTTCGGCCTTCAAGTTGGCCAATAAGGTTACTTTCTTCAGTCAGGGGATCATACTCAAAAATATTTCTCAATTCACCTACAATGCTGTAAAATTTCCCGTTATAAAAATTCAGCGATTCCGGATAACTATATGGTGGATTAGGAAATTCGTGACGCAACTGATAATTATTTCCAACAGAATCAAAGGTTATAATATATCCGGGCATCAAGTCTGGATCAATGTTTTCACCTGTTGTAGTCCAAAGTTTTTTCACGCCCTGGGCATGTGCAACAGTGGAAATAAAAGCAAAGATCACAACGAAGAGGTTCAATTTTTTCATGTCGGCAAGTTTATAAACCTAATTTAAACAATAATGCAGAGAAAATTTTCTGAAATAGGATTTAATTTCTTTAAAAAGTAATTTCACAAACCGTCAGGGCAGATTTTGTACAAATATGTAGTCGTTGTGGGGTGGTTTTCGTTTGCGGGGTTGGGTAGCTTTACATTATGTTCAACCAGACATACCGTTATTTTACTGAACTTAACATAAAGGGAAACCACTATACACTGTAAGAACCATTAAGGAATTAAGAAAATTAAGTGAGAAAGACTTAATGTCCCTTAACTTCTTAATGTTTAACAAAAGCAGATATTGATTTTTTATGGAGACTAAAAAACGTTCCAATCAATCATTTCTAAAATCGGCAAACCTTAAATAAAATACAATGAACCAAAAAGGTTGCTATATGAGGTAAGTAATGAGCAGGTTACAGGTCAGTCGACAGATAAAGCATCGAACAGCCTGCGAATCTGTCCATCGATATTGCATAATTAGTATATCTATTCAGTTAGTTTAGAGTTTCCATTAGCTCAATAATTTCAAAGAAGTTGTTCTGCTTTTTATAAGCCTTAATCTTTTCTAATAGCTGCGGATAGTCTTTAAAAAATGTATACAGATTATCTTTGGCTTTTTCATACCTTTTGTCGTTCATCCTGACCCCAAAAGGGTAAGCTGCATAATGAAATTTTCCATCTAACTTTCTTTCAAAGTAAAAGTTGGGATAAATTTGAATTGCTCCACTAATAGCGTCAACTCCTGTAATTAAAACAAAATAAATATTGTAGCTACCGCTGTCAAGCAGTTGTCCAAATGTATTTTTTATTTTTGATGTCCTTCCCAGCAAAGCATAATTGTCAGAATATACTTCAAGATCAAACAACGATACAAAGTTTAATGTATCAGTTTTGAAAATTATTAAGTCTTCTGGCGAATATTTTTTTATTTCACTATTCTCATTTTCCCTGAATTTCAATTTTTCATTCTGGTGTGGGTACCATTTAATTTGTCCTGTCAATTGTGTAGAGTCCTTTAAAATGATAGTGCCGTTGATAAAATTCTTTGCAAATGGATAATCTTGTCCATAAACAGACAGTGTCAGGTAAGTAAATATTACAAGTAGCAAATGCCTCATTGTGATTTTGTTAGTGCATAAAGTTATACACTAACAACTTTCATTTCAAATTTTCCCCCTCAAATCAACTTCAAAGGTTTATACATTTTATTTCATCATAGGGTTTCCTGCAAACTTTCCAGTGAAATCCCGGTTTTAAATTCAATGCAATGTTAAATAGAAAAATAAAATCACAAGCGAGTCCCAACGAAATATTCCGGATTACCTGCAGCAATAAAAAAAGCTTTGCAAGCAGGTGACTTACAAAGCTTCCAAAGTGCCCAGAACAGGAATCGAACCTGCACATCCTTGCGAATACCAGATTTTGAGTCTGACGCGTCTACCAGTTCCGCCATCTGGGCATTAAAATCGGGCTGCAATATTACATATAATGAAACGAATACCAATATTTTTTCCGTTATTTTCTCCTAACTTACCAATGCTATGCGAGCCTGATATGTGGGAAAGGTAATGAACCGGCTATAGACAATAAGTATATTCATTCATTATTCATTTATTCACTATTCAATCATTCACTTTTCACCATTCACTACACTGTATGATAACTATCGGATTGATACGCGAAGGAAAAATACCGGCAGACCACCGGGTGGCGCTTACACCGGCCCAATGCAAATGGATTCACAGGGAAAATAAAAATATCAGGATTGTTGCTCAAACATCTCCCACCCGATGTTTCAGCGACAGGGAATATAGCCTGGCAGGTGTGACAATACAGGAGGACATGAGCAATTGTGATATACTGCTGGGCATAAAAGAAGTGCCGGTTGATATGCTGATAGAAGGAAAGACCTATATGTTTTTCTCTCATACCCGTAAGGAACAACCACACAACCGGAAGATGCTGCAGGAAATTATTGCCAGGAAGATTACGCTTATTGACTACGAATGTATGGAGCACGAAGACGGGCAACGCATTATCGGGTTCGGTTTCTTTGCCGGTGTAGTAGGCGCCCACAACGGTGTGATGGCTTATGGCAACCGCACCGGCTTATATAAACTGGACAGGGTGTACAAACAAAAGGATTTTCGTGAACTGATCCATACCTATTTTGGGTTAAGACTGCCTAACCTGAAAATCGCAGTAACTGGATCAGGCAGGGTAGCACACGGAGTGCTGGAGATTATGAACCTTATCGGAATACATGAAGTGGAACCGGATGATTATATGAAACGGCGATTTACATACCCGGTGTATACACAGCTTAAAGGGCAGGATTTGTATCGCCATAAAATAAGCGGTACCTACAGCCGGGAAGATTTTCATCAACATCCGGATCAATATGAATGCATTTTTCTTCCTTACTCCACACAAACTGATATTTTACTAAATGGTATTTACTGGGATAAAGCAATTCCCCGTCTTTTTGAAAAACAGGATATTTCTGCAGATACCTTTATCATCCAAACCATTGCAGATATTACTGATGATATTGGCGGATCTGTTCCAATAAACCTCGGCGATCAAACTATTGAAAACCCTATATACGGTGTTGACAGGAACAGTTTTGAAAAAACAGCCCCTTATCTTCCCGACTCTATTGATATAATGTCGGTAGGCAATCTTCCAAATGAATTACCAAGGGACGCATCACGTTATTTTGGTGAACAGTTGATTAAATATGTACTTGAAGATTTGCTGCAAAACGGGTCAGATATTATTACCCGTGCCACCATCACTGAAAAAGGTAAGCTTACCCCGGTTTTTGGTTACCTAAAGAATTATGCAGGATTACAGGTATAGATAATAATCTTTTAGCAAAGCAGTAAATTCAGGAGTATATATCTGATGCTCGTCTCTTATTGTTAGTTTATTAGTTTGTACTGTACCGGATATTTGCCTGTTAAAGTGCAGCAAACTTCTGAAATAATCATGTTTCGGTGTTTGCTTTACAAGTAGTTGCTCGCACAAGTAAAATCCTTTTTTCTCCGCTATGGCTATATACTCGTCTGTTCTGTGATACGGGAGTAATATACCGAAACTCCCTTCCCTTGTAAGATGGTTGTGTATTACTTCTGTCAATCGCTGTAGTGTCATCCCAGTATGATGCTTTGCAAAATTTTTTTGGGTAATTGGTGATAAAAGATCACCCTCATAAAATGGCGGGTTAGTGATAATAAAATCGTATTGCACAGGAAAGGTGAAGCTAGCTGCATTTCCTTTCATAGCAATTATATGTTCATTCCACTGGCTGGCAGAAATATTTTGTTGAAGCTGTTCAAAAGAGTGGTGGTCAATTTCAATGGCGTGGAATATGGAATTGTTTTTTTGTGCCAGCATTAAAGTAAGCAGCCCGGATCCGGCGCCAATATCAAGAATGGTTTTGCCGCCGGAAATTTTATCTGCAAACCAGGCACCTAAAATGCAGGAATCAGTGCATACTTTCATGGCACACTGGTCCTGGTATATCGTGAATTGTTTAAACCGGAAATAATCATTCGGCATTGGTCAAAGATAAGCTACCGGGTTTTTATTCATTCACCTTATATACCTTTCGTCATCAGAAGTTTGCAGATTTTAGCTCCTGCTGAAATAAAGCAATCTTGTTTTCAACTGCTCCCAGAACTGCCGCACTTTACCGGGATTTTGTTTCCATTGTGTAAATTCTTTTTCTACCTGCTGCCGTCTTAGCTCATTGATTTCCTGCATTATATCTGCCTGCAATTGTTTGTCTGTTGATAGCGCTGTTTCATAAAATGATTTTTCCACTTCCATTAATGCGGTTCTCTCTGTTTGCCATAGTAATTTCTTCTGTTGCACCGCATCCTGTACTTTTTCTTCATACAATCCTGATGGCATCATTAGTTTAGTGAGTAATGGCATCAATTCAATCATCATTATAAGCAAAATCACAAGACGATAACGGTATTTTACAGGCGGATGAACCAGCATCAGGTCATCCAGGGTTTCAATCCTTGTCAAAAAACCATCGGTCAACCCTTTGTCAAATTCGGCTATACGTTGCTGTATGGTTATCTCGGTTGTTTTCTCTTTTGCAAGCGCACTGTCGAGGGCAGGCTGCACGCTGCGTTTCCAGGCAATCAGGTCTTCTTCCGCCTTCAGGTAGGCTATTTTTTTTACCCTTGCTATTGCGTATTCACCAATCTTTCCGGAACCACCGGTACCATCTGTTTCTCGGATATACGCATCTTTCAGGTCAAGTATTTCCTGTTCCTTTACTTTTTGTTCACCTCTTATACGCTCAATTTCTGCTCTGGCCTGCTGTAGCACCACAGTATTTTCATCCCTGACCTGTTTTGTGTATGCAGTGATCTTTTTTTCTTTCACTACAGGCAGATGTGCGTCTATATCTTTTTCAAAAAGCATTAACACCACAGGCTGAGAAATAAAGAACCCGATAGTAAGTGCCAGCATCAGGCGAAGAGAAAGGGATAACCATTTGTTTTTTCCACCGTTGCTGTTTAGCCCTGCTATTAGTCCCCTGTCAATGGTGAGAATGATAAAACCAAAGAAAAGCGCAGCGGGCAGAATGATGAGTATATCATCGAACAAAGTAGAAAAAAAATAACCCCATGCCAATGTGGCAAACAACCAGGTTGCCATGACGGTATAGCCTATTACACTATAGCGAAAGCGATCGGGGCCACAATCCTTCATCAGCGATGGATCTGCGGCTGCCATCCACCAGAGTAGTTTGTCCCATTGCGAAGCCTGCTCTTCCGGGCTTGACGGCGATGTGAATAAGCTGTTTTGCTGCTGATCTGATTTGTAGTTCATGTTGTTGAGGATATAGAAATGATAAAGGTGGTTTTACATTGTCCGGCCCGGCACCCAACCTGTTCTTTTCGGTGTGGTTTTTCCTTCCGGGATGAACATTGCTATTAACATCAAAATAAATATGTCCAGTATTGCAGGAAATGTTAATTTTTATAAACGATTATTCCGTGAGATTGATGGCAAGCAGAGAAGAATAAATAGGGAAATGTATTTGAAAGTTTTCTCTTTGCGATCTCTGCGAAAAAACTCTGCGCTCTTTGCGGTAAAAAAAGAATTAACCGCAGAGGAACGCTGAAATATACATGCAGAGAAAAGAATGAGGGAAGTGTATTTGATAGTTATCTCATTGCGATCTCTTCGAAAAACCTCTGCACTCTTTGCGGTAAAAAAGAATTAACCGCAGAGAAACGCAGAGATATACACGCAGAGAAAAAGAAAGAGAGAAGTGTATTTGATAGTTATCTCTTTGCGATCTCTGCGAAAAAACTCTGCGCTCTTTGCGGTAAAAAAATAACAACAACCGCAAAATACGCGATAGGATACATCCAATAAATTGCAAAAAAATGCTATAGTTCTGTCTACAGCACTCCCTTTGTGCTGGGCAGGTAATTACTCATCGGATCGCGCTTTACTGCCATACGAAGCGCTTTGGCAAAAGCTTTAAAAATTGCTTCAATTTTATGATGCTCATTATCTCCCCTGCATTCTATATTCAGGTTGCATTTTGCAGCGTCAGAAAAAGATTTGAAGAAATGAAAAAACATTTCAGTAGGCATTTCACCTATCTTCTCCCGCTTAAATTCAGCATTCCATACCAGCCAGTTGCGCCCGCCCAAATCAATCAATACCCTGGCATCGGCTTCATCCATCGGCAGTGCAAAACCATAACGCTCCATTCCAGTTTTATCTGCCAGCGCCTTAGCAAATGCTTCCCCAAGAGCTATACCTGTATCCTCAATAGTGTGATGCTCATCAATATGCAGATCACCTTTGGTATGAATTTTTAAATCCATTTTACCATGACGCGCCACCTGCTCCAGCATGTGATCAAAAAAACCCAGTCCGGTTGAAATATCCGCTTTACCGCTGCCATCCACATTCAACTCAATATTAATTTTTGTTTCGTTGGTATTGCGTTGGTGACTCACTTTGCGCAGCCCCAGTTTCAGAAAAGCATATATATCCTTCCATTCAACAGATTCTAGAGCAATAGTATCCTGGAGCGCTGCTACCTTGTCAGAAATTTCGCCTGCTCCTAAAGAAGCATCACTGTTTAGCCAGATAGCTCTGCAACCAAGGTTTTTCGCTAACTGCACATCAGTAATCCTGTCGCCAATCACAAAAGAATTAGCTAAATCGTATTCCGGGTTATTGATATAGCTTGTGAGCATACCGGTACCTGGTTTACGGGTTGGTGCATTTTCATGCGGATATGTTCTGTCGATAAAAACTGCTTTGAAAAAAATATCTTCACCTTCAAGGCTTTTCATTACCAGGTTATGCAGCGGCCAAAAAGTATCTTCAGGGAAATTAGGAGTGCCCAATCCATCCTGGTTGGTTACCATCACCAGTTCATAATCCAGTTCCCGCGCTATTTTGGTCATGTATTCAAACATGTGCGGATAAAAAGTCAGTTTATCGAAGGAGTCAAGCTGGTAGGTCGGGGGGGCTTCATTAATCAAAGTGCCATCCCTGTCAATAAACAAAATGCGTTTAGCCATACTGGTAGATAATGTTCAGGTTGAAGGGGCAAATATATTACACTGAACAATACGAAGATGTATTTTTATTACCCATCCGGTTAAATTGATACAATGGGTACGATTTTTTTTCACGCAAAGGCGCAAGGGGTGCAAAGGGCGCTAAGATCATTTTTCTTTGCGGCTTGGCGTGAGACTTTTTTCACGCAAAGATCGCAACGGGGGCAAAGGGGCTAAGGATATTTTTCTTTGGGGCTTGGCGTGAAACTCTTTTTCTCGCAGAGACCGCAACGAGAGCAAAGGGCGCTAAGATCTTTTTTTTCTTTGCGGCTTGGCGTGAAACTCATTTCCCTTTCGCAATAGCGGCTCTTACCTTTTTTACCTCTGTCGGAGTTATTGGTTTGGCA
>JBDHYJ010000025.1:0-55251 GCA_039811345.1 Chitinophagaceae bacterium
CTAATTAATCCGCAATAGCTTATTTTTGCCGCATGTCAGTAATTATAAAAATCATTAATCAGTCAGACAACCCGCTTCCGGCTTATGCAACATCTGGTTCATCAGGTATGGATATTCGAGCATTTTTAAATGGTGCTGTCACTCTGCAGCCATTGGAGCGATATCTTGTACCAACCGGAATTTTTGTTGAAATACCTGAAGGTTATGAAATACAGGTAAGACCAAGAAGCGGGTTAGCCGTAAAACAAGGGATAACCTGTCTTAATACACCAGGCACCATTGATGCTGACTATAGGGGAGAAGTAAAGGTTATCCTTATTAATCTTTCGAAAGAACCTCAAACAATACATCCCGGTGACAGGATAGCCCAACTGGTAGTTCAGCAGGTGGAGCAGGCAATATGGGAACCTGTAGAAATGCTTAGTGTTACTGAAAGAAACGAAGGCGGATTTGGGCATACCGGTAAAAAATAAATTCACTAAAAGATTTCAATGAGATTTTACATTGCTGTTTTCATTCTCATGTTCTCAGCTTCAATATATAGTTGCCGTAGTTCAAAGAAGCTGCAATCAGCCATGTCGAAAAATGATACTACAATAACAGTAGTAGTAAGTCCTGCAGTAACCGATTCAGTTAAGTTGTTGAATATGGCACTGGAGAAAATAGAAAGTAACTATATTAATTTCACTACTTTTTCGTCAAGGGTTAAAGTAAAATACCAGGATAGCAAACAAAGAAATTACGACTTTAATGCTTTCGTGCGCATACAATCAGACAGTGTAATATGGATATCGGTAATTGCAGCTCTGGGCATAGAGGCATTCAGGGTATATATCACACCCGACAGTGTAAAAATTATTGATAAACTGGACAAAACAGTACAATACCGGTCTGTTAATTATATCAGGGAGTTGATAAAGCTACCGGTAGACTTTTATACTGTGCAGGATATTATTGTAGGTAATCCGCTTTATTTTGATACTACTAATATATTGTCCTACAGAGAAAACGAAAATTCAATATCAATTTCCACATCTGATCGTTATTTTAAACAACTACTAACGTTAAGGAAAAATGATTTTGCAATACTGCATAGCAAGCTGGATGATGTAGATTTAGTGCAAAACCGTACTGCTGATTTTACTTTTGAAGATTATACTCCGGTAAGCAACAGGATGATTTCACTAGACAGGAAAATATCTGTATCCGAAAAAACAAGACTTGAGATAAATCTTAATCTTAAACAACCTGAGTTTGATAAGCAGTTAAGTTTTCCGTTTAATGTACCGCGTAACTATAAGGTGAAATAATTTTAACAAAAAACAGGACAATCCTTTGAAGATACCTTCGTTAATTGCAAACATAACCTCTACAAATACTAAATGATAAGGCATGAGTAAACTGTTTTTTCTGGCATTTTCAGTATTAATAACGTTGCAGGTTACTACCGGGTTTGCCCAAAGCCGGGATGAGCTTGAAGCACAGAGAAAACAGATACAGCAGGAAATTGAAGACCTGCGCAGTTCGCAAAACAGTGTAAAGAAAAGTAAGAAAGAAAGTCTTGACCAACTGGCACGTATTAAAAATCTTATTCGAAAACGCGATGCTATTATTGAAACTATTAATCGACAGGTAAGGTTGATTGATAATGATATTTTTACCAATAACAGAGAAATCTACAGACTCACTAAGGAACTGGACACATTGAAAGCCCAGTATGCCAAGACAATTGAATATGCCTATAAAAACCGGAGCAGCTACGATATGCTCAATTTTATTTTTTCGGCAGTAAGTTTCAATGATGCCATCAAAAGAATAACTTATCTGAAATCGTACAGGGATTACCGGGCAAAACAGGTAGATAATATTCTTAAAACACACAAGCTGTTGGAACAAAAAAACCAAACCCTTGCCCAAAATAAAGATCTGAAAGCGAAAACACTGGAAGACCAAAGTGAGCAAATGAAGAAACTGGAGAATGAAAAAAAACAAAAAAATGCAGTATTAGCTGATCTGAAAAGGAAAGAAAATGAACTGGAAAAACAATTGACTGCAAAAAGGAAATCGGAGAACAGTATTAAAAACTCTATCGCTGCCATCATCAGGCGGGAAATTATAGCTGCGGAAAAGGCTGAGAAGGCAAAGCGTGATGCAGCATCAAAAGCAGCTGCTGCCGGTAAAACTGCTGTCACACCTGCCACCACCACTGCTGCCAAAACAAGGGTAAGTAGCAAGCTGGAAAACACTCCTGAAGTCACAAAGGTTTCATTAGGATTTGAGAATAACAGAAGAAAATTGCCATGGCCTGTAAGTAAGGGAGAGATTACAGGGCAATTTGGTAGACACAAAATTGAAGGCACGAGCTTATTTGAAGATAATATCGGCATTTATATTCAAACAGAAATTGGTGCCCCGGTAAAAGCGGTTTATGAAGGTTCGGTTTCCGCAGTACATAACCTTGCAGGCGCAACAGCAATTACTATCCGTCACGGAAAATACCTTACCACTTATTATAATCTTTCTTCAGCTTCTGTAAATAAAGGCGATGAAGTGCAGTTGGGACAGACAATCGGCAAGGCCGCAGAGTCGGAAGATGAGGATGGAGTTGGCAAAATTCTTTTTGTAGTAAACGTTGTTGTTGGTGAAAATCCCAAATATCTTGATCCTGAAGATTGGATAAAACCTCGCTGATTTGAGTATCTGACTCTCATTCATTTCTCCTGAAATTGCCGGACATAAATTGCAAAGATGGAATGCCTGAAATGCTTTCTGTCTTACCCGACTATTTCAAAATAGCTATATGAATAGAATGAATTTGCTTTTGCTGTTCTGCGCAACCGGTATCATATCCTGTCAATCTTCAAAACCAAATAATGATATGCAGTTTGCGGAAACACAACTTACATCAGGCAAACAGGGACATTTTCTAAACTCGACACAGGTTTTTTCCCCCGACGACTCCTGGATAGTATATGATACCCGCAATGATGATGGTGGGATAGGTGTTACCGGAAGTATTGCCATGGTAAACGTGAAAAGTGGCGAAATCGCACAACTATATCATACTGCCAACCAAACTAAATACGGACCGGGAGTAGGCGCAGCAACTTTTAATCCCACAGAAAACAGGGTTTTGTTTATTCATGGAATACGCAATGCAGACTCAACCAGACCTTATGGATTTGCCCGCAGAACGGCGGTAGCTATTTATACTGACAAACCATCACAACCTGTATTTATGGATGCCCGCGATGTGACGCCACCTTTCACAGCAGGCGCACTGCGTGGTGGTACACATGCCTACACCTGGAGTGGTGACGGACAGTGGCTCTGCTTTACTTATAATGATTATATAATTGATCAACTGAGTAAGAAAGATAGTTCGGTGAAAGACCTGAGAACTATTGCTGTGATGTGCCCCGGTGCTGTAAACGTACCGGATGATTCAACGTTTGAAAACAACAGTGGTGAAAAATTTTCTGCTGTTGTAGCTACTGTAACTGAAAAACCTGCACCTGGCAGTGATGAAATAGATAAAGCATTTGACGAAGGATGGATAGGTAAGAATGGGTACCAGAGACCTGATGGTACAAGACAACACAGAGCTGTTGCATTTCAGGGTAATACCAGGAACGAAAATAACCAGACCATTACAGAAGTATTTGTAAGTGATATCCCTGATGATATCACTCATGCAGTTCCCGGCAAACCACTTGAAGGGACTCCGTTGACAAGACCAAATGTACCGGCCGGTGTGACACAACGGAGAATTACATTTACCAAACATGGCGTTGAAGGACCAAGGCACTGGTTGAAATCAACCTCCGATGGAAGCTTGATTTTTTTCACAGCAAAAGATAGTACCGGTATTGTACAAATATGCGCAGTATCTCCAAATGGTGGTACAATCAGGCAGATTACACACAATGATTTTCCGGTTGATGGGCCAATAAATATTAGTCCTGACGACAAGTATATTGCTTATATCGCCGATAACAGTGTATTTGCAACAGATATTAAAACGGGGGAATCTATCAGGCTGACCAGTCGTTCTACTGATGATGTAAAACCTGTTGGAGCTGCTATATGGTCAAACAATGGTACCATGATTGCGTTTAACCGCAAAATAAAAGATGGCGACAGCAGCTATTATCAGATCTTTTTATTAAAACACAGTTGATGCATGAGTTCCCCCTCGTATAAACCACCGCTATGTCAAGTATGAGATGTATGAACGGAGAGACCTGAAACTATAAACCCGAAACGTTTTTACATGACAACAGCCCCGCAATTATTAATCGCAGGGCTGTATTGTTTCAACTTCAACCTGTCTATTGAAACGATCTTCAGAATACCGAGTCTTATCTGCCCATAGTGAGAAACAGAAATGAAGTGTGCCTTTCTTCTTTTTCTGATTGCATTGCCACTTTATCTGTCTTCTTCTCTTTCTCAATTATGCTTATTTTCCTGTCTGCAGGTTTAACCGGGGGTGAGGGCGGATTAGGAGCAGGCGGAGTCACTGTATCCAATTCTATTTGTTCTTTTCCATCATGCTGTTTGTAGCGATATGTACCCTTATTATTCTCCAGTTCTCCTTCGGCTTCAATCTCAACGCCGTCTTTATCCGCTTTCATTTTAAACTTTCCATTCTTTAGTTTTGATTTCTCACCACTATTATCAGGTTTATCTGTTCTTTTCAAGCCACTTTCTGTCATAATATAGGGTATATTATCTTCCCAGGAATATGAATTATCCCACCTATCATCCCAGTCAACATTCCAGCCACGTCTGCGATTGAAGTTAATATTAAACCAGTCGTAATCATTTACACTCTCATCAATCATAATCTTTTTCCCAACCGGTACTTCAACAATGGCAATCACCTGCTGATTACGAAATTTATTTTTATTCGACACAGGGAACCCTTTTGGAAAATATACCAGACTATCCTTTTGTGTTACAGGAAAATTTATACTGCCTGCATTATTCTCAGCAATAGAAGGAGTGTTGCCCAGAGATACTTTTACCAGTTTAATATGATATGCACTATCCTCGCTCTTTACAATTTTGAGTCTCACTGTATTTAGAAACATGCTATCTTCATTTAAAGAAAGAAATGGGAAGTCACTATCAAACCAGTCAGAACTATAATATTTCACCTTCCCATCCATCACTTTTATAAACATGCTGTTGGTAGTTGGTTGTGTAATTACCACATCTTCATTTACACTTGTCTTTATCCTGAAATTGCGTCCTACCATTCCAATCAAAACAAACAAACTGATCAATCCTAAAATCCAGAGACTGCCGAAGGTATATCCCAGGTATGGATTCTTTGATTTAACACGCATGATCCTTCTCACAATCCATACCACCAATGCAATTATTGGCACACCTATAAACATTATCAACACACCCCATGCCAGCAAGTTTTGCCAGAAACCTTCCAGCAGGAAGTTTTTAAGCGGGAAAACTGCAACTCCGCTATATAAAACAGCTATCAGTGCAATGAGCAATGCAAAAGCTACTATACCGGCGATAGCAAGAAAGAAAGCTTTAAATAATACGCCTATTGCATTACCAATACCTGTACCTGTTTTTCTTGCCGCAGGGCCTATCTCAGTTGCAAATGCCTGTGCTTTCTGCTGAATGGTATCTGATATTTCCTGACCTGTTTCTTTTGCCTTTGCTTTAAATTCCTGACTAATTCTTTCTCCGCTTTTTTTTACACTCTGCAACTCTTCCTGTACGGTATTCTTTATACTTTCCAGGTCTATCTTTTCGCCACGCATTTCCAGCTTTTCCGTTGCAGTTACAGCTTTCGGCAACACAATCCACAATATGATATAAGTGATAAAGAATGTACCTCCGAGTCCGCTGAATGCTACCCATGGACCTTTCCAGTGCCACCAGAATCCGCTCAGCACATTAGGAAGAAGACTTAGAAGGAATGGAAGCAAAAAGATTAGACGAGGTATCCATGTATCTATATTAAAGTAAGCGCTTAAACCACTTGCAACTCCACTGATCATTTTGTTCTCAGGATCTCTGTATAATCTTTTACGCACATTTGTCTTTAAGTTCCTGGCTGGCAGGATAATCCATAATATTATATACAGAAGAATGCCAAATCCAAATCCACCGAATGCAATCAACGCAAATATTATTCTTACCACCGCAGGATCAATCTTCATGTAGTTGGCAATACCTGCGCAAACACCACCTAATACCTTATCGTTCTCCGCTCTCGACAGTTTTCTTGGCTCCTCTGGTATCTGCTGTGATGTTCCTGCATTTTCTGCAGAGGTATTACGGGTATTTTCAGAAGTTGTACCGCTGTAATTTGAGTCCTGTTCTTCGAAATCTTCCGGACGCCCCATACTTGTCATTACTGCATTTACATCCTCGTCTGTAATACATACCGATCCTTTCTTAAGTTTTTCCTCAAACAACTCAGCAATTCTGTTTTCAATATCATTGATGATCTCATCCTTTCCTTCCTCATTGGCAAAATAACGGCGCAGACTTTCTATATACTGCTTCAATGCTTCGTAGGCCGTTTCTTCTATCGGTATTACCCTGCCCTGAAAATTAATATTAATTACCTTTTTCATGATCTGTCAATTTTATTGGTTGAAGTTGCCGGAGTCGTTATTTACAACTGCTCCATGATGTGTAAGAGACTGCACTGCATTTGCCAGTTCGTTCCAGGTAGCCTGCAACTCAGCATAAAAGGCAGCCCCTTTTTCTGTTAGTGAAAAATATTTACGTGGTGGACCTCCTGTGCTTTCTACCCATCTGTAGCTTAGCAGATCTGCGTTTTTTAACCTGGTAAGCAGGGGATAAAGCGTTCCTTCGAGGATGTTAAGGTTGGCTGTTTTCATCTCTTCTATAATATCACTCGGATATACTTCTCCACGCTTAATTATAGACAGGATACAAAATTCGAGCACTCCCTTTCTCATCTGACTCTGCGTGTTCTCAATATTCATAATCTCGGAGATTTTTCCCTTTCCTTCCGGCCGTTAAAGGATCGGGATGTTAATAATGTATTTCTGCCACTCTATACCCGCCCTTTTCCTTTCTTTTAATATTGCCTGTCTTATGGCGGATGCTTTTCTAATCTGAAACAAAGATAATAGTCTTTTTAATACTATGCAATACATAGTACCATTTTTATTTCAGTAGCTGGTACTGGATTGTAATAGTTTTTCAATAGAATCCAATACTGTAGCGGATTTCAGCTATTTTTTATTTTTTTGGGAAAATTTTTGATTATATAAGCGGTATATATGATTGATAAATGGTAAATGTTTGCAGGGGGTTACATACGAAAACGGTAAACGAGAAACTCTAAACCTTTTCCTTTAATATGAATTACTTAAATTCGCGCCGCATTTATCGTTTAATAACCATTGACAATCAACCGTAAACATTATGCGGAAAAAAGCTATTACCCTAACCCTCATTTGTTTCAGCATCGTACTATCATTACCTTTTACTCTATCAGCTCAAAACAGGAAAAAGCATAAAGGAGAATTATATCTTTCCTGGGGTTATAATACAGAATGGTATACCAAAAGTAATATCAGGATCAGTCAGCCGGAACTGGGAAACAATTATACATTCAATCATATAAAGGCTCACGATAGAAAGGGCTGGGATGAGCAATTGTTTAAAAAAGATTTATCAATTCCACAGTACAATTATCGCCTCGGTTATTTTTTTAATCCGGAAAAAGGATGGGCTATTGAAATCAATTTTGATCATACCAAGTTTATTTTTCAGGATGAGCAGGACGTTTCTCTTACCGGTAAATTAGATGGCAAACAGGTAGATACTACAATTCATTTTTCAGAGGCAAATGGCTTTTTTTACTATCTGAATAATGGCGCTAATTTCCTTCTCTTTAATATTGTAAAAAGATTACGGGTTTATGAAAGTAAAAATGGAAATCTAAAGTTTGACTTCCTGGGCAAAGCCGGTATCGGGCCTGTAATTCCTCATGTTGAAAACAGTTTTTTTGGTAATAAAAACAAACCTCATTTTCAGCTCGGTGGCTGGAACATGGGTGTAGAAGGAACGGTGAAGGTTACATTTTTCAAATATGCATTTCTTGAATATTGCAACAAGCTGGACTATGCACGCTATTCTAATCTGCGTATTTATAAAGGAACGGCAAAACATGCATTCGGCACTTACGAAATGATCCTGAATATCGGCGCTAATATTCCTATCGGAAAAAAATAGATTCGGGAAAAGGCACTTTTCAACATACTGCATATAACACTATCTTGCAATTGCAAAACAATAGTACTATGCGTATTATCTCCTATAATGTAAATGGTATCCGTGCAGCAATCAATAAAGGATTTGTAGAATGGCTTAAAACAGACCCTGCAGACATTGTTTGCATCCAGGAAACTAAGGCGGTGAAAGAAAATATTGATCATGCTGTATTTAATGCACTTGGTTACTCAGACTACTGGTTTAGCGCACAGAAAAAAGGGTATAGCGGAGTAGCAGTGTTTTCCAAAATTAAACCTGACAATGTTATATATGGCACCGGGCACAAGACAAGCGATGAAGAAGGAAGGGTTATTCAGCTTGACTTCGGCGATATCCGGTTGATTAATGCCTATTTCCCTTCTGGCACAAGTGGAGATGAAAGACAAAATTTTAAATACGAATGGCTCGATGATTTTTTTGACTACCTTAAAAAGTTGAGAAAACAAATTCCCAACTTAATCCTTTGCGGTGATTATAATATTGCGCATAAAGAAATTGATATTCATGATCCAAAGGGTAATAAGAAATCTTCCGGATTCCTGCCTGAAGAAAGAGCGTGGATGGATAAATATTTTGATAGCAAATGGGTTGACAGCTTCCGCATATTTCACCCGGAGCCGCATCGCTATAGCTGGTGGAGCCAGCGGTTCCCGAGTGTGAGATTAAACAACAAAGGCTGGCGAATTGATTATATCAATGTTACAGAAAGTCTAAGAGACCGGCTTGTGGATGCAGATATTTTCCCTGATGTAAAACACAGCGACCATTGCCCGGTGTATGTGGAGATTAAATAATAAAAACAGATTTTATTAATTAGATGATGTCTCATGTAATGGAAAGAAAAGCTAACTAGTACAATGGCTTTGTTCCTGGTATTTCAGATTTAATTTTTGTATCTTTAATAACCTAAATTTTAATTTATAACCATGGATATATCTTCCCATATTGAAATCAATCCTCGTATTATGATGGGGAAGCCGGTTATTAAGGGTACCCGTATTACTGTTGAATTAATATTGGAATCACTTGCAGCAGGTGAATCGCTCGAGAATCTTTTACAATCTTACCCACGTCTTACTAAGGAAGATATATCTGCTGCATTAACTTTTGCAGCGCAAGCTTTAAAAGGTGAAAAAATTTATCCAGTTGCAGTATGATGTTTTTAGCCGATGAAGGTGTTGATAAAAGCATAGTTAACGGTATTCGATCATTAGGATTTGATGTTTTTTATATTATTGAACAAACAAGGGCGCTGGATGATGAAAAAATTCTGCAAATAGCTGTAGAAGAAAAGAGGATATTGATTACAAAAGATAAAGATTTCGGAGAGTTGGTATTTCGAATGAACAAAGGACATGTGGGTATAATATTGCTCAGATTGGAAGGATATACTACTCAGGAAAGAGCCGCTATGGTTTGTCCACTGATACTTACATACAAAGAATATCTGCCCCATTCCTTTACAGTTATTCAGAGAGGGGTTATCAGAATTAGATCAGCACAATGACTTTCCGTTTTTTCTACATCATAGAATATTCATTTTTGATATATTGCTGGGTCATTTCAAAATGAATTATTCATGTATAAGTTCAATTCACCTAAGCTGATACAATAAACATAAGGGATAATTGAACCGTGTCAAACTTAAGTGTAAAGACAAAACAATCTATAGCATGTCAATAACAAAAGATAGCGAGTTGACAGGTATGAAGAATGTGAGTGAAGCAGTTGCTCTCACTTTAAAAGAAATGAGAGAATTTGCTAAGCCCGGTATGTCAACAAAAGAATTAGACGATTTTGGGAAAAAAATTCTCCGAGGTTTGGGCGCTAAATCTGCACCGTACCTTACTTATGGTTTTCCGGGTTGGACTTGCATAAGTATTAACAATGAATTTTGTCATGGTATTCCGTCGGAGAACAAAATATTAAAAGAAGGAGATTTAATAAATATTGATGTATCAGCAGAGCTTGATGGTTTTTGGGCTGATAATGGCGGATCTTTTGTTCTTGGGAAGGATTTGTACCAGCATCAGCGATTAATAGAAGCTTCTCAAAATATTTTAAGAATTGCCATTAATAATATCAGGAGTGGGGTAAAGATTGCAGATATTGGGTATTTGATGGAAACAGAAGCAAAGAAAAAAGGTTACAAAGTGATTAAAAACCTTGGTGGACACGGAGTAGGAAGAAGTTTGCACGAACAACCCGATGAATTGCTGAATTATAAGAATAGTTCTGACCAACGCAGGTTTAAAAATAATATGGTAGTGGCTATAGAAACTTTTATTTCAACCACATCAACCCATGCTGTAGAATTGAATGACGGATGGACGATGGTTGGAAATCGTGGAGGCTATATGGCGCAGCACGAGCATACAATTGTCATAAATGACGGGGAACCTTTAGTGCTGACAGCAATGAATGGAATATTGAACTAAATAAGAATTACCTGGGCCTTTCTTCAACAACAATTTTATTTTTCCCATCAAAGATTTACAACAAAAAAAAACCGGAACTATATTATAGTTCCGGTTGGATTAATCAACAAACAAAAAATCAATATCCTGGGTTTTGAACGAGATAACCCGGTAAATTAGATGCTCCGTCTATAGCATTCTGTGGTATAGGGAATATGCGTTTTTGAGGATCAGAATTGGTTTTTTCTGTCCATGTTCCTTCATATTTTCCAAACCGGATCATATCGGTACGGCGAACATCCTCCCAATACAATTCAAATCCTCTTTCGCGGTATAGTAAATCAAGATTCATTTCAGTTAATGCCGGAGGTACTATCCTTGCAGTTCTGGCGGCGCGAATAGTATTTACATCAGCCAGGGCTTGAGCTTCACCACCACCTTTTCTTAGTTTGGCTTCAGCGCGCATGAGGTATATATCTGCAAGACGCAAAATAACAATATCATGTTCGCCAAAGTTTCTTCCACTTTTAGAGCCGCGACTGAATTCATATTTTTCTACACGATAACCTGTATTATAATTACTTCCCGGAACAGTGAAATCAATTTGCTCGGTAAAATCAACCGGAAGATCGGGTCTGCTACGGGTAACATTGTACAAAGGACCAACCAGCATATCGCCGCCGGCACATTTTAGAAATACCCCATTTTCCCGGATCAGTCCATACTGCTGTCCTCTTAATATACCTCTGTTGATATAGAAATCATCAGCAGCTACACAGGTATCTGCAGGGTTTGTATATATACCCAGGTTCTGTTTGAAAAACCTGCCATCGGCTGCAGCCGGATCTACCGGGGTATAAGCATCTCTCCAGGTATGATAGAAATCGGATGTAATTCCAGGACCATCTGTACCGTTCGCACCAGGATAATCCGGCAAAGGAAACTGATCTCCGGAAAGAGAGAAGTATGCCATACGGTTATGCCCATTAAGGTCGGCTCTCTGGTCAACTGCAAAAATCAACTCTTTATTAGTATGGTTATCATCATCAAAAATTTCAAAATATTCAGGCGACAATGCGAATTTTCCGGAGTTAATAATTTTGTCGCAGTATTCAACCACCTTATCCATATCCTCCCCTGTAAAGTTGAATGAGGAAGCATAAATATCCCGATATACTGCAGATTGCAAATGCAATCTTGCCAGCAATCCCCATACTGCCGCTTTTGTAATTCTGCCCGGCCCTGTATCATCACGGACTATCGGCTCTATAGCCAGTAACTCAGATTTAATATATTCTATAGCATCATTACCCCGTAAAATTGTTGAATTGGTATTCAGATCATCTTTTACGAAAGCAATACCAAACAGATCGAGACATAATAAATTGTAATAAGCGCGCATGCCTCTTGCTTCAGCCATAAACAATGCTGCATTAGGATCTTTATTGGTAGGTAATGTATTTAAAGCAAGTACTGCACGGGATATACCTTGTGTTATATTATTCCACACATTTCGAACGTTAGGGTCGCTACTGGTTGTTTCATGACGGTGCAATGAAATATAAATTCCGTTATCACCCCAGTCTGTTCCTCCACGATAGGGTAAAATGGCCTCATCTGTCGAAATTTCCTGCAAGGCAAAATATTGGGTATGCTGAAATAATCCAGGTAATATGGCATATACAGGAGTTAATATACCTTCTGCTATTTCTTTGTCTGTAGTACCCGTACTGGATGTTTCATCCAGTATTTCCTCATTCAGTTTAGTACAACTGCCCAACACAGTAAGTACTGTTGAGAATGACAGTATATAAAATATTTTCTTGATCATAGTATTCAAAATTTTAGAATGTCAGATTTAAACCGAAAATAACTGAGCGGGCTTTCGGATAACTCAGGTAATCTATTCCATAAGAAAGCACACCGTCAATTGGTCTTTCACTATTTACTTCCGGATCATAGCCGTCATATTTTGTAATCACAAACAGGTTCTGTGCCGTTACAGATAAGCGAAGGCTGTTGATCCATTTCTGAATACCTGCTCCCTTTATCTTGAAATTATAAGCCAGCATCATATTGTTAAGCCTTAAATATGCGCCATCTTTCAGGTAGCGGGTACTCACACTTGCCGGATTATTAATAGATTCATCGGGGTACTGAACTGCTTCAGCAGTGGTGTTTGAATTTTTGGCAATTTTCGCTTTATAAAAATTAGAAGTGGCGGTATTATCATAAATCTTATTACCACCTACGCCATTAAAGTTTACACTGAAGTCAAATCCCTTGTAGGAAAGGTTTCCAAAAAAACTATACAGATATTTGGGTACAGCCGTTCCTGCCGGAATACGATCTTTGGCTGATATGATACCATCTTTATCTGTATCTGTATATTTACTTAACCCATCCTGATCAATACCGATAAAATCAAGCAGGTAGAAAGTACCAATAGGCTGGTCGTTGATATAGCCGTTAAGCGTAGCGCTGGTAAGTCCTGAGCCAGTTGCATAACCGGAGAAAATTACCTGGTAAGGAGATCCGGTTACATTATTCTTCATAAATGTGGCATTACCGCCAAGACCCAGCGTTAAGTTAGCTGATAATTTTTTCCGGTATTCCAAATCAATTTCAACTCCTGTATTAGTGATTGCCATACCCGGAATATTTGCCCAGTATTGAGGACTGGGTTGTACAGGATCCTGTGGCGGAATGGACAAGAGGATATTATCAGAAACTTTTCTAAACCAGTCAATAGAACCATTGAGGGCTCCATCTAATAATCCGAAGTCCAATCCGATATTAGTTTGGCGGGAAACCTCCCACTTCAGATTGGGGTTAGCGAGTCTTGCGTATACTGTACCGGCAGGATAAGCTCCGCTTGGATATAATGGATAGCTTGAACTGGAAGAAACGGTTGTTCCATATAATGCCTGTGTTACTTTAGGCGGTATTTCCTGGTTACCCGTCAATCCCCAACCTGCCCTTAAAGCTAATGCGCTAAAAGCAGAGTGTTCCATAAAGTCTTCTTCTTTAATATTCCATTTGGCCGAGAATGAAGGGAAATAACCATATTTATTATTAGCACCAAACTTAGTTGAACCATCCATTCTGAAATTGACAGTCAGCAAATATTTATTGTCATACCCATAATTGATACGGGCAAAGAATGATTGTATTTCATTGATGTTGGCACTACCATAAGGTTTGTTGTCAGCCAGGGTAAGTTGCTGACCTATACCCGGATTGTAAATAGGATCGAGGTCATTGAGTGGAAGTTTGTTAATACTGTAACCACGGAAATGATACAGGATATTCTGATAAGAATGACCGGCTAAAGCTGAAATACTGTGCTTGTCAATATCTGTGGTATAAGTAAGATAGTTTTCAATCAACCTGTTGCGTACATGGGTCAGTTGTGTTTCAAGTCTGCCATCTCTTTGAGGTACAGCATTTGCGTCGGTTACATAGTCGCGGGTCCCGGTTGAATTATCAATACCGAAATTCAGTTTATATGTAAGTCCTTTTATAATTTTCAAAGTAGGAGAAATATTACCCAGTATGCGACTGATACTTGCTATGTCTTTATACAATTCCAATTCCAGTAAAGGATTAGTGATGCTCTCAAATTTTGCAGGATTTCCGTCTGCATCACGTGCGGGAAATGTCGGATTATTCGATATCGCGCTTCCCAGTAAAGTTCCAATTGCCGGACGCAGGTTATTGGTATTACTTGCAGTTAAATTAACGTCAACGGACAAACGATCGTCCCAGAATTTTTGAGTGGCGTTAAAACGACCGGTATATCTTTTAAGGTTACTGCCTTTTAAAATTCCCTGCTGGTTTTGTGCATTCAATGAAGCATAATATACCAGTTTGTTTGCTCCGCCGCTCAGGGTAAGGTTGTTTTCAAAAGTAGTCCCTGTTCTGAAAATTTCATTCTGCCAGTTTGTTGAAGAGCCCTGATCCTCCAGCACACCACCAACAGCTACTACTTCTTTTTTAAATTCATCCGTAGAAAATACAGGCAGTTTACGTGCTACTGTTGATATACCTGCTGTGCTTGTGAAATTTAATACCGATGATCCCGAACGTCCTCTTTTTGTAGTGATAAGTACAACTCCATTAGCGCCACGCGAACCATAAATGGCAGTTGCAGAAGCGTCTTTTAATACATCCATTGATGCAATATCCTGGGGATTCAAAAAATTCAAGGGATCTCCACCACCGGTACCTGCATTATCCAGTGGCACACCATCTACAACAAAAAGCGGCCCGCTTCCACCTCTAACTGTTCCTGAACCACGAATTACTATATTTACATTGCTTCCCGGTTCACCACTGGTAGTGGTAATATTTACCCCGGCCACTTTGCCCTGTAATAATTGCTGCGGGTTGTTTACTATACCCTTATTAAATGATTCGGCTTTTACGGATTTTACTGCGCCGGTAACGTCTCTTTTACGCTGGGTACCATAACCTACCACTACTACGTCTTCAAGACTTTGAGCGGCTATCTTCAGCACAACCGAAAGTTGTAGTCCACCGTTACCTACAGTACCGTTTACCGATTCGGTGGTATATCCTACATAACTTATAGTGAAATTGTAGCGGCCGTTTGTCAGTCCTGAGAAACTGAATACTCCTTCTTCGTTGGTGGTAACTGTTGACTTTGATTTGGTGGAAGCGTTTTCTGCTGTAACAGAAGCACCGGGAACTGCATCTCCCGACTCTGTTTTAACCGTTCCCGTTACATTGTTTTGAGCTTGCGCCGACAGGCACAGGGATAATGGTAAAAGCAAGACCATTAGCCAAAGCAATCGCTGTGTCATAAGCCTGATAGTTTATTTGATTAAGAATTAATAATGGTAAACTTAGGACTATAATTTCAATAGAATTGATGCATAAGTCGTGCAAACGTTTGCATTTTTTTATTTGACACTACGATGAAAATTATCGCATTTGCATGTGTATGATGATAATTCTGTTGATGAAAAAATTACTTTAAAATTTGAGCGTGAATCGTTTTGCTTTCTTGTTTTAAATCTGAGTTGAAGATGAAACTATGGTGTTAAAATAGCGGTTTAATAAAACCTGATTCTAATTACCATCAAGATTTTATTGTCAGGTAAGTCTTTTAAAACCTTTAAACTTCGACACAATTTTATATGTGCTTAAATTGATGTGTTCTTAACAATTCGGAATATACAGCCAGTCAAATACCATAATTTATATTAATTGCTCTCCTTACCTGTTCCAAAAAATAACGAACTTAGAAGAGGATACTTCAGTTACCATAAGAATTAAATATTGATATGAATGGCAAACAAAATTTTACAGTATAATGATGTAGATATTGCATACCGTGTAAAAGGAAATGGTCCTGTAGTAGTATTAATTCATGGCTTTGGAGAAGATGGCAGTATATGGATATTTCAGGAGGAAGTTCTGGCAAAGCATTTCAGGTTGATTATTCCCGACCTGCCCGGTAGTGGCAAATCTCCCTTCCTGCCTATGAGCGATACAGCACCTTCAGGTATCATCAGCACCTATGCTGATATTGTGAAAAATATTATATCGAAAGAATCTGCGTGGCATGGTGTAATAGCAGGACATAGCATGGGCGGGTATATAGCGCTTGCCTTTGCAGCAAAATATGGAGACATGCTGGCAGGGCTTGGATTAATTCATTCCACGGCTTTTGCCGATAGTGAAGAAAAGAAAGATGCCCGCTCAAAAGGAATTGCTTTTATACAAAAGCATGGGGCACAGGAATTTTTGAAACAATCTATTCCTAATTTGTTCGGTGATACTTTTAAAGCAGATCATCCACAAGCGGTGCAGGATCTGATAGACTCTGCTGCCAACTTTAGTGCTCAATCACTCGTACAATACTACGAAGCAATGAAGTGGAGGCCGGATAGCATTGATGTTTTGAAAAAAATTAAAAAGCCAGTACTTTTTATTATAGGAGAGGAAGATAAAAGTGTATATTTACAAGACAGCCTCAGCCAATGTTATTTTCCGGAATTATCTCTTATTAATATCCTCCCTCACGTAGCCCACATGGGAATGTGGGAAATGAAAGACTACACCAATGCAACCATAGTGGAATTCCTTAATTACTGTTTTGATGACTGACGTAAGAAAATACTATTTGGTTACGATATGTTGTCTGTGTATATCTGCAGGATCATTGGCAAGGCATATCACAGGTGGAGAATTATCATATAAATTTCTACCGAGGGCTTCGACAGGTACATCATATGTATATGAAATTACTTTAAAGCTTTATAGAGATTGTTTTTCTACAGGAGCCCAACTTGATGCATCCGCCATAATCACAATTTATAGTAAAAACTCCGCAGGTGTACTGACGATTTTCGAAAACCACGAAGAGGCAATGGCAAGAAGAGATGTACTCACCTTAACTTCTCCCGACAAATGTATTGACAACCCTCCCCCTGTTTGTTATGAGGTTGGGGTATATATATTTACTACTAAATTACCGGCGAACCCCAATGGGTACACCATTGCCTATCAGCGTTGCTGCAGGATTGAAAATATGTCAAACGTAAGTGGGTCGGGACAAGTGGGTGCTACCTATACTGCTGATATTCCCGGAACTAAAATATCAGAAGATGCCCCTCAGAATTCAAGCCCTGAGTTTTCTACCAAAGACACTGTAATAGTATGCGAAGACAATTATTTTGTGTACGATTTCAGTGCAAAGGATATTGATGGTGATTCACTTTCTTATAGTTTTTGTGCTGCCTATGCAGGTGGCAGCCCAGGTGAACCACAGCCAAATCCGGCAGATCCACCCCCTTATCGTTCCGTTCAGTATGCATTTGGGTTTGGTGCCTCTTCACCAATGGGACCTGGTGTTACATTAGATACAAAAACCGGTATAGTAACCGGGGTAGCCCCTGCTGCAGGTGTTTATGTTCTTACCGTCTGTGTGAGTGAATACAGAAAAGGGCTTTTAATAAATGTGCATCGAAAAGATATACAAATCAAAGTGGCTTCCTGTTCTATAGCAGCGGCAGTTCTGGATCCGGTGTATATGAGCTGTGATGGGTTTACGCTTACATTGCAAAATAAAAGCAACAGTCCTCTGATTAAAACTTTTTACTGGGATTTTGGTGTGGAAGGAAGATCAGATGATACAAGCACAGCCGCAAGACCCACATTCACTTACCCCGATACCGGCACATACAGGATTATGCTGATTACTAATCGGGCTCAGGATTGTTCAGATACGGCTTTCTCAATTGCAAAAGTATATCCCGGCTTTTTCCCGGGGTTCAAAGTGAGTGAGGGTTGTGTAAATGTAGGTATGCGTTTTACAGATACTACCCGCACCAGGTTTGGGGTGGTAGATACATGGAAATGGGATTTTGGGATACCTTCTGTGTATGATGATACTTCATCCTTACCCGGTTTAAATTATGTTTATAAAGATTCCGGCACTTATCATGTAGCCCTTACCGTTACCAATAGTAAAGGATGCGAAAAGACGGTGTTTTCAGATGTTGTAGTAAGGGCGAGACCCTTATTGAGTTTACCCCACGATACTCTGATGTGTGATATAGACACTATATCCGTAGCGGCTACAGGAGCACCCGGCACTTACACCTGGCTGCCAAATTATAATATAAGCAGTTTGACGGGTAGTACGGTGAGAGTAAGTCCCGATATAACTACCACTTATGTCGTCAGTCTTACCACTGTTCCCGGTTGCACTTCCACTGATAGTATTCGGGTGAATGTAGTTAGTTTTGTATCGCTTGATGCTGGGAAAGACACTACAATATGTCTCACGGATACTATTCAATTATATCCTAAAAGCAACGGACTTACTTATGTATGGAGCCCGCAGGCAACACTTAATGATCCAAATATAAAATATCCGTTGGCCACACCTGTTAATGCAAGTACATTATATACTGTAAACGCATTTATTGGTAAATGCCAGGCAACCGATATGCTGCGTGTTACTACAGTTCCATATCCGCAAATAACTTCTATTGGAGATACATCAATTTGTTATGGCGAGAGAATTCAGTTGTACGCCCAGGGTGGGGCATATTATCAATGGTCACCTGTTGTCGGTATGGATAATTATACTATATCAAGCCCATATGCAAATCCACCTGTAACTACCACTTATACGGTAAAGGTTACTGATACCCTGGGTTGCCCCAAACCGTCTTTTAAAGATATATTGGTGCGGGTAATACCTCCGGTGCCTGCATTTGCTGGTAATGATACCGTAGTGGTAATTGGGCAACCATTACAACTGCAGGCTACCGGTGCTGAATTTTATAAATGGTCACCACCGGCTTTTTTAAGTAATCCTGATATTGCTGATCCTGTGGCAACATTTGATGGAGAAACAGGAGAGCAGTTTACATATTCTGTAAAAGTTTCTACACCTGAAGGTTGCTATGCTTATGATACGATGCAGGTTAGAGTGTTCAGAACTCTGCCTGATATTTTTGTTGCTGATGCCTTTACTCCTAATAATGATGGACTGAACGATGTGTTCAGAGCAATACCTGTAGGCATAAAGCAATTTGATTATTTAAAAATTTATAACCGCTGGGGCCAGGTTGTGTTTTCTACCAATAATTCTGAAGAGGGATGGGACGGCAAACTTAAAGGTATTGAACAGGCAACCGATACATTTGTGTGGATGGTAAGCGGTATAGATTATCTCGGCAAAAAAATTGTAAAAAAAGGCACATTGCTATTGATGCGATAAGAAAAAAGGTGCTCTCACAGATTTCTCGGATTTGCACAGAAACTTACTGTGAGCAGGGTACACCTGAGTAAATATTTCAAAATCTTTCTTTATTAAATGTAATCCTTAAAACTCCATAATACCAGCCAAATTCAAATCTCAAAAAATCTGTGAGCATCTGTGTAATCTGTGAGAGAAAAATGGTGCACACAGATTTCTCGGATTTGCACAGAAGCTTTCTGTGAGTAGGGGGGATCTGAGTAAATGTTTCAAAATATTTCTTTATTAAATTTAATCCTCAATACTCCATAATACCAGCCAAATTCAAATCTCAAAAAATCTGTGAACGTCTGTGTAATCTGTGAGAGAAAAAATCCTTGCACCCGACTTCCCCCAAGTGTATCAAAACCGTACAGTTTGTGTATCGGTAGCGTACAAAAATGATCTGCCATTACTTTATAACTTGCTGGTAATCAACTGTGCCATATTTTGGCATATCATTCCCTTATATCTAATAGTTTCCCAGGTATTGGTTTTTACCTCCCGGTAAAGTATCGGGAGGTTTTTTGGAAAAATAAAAAAAGCCATCGGAATAAATCAAGAAAAGTATATCAATGGACAGGGCAATTGAAAAGAAAAAATGGACTGCAAAACGGGTTTTAACTATTGCCGGTATAGCAGCGATTGTGGTACTGATAGCAGCGAGCTATTATTTTACTTCCGGCAAACCAAAACTAAATGTGGATACCGAACGGATAAGCATAGGCGAAGTTGAAAATGGTGTGTTCCGGGAAACCATTCCTGTGAACGGGGTTGTCCTTCCGCTGACCAGTATTTATCTCGATGCACAGGAAGGAGGACGAGTAGAAGAAAAGTTTGTGGAAGACGGTGCAATTATGAAGAAGGGGGAACCTATACTGCGACTTTCTAACACAGATCTTTTGCTTACGCTTATGGGAACGCAGAACACTGTTTACAATACGCTAACACAAATGCAGATCAACAGCAATAATGCACAACAGAATACTGTATCAAAACTTAACCAGATGGCGGATGTGGAGAGCCAGTTGAAAGAGGCTGAAAGATTATATACCCTGAATAAAGAATTATATGACCAGAGAGTAATCGGTTCTCAGGAATTTAAGCAATCGGAGATCAACTATAAATATTTACTGGACAAGAAAAAACTGACCAGTAAAATACTGGAACAGGATTCTATCTCCAGGCTTCAGCAGGCTAAGCAGGATAAACAATCTTACGCCGGTTCTCAACAGGCATTAAATATAATGCAGAAAAAAGTTGGCGATCTTATTGTGCGGGCGCCGGTAGACGGGCAGCTCACTTCATTAGATGCTGAAATAGGTGAAAATAAAAATAAAGGTCAGCGACTTGGACAAATAGACGTATTAAGTGGTTTTAAAGCGAGAGTAGATGTTGATGAACATTATCTTTCCAGGATATACCCGGGACAGAAAGGGGAGTTTACTTTTGCTGATACTACGTATGAACTAAAGATTAAAAAAGTATTTACGCAGGTTACTAATGGCCGTTTCCAGGTAGATATGGAATTTGCAGGAAAAACACCCAGCGGTATTCGAAGGGGACAAACATTACAGATACTACTTGCCCTGAGTGATGAAAGAAAAGCTTTGTTGCTGCCACGAGGTGGGTTTTATCAAACCACAGGTGGTAATTGGGTTTTCAAGGTTTCGGAAGACGGCAAAAGAGCCTATCGTGTAGACATAAAGCTTGGCAATCAAAACCAGGATTATTATGAAGTGCTGGAAGGATTGAACCCCGGCGACAAAGTAGTAACCAGCAGCTATGAAAATTATGGAAATATGCAGGAGTTGATTTTGAAGTAGTGGATAGCTTTCAGGTGTCAGCTATCAGCTATCAGTCATTACACACTTATAACTTATGGTTGATAACAGTATTTAGAGCTTATTGCTAAAAGAAAAAATCATTTTTTTTATTTCAATTATTTCCATTTGAAGTTCTTTAAATACGGGTTCAGCAATGTAGTCCAGATCCTTAGATAGAAAAAGCTGATATTCTAATTCAGAAGATGATCCAGCTGCAATGGTAAGAAAGCGTTTGAAGTCAGGAATACTATTTCTTCCACAGCCTTCCGCTATATTGGATGGGATGGAGTATGCAGATCTGCGCATTTGTGAGACAAGTCCGAATGTTTCTACTTTAGGATAAGATTTTGTGAGTGCATAAATTTTAAGTGTGAGTGCATGCCCTTTAGTCCAGATTGTTAATTTGCGAAAATCTCTCATATTGGTGTTTTTGGGTTAGAGATATAGTCCTGTTAAAGATAAAAGAATTTGAAGACAAATGGCTCAAGTTTAATAACAACCGTTAAAACCTAATAGTTGAAAGCTGAAAGCTGATAGCTGAAAGCTGAAAGCTGAAAGCTGATAGCTAATAGCTGAAAGCTAATAACCCCTGTAACATTTTAAAAACCTATTTCGTATCAAATAAAATACAACGTACATGATAAAGATCACAGACCTTGAAAAGATATACCGCACAGAAGAAGTGGAGACAGTGGCGCTCAATAAACTTTCATTCGAAGTGAAAGACGGCGAATTTGTAGCTGTGATGGGTCCTTCGGGTTGCGGAAAATCTACTTTGCTGAATATACTTGGTATGCTGGATGACCCGGATGCAGGAAGTTTTTTGTTTAATGGTATAGAAGTGGCGCATTTTAACGAACGTAAACGTGCAGAACTGCGTAAGCACAATATCGGTTTCGTTTTTCAGAGTTTTAATTTGATTGATGAACTGACTGTGTTTGAAAATGTAGAGCTTCCTTTAATATATACCGGTGTTAAGTCTGCTGAACGTAAAAAAAGAGTCGAAGCGGTATTAGACAAAGTACAGATCATGCACCGGCGTAATCATTATCCGCAACAATTATCAGGTGGTCAGCAGCAGCGCGTGGCTGTGGCCAGAGCTGTGGTGAACAATCCTAAACTGATTCTTGCAGATGAGCCTACCGGTAACCTTGATTCAACTAATGGAAATGAAGTGATGCAGATGCTTACAGATCTGAATGAACAGGGTACCACCATCATTATGGTTACCCACTCCGAGCACGATTCAAGATATAGCCATCGTATTATCCGTATGCTGGACGGACAAACAGTAACTGAAAATATTTTGGTATAGCTGTCAGCTATCAGGTATCTGCATAAAAACTGAAACCACAAACAATAAACAATAAACTATAAATCCCAAACTCCCTCTCTGAGCTCTGACAATTAATAACCTCAAATCTCCTCACATGTTACAACAACATCAAATCAGAAGGCAAAGATTTTCCATGCTCATTGCATTAATTGTATTAGTGTGTGTTATTGCCAAAAATTTATCTGCCTGCACTTCCAATTTAGTGACCAGGACGAATGCGACCGAAGAATGTTGCCGCAGTATTGGTGCAAGCATTATAACGCTGGCTTCCGAAGCAAAAGATATGCCCTGGATGCCCCTGGTAGGTTTTTTTAAATAACTAAAATAAATGAATCAGCCATGTTAAAGAACTATCTCAAAGTGGCTTTCAGAAATTTGTGGAGAAACAAAGCTTTCACTGCAATCAATATTGCCGGACTTGCCACAGGCCTCAGTTGTTTTATACTTATTGCACTATATGTAGCTGATGAACTGAGTTACGATCGCTTTAATGTGAACGCGGCAAATATTTACCGTGTAGATGCTGACATCAACTTTGGCGGAAATAAATTAAAACTGGCTGTATGCAGCGACCCCATGGGCGAAACCCTAAAAAAAGATTATCCGCAGGTGCAGGAGTATACACGCATATATGCAAGTGAGGGTAGTAAGTTAATAAAGAAAGGTAACGAGTATATTGATGAGGATAAAATAGCTTACGCAGATTCTACACTCTTTAATGTATTTAAATTACCAGCCTTAGAAGGTGATACAAAAACTGCATTGAATGAACCTAATACAATTGTAATTAGCGAATCTGCTGCCAAAAAATATTTTGGAACCATACATGCAACCGGTAAAACACTTGAGGTAGAAAAGAAGCTTTACAAAGTAACCGCAATAATTAAAGACATTCCGCGTAATTCACATTTTCATTTTGATTTCTTATTGTCAATGAAAAATGTAGAATACGGATTTGGCAATTTTCTTAGCCATAATTTTCATACCTACATATTACTTAAACCGGGAACGGATTATAAAGCGTTTGAAAAAAATTTCGATCAGGTTATCGAAAAATATATTTTTCCCCAGGCTAAGCAGTTGATGCAAATAGCCAGTATGGATGAGTTCAGATCAGCAGGCAATAAACTTGAGTATCATCTTATGCCGTTATTGGATATTCACCTGCACAGCGCCCGTTGGCCCGAACTTGATGTCAATGGCAACATACAATATGTTTATATTTTTTCAGCAGTTGCATTATTTATACTGCTTATTGCATGCATCAACTTTATGAATCTTTCCACTGCGCGCAGTGCGAGTCGTGCAAAAGAAGTTGGCATACGCAAAGTTTTAGGAACAGAAAGGAAAAATCTTATCAGTCAGTTTCTTACGGAATCAACAGTAATGGCAGTTATTTCATTAGTAATAGCTGTGGTGGCAGCATGGTTTGTGCTACCATTGTTTAATGATATTTCAGCAAAATCACTTTCTCTTAGTAATCTTTTTAGTGTGCAAGTATTGCTTCTGATAATTGCATTACCTGTTGTTGTAGGCCTGGTTGCAGGCAGTTACCCGGCTTTTTTTCTCTCCGGCTTTAAACCCATAGCTGTATTAAAAGGAAAAATTAATGCCGGGTTTAAAAAGAGTTCATTACGAAGCGGGCTGGTGGTATTCCAGTTTTTTACATCCATTGTTCTCATCATCGGCACGGTAGTTATATACAAACAACTTAATTACATACAAACAACCTCCCTGGGTTTTAATAAAGACCAGGTACTCATTATCAACGGCGTTGGTACATTGAATAATGAAAAAAGTGTTGCATTCAAAAATGAAGTGCTGAAAATACCAGGCGTAACAATCGGCACGCTAAGTTCTTATTTGCCTGTGGCATCATCGAGAAGTGATAATACTTATTCGAAAGAATCAGTGATGGATGCAAAAAATGCGCTCTCTATGCAAACATGGGTAGTGGATTATGACTATGTGAAAACAATGGGTATGCAGATTATCAAAGGAAGAAATTTTTCAAAAGATTTTGGTACAGACTCCAGTGGAATTATTCTAAATGAAGCCGCGGTAAAAGTGCTGGGTTATGATGATCCTATAGGCAAAAAAGTTTATTCAATTATTCCGGACAGTTCAAATAATCCGTACTCTGTTAAAACATATACCATTGTGGGGGTTGTAAAAGATTTTCACTATGAATCGCTGCGTCAGAATATTTACCCTTTAAGCCTGCAGCTTGGACAAAGTACCGGTAATATTTCATTTAGAGTGAATACAAAAGATTTACAGGGATTAGTTAAGAATGTAGAAGCCAAGTGGAAAACAATGGCTCCGGGTATGCCATTCAGTTACCGTTTTATGGATGAAGCTTTTGATAATATTTACCGTGCAGAACAGCGTGTAGGAAAAGTGGCCATTACATTTTCTATTCTGGCTATATTGATTGCCTGCCTTGGATTATTTGGATTAGTTACCTATATGGCAGAGCAGCGTACTAAAGAAATAGGTGTAAGAAAAGTGCTGGGCGCATCCGTTCCAAACCTGGTGATTATGCTGTCGAAAGATTTTTTAAGACTTGTTATCATCGCCGCTGTTATCGCTTTCCCGGTTGCCTGGATAGTTATGCACCGGTGGTTACAGGATTTTGCATATCGCATACGAATAGACTGGTGGATGTTTTTGATGGCGGCACTGGTGGCTTTACTGATAGCGATGGTTACAGTGAGTGTGCAGGCGATCAAAGCAGCAATGGCAAATCCGGTAAAATCATTGAGAACAGAGTGAGATGGAGGTCTGAGCTATAATTTACCGGATTCATAGAATTAGCATGATTCAGAATTAATGGACAATGAAAATATTTAATTAAATAAAAATGATTACTTAATGCTTAAAAACTATTTCAAAATAGCCTGGCGCAACATCGTCAAAAACAAAGTGTATTCAACAATAAATATACTTGGGCTTGCTGCAGGTATGGCTGTAGCTATGCTTATCGCATTATGGATCTGGGATGAAATTACTTATGACAGGTATTTTGATAACCACAACCAACTGGCACAAGTGATGACAACATTTGTGGATCAGGATGGAATAATGGAAACCAGCAGGGCAGTTTGTATGCCAATAGGTAAAGAATTGCAACAGAAATATGGCAGTGATTTTGAAAATATTGCAATGACATCCTGGAATTTTAATCACGTGCTGGGTGTTGGTGAAAAGAAAATAAACGAAAAAGGTATGTGGGTGGAAGCATCTTTCCCATCTATGTTTTCACTAAAGATGATAAAGGGCAACATCAATGCATTGAATAACCCTTCTTCTGTTTTGATAAGTTCATCTCTCGCAGAAACATTATTTGGTAATGATGACCCGCTCAATAAAATGATAAGGCTGGATAATGTGGACAATTATAAAGTAGACGGTGTGTTTGAAGATTTTCCGGAAAACACTACATTAAATGGCTCGAAATATTTTCTTCCCTGGGAAAAATATATCACTACTCAAAACTGGTTAAAAGAATCATTGACTGAATGGAACAATCATTCATGGCAATGTTTTGTGCAGATGGCTGATAATATTGATATGGATAAAGTTTCGGGGAAAATAAAGAACATAGTGATGGCACATAAAGATGCAAAAACTGAAGGTGTGGAGCAGGCATATATTTTCCCAATGAACAAATGGCGTTTATACAGTGATTTTAAAAACGGTTTACCTGCCGGAGGTAGAATACAATTTATCTGGTTGTTTGCAATTATTGGTGTTTTTGTATTGTTGCTTGCATGTATCAACTTTATGAACCTGTCTACAGCTCGCAGTGAAAAACGTGCAAAGGAAGTAGGCATCCGCAAAACTGTGGGTTCATTGCGCACACAACTGATCAACCAGTTTTTAACTGAATCAATTGTAGTGGCATTTATATCATTTATTTTCTCCTTGTTGTTGGTATTTTTATTATTGCCACTTTTTAATAAACTGGCTGATAAACATACCAGCCTTCCCTTGAGCAATGTATCTTTCTGGTTAATTGCCATTGCATTTACATTCTTCACCGGGTTAATTTCCGGTAGCTATCCTGCTTTATATTTATCCAAGTTTAATCCTATCAAAGTTTTAAAGGGCACATTCCGTGCAGGCAGGTTTGCATCGCTTCCAAGAAAAGTTTTAGTTATAGTACAGTTTACTTTTTCTATTGCATTGATCATTGGCACTATCATCGTGTTTAAACAAATTCAGTTTGCAAAAGACAGGCCTGTTAATTATAAGAAAGATGGATTGATAACTGTTTTCCTGACAACATCTGAACTGAAAGGTCATTATGATGCATTCAGAAATGATTTGCTTGCAACAGGTGCTGTAGCTGATATGGCAGAATCATCAAGTCCTACTACCCGCATTTTTGCCATACAGATTGGGTTTAACTGGCAGGGTAAAGATCCCAATACTATTCCTGCATTCGGTACTATTGGTGTTACAACAGACTTTGGTAAAACCATCGGATGGAAAATTAAAGAAGGCAGGGATTTTTCTAAAGATTTTGCTACAGATAGTTCTGCTATGATATTGAACGAAGCAGCAGTGAAACAAATCGGGATGAAAAAGGATATCGTTGGCCAGACAATCAATTTTAATGATAAAGATTATAAAGTGATCGGTGTGATTAAAGACATGTTGATGGAGTCACCATACGAACCTGTAACACCAACTGTTTTTTTTAATGATCCAAGCTGGGGTGGCGTTATCACAATTGCTATTAAACAAAATTTACCGGTAACAACCGCATTGGATAAAATTGAAACAGTGTTCAAGAAATACAATCCTTCATCACCTTTTACATATACATTCAATGATGAAGACTATGCAAAGAAATTTGCTGATGAAAAGCGAATTGGCAGCCTGGCAACATTCTTCACAATACTTGCCATATTTATATCCTGTCTTGGTTTATTCGGTCTTGCATCTTTTGTGGCCGAACAACGCAGAAAGGAAATTGGAGTGCGAAAAGTTTTGGGCGCTTCTGTATTGAATGTATGGCAATTGCTTTCTCAGGAATTCGCTTTACTGGTATTCATTTCGTGTTTTATCGCTATTCCGTTTGCATGGTATTATTTAAATCGGTGGCTGCATCAATATGATTACAGGACCACTATATCATTGTGGGTTTTCATTGCGTCGGGATTCGGATCATTGCTGATAACGTTGATAACTGTGAGTTTCCAGGCAATTAAAGCTGCGGTTGCAAACCCTGTTAAATCTTTGCGAACAGAGTGAGAAAAGATTTAATCCCAACCATTGCGTAAAGATTTAATCATTATGAACGGAGTAACCTCCACTTTGATTAACGCTTAATGTTGAATTACTTAAGGCCATTTAGCATACAAAATTTAAAAAATTGCAAACAAGATGATTAAAAATTATTTCAAAATAGCCTGGCGAAATTTATCCCGCAATAAAGGATTTTCTATTACAAATGTGATTGGTCTTACTATTGGAATGACCTGTACAATTTTTATTTTATTATGGGTACAGGACGAACTATCGTTTGATAAGTTTAATAAGAACTATGCCAACATCTATCAGGTAATGGCAACCAGAGATTTTAAGAACCAAATAATGACGGATCCCAATATGGTACTTCCATTGGCGTCTGCTTTGGAGAAAAGATATCCGCAAATTAAAAATGCTGTAGTGACTACTAATCCCGAGCCTCATATATTTAATTATAATAATCAGCAGATTAAAAAAACGGGGTTAACCATAGGCGGCAATTTTTTTGAGATGTTTTCATTTAAACCTGTCAAAGGAAATATTGCTTCTGTATTGAATGACCCATCTTCAATCGCACTTACAGAATCAGCAGCTAAAACTTTTTTTGGAAAAGAGGAACCGCTTGGAAAAGTATTGCGGATAGATAACAATTCAGATTTGAAAGTATCGGCAGTTTTGGCAGATCCACCCGGCAATTCCAGCATCCAGTTCGATTTTGTAAAGTCATTTAATTTTTCTGATCCGTATATAAAACAACTCATGAATGAATGGGTTAATTCTTCCTGGAAAGTATATCTGCAGGCTACGCCAGGAACAAAACCTGAAGTATTGAGCAAAATCGTTAACAATGTAAAAAAACAGCATGATCAGAATGATGTGATGAGTACATATTTTGTTTTTCCAATGAGCAAATGGCGGTTGCATAGTGAATTTAAAAATGGAATAAATGTGGGTGGCATGATCGAATACGTAAGATTGTTCAGCATTATTGCCATAATCATATTGCTGGTCGCCTGTGTAAATTTTATGAATCTTTCGACTGCACGTTCCGAAAAAAGAGCAAAAGAAGTTGGAGTTCGCAAAACATTAGGCTCCGGAAAAATGCAATTGATCCTGCAGTTTTATGCTGAATCAATGATTCTATCTTTACTGGCGTTTGTATTTTCTGTGGCTGCGGTATTTCTTTTATTGCCCTCTTATAATCTGCTTGTAGGGAAGCAAATGTCGTTGGAAATATGGCAACCAAATTTTTGGATGGGCGCCGCAGCAATTATTTTATTTACCGGGATCATTGCAGGTAGTTATCCTGCATTATACCTCTCATCGTTCAATCCCATCAGAGTTTTAAAAGGCACTTTCCTGCCCGGGAAAAAAGCATTGATACCCCGTAGAATTTTAGTCGTAAGTCAGTTTGTAATTTCTATTTTGCTTATTTCCGCCACTATTGTAGTTTACCAGCAAATCCAGCATGTAAAAAACAGGAATCTTGGTTACAATCCAAATAACCTGATTATGATTCCATCTTCGGAGGACATTAATAAGAATTACAATGTAATCAGGCAGGAATTATTCAATAGTGGTTTCATATCTGCAATGACCAGGACATTTTCACCGCTGACAGAAGTATGGTGGAAGTCACCATCGCCTGATTGGCCTGGTAAACCTGCAAATGCCAATATTATTTTTACGGGGTTCACCGCCGATGTTGATTTTACAAAGACAGTCGGAATAAAAATGCTCATGGGTAAAGATTTTACAGGCATGCCTTCAGATTCCTCCGCTATCATGCTCAATAAAGCTGCAATAGATGCTATGGGTATAATGGATCCGATAGGTATGCAGCTTCGTTATGGAAAGAAAACTTATACAATTACCGGTGTTATTGAAAATATCGTGATGGATTCTCCATTCAATCCCGAGGAACCCATGATGATTTATTACAGGCCTGATCAGTCAAATGTGGTTAACATCCGTCTCAATGATCATATTCAACCGCAAAAAGCGCTTGGAGCTATTAGCAATGTGTTTAAAAAATATAATCCATCCATCCCCTTCGAATATTCATTTACTGACCAGGAATTTGAAAAGAAATTCATAACAGAGGAATTGATCAGCAAACTCACCAACATATTTGCCGGACTTGCCATATTTATTTGTTGTCTTGGTCTGGCAGGTCTCACTTCATTTACCATAGAAAAAAGATTCCGGGAAATCGGGATACGAAAAGTTGTAGGTGCTACCGTTGCGCAAATTCTATTATTAATATCAAAAGAGTTTTTGAGATTGGTTTTACTGGCATTCCTAATAGCAATTCCTCTTAGCTGGTGGGTAATGAGCAGTTGGCTTCAGAAATATGAGTACCGTGTAAATATCAGTGTATGGATGTATGTGTTTGTAGGTGTAGCCATACTTCTTCTTACCCTCGGTGTGGTTAGTTTAATTACTATTCGGACAGCGAGAGTAAGCCCTGTTAAATCTTTACGTACAGAGTAGTCATTATGCTGATTAATAAATGTTGAATCCGACAGCGACAGGCAGGTGTTGAATTTAATAGACTCATTTATCTTTCAATATTCGAAATAAAATAGATTATGTTTAAAAATTATCTTCTTCTTGCCTTAAGAAACATGCGTAAAAACATGCTACACACTTTTATAAATGTGCTCGGTATGATGGTAGCATTTACCTGCAGCATTTTTATTGTATTGATGGTATATCGTCATTTTACCTATGATGATTTCGAGTTGAATAAAAACAAACTGTATAAAGTTTACAGTTATGCTATTGGTTCAAAAGGTGAAGAAACCGGAACCGCTATGCCCTATCCTTTAACACCGGCATTAAAATCTGAAAATATTGGAATTGAAAAGGCAACCAGTATTAAAAATGAAGGCAGGCTTGTACGATATAATGATAAGACACTTGATATGACCACTACCCTGGTGGATGAAGACTTTTTGAACATGTTTACTTTTCAGGTAATAAATGGCAATACTAAAAATCCTTTAAGCAGTACAAGCAATGCAGTACTTACACAAACCAGTGCGAAGAAATTATTTGGAGATGAGAATGCCATTGGAAAACCGATAGAAGTAAAACTTTATAATAATTGGTATAAATTAATAGTAACTGCAGTGGTAAAAGATATCCCCGAAAACTCTACTATAAAATTTTCAATATTGGTCCGTACAGAATTGTTTCCGAATTATGTGGAAATGCGCAACTTATGGGACAACCGAAATCACGATGTATATGTGTTATTAGCAAACAATGCAACTAAACTGCAGGTAGAAAATCGTTTAAGAAGCTTACTGCAGAAATATGCACCCACAAATGTTGCCATCGCAAAAAAAGACGGATACATTCCGGATATTAATGGTGATTACAATAGTCTGCGCCTGTTGCCATTCGCTGAAGAACATTTTTCTCCTCAGTTGGGCAGTGGGGGTACGGTAAGCAAATCCGTGTTATATGTTTTGATGTTGATAAGTGCTGTTATTATTTTAATCGCCTCATTCAATTTTGTAAACCTGAATATCGGAATATCTTTTACACGTACGAAAGAAATCGGGATCCGCAAATGCCTCGGTGCAGGTAAAAAACAAATATGGCTTCAGGTTTGGGGAGAAAGTTTTTTAATGATATTGATGTCAATGCTTGTAGCTGTGGGTGCAGTTACATTACTTATTCAAAAGTTCAACCAGGTATTTAATGCAAAAATGAGTACATCTGCATTGATGCAGCCTGCTGTACTCTTTATTTTGATCGTCTTGGTAATCATAGTTTCTTTCATTGCATCGGGTTATCCGTCAACTGTAATGGCAAAACTGAAAACAATAGAAATTCTTAAAGGAAAAATTACAGTGAAGAGACCGGGCATGTTGCGGAATGCACTTATCGTAGTACAATTTGTTATTGCTATCCTGCTTATGTGCAGCACTGTGATTATTTTTCAGCAATTTGACTATCTGCGTTCGGCGCCATTGGGTTATAACTCTCAATCTATTATTAGTATTCCGATAAAAAGTAATGAAACAGGAAAAGAGATTGTTGGAAAATTGCGAACCAGACTTTCAGCACAATCGTCTGTACTTGCTGTTTCAGGCAGCGATGTGAACCTTGGTATAGGCAAAGATCATTCTACAAGAACTTCCATTACCTGTTTTACTTACGGTGACAGAACTATATGCGGACAAGTAATAAACGGAGATTATGATATTTTAAAAGTATTGGGTATTAAGCCACTTTCCGGCCATGACTTTTCTATGGAATATGCTGGCGATACGAGTACTCAGATAATTGCTACCAAAAGTTATGCGGAAGAGTTTAACCAGAAAACCGTTGCCGGGTTTTCTTATTATGCAGACAGCACGCAGCCGCCAATAAAAATTGTTGCTGTAATTCCAGATATACAAATCAAATCACTTAGTGATCAGCAGAAACCTGTAATATTAAATTTAAGTCACGATAAAAGGATTGACTATGCATGGATAAAAGTAAATACCACTAATGCTGCTGCAACTATGGATATGGTTAAGAAAGTTTATGCACAAATAGAGCCAGGTGTTGAATTTCAGGGTTCATATGTAAATGAGAATATTGAACGATTATATATTGAGGAAAAAATGATGGCGAATCTTTTCACGATTGCAGCATCTATTGCTATAATACTTTCATGTATGGGATTGTTTGGGATGGCTTCTATTATTATACGACAACGGGTAAAGGAAATTGGTGTTAGAAAAGTCTTGGGGGCATCTGTAAGCAGTATATTCTCTTTGGTAAGCAGAGAATTTGTAAAGCCCGTCATTATTGCTTTTTTAATTGCAGTTCCATTATGTTGGTGGACAATGGATAGCTGGTTGCAAAATTATTCACACCGCGTAAATATTCATTGGTGGGTGTTTGCATTAGCTGGTACTGCTGCATTAACAATAACCATTTGTACAGTAAGTTTTCAATCAATCAAAGCGGCTATGTCTAATCCGGTTACATCTCTTCGAACCGAGTAAGAAGAATATTTAATATTGACCGAAGCGTCTGTATAGAGAGTTTGAGGAGTAGAAAAATGTCTGAATCATGATTAATAGGATTTTAGGATTAACATGATTCAGAAAAAAAATAATATAAATCAGTTAATCAACTAAATCATAATTCAGATAATGTTCAAAAATTACTTCAAATCAGCATGGCGCAATATCAGGAAGAATAAACTTTTTTCTTTCATTAATATTATTGGTTTATCACTTGGTATAGCAACCAGTTTTATCATCATGTTGTATGTAGAAGATGAACTGAGTTATGATCGTTTTAATAAAAATGCCGATGATATTGTTCGTGTTGTTTTCCATGCCAATATAAGTGGTGGTGCCATCAGTGAATCTTGTGTAATGCCGCCGGTGGCCCAAACTATGAAAAAAGATTTTCCTGAAGTGAAGGATGCCACAAGGCTGATGGACTATGGTACACCCAAGATTTTGTATAAAGACAAAAATTATAATGGCGATCGGTTAGCTTATGTTGACCCCAACTTCTTTAATATTTTCAGTTTATCCATCATTGAAGGTAATCACAACGATCCATTAACACAGCCCAACTCTATTGTATTGACAGAGTCCACAGCAAAAAAGTATTTTGGCAATGAAAGTGCAATTGGAAAAGCTCTTCAGATTGTTAATGACTCAACAAATTATACGATAACTGCCGTTATTAAAAACATTCCTTCCAATTCGCATTTTCATTTTGGACTCTTTGCTTCGATGAAAAGTAGGAAAGATGCATTATCAGATTCATGGTTAACGAGTAGCTATTATACCTACCTCCTCCTCAACAGGGGAACTGATAGAAAAACAATAGAATCAATGATGCCTGCGATGGTCGTAAAATATATGGGACCGCAAATGCAACAAAAAATGGGTTTAAGCCTGGAGGAGTTTACGACTAAAGGTAACACATTAGGTCTTGCCCTGCAACCATTAACTTCCATTCATTTATACTCACATACAACCAATGAACTTGAACCTGGAGGTAATGCTTCTTATGTTTATATTTTTGCGGCAATTGCATTGTTCATGCTCATTGTAGCTTGTATTAATTTTATTAACCTTTCAACAGCAGGTGCTTCAAAGCGGGCAAAAGAAGTTGGGATAAGAAAGGTGGCGGGCTCAGGAAAATTTCAACTCATCAGCCAGTTTTTATTTGAATCCATATTCATAACATTCTTCGCATTGTCCGTTGCTTTAGTATTGGTGGAATTGTCGCTGCCGGCTTTCAATGCTATTTCAGGGAGAAATTTGGTTATGGATCAAAATCCTTTTCTTGCCTTAATTGGGTTAGGTTTGATAGTAGGTATTATTGCAGGCATCTATCCTGCATTTTATTTATCATCGTTTAAACCGATTTTAGTATTAAAAGGAAAACTTACAGGAAGTTACAAAAGTTTTGGATTACGTAGTAGTTTGGTGGTTTTTCAATTTTTTATTGCTGTTGTATTGATTATTGGAACCATAGTGGTATATCAGCAAATGAAATACCTGCAAAATAAAGACCTTGGTTACAATAAAGAGCAACTGGTTACTATACCAAATTCGTATGCACTTGGAAAGAACGAACAGGTTTTTAAACAGCAAATGCTGCAAGACCCACGCATTGTAAATGCAACAGCTTCCTGGTATAAGCCAGCGGGGCCAAGCTATTTCAATAATGCAATTGCTTATCCAAAAGGTAATGATAAGTTGGTTGTAAATGGTGTAGACTATCATGTGGATGAGCAGTATATACCTACGATGGGTATGAAGGTGATAGGTGGTAGAAATTTTTCTAAAGATTTTGCGACAGATTCATTGGCTATCATCCTAAACGAATCCGCGGCAAAATCGCTTGGCTGGAATAATTCAACAGCACTTGGGAAAATTGTAATCCGGCAGAACAGCAGCAGGGGGAATAATGTAGCATTTCATGTAATCGGTGTGGTGAAAAATTTCAACTTTAAATCTCTGCATGAAGCAATTGGCCCTTTATATATGACACTTATGCCCGAGGGCGGTTTGATATTCAGGATAAAAACTACCGATATACCCGGTCTGCTCACAACGATGAAAAAGGATTGGGATAATTACAACACAGGAGAACCCTTTACGTACAGTTTCATGGACGACCTGTTTAATAAAGCTTATACAACAGAACAGAAAACCGGTATCATCCTGAATATATTTTCAATCCTGGTTATCCTTGTTGCATGTCTCGGTTTATTTGGACTGGTAACCTATACCGCAGAACAACGTACTAAAGAAATTGGCATCAGGAAAGTATTGGGCGCCAGCATAACACAAGTAACCGGTATGCTTTCAAAAGATTTTCTAAAATTAGTATTGATAGCATCACTCATCGCGTTTCCTGTTGCCTGGTGGGCAATGAATACGTGGCTGCAAAGTTTTGCATACCGGATAAATATAAGTTGGTGGGTATTTGTAATTGCAGGATCGGCAGCCATTTTAATTGCTTTATTAACGATAAGTTTTCAATCCATTAAAGCGGCACTGGCTAACCCTGTGAAATCCCTTCGAACAGAATGAATAGATTTTTAATACTGACTGGAGTGAAGAATGGAGTGTTTGAGGATGGGATAAATGTCTGTACCATGATTATACATTAAAAGAATAACATGTGTCATAAAAAATTTATAAATCTATTAATCAGCTAAATTATTGTCAGACAATGTTTAAAAATTATTTCAAATCAGCATGGCGAAATATCAGGAAGAATAGACTTTTTTCTTTCATTAATATTATTGGTTTAGCAATCGGTACTTTGTGTTGTTTATATATTGTGTTGTATGTGCAAGACCAATATAGTTATGATAAACACGAAAAAAATGCAAAGGATATTTATCGGATTACAACGTGGCTAAGCATTCCTGGTGATGTGCATAACAATTCAACCTGCTCACCTCCGATTGCACCTGCCATTAAGAAAAATTTCCCCGAAGTTGAACAATACACCAGGGTAATTACTGATTTCGGAAAATCCCAACATTTATTGAGGTATAAAGAAAAGTCTCTGTACGAAAAAAATAAAGTATATGTTGATTCAACCTTCTTCAATATATTCACTTATCACTTTGTTTACGGCAGTGAAAAGAATGTCCTGAATGAACCATTCTCTACAGTTTTACTAAAAAGTACTGCTGATAAGTTATTTGGTAATGAAAATCCCGTTGGTAAAATAATAACGATTGATGACGGCAACGGAAAGCATGATTTTAAGGTAACAGGCGTTGTTGATGAACGTCTTGGAAAATCAAATATTCAGGCTAATATATTCGTGACTATGAACAGTGGGGGAATTGGTGATTATGTTTTGCATAATGACAATTGGTCCGGTAATAATTTCACTAATTCATTCATAAAATTACACCCGGGTGCAAATGCTGCCGCATTAGAAAAAAAATTGCCTGCATTTTTGCTAAGATATGGTGCAGAACAATTTAAACAACTTGGCATGACGAAGCGTTTACATTTGCAACCCATCGGCACCATACATACTACTACAGGTTATGAAGTTGAAATGACTAAAACTGTTGATCCCTCTTTTCTGAATATTTTACTTTTAGTTGCAGTGCTTATACAGGTAGTTGCCTGTATCAACTTTATGAATCTTTCAACCGCAAGTGCTTCAAAAAGGGCAAAAGAAGTTGGTGTTAGAAAAGTTATCGGCGCGGAGCGTAGTGACCTTGTTAAGCAATTCATGAGCGAATCTTTTTTGCTTTCACTTATTGGGATTGTCATATCATTGCCTTTGTTAATATTGCTGATGCCATATTTTAATGATGTAACACAGGCAAATATTGAATTGTCAATACTGGGCGATTACCGGATGTGGTTGTTGTTCGGTGGAATTATTATAAATACCGGCTTTATTGCCGGCAGTTATCCCGCACTTTATTTATCCGCATTCCAGGCAATAAAAGTGATAAAAGGAAATTTCTCCAGTCATATTTCCGCTTCTGGCATACGGCGTTCGTTGGTGGTATTTCAATTTGTGTTAGCTGTGATATTAATTACTGGTGTAATTGTTATTTACAGTCAGCTGAGTTTTATTGAACATAAGGATTTAGGTTTTGATAAAAGCCAAAAACTCATTTTTAATTTTCATACGGACGATACACGAAATAAGATTGATGCAATTGCCGGTGATTTACGACGATTAGCTGATGTAAAATATGTAAGCAAAGCCAATGATTATCTCGGCACATTTGTTCCTTATGATTTTGGTGTATACCTCGCAGGGGGAAGTGCTGCTACAGCAACAAATATGCAAAATATTTCTTCTGATGAATATTTTGTGAAAGCAAATGGTATAAAAATAATTGCTGGCAGGGATTTTCAATTATATGATTCCGCTAGGGTTTTGATAAATGAAACTGCATGTAAGCGACTTGGCTTAATTCCACAACAGGCACCCGGTACAAAACTATATACACACTTTGCTCCCGACCCTGAATTTTCTATGGAAATTATTGGTGTGATGAAGGATTTTAATTACAATTCTTTGCATGATGGAGTAAAACCGTTCATGCTGAGATATAATCCGCAGAATGACGCTATATCGAATCTGATTGTTTCTGTCAGCAGTGCTGATTATAAAAACCTGCTTTCAAAATTTGAAGTTATATGGCAAAAAGATTTGCCTGGCGTTCCCTTTGAATATTCATTTCTTGATGGTGAAGTGCAGAAACAATATGCAACAGAAATTACTTTGTCACGCATCATCAATTTATTTACCACGATTGCAATTTTGATTTCATGCCTCGGTTTGTTTGGACTTACTGCTTTTAGTGCAGAGCAAAAAAAGAAAGAAATAGGAGTAAGAAAAGTATTGGGTGCAAGTGTTTCAGGAATTATACAATTACTTTCGAAAGAGTTTATAAAACTGGTTGGTTTATCTATTTTAATTGCAACACCAATCTCCTGGTGGATTTTGAATAAATGGCTGCAGTCTTTTGAATATCGTGTTTCAGTGAGTTGGTGGATGTTTGGTATGGCTGGTATTATTGCCATTTTAATAGCAATGTTGACAGTGAGTTTCCAGGCAATGAAAGCAGCACTGGCTAACCCTGTAAAATCCCTTCGAACCGAATGAGATGGGATATTATACTGACTGAATCGCGGTATTAGGAGTATAAGAAATAAATCTCCTAATCCTTTTCGGTGGGTATGCACTTCTGTTAAATAAGGAAAAATGAATTAAGTGTTTTGTTAGTTATTATAATGAAGTAAAGGAAGTTTGTAACTATAAGAATTGTGATAAATGAAACTTTGAAACATCTAAAAGCTGATCGTTAAAAGCTGAAAGCTGAAAGCTGATAGCTGACCGCTGACCACTGAAACCTAACAGCTGTTTTAAACCCTCAACGATGCTTATCTTTACACTATGGCAAAAAAAGAAAAGCCCATATTTAACAAACGTATTTTTTGGGATGTAGTATTTGAAAATATTGACTACGATGCCAAAGCAAATTTTGTAATAGAGCGGGTGTTTGAAAGGGGAGATGTGGAAGATATACGCAACTGCCGCCGTTATTATGGTGATGAAAAAGTGACGGAAGAGTTGTTGAATGCTAAATTCTTACCTGAAACCAGAATGTATCTTGCCAGTGCAGTAATTAATAAACCACTTAAAGATTTCAGATGCTACACCCTGAGACAATTAAACCCGACACTTTTTCCTTATTAAAACGTTTAATGCAAATACCAGAACTAAAAGATTTCTCTTTAGTGGGTGGTACAGCTTTGACATTATTGTATGGACATCGCATATCAGTTGATCTTGATTTGTTTTCAAATAAGGAATTTCGAAATGATGAAATTATTAAGGTGCTGACTAAAACGTTTGGAAATAAATTTATCATGGAAGAAAAACCACCAAAGTTTGGAATATTTTGCTATATAAATAATGATAAGGTAGATATTATACGCCATCCTCATCCTTTAATCAGAAAGGAACCGGTTATTGACGGAATCAGGATGTTTTCAACGGAAGATATAATAGCTATAGCAAAACCTGCTGATAACCGTTCCCCAGGCGCTCACCTATTTTGCAGACGCAGAAGAAAGTGAGGATCCCATCAGCCTGAAAAAACAAAACTGGCTAAGTGTTAAAAAAGCCATATCCCAAAAAGTGAGTGCCTACCTTGCATGACTACAGTACTGTCCGTTTCCGTACAGTCCTTGTCCGGTTTCGCACATCTTTTAACCTAACCGCTTTTACGCTGTCTGAATATCAAATAGTTAAGAGCTGGCATAAGGATTGACCAATTATTTAATTCAGATTGGGTATGGTATAATTGTGAGAGCTGCTGATAACTAAATGCTGAAAGCCAACAGCTAATAATTGCTGTGATATTGTTATGGGCGGGAAAAGAGTTCACATAATTGATAATTTAATCACGATGATACATTTGAAACTAAGCTGGAGGAGTGTTTGGCGTAATAAAAGTTTTTCCTTTATTAATATAACCGGTTTGGCAATTGGTATTGCAGCGGCTTTATTGCTTTTCATTGTGGTAAAGTACGAATTGAGCTACGATACTTTTCAGAAAAACTATGGCAATATATATCGTGTAGTTACAGTTGACAAGTTTGAGGATGGCGTTACTTATAATTCAGGTGTGCCAGTACCTGCACTTGATGCCCTGCGTATAAAATTCCCTCAGGTAAAGTTTGGAGCTCTGCATAGTATGTATGGCAGCCAGGTGACCGTTCCAATGGTATCGGGTAATGATAAAAAGATTATTGAAAGCGAAGGTATATTTTTTGCAGATCCCGGGTTCTTCTCAATATTTGGTTTCAATTGGATATCAGGTTCTGCAGAAGTACTAGCACAACCTGGTTCTATTGTACTTTCACAATCTGTTGCCGAAAAATATTTTGGGAAAGATATTTCACCCATCGGGAAATTATTGAAACTGGATAACCAGCTTACACTAAAAGTTAGTGGTATAATAAGTGATCAGCCTGCTAATACTGATTTTCCGATGAAGGTGGTTGTATCTATGGAAACAGTGAAACGTTATCCTGAATTGTATAATTATAATGATGACTGGGGCAATACTTCGAGCAATCACCAGGTGTATTCACTGCTGCCCCCGGGCCAATCTCCGGATGTCATAAATAAACAACTACTATCTTTTGCTGAAGAGCATTATAAAAGAAGAAAAGGTGTGGAGCTGGGTAAGACAAATTTTCTGCAACCCTTATCAGCAATTCATTTTGATAACAGGTTTGATACATTTGGTGATCACCGAACAAGCAAAACTACGTTGTGGACATTGTCGTTGATTGCTGTATTTATTTTGTTAATGGCTTGCATCAATTTCATCAATCTGTCTACAGCCCAATCTATAACCCGGTCAAAAGAAATTGGTATTCGCAAGGTACTGGGTAGCAACCGTGTAAAATTGTTCTGGCAAATTATGGGAGAAACCGGATTGCTGGTAGCCGTTTCCGTTATTTTAGCCCTTGTTATTGCACGATTGAGCGTGCCGTATATAAAGCATATTGTATCAATGCAGGAAGATATTCAACTCTTTTCTGTAACCAACATAGTGCTGTTACTGTTGTTAGGTTTGTCAGTAACATTCCTCGCAGGCATTTATCCATCGTTCAGGATATCTGGTTTTAATCCTGTTTCGGCGCTGAAAAATAAATTGGTATTGGCAAGAGCCGGAGGCATCAGTGTTAGGAGGGGGCTTGTGATTTTGCAGTTTTCCATTTCGCAAATACTGATTGCGGGTACAATCGTGGCTGTGAGTCAAATGAATTTTATACGAAGTGCAGACCTTGGATTCAATAAAGATGCTGTATTAATGCTTGATCTGAATGCTGATAGTATCAGCCTTTCCAAACAATATGCTTTTGGCGAAGCAATTAAAAGAATTCCGGGTGTAGAAAATATTTCCTTTACTGCCGATCCACCTGCATCAGATAACAACTGGTCTACCAACTTTGCTTTTGATCACCGGCCCGATGAAAAATTTCAGGTACATCTCAAGTTTGCCGATACCGGCTATCTCAGCACATTTGGATTGCAGTTGACAGCAGGGAAAAATTATCAGCCTGGCGATACTGCTAAAGAAGGTCTTATCAATGAAACCATGCTGCACATGCTTGGTTTGCAAAATGACGAAGAAGCAGTAGGAAAATCATTTAGACTTGGTCGCGGCAACTGGCTGAAGATTGCAGGCGTTGTGAAGGATTTTAAAGCAAGCTCATTGCGATCGGAAGTCAAGCCGATGTTTATTTTACCCTACAGGCGGGTGTATGAAAGGGCTGGACTAAAGCTTCACTCTTCTAATCTTGCAAAAACGCAGGCTGAAGTAGAGAAAGTTTACAATACCTATTTCCCGGAATATGCCTATAACGCCTCTTTCCTGGATGATTCCATCAATGAATTTTACAGGCAGGATGATCAGTTGGCGCTGCTTTACAAAATTTTTGCAGGCCTTGCTGTTTTTATCGCCTGTCTCGGATTGTATGGCTTAGTGTCTTTTATGGCTGTACAAAAAACAAAAGAAGTTGGAATCAGGAAAGTGTTAGGGGCATCTGTAGGTAGCATAGTCTATATGTTTTCCAAAGAGTTTACCATACTTATTATTATTTCATTTTTTATCGCGTTTCCAGCAGCCTGGTATTTTATGACCGGCTGGCTGAATGATTTTCACTACCGGATATCACTAAGCGCTATATTTTTTATTGGAGCTTTATTGATTTCGTTGGGAATTGCATGGCTGTCTGTTGCATATAAGGCAATTGCTGCGGCAGTTTCAAATCCGGTAAAAGCGCTGAGAACGGAATAGGATGTTGGTGGGTGGCCACAAACAATAGTTGTTGCTTGTTGAATCAAATTCTAAATAAAGGATGAGAGAAAAAATTCTCATTGTAACTTACGGAAATGATTAGGATATATCTTACATTTCTTCTGCACTTGAGCTTAACAAAAGCATTTAAAAGGTTAAATAAATTTAACTTGATGAATGTCATAGATTTTAGTATTACGGACAATGCGGGATATTGAGATTGAAGCAAGCAAATCAGGATAAGCATTTTCAATTCCAGTTTTCTAACCAGTTACTGATATTTTTTATCCGAATTGCGGATTAAATAAATCGCAATTTTTTTTGAAAATAGTATAACAGAAAATGTATTTTTAAGAAAAAAACTGTGCGATATAATTTATTTAAAACACCATGGGTTATTCTACTGTTATTTTATACCACCTGTGCCGAAGGGCAGAACTGGAAAATGCTTAATCCTCCGCCCGGTTTGTTTAATAGCGATATTCATACACTTGCGATTGATACTGCTGGCAACTGTTTTGCAGCAGGCAGTTTTAAGAACTATACCAACGAGTATTTTGTTGCTAAATGGAATGGAGAAAGCTGGGAACCTCTCGGAACAGGTAATCATGCTTTAAAGGCTAATAATGTTATTCGTTGTATTGCAGCCGATAAATCAGGTAGTATATATGCCGCAGGAGATTTTACCAATACTTCAGGTCATTATTCTATAGCAAAATGGGATGGAAATTCATGGCTGGAGTTGGGGGGAGATTCTGCATTAAATCCAAACGGACCGGTAAATACATTGTTTATTAGTGGTAACGGAAACCTATATGCCGCAGGAGCGTTTACGGATTCTTTAAATGAATATTACCTGGCAAAATGGGATGGTGTGAAATGGTCAAAGTTTACTCTTGCAAACCAGGGATTATTTGATTCAGGAACAGTTTATACTATGGTTGTTGATAACAGGGATCATATTTTTATTGCCGGTGATTTTAAAAATGTTAACGGAGAGTATTTTGTGGCTGAATGGGATGGTACCACATGGAGTGAAGTTGGTGGAAACAGTGCATTACATGCAAATGGTAAAATAAAAAGTATTAGAACGGATAGTTCAGGTAATATATATGCAGCAGGAGAATTTACAAATATTCAGGGGCACTACCAGGTAGTCAAATGGAACGGTTCATTTTGGGCTGAGGTAGGTGGTATTGAAAACGGTATTAAATCCAATGGTTCGATCTATGCATTGGCAATTTCCTCTGATGGTAAGATTTTTGCAGGCGGCGTAGGTACCAATGAATATGGTAACACAAACCTGATGCAGTGGAATGGTTTTGCATGGAATGAAGTTTTTAATGTGGGATACCTAGTGAATGGTGCTGTTCAGGCTATTGAGGTTGATAGTTCAGGAAGTGTATTTGCAGCAGGCAGTTTTGAAAATGATGGTAGCCAAAACTATGTGGCAAAATGGAATGGTGGGTCAATGCTGGAATTAGGAAAGCAGGGTAGATATTTCCCGGCGAACAACGGTATTAAAAAGATTGCTGTGGATAGCAAGGGTATTGTATATGCTGTCGCTGGCTTTTATCCTTATGATGACGATCATATTGAATCCTGGGATGGGAAAACCTGGAGAATACCTGGCGGAGATTCTGCAAAGTTACTGGTAGACCACAATGCTGTATGTATGACAACAGACCTGTCGGGGAACCTATATGTAAGTGGAAATTTAAAGAACGAAAAAGGTAAATATTATATTGCAAAATGGGACGGGAATAAATGGAGTGAGTTAGAGGATAATGGAAATCCCATTAGAATAGTTGAACCCATAACGCTTCTTACTCACGATAGCAGAGGCAATATTTATGCAACCGGAGCATTTGGCGATAGCAGTGAATACGTATATACAATTTTGAGATGGAATGAGCGTGGCGTCTATTATTATCCTTATACAGCGGGTATGCCTGTATCTATCGTTGCCGATTCTTCGGGAAATGTCTTTACCGGAACCACAGATAGAGATGAAAACGGCAAATATTATGTGGTAAAAACAAACGAGAACGGTTCACTAATTTTAGGCAAAGAGGACAACGCATTAAATGCTGCATCGCCAATTACATCTCTGGCATTGGATAAAAATGGTTCATTAATAGCAGGAAGTGCAAATAACGGAGGCGTGAATGGATATGGTGATTTTGCTGCAAAATGGGATGGTTACCGGTGGAGTGCTGCTGATTCTTCTTTATCGGCTGTTTACAAAAATGGTTATATAACTTCCATGACGTCTGATCAATATGGATATGTATATGCTGCCAGTTCAACAACCTCTAACTCGAAGTTTACGGTTGCGAGATGGGATGGAACGATGTGGAGTGAAGTGGGTACTCCATATTTCTTTAATTCTCTTATTGAATCTGTTGCTGCAGATGCTGCAGGTAATATTTATGCTGCCGGTATATTCAATGGAGAAGACAATCAAAGAACGGTTGCAGGGTGTGATCTGATGAACATTCAAATCGAGCAACCACAAATATCTTCGGCTTTGAATCAATTTTGTACATCAGACAGCATAAGAACATTTTTCATTTCCAATTATCCCGGTAATTCATTGGTTGATGTATCTGTCAATCTGGATAACAATGAACTTCTGCTTGCAGCTAATCACAGCTTTACCATCAACCCTGCCGAACTCCTGACTGGTACCCATGTATTAAAGGTTGTGTACGTATATTATGATGATACAACTTCTTTATTAAGTAGTTTTTTTATTACATCACCCTCCTTACCTAAAGTGGCTCTGGAAGCAAATTTTACAACAAGCAACAATGATGATCCTATTATACTTAAAGCTAAGAATTTGCAGGGGGGTGGGAAAGTTCCTGGTTTTACATTCTCTTTAGATAAAGAGATGAGCATGATTTTGCAAACCGAGTCACCTGATAGTATTTTTAACTTAAATGTCAGACTGTTACACGCAGGTATTAATAAAGTATATGTGAGAATGCGTACCAGCGATAATTGTTATTCATTACAAACAAGTATAGACAGTATTGAAATTATTAGAAATCCTTCAGTTGGAATTACAGACCCTGATTATCCTGACAGTAAAATTTATACATTCCCAAATCCATTTCAACACCTGGTAATGATTAATGGTTTGCAACTTAGTAAATCATATACTGTTTCAATCAGAAACTCATCAGGATTACTTGTTTACAATAAGACTCTAACAAATGCTACCGGTTTAGATATTAACATTCAAGTACCTGCAGGTACTTATTGGTTGACGATATTTGACAACAAAAAAAACCGTTTGTTGGGTTCAAGTGCAATAATCAAAATATTCTGATCTTTAATGAATTGACTTGTGCAGGTATCCAATCTGACAACATAATAGAGTTCGAATTGTTTCTATATGGGTAGCCAGACGCTCACTTTGACGTTTCTTTATTAAAGTTTACAGTCCAGATATTATTCTGCGGATTAATGTCAGGCAAATTCTTATCCGGGTCAAGCTCAACTGATTTAAGCTCTCCTTTATAGGATAATTTGATATCAAAACTTGAATTACTCTCCCAAATTTCAACAGGTAGTTTAATGTGAGACTTTTCCCCGGACTTTGTTTGTAGTTCCAGTTCTACAGGCATAGTCATTTTTTCGTTATTCGCAATAGTGATTATTGCGCTTGAAACTGTATCGTTACGAACAATTTTTAATTCTTTAATTGCCTGATCGAGTTGCCAGTTGTTTAAAAAACAGCTTCGCCAGAACCACGACAGATCTTCACCACTGACATTTTCTATTGTCCGGAAAAAATCTTCCGGTGCAGGATGTTTAAAGGCCCAACGATGAATATAGTATTTGAAAGCGGAATCAAAGCGGGTCTCCCCAAGAATATTCGAACGAAGGATACTTAATGCAATAGCAGGTTTGGAATAGAGTAGTGTACTCCTGTTCCCTGGTTTGATTTGTGAAACTGGTGTCATTACCGGTTCAAGGGTTTGCCTGGTATATTCAAGAGCTGATAGATGTCTGTTTACCGGCCCGCTTTTGAATTCTCCATTATTAAATTCCATGGTGGATAAACCATTCAAAAAGACATTGAAACCTTCATCCATCCAACCATCAACTTTTTCATTTGATCCAACTATGATCGGGAAAAGACTATGCCCCTGTTCATGGTCAATCACATTCCATAATCCACGCCCTTTACGATCCCAGCCACAAAAAACAATACCCGGGTATTCCATGCCGCCAACAGCGCCTGCTATATTAATAGCCGTAGGGTAGGGATATTCAAACCATCTGGAGTAGTATTCTATAGAAGCTTTTCCAAATTCGGTGGCACGTTGCCAGGCTGTTGCACCGTTGCTTTCAACCGGAAACGCAGAAATCGACAATGATTTTTTTCCGGATGGAAGATTGATACGGGCTGCTGTTACCATAAATGCAGCAGAGGAAGCCCAGGCTGCATCTCTTGCATTTTTTATAACAAAGTGCCAGGTTTTTTCCGGGGCAGACGATGATGTATATGCAGATTCCACATCTGAAGCAGTGCAGATAGTAATTGCTTTGTCGCTCAGCCTGGCCTGTTCCCAACGGCTTTGCTGAACTTTGTTATACACTTCGTGCGCATTGATCAGTTCTCCTGAACAGAGAACGATATGTGACGCAGGCGCTGTAATGCTGATATCAAAATCGCCGTAGTCGGAATAGAATTCTCCCTGACCTGTATAGGGAATCGTGTTCCATCCCCGTATATCATCATATACACACATTCGCGGATACCATTGGGCAATGGTATATATTTTGCCTTTTTGAGAAGAGTAGATGCCGGTTCTGGCAGCACCTGATGTTGGGCAAGTGTAACTATACTCGATGATGAGCGTGACTTTTCCCTTTTGGGGTAATACTTTATTTTTAAGCCATACCTGCATTCGTGTATCCGAAATCAGATAATTTGTATTCGTATATACCTTGCCATCAGCAGAAATTTCCTTAACAGACTTAATATACATCCCGCCATCAAACAATGCACCATTCGGGTTGGGGATTGATCCACCTCCTGTAATTAGTACATCTCCCCTCGAATCTTTCTTAAATAAATTTTGCTCCAGGTATAGCCATACAAAATCCAAAGTGTCAGGACTATTATTTTTATAATGCAGTTCCGCCGTTCCTTTAATTTCATCTGTTTTGTCGTTGAGCGATACACTTATCCGGTAGTCTGTTGAGTTTTGCCAGTAATGAGCACCGGGCAAACCTGTTGCAGTCCGATATTCCCTGTTCCCACCGGTTTGAAAAATACTATGGAAAGTCTCCCTGTAGTTGTAACGGTTTTTCATAGTGGGAGTTTCAATTTGCTGCCCAGAACATGGTAACCAAAAGAGCATACCACAATTAAATAACAAAGTCGTGATATTAATAAGTTTCATGCAGTAGTATTTTAAGTACTAATTGTTTTTGGTCAGAGAAAATGAATCGTATATATTCGTGTACGTAAACGTGAAAGTAAATAAAATCAGGGAATTAAACTAACGGTTAATTTAGCTTAGAAATATTTCAAAGTTTAGTGAATAAGGGCATTAATAAATCTGTTATGAAATCTATATATATTCTTCTTCTTTTTCTTTCAGGCTTTACAACAGCAGCCATAGCCCAGCTTCAGGTTTTTCATAATGGAGAAAAGGTTAGTTTCTTGGGAAATAGTATTACAATGGGCGGAGCCTTCCATAATTATATTGAATTGTATTATTTAACAAGATTCCCGAAAGAAGAAGTGAAATTTTATAATAATGGGATTTCCGGTGATGTCTCCGGTGGTATGTTGAGCAGGTTGAAAGCGGATGTATTGGTGAACAAACCCGACTGGTGTGTTGTAATGGCAGGCATGAATGATGTAAGCCGGGGTTTATATGCTGAAAAGTTCAATCAAGACAAAGACGTTATTCAACGCAGAAAAGAAGCGCTCGAAAAATATTTCCGTAACATGGACAGTTTGGTGAACCGGTTAATGGAAGCGGGAATTAAAGTGATTTTACAAACTCCTACGATTTATGATCAGACTGCAAACTCCTCAACAGAGAATTATATAGGTGTAAACGATGCGTTAGGACAATGTGCAGTTTTTATCAGAGGCCTCGGGGAAAAATACAAATTACCTATAGTGGATTATTGGTCGGCGATGAACAGTGTAAATGCATTGGTTCAAAAAACCAATCCCGCTGCTTCAATCATAGGGCGTGACAGGGTACACCCGGGTACCTATGGTCATTTTTTGATGGCTTTTGAATTTTTGAAAACGCAAAAGGCTCCTGCATATATCGCCAAGATTGGCATCAATGCTAAAAAGCGTAAAATCGAACAATCTTTACAAGGCAAAGCAGAACTGATAAACTGCAGTTCACAAGAATTGACTTTCACCTGGGAGGAAGAAGCTTTGCCTTTTCCTGCAATTTCAGAAGTGCTTAACCCGGATTCTCTGTTTCCTTTTTCACAATATCTGAACAATGAAATACTTCAAATAAAATCTCTGAAGAAAGGAAAGTATATTGTTTATATAGATTCGGTTGAAGTGGGAAAGTATACCAGCAAGGAATTGAAAGAAGGAATCAATTTAGCATTAAACAAATGCACACCACAGAATATACAGTCTGTTAAGGTTTTGACCTTGTTGCAGGAGTACTGGAAATTTGAGCGGAGGCTCAGGCAGGTAAAGTTTGTGGATTATCAGTTGCTGCCAATAGGGGTCAAAAATGATCCAACCTTTTTTGACGTAAATCTGAAACGCCGGACAGATAAAATCATTGGGTTGCTGAAAGACAGGCCAGAAGATGAACTCAGGTATTATCGCAGGAACCTTGATGAATATATTGTCAACAAACCAAGAGTAAAAGAGATGGAGGATGAAGCTGAATTAATATATCAGAAAGTACAATTGGCAAATAAACCAATGAAACATATATATTCAATAGTAGCAGTAAAATAAATTCAACATGAAAATTATAAGCAAATTCAACTCAGTTCTGTATTGGCAGATTTTAATATGTTGCCTGCTGGTTAGTGAATATCTTCCTGCGCAGCAAACTGCACTATGGAAAGAACAGGCTCCCTGGGAAGGTGTACCTGAGTATTACCGGAAGTGGAACTTTCCTGATTTCCAGTTTCCTGCTACACTTTCTGCCTGGAAGGCAAAACGAAGTTCAGTATACGATACGGTGCTCTATCTGCTTGGCGACCGCCCGCCACGCCCCCAAAAACCTAAAGTGCAAATCCTTTGGCGGGAAGAAAGAAATGGTTATACCCTTGAAAAGTTTCTGATTGATAACGAAGTTGATGCCATGATACCCGGCTATATAGCTATACCTACCCATGTTAAAGGTAAACCACCGGTGATACTTGGATTGCATAGTCATAGTACCAGCAAGGATCATGTGTTTGGTTTTGCCGGCGCATTCAGCAATGATGTGATGGCTTTGCTGATCTCCAACGGGTTTGCGTTGATGTCTATTGATAATGCTTTTCACGGAGAGCGCCTGGGAAAGGGTCCGGCAGGAGACAGAGAAACGATGGAACACAACTATGACAATCAGCTAAATTCAATTTTTAAAATAGATCAGTGGTTTGGACGAACAATCTGGGGTATGCAGTTGCGTGATGAACAGATCGCACTGGATTATCTGATGACAAGGACTGATGTAGATACTTCTAAGATAGGAGTGGAAGGTATGAGTATGGGCAGCACCCGCTCGTGGTGGCTGGCAGCCATTGATAACAGGATCAAAGTAGTGGTTGGAGCTGCCTGCTTTTACAGATATCAGCAATTAGTGGAACAAAGACAAATTAATGCACATGGTATCTATACTTTTTTACCGGGTATGCTGAAACATTTTGATACCGAAGCCGTCATGGGGCTTATTGCACCCCGTCCTTTCCTTGCATTAACAGGCGACAGCGATAGAGGGTCACCAGTGAGTGGTATACATATTCTTGAAAAAAAACTTGCTGATGTATATCGCCTGTATAATAAATCTGAAAATTTTAAAAGTATCATCTATCCTCAGACCGGACATACCTACAACAATCCGATGAAGCTTGAGATGCTGTACTGGTTTGAAAAATATTTGAAATAAATACTGAAGAATTATTAACCGCCAATAATAAAAGTATGTCTTCATTAGATCGCAGATCATTTTTATCACAAACAGTAAGCCTGGCTGCAGGACTTGCCGGTGTATCTCTGTTTTCAAAAAGCAGTTTTGCACATTCAGATATTAAAACGCCATTTTTTACCATTTCACTTGCTGAATGGTCATTGCACAGAACAATACAGTCGGGGAAAATGACCAATATGGATTTTCCCGCTGTAGCCAGGAAACAGTATGGTATAGGAGTGGTAGAGTATGTTAATAGTTTCTTTATGGATAAGGCAAACGACAAAACCTATTTGAATGAATTACTTACCAGGTGCCGGGATAATGATGTTAAAAATCATCTGATCATGTGTGATGATGAAGGCCCACTTGGCGATCCGGATGATAAGAAGCGGCAGCAGGCGGTAGAAAATCATTATAAATGGGTAGAAGCTGCAAAGCATTTAGGATGCACTTCAATACGCGTAAATACATACGGTAATGGAAGTGCAGAAGATATACAGTCTGCAGCAGCGGATGGGTTAAACAAGCTTGCCATTTTTGCCCGGCAATACGATATTAATGTTCTTGTGGAAAATCATGGTGGAAGCACATCCAACGGAAACTGGATGGAAGGGCTTATGAAAAAAGTATCGGAGAAGAATATTGGCACCCTGCCTGATTTCGGAAATTTTTGTATGGAGTATTCTACCGGAGCTGATAGGAAGTGTATATCAGAATATGATCGCTATAAAGGTGTTAGCCAGATGATGCCCTTTGCAAAAGGGGTGAGTGCAAAAACAAGAGATTTTGACACAGCGGGAAATTGTATAGAAACTGATTATACCCGGATGATGAAAATAGTAAAGGATTTTGGGTTTACAGGCTATGCAGGAATTGAATTTGAAGGAAAGAATTGTTCAGAAGATGAAGGGATAAAGAAAACAAAAATCCTCCTTGAAAGGATAGCCCAAAAGGGCTTGAAATAAAAATTAATCAACCGCAATTTATATATACCTATATGCCAAAAAATTATTCAAGAAGAAAGTTCTTTCAATGTATGGGCGGTACTGCGCTCTCGCTGAATGCCGGGTCGTTATTATTCACTGCTCATGGTGAAAGTGCTGTTATTCCTAAACCGGTTTCCGCTGGTGACAATATCAATATTGGTTTAATTGGTGCAGGAATAATGGGCAATGAAGATGCTGATACTGCACTGAAAATACCCGGTGTTCGGTTAGTTGCAGCGTGTGACCTTTATACCGGCCGACTGACAAGGGCTAAGGAAAAATATGGGAAAGATATTTATACAACAACGGACTATCGCGAGATACTGGAACGAAAAGATATTGATGCTGTAATAGTGGCTACTTCTGATCACTGGCATGCCCGTATTGCTTCAGAAGCCATGCAGAAGGGAAAACACGTGTATTGTGAAAAGCCTGTAGTAAAAGCAGTAGAAGATGGATTACATTTAATCACTGTACAAAAGCAAACCCAAAAAATATTTCAGGTAGGCAGCCAGGTGATTGCCGGTTATTCATATCACAAGGCTAAAGAATTGCTTCAAAACGGTGAGATCGGAAAACTCAATTGTATTGAGGCCGTTTACGACAGGCATAGTTCTCTGGGTGCGTGGCAGTACACCCTGCCCTCTGATATCTCTCCCCAAACTGTAAACTGGAAGAAATATACAGAAGGGATGCCCCGTCAGGATTTTGATGCACTAAAGCTTTTCAGATGGAGATGCTATAGAGAATTTGGAACAGGAGTAGCCGGTGATCTGTTTGTACATTTACTTACGGGTATTCATATGATTACGGGGTCCAGGGGGCCAACTAAAATTCAATCTGCAGGACAGCTTAGTTTTTGGAAAGATGGGCGGGACGTACCTGATGTGATGACGGCAATAATGGAATACCCCGAAACTGAAGAACATCCAAAGTTTTTATTGACACTCAGGGTGAATTTTGCCAGCGGGGCAGGGGAGAAAACACTTATTCGGTTTATCGGAGATGCAGGTGTAATGACTTTAGGAAGCAGAGAGGTAAATGTTCAATATGATCTTTTGCCAAAAGCACCAGGTATAGGAGACTGGGACGCCATTACAACTTATCCGGCGGCAATGCAACAATCATTAATGAATGAGTATAACAGAAAATATTCAAAAGAAGAACAGAAAGCTCCGGAGAAAAAGTCAGTATCATTCAGTGCCCCGGCAGGAGAAGATAAGCACCTCAATCATTTTACCAATTTTTTTAATTCCGTAAGAAATGGCGCCCCGGTATTTGAAGATGCAACTTTTGGGTTTCGGGCAGCCGCACCCTGCCTGTTGTGTAATGAGAGCTATTACAGCAATAAAATAATGTACTGGGATCCGATTCAGATGATGAAAAAATAATTGTCTGGGAAATTATATTTTCACAAAAAACTTAAGCTATGAGAATTTATTTCAGAATCATTTTGTTTTTCTGTTTTTGCAGCACTACTATGATTGGTGCCGTTCAGGCAACCCCAACAGCAAAAGACACGCTGCATATAATTGTATTCGGCGCTCATCCCGATGATTGTGATATGCGGGCAGGTGGTATTGCCGCATTGTACACCAAGATGGGACATAAAGTAAAGTTCGTTGCTTTGACTAATGGAGATAAGGGGCATCAAACAATGGGTGGTGGACCGTTGGCTCAGCGAAGGTTGAAGGAAGCTAAGGAAGCAGGAAGAAGGTTGGGTATTGAATATGAAGTGATGGATAATCACGATGGCGAACTCATGCCAACTTTGGAAAACAGGCTGGAGGTGATTCGTCGTATAAGGGAATGGAAAGCAGATATTGTAATTTCAAGCCGTCCTAATGACTACCATGCAGATCATCGCAACACCGGGTTATTGGTGCAGGATGCGGCTTACCTGGTGATCGTTCCAAACGTACTCAGTTCTGTGCCTCCATTAAAGAAAAATCCATTGTTCCTTTATACCCGTGATAATTTTCAACGCCCTAATCCTTTTCGTCCCGATATAGTCATTGATATTTCAAGTGTCTTTGATAAAAAAGTATATGAAATGGATGCCCATGTGTCGCAATATTATGAGTGGTTACCCTGGACGGAAAATAAGCTGGACCAGGTTCCGAAGGATACACTTTTACGCAGGAAATGGCTGGCAGATAATATTGTGGAATATATTGGTCCGGATAAAAGGGTCAGCCTTGAAAAATGGTATGGAAAAGAGAAAGCCTCACGGATTAATAATGTGGAGAGTTTTGAGATCTGTGAATATGGACTTCATCCCTCTGATGCCGATATAAGAAGGTTGTTTCCTATGCTGCAATAAAATACAGATTTACTACTGTATATAAAAAGAATAACACGACAAGTTTTTTCGAAATGAAAAATTCAAATTTCCGGTTGGATGATCTATGCAGAATAGGATGGGAAAGAATAAGTCTGATAAAAGCTGTATTGTTTTTATCTCTGCTACCGGGTAAATTATTTTCACAGACTGCCGGTTCACCGGGTGATAAAAACGATTTTGATATCCAGCCTGTTTTACAAGCTGCAGTAGATAAGGCAAAGGACGGTGATATCATTATTCTTCCGGAAGGAAAATTTCATGTAGGTAAAACAGTTGTGATCAATAAATTTATATCACTCAAAGGTCAGGGTTTTAAAAAAACAATATTATATCAGTCTGAAGCAACTCCCGATTCGATCCTCAAACAGCACGATCGTATTAATATCATCCGCTATGATATTAATAAAGAAACCTCCGGCAATATTGTGATATCTGACATTGGATTTAGAAGCAAGCGGCCGAATGTGGTGGATGGCGATGGCGGATCTATGGCGAGAACAACAGGTATTGCCCTTAATGGATGTGTTGATTTTATAATTGAAAAATGTCGTTTTGAATTTTTTGGAAATCGTGGAATAATGGTTCGGCACCAGGATAACTTAGCGAGAGGACTTATCCGAAATAATGAGTTTTACTATAATGCCGGTGCAGGATTGGGCTATGGTGTAGAAGTGTTTGGCTCTGGTAATGAATGGGTGCCTGATCCTAAATGGGGTTCTGCTAATTTTATTTTTGTTGAAGACAATATTTTCGAATATCACCGGCATTCAATGGCAGCCGGTGCCGGTGCTTTGTATGTATTCAGATATAATAAAGTAGTCAACAATACCGTGACACCCGGCGGACATGCTATTGATGTGCATGAAGCAAGACAAAATCCTTATGGCACCAGGGCGGTAGAGGTATACAAAAATATACTGATTAATACAACTTACACAGATAGTACGCCCATCATAAAAGGTGTTAAAAGAAATTCTTCGGGCGGATATTTAGAACCTGCGGGTATTGCCATTCGCAGCGGCGAAGCATTAGTATTCAACAATAAATTGCAGGGATATGCCTGTGCAGTCACACTGTCAAACTGGTTTTTTGGCGGTACTGTACAGCCTTATCCCATGCCCTATAGTCCCGGTTATAGTAGCGGTAAGTTATTAGGTCCTGACCACTCAGGAACTGATGAAGGGGCAAGCCGGGGTGATGTATTTATCTGGAATAATACAAACGATCCTTTTTCAGAAGGGAAGAATGATACGGCAACATTGTTTCGCAATACACAACCCGACTGGTGGCGGGAGGGAAGAGATTATCACTTTGAAGCAAAACCTGGCTATCAACCTTTTCCCTATCCTTATCCCGTAAAGACGAAGGATAGAAATGCAGGATCGGAAATTATTATAAAGCTAAACTAACGGTTGTGTAAAAGATACAGGAATTCTATTCCATGAAAAACTCTGTTGCTTATTAATCAATAAAAAATGCAAGGATGTTAGATAGAGTAAAGAGATATGCTGGATTTTACAGTTTTATGTTGATTGTTTGTTTACCACAGTTGGGGTATGTACAAGACAACACAGGAAAAGATTTTCTGTCTCCAATTGAGCGGACCATGTTGAAAGATACCGGGAGCTTCTATTATATAAATTTTAAAAAATACAAAGCAAGCCCTGAATTACCTATTGGGGTTTTTGATTCCGGTACCGGTGGACTTGCTATATTGAATACGATTCTAACTTATGATCAGCACAACAACAGCACACAGGTTTTAGGTGGTGATGGCATTACCGATTTTGAGAAGGAACAGTTTATTTTCCTGGCAGACCAGGCCAATATGCCTTATGGCAATTACAGCATTGAAAATAAAACAGACTTGTTGGTAGAGCATGTTTTTAAAGATGTACAGTTCCTGTTATCAAACAGATATTATCTTGATGGTGCTGATGCGGTTTCTCATACAGGAAAAAAACAGGTAAAGACCATTGTAATAGCCTGCAATACAGCGACCGCTTATGCAAAATC
>JBDHYJ010000026.1:0-54227 GCA_039811345.1 Chitinophagaceae bacterium
AAACAATAGGCTGGACGGTCTTTGGTGGTATGTTAGCTGCAACTACACTGGCGATCTTTGTAGTTCCTGTATTATTCGTATTGATTACAAAGATTTCTTATGGCAGAAAATTGAAACGTTTACAGGAAGAGGCAACTCGGCAGCAGATACTGGATGATGCAATTGCAAAAGGAAGGGTGTAAAGAAGATGTTTCTAATGCAGATGGCTGCTTAATATTTTAGGCAGCCTTTTGCATTAAATTAAGATCTTTCTAATAACAATAGTATATATTGAGTATCATTAAAAAGGATAAGTTCTCTTCCTCTTTCGGGTAAATTTTTCCCCCTTGTTAAGTATTTTAGCAGAAATGCGCTTACATTTACCACTTTGTTTAAAACGGTTAACGATTCCCCAAAATGAAAAAATTACTAGTTCAACTCTTCCCAATTGTTATCATTCTGTTTTTATTTTCCTGCAATAAGCGTAACGGCAAACCGAGAATTCTTGTATTTGCAAAAACGGCAGGGTATCATCATGAATCTATTGCTGTAGGTATTCCGGCTATTCAAAAGCTGGGCAGTGAAAACGGATTTGATGTAGATACAACCACAGATGCTGCTATGTTCAACGAAGACACGCTTAAAAAATATTCGGCGGTGGTTTTCCTCAATACAACAGGGCCATTGTTCAACACAAATGAACGAATAGCTTTTGAACGCTATATACAGGCAGGCGGAGGATATATGGGTATACATGCAGCCACCGATGCTGAATATGACTGGGGATGGTACAACAGGCTGGCAGGTGCCCAGTTTCTTAGCCACCCCCGTCAACAGGAAGCAAAGCTGATAGTGAAAGATAAAAATCATCTCTCAACCCAACATTTACCGGATGTATGGACACGCAAGGACGAATGGTATAATTTTAAAAAACTGAACAAAGATGTCCACGTGCTCATCAGTATTGATGAGAAAAGTTATGAGGGTGGAAAGAACGGCGATAATCACCCTATGGCCTGGTATCACGATTATGATGGCGGGAGAGCTTTCTATACAGAGTTCGGGCATACCGATGAGTCCTATAGTGATCCCCTGTATCTGAAACATATTCTTGGTGGTATTAAATACGCTATAGGCGAAAATCGAAATTTAGATTATGCGAAAGCTACAGCGCAATACCCACCTGATGAAGACAGGTTTACTAAAACTCCGCTTATCCATGATGGGTTTTATGAGCCTACTGAAATGACTATACTCCCCAACTTTGATATTTTAATTACACAACGCAGAGGGGAGATTATGTTGTTTAAAAATGATACCAAAACTTTGAAGCAGGTTGGCTTCCTAAATGCATATTTCAAAACCTCCGATGGTAAATCAAATGCGGAAGAAGGCGTACTGGGTATTTCCAAAGACCCCAACTTCAGCAAAAATCATTGGGTATATATATTTTACAGCCCTATTGATACCTCTGTTAACAGATTGTCGCGTTTTACTTTTGAAAATGATACGCTTGATGTAAAAAGTGAAAAAGTAATTCTTCAGTTCTATTCCCAGCGTGAAATTTGTTGCCATACCGGTGGTTCTGTTGCATTTGGTCCTGATGGTTTGTTGTATGTATCAACCGGAGATAATTCAACTCCTTTCAACGAACCGGGACAGACTTATACGAACCGTGGTTTCGGCCCATTAGATGATCGTCCGGGTCATTTGCAGTATGATGCCCGCCGTAGCTCAAGCAATACCAATGATCTCAGGGGTAAGATTTTGCGTATACGCATTAATGACGATGGTACTTATGATATTCCTGATGGTAATCTTTTCCCCAAAGGAACAGACAGCACCCGACCCGAAATATATGTGATGGGTGACAGGAATCCATATCGTATATCAGTAGATCAGAAAAACAGTTTTCTTTATTGGGGCGAAGTTGGTCCTGATGCAGGTGAAGATAGTATAGGTGTACGTGGTCCACGCGGGTATGATGAACTGAACCAGGCGCGTAAAGCCGGTTATTTCGGCTGGCCGCTTTTTGTAGGAAATAATTATCCGTATAACAGGTATGACTACGCGACCGGAAAATCCGGACCCACTTTTGATCCGGAACACCCTGTCAACGAATCGAGAAACAATACAGGTCTGCGGAATTTACCACCGGTATCCCCGGCATTTATCTGGTATCCTTATGCGGCATCTACCGATTTTCCACAGGTAGGCACAGGCGGACGTAATGCTATGGCCGGGCCGGTATATTATACCGATATGTTTCCGAAAGAAACCCGCTATCCGGATTATTACAATGGAAAATTATTTATATACGACTGGATTCGCGGCTGGATAAAAGTGGTAACCATGCAGCCTAATGGTGATTTTGATATGATGGAACCTTTTATGGAGCATACTAAGTTTCATAATGCCATTGATATAGAAGTGGGACCTGATGGAAAGCTTTATGTACTGGAATACGGTACTACCTGGTTTGCAAAAAATAATGATGCCGGATTGAGTCGCATTGACTACAACGGGGGTAACCGCCCACCTAAAGTAACTAACTTGACATTGGACAAAACTTCAGGGGATGAACCGTTAACCCTAAAAGCCTCAGTGGATGCAAAAGACCCTGAAGGAGATAAACTGACGTATATATGGACTACCGGTGCCGGACAAACGAAAGAGACTACTGTGCCGAATACTGAACTTAGCTTTCCCACTAAGGGAGATTATAGGGTTTCAGTGGAGGTTAAAGATGATAAAGGTGCTTCTGCCAAAAGTGAAGCTCTGAATATATATGCAGGAAATACAGCACCTGATGTTTCAGTGAAACTAACAGGTAACCAAAGTTTTTATTTTGCCGGCCGACCGGTTAACTATGAAGTGATGGTTCATGATAAAGAAGATGGAGATAATATTGATAATCAGAATTTGTATGTTACTGCTGATTATGTTGAGGGTATGGACAGAGCCTCAATACCCCAGGGGCACCAGGCAGCAGTTGCCTCAGCAAATGGTAAGACAATAATGCTATCACTCGATTGTAAATCTTGTCATAAGGTAGATGAAAAGTCCATTGGACCTTCGTTTACTGAAGTTGGTAAACGTTATCTGAAGGATCCGAATGCATTAAGCTATTTAACTAATAAAATAATTAAAGGCGGTGGCGGAGTTTGGGGCGAGACTGCTATGGCTGCTCATCCCAATCTTAGTGAAGGTGAAGCCGGTCAAATAGTGCACTGGATACTTTCTTTGGCTAATCAGTCTTCCATGAAAAAATCCCTGCCTGCAAAAGGCACTGTAACGGTAAAAGAGGTGAAGCCTAATGAGGTATTGTATATATCTGCTACTTATGCAGATAAAGGTGGTGAAGGAATAAAGACGCTTACCGGTAATAGTGCAGCCGTTTTGTTTAGCAGCAAATTTGGCTTTAACGATGTTACTGCTATGAATAAATACAGTAAGGTAAAATTGAGTGGCAATGAAGTAATGGTGGCACCTGCAGAGAATGCCTGGTTCCGCATAGACAGTATTGATATGGAAGGAGTGAATGGCGCCGAATTGACATTAGGCTGGAGAGATGCGCCGGCAAGTGCCTATATATTCGAATTGCATTCGGGCGCTCCCGATGGAAAGAAATTGGGAGAAGTCACTCTGAATCCACCCGGAAATTCAAATCAAAAAGCAGCAAAGCTCCGGGTATCCTTTGATGCAATAAAAGAAACCGGTAAACAAAACCTTTATATTGTGAGCCATGCGAAAAATACTTCGGAGCAGAACCCTGTAGGTGTTGTTACTATTGAGTTGCTCTCCAAATAAGCGATAGAAGCACTGGTATTTAAAGAAACTTTGGTCCGGAAATGAGAATGACTGATTAATGATCAGTTTACTTTTCCGGACTTTTTTTATAGCTTTTAAATTTTATCCGGATGCCAAAAAAGAATATTTCGCGTAAGCAATTTATTACGGATGCTTCATTATCAGCTGCGGGCTTTTTTATAGTTCCACGTTTTGTTTTAGGTAAGGGATATATTGCTCCCAGCGATAAGTTGAATATTGCGGGTATAGGTGTTGGTGGTAAAGCAGAGGTGAATCTTCCTTTAGCTTACAATAAAGGCACAGATAATATTGTAGCATTATGCGATGTTGATGACAGGCAGTCGGTAAAGGGAAGAAAGCTTTGGCCAAAAGCACCTTATTATAAAGATTTCAGGAAGATGCTTGATAAAGAGCATAAACATATAGATGCTGTGATTGTTACCACTCCCGACCACATGCATGCAGTGCAGGCTCTTGCTGCGATGCAGTTAGGTAAACATGTGTACTGCGAAAAACCGTTGACACATGATATATATGAAGCACGAATGCTAACCAAAGCGGCAGAGCAATACAAACTGGTAACACAAATGGGCAACCAGGGCAGCAGTGGTGATGATACCAGGAGAATAGAGACCTGGGTACAGGATGGAATTATTGGTGATGTTCATACGGTGCATGTTTGGACCAATCGTCCCACATGGCCGCAGGGAGTACCAAAGCCTTCTGGAAAATTTGTAATACCTGCCGCATTAGACTGGAATCTGTGGTTGGGTACTGCTCCCCGCCGGGAATATCATCCAGCCTATCTTCCGGCAATCTGGCGTGGATGGGTTGATTTTGGCTCGGGGTCACTGGGTGATATGGGTTGCCATTTTATGGATGTTCCTTATCGTGCACTAAGGTTGAAATATCCTGTATCGGTAGAAACCAGTGTAGGTTCGGTATACACCGGTTTTTTTGAAGAAGCCATTTATAAAGACAGTTATCCGCCTTCGGCTAAAACACATATTCAATTCCCCGAACGTGATGGTATGCCAGCAGTAGAAATGATTTGGTATGATGGCGGAATAAAACCAAAAAGACCGGCTGAGCTTTTGCCGGATGAGGATATGGGTGAAATTGACGGAGGGATAATATTTGAAGGAACCAAAGGGAAAATTATGGCCGGGCTTTTCGGAAGAAACCCAACGTTGCTGCCTACCCGAAGGATGAAAGAAGAAAGTTTACCACCTTCTAAATTTGAATTTGTGGAAGGAGGAATAGAAGGACATCAACAGCAGTGGGTAAAAGCTTGTAAAAAAGGGTGGGGGACCTATACCAGTTCTTCATTCGATAAATCTGGACCGCTTACTGAAACGGTACTTATGGGTAACCTGGCTGTACTCAGTTATAATTACTTTGAAACAAATGCTAAGGGTGACAGGATATTTAATGGCAGAAAACAATTATTATGGGATGGAGAGAATATGAGAATAACCAATTTTGAACCTGCCAATCAGTTTGTGAAAAGAAAATATAGGGATGGGTGGTAAGGGGCTGATGGGCTATGAGCTTTGAGCTTTGAGCAATGGGCTTTGAGCAATGAGCTTTGAGCAATGAGCTTTGAGCAATGGGTTTTGAGCAATGAGCTTTGAGCTTTGGGAGGCAACCTGAAACCCGAAACCCGAAACCTCAAACCCTATGTCAACCTCTATTTAAAAAAATAGTTACTGTAAATTCTGCTATATCTCGTAAAATCATTTTCTCCAAAAGCAACAAGAAATATTTTTTCGGGAAGCTTTTCTGTTTGCAAAAATTTATCTAAAGTATTTAATGCGATGATGCAGGCGTCTTCAAAAGGGAAACGATATGCCCCGGTACTAATACATGGAAATGCAATAGAAGAACAATGATGTTCCGCTGCCAGTTGCAGGCTCTTTCGATAGCAGGACGACAGTAAATGACCTTCATTTTTTGTGCCATTATACCACACAGGGCCAACGGTGTGAATAATATATTTAACGGGAAGATTAAAACCCGGGGATATTTTAGCATCGCCAGTATTACATCCATTTAGTGTGCTGCAATACTTTGCCAGTTCAGACCCGGCTGCACGATGGATAGCACCGTCAACACCACCGCCCCCCATCAATGAAGAATTGGCTGCATTTACAATAGCATCTACTTTCAATGTAGTTATGTTTTCATTTATAAGGATAATACGATCATTATTCGTAATCATTTTAGTACTATATTGAAGCTTGACATTTTAGTTTTAATGGTTGTTTAATTTTCTTTATAAAATTGTGAGCTATAAAAAAATACTTCAAAATCATTAGACTTTAGACTGAACAGACAAAGCGCTACATAAAATTAATACATTTCATGTTTGATGTTTTTCGTTAATACTGTCCGCTTACCTTTGCCACATGAAAATAACTACTGCTATTTTTGACATGGATGGATTATTAATAGATTCTGAACCGCTTTGGGAAGAAGCCGGAGCAGAGCTATTACAGTCTTATGGAATAACGCTTACACCCGAACAATATCAAAGCTCTACCGGATTGCGTACAAGAGAATGGATTACGCACTGGTTTAATTATTTTCATATAGACAAGAAACATACTGACTATGCCATTGATCAAATTATCCGTACTGCAATTGAAAAAATCAGAGCTCGTGGTGTGGGCATGCCCGGTGTACCCGATATTTTTTCTTTCTTCAAGAATGAAGGGGTCACTATGGCAATTGCCACTTCCTCTCCACTTCAGTTGGTGGATATAGTGATCGACAAACTTAATATTGGGCAATATCTTTCCTGTTTGGTTTCGGCAGAAGATCTTCCCTATGGTAAACCTCACCCTGCAGTATATCTTGACTGTGCTGCACAACTTGGTGCAGACCCGTCGAATTGTATTTGTTTTGAAGATTCATTTAATGGTATGATTGCAGTAAAAGCAGCAAGAATGAAATGTGTGATAATACCCGCCCCACATGTTCATCACCAGAATAAATGGGATGCAGCTGATCTCAAATTAAAGAGTCTCCTTGATTTTGGACAGACCCAACTACGGGGTATCAGTTCATAAAAAAATAGAAAAAAAATCCGCTGTTAAGCAAATTAACAGCGGATTTAAGTTTTATAAAAAAGAAATGGGGTTATTGAGCGGATTCCTCACCGCTATCGCCCTGTTCCATTTTCTTTTTAAGTTCTGCAAGTACACCGAGATCACCCAGAGTGGTTTTTTCCACCTTACCCTGAATTTCTTTTACGGCTTTCTTAGTTTTTGCAGCTTCGGCTTTTCTTTCTTTGTTAGCAGCTTCTTTTTCATCAGCTTTAGCCTGTTCCCATATACGAGTATGGCTGAGTAAAATACGTTTTTCATTTCTGTCAAACTCAATTACTACAAACTGGGCTGTTTCATCCGCACCTACTGTTTTGCCATCTTCTTTAGTTAAATGACGGTTAGGAGCAAAGCCTTCCAATCCGTAAGGGAGCTGTACTATTGCACCTTTCTCATCTTTTCTGATTACTGTTCCTTCGTGAATACTTCCAATCGCAAAGGTTTCCTGCAGTGTATTCCAGGGATCTTCTTCCAGTTGTTTATGACCCAGTTGAAGTTTGCGGTTGTCTTTATCAATACCAAGGATTATAACATCTATTTCGTTGCCTACTTTAGTATATTCACCAGGGTGATTGAAACGTTTCAGCCAGCTCAGGTCACTGATATGAATCATACCACCAATACCGGGCTCAAGCTCAACAAACACTCCGTAAGGAGTAATGTTTTTCACCAGTCCTTTGTGACGACTTTCAACCGGATATTTATTTTCAATTTCATTCCAGGGATCTGGTGTCAGTTGCTTGATTGAAAGGCTCATCTTACGGGCGTCTTTGTCAAGCGTTACCACTTTAGCCTCATGCTCGTCGCCTAATTTGAAAAACTCTTTGGCATTGATTGGAGTATTTGCCCAGGTAATTTCACTAACGTGTACAAGCCCTTCCACACCAGGAAGAATTTCAAGGAATGCACCATAGTCTTCAATATTCACTACTTTGCCTTTAACTACTTTATTTTCGGCAATAGTATCGGGTAATGTATCCCACGGATGAGGTGTGAGTTGCTTCAATCCAAGGCTGATGCGCTTTTTGTCATCATCAAAGTCAAGAACAACCACATTCAACTTTTGATCCATCTTCAGCACTTCAGCAGGATGACTTATCCTGCCCCAGCTTATATCAGTGATATACAGTAATCCGTCAAGACCACCAAGATCAAGGAATGCACCAAAATCAGTTATATTCTTGATAGTTCCTTCAAGTACCTGGCCTTTTTCAAGTTTGCTGATGATCTCAGCACGTTGAGCTTCAATATCACTTTCAATAAGTGCTTTGTGAGATACTACGGCATTCTTAATGGTTTCGTTGATCTTAACCACCTTAAATTCCATGGTCTTACCTACAAACTGATCGTAATCAGTTACAGGTTTCACGTCAATTTGTGAACCAGGCAGGAATGTTTCCATACCAAATACATCCACAATAAGACCACCTTTAGTTTTGCTGGTAACTGCACCGGTAACCACTTCACCGGTTTTATGCACTTCAACAATCCTTTCCCATGCACGGGTAATACGTGCCTGCTTGCGGCTAAGATGAAGATGACCTTCACGGTCTTCTTTTTCAACCACCATCACTTCAACAACATCCCCGATTTTTAAGCCCGGCAGGTCACGGAATTCGTTGAGTGAAACTAAACCATCACTTTTAAAACCAATGTTTATTACTACATCAGTTTTGGTTAATCCTACTACAGTACCTTCTACCATTTCATTATCTGTAATGGTTTTAAAAGTACCTTCATAAACTGCATCGTACTTCTCTTTTTCATCTTTGCTGTAAGAAGATACATTGCGTTTGTCTATGCTCCAGTCGAAATCGTCATGAGCAGTTTCCGGTTCGGCCGGTACCTGTACAGGTTCATTTGTTGTCGCTGCAGGTGCCTGGGCAACCTCCTGTACATCAGCGTTTGAGCCTGCCTCGCCGGCAAGCGGGTTAACAATTTGATTTTCAGACATGATATATAATCCCAATGGTTTTAAAAAATTGGGAGTGCAAAGGTAGCGTCTATATCGCTAAAAGCCAAGTAAACAGGGGTATTTTATGAATAAACAAAAATTTTTTTTATAATTTAAATACAGATATTGCGTTCCTTTATTTCCAGAATATTCAATGCAAAAAAAACATGATCACCTTACACCTGATTCCTTTGTTCCAGAAAGACCTTGACAAACTGAAAGAAGAAATTACCCTTTACCCCAAAGACGAACAACTCTGGCAGATACGCGATGGTATAAACAACAGTGGTGGAAATCTTTGTCTTCATCTTACCGGCAGTCTTCAGCATTTTATTGGTGCAGTTCTTGGAGATTCGGGCTATGTGCGTAACAGGGATGCTGAATTTCGGCTAAAAAATGTTCCCCGTGACAAACTTTTAGAAGATATTGATATTACACGTACGGTTGTGACGGATACCCTGGAACAATTGTCTAAAAACGAACTGCAAAAAGATTATCCACTGCCGGTACTCAATGAAGAAAAGACAAATACTTCTTATTTTCTTTTATTCATGCTAAATCATCTGAATTACCATATCGGGCAGATTAATTATCACAGGAGAATCATTACAGGAGGCGCTACCGAATAAGGGGTTGCAAAAAGATAAATGTATATAATGCCATTTGATTTTTCAATTGTGCAGAGAGGACGTATTTTCTTCATACGCAGTTGTGTCTATATTGCCACGTAATGTGCCTTTCAATCTTTTCCAGAAGCTGTCGCGCTGAGTGATGGAGATGAAATTTTCTTTAAAGGCTTTGGTATATGGAATCTTTGGATCATACATTGTAGTCTGCATCATTTTTAATGTATCCACCACCATCGGAATAATTTGAATATCTGGGCTTACCCTTCTTCGGGCATACCCTCTGAGTAATTTAGACTGAAATGGATCTGAAGCAAGCGCCACTTTTTTAAATCCTAACTGTTGTGCCATTTTATATCCGTAATACAAATTTTCAGTACTGTGTTCTGCTTTGGTTTCTGTAAAAATATGCTCATTAGGGATACCCAATGCTTCAGCATATAAAGCCATTATCTCAGCCTCGTAATATGGACTGTATACTGCGCTGCCGGAGTAAATTATGTTTTTAGCAATGCCATGATCATAAAGATATTTTGACCAATACACCCTGCCCTTCATAATAGTGTCCCATTTGCCGTTTTTGAAAGGTACGCCGGGAACAATAATGACATCAAAAGGTGCAGACTGCTCGGCTTCTTTTAAAAGTCTGATACTGGCTTTATCCGAAAATGCACAGGACACAGTACTCAACACAGAAATGAGCAAAAAGAATTTAGAAATAGTATTAGGAAAACTGGTAATCATACTTTCAATACAAGGGTGTGCATAACCTTGCTATACATAGTTAATCTTTTTTTCTACCTCCGAAAAGTCTTTTAAAAAACCCTTTTTTCTTTTCCCCTTCGACAGCTGAATCCTTTTTCTTGTCATCTTTTTTTCCTTTCTGGGCTTCCTGCTTTATCACTTCTTCTTCCGGTGTAAGTTTAGATTCTGTGGATACTTTTTCTCTTCCATCACTTACAGGTACGTCAATATACTGGTTGGCCTCACCGCTATTATAGTTATCACCTTCTACCATTGGCGTATCCGGAGAAGGAATCTCATCCAACCCCTGAAGTATTTCTGTCTTCATGCCGGCCGGTTGTACAAATCTTGCCCTGGGATCAATACCTAGTGTTTTATCTTTATATACTTCCTGAAAAAAATATGCCCAAATAGGCATAGCCATTTGAGCACCCTGGCCAATATAATTATTTGAAATTCTCAATGCCGGATCATCGGCGCCTACCCATACCCCGCCAAGTAACTGGGGAGTAAAACCCATAAACCAGCCATCAGCATTATTATTGGTAGTACCTGTTTTGCCGGCTACCTCACTGGTAATGCCATAAGTACTACGCATAGCACGGGCTGTACCAAAATCCACTACTCCTTCCATCATTTTTGTCATAATATAGGCATCAGTTTCGCTTATCACTTCTTTATGAGAACTGGCAAACTGTTCCAGTACATTGCCATTTCTGTCTTCTATACGGGTTATATAATAAGGGTTAGTGTGCATGCCACCTCCTGGAAACATACTATATACGCCTACCATTTCCATCAACGATAAATCTGCAGATCCAAGCGCAATAGAAGGGTAAGGAGGTATATTGCTGGTGATGCCCGCCTCATGTGCAAAATCTACAGTTCTGTTTACACCAATCTCATTCATCAGTCTCGCAGCTGCAGTGTTGATGGAAGCAGCGAGGCAATAGCTTAATGGTCTTGTACCGGTATACTTTTTATCCGAGATCATTTTACCGCCAAGATCAACAGGGTCCATAGGTATTTGGGTTTCCGGAGTATATCCATTCATTATTGCAAGAGTGTACAGTATTGGTTTAAATGTAGAACCCACCTGTCGTTTGGTGTTATAGTTAGCATGATCATATTTATATGTCTTGAAATCAATTCCTCCAACCCATGCTTTCACTTCACCTGTCAGCGGGTCTGTTACTACAAATGCAGCCTGAAGCATCTGCCTGTGATATTTTATCGAATCAAGCGGCGACATTATGGTATCTGTTTCTCTTTTATCGTTCCAAGCGAAAATTTTCATAGGAATTTTTTCGTTGAATGACTTCCTGATATCAGCTTCCTTAATATCATCGTCTGCCATTGTTCGCCAGCGATCACTTGATTTCATCGCTCTCTCTAAAATGGCTTTACCTTCTTTTGTTTTCCAAACACTTCCTGTTTTAATATTCTTTTGGCTGTTAAATACTTTCTGAAGATTGGGCATGTGCCTCGCCACAGCCATTTCAGCATATATCTGCATTCTTGGGTCTATGGTGGTATATATCTTCAACCCGTCTTTGTAAATATTATAGGGTTCGCCGGTTTTAGGATTTTTATGTTCCTTACACCATTGCTTCAAATCTTCTTTCAGAACATCTATGAAATAAGGCGCTGAATTATTGTTCTGTGTCATCTTCTCATAGTCCAGCTTTATGGGTTTAAGTTTTAATTTTTCACCTTCTGAAGCTGAAATAAAATTATTGCGTACCATTTGTTGTATTACCAGGTTCCTGCTTTCCATTGAGGATTTGGGATTAGTCCGGGGATTATACAGCCCCGTTGCACGCAGCATGCCAATAAGCACTGCGGCTTCATCAATGGTCAGGCGATCAGGTTCTTTCTGAAAAAAAGTACGCGATGCATTCCGGATACCGAATACATGATCACTGTATTCAACAGTATTGAGATATAATGCAATGATTTCTTCTTTGGTAAAGTTTCTTTCCAGTTTTATAGCAACTATATTTTCTTTGAGTTTTTCGATAATCCGGCGAAAAATATTTTTACTGCCCTGCCCCAGCATGTTCTTGGCAAGCTGTTGTGTAATTGTACTTGCCCCTCCATCTCTCCCCAGGTGGATCAGTGCCCGCATAAGCCCTCTGCCATCAATACCGGAATGCTCATAAAACCTTTCATCTTCCCTTGCTACAAGTGCATTGATAACATTGGGTGAAATATCTTTGTACGAAACATTAGTGCGGTCGGTAATATAATATCGCCCTATTACTCGTCCTGTAGACGCATAAACTTCGGATGCCGAGAGGATAGAAGGGTTTTCAAGTTCAGCCAGGGAAGGCAATTTCCCAAAAGCACCCCAACTGATTAGCAGGATAAACAGTATACCACTTCCCAGTCCTGTAAAAAAAATGATCCACAAATATTTCTTAGCTTTTGTCATGCGGTAATATTTATTGCTCTCTTATAATTAGAGTGCTGTTTTCTTTTTGCAAATTTCGTGCAGATTCATATACACAAATATGTGTTTATAAATTGATGTGTTAAAATTCTGCCGGATAGTTTTGTTTCACAAAACTTATATAAGCATCTACATCTTTTTGTGTTTTCAGTACTTCAAGATTTGCCTGGGAAATAACGGTGATTGAGTATTTATCTGCAGCCAGCCAGGGCACAATCTGCGATCCGGTAATTGGACGGGTACGTTTTACATAATCCATTGCCGAGGCAGCATCAGCAAAACCCGACATCAATACAATCTTATACTGATCTGTTAGCGGCAAAATTTCCATGGTTATCTGTTGACTGTAGAAAGATTCTCTGTTGTATCGGTTAAATGCATTTTTAGCCTCGTTTATATATACGGCGTCTACCTTATTCAGTAGCAGGGCTACATAATGTCTGTCATTCGGATGGAATGTATATACTGACTGTTTAGGAACTTCTTTTCTGATCTGCGAAGAATCAATAACAACTTTATTCAATTGTTGTTCAGGGGCCTTAATTTCAGCAACTTTTGGCTTATCATTGGTAGCTACCACCTGTTGTTCTCCTTTCTTTTTAATTTCAGGTATTTCAACTGCAGAATCTTCTGCGGCACGATCCACCTTCAGGTCTGTAAGATATTTTTCAATCTCATTCCTCCGGTTTAAAACGCTGATTATATTTTCAGCCTTTTTTGCCATACCTGTCGTCGGGTTGATGCGTTTCAAATTTTGAAGTGTGAGAGTAGCAAGACTGTCATCTCTTTGTTTAATTTGATATATTGCTTCAATATACAGCAATTGCTGTGTCCAGTAAATATTACCATAAGTACTGTCTGCTATTGCTTTTTGTTTGACTGCTTCCTCAAATTTCCCTTCAATAAATAGCTGATAAATCTTTTCATATTCGCGTGTAGCATCATTCTTCATCTTAGTTTTTCGTTCTTCCATCCCCTTAGGGTCATTGATATATTCAATGTATTTGCTTTGCTTAAAATTCTGCGTCAGTAAATCTTTGTATTGTCTTGCTTTTACTGGCATATCCAGCTTTGTATAGCAATAGTGCAAATCAAAAATTGCTTCTTCCTGGAAAGGGGTTTTCGGAAATCTGTTAAGAAGATCTTCATATTTATTGATCGCTTCTTTGTAATCTTCAAACTTATCTTTAAATATCTTTCCTAATTCAAATAATGCTGTTTGTATGGAATCATTCGATGCAGTTCTTGCTTCGGTCGTAAGTGGAACTGTTTTCAGTAAACCTTCATAACTTATATCCTGTGGAGTTGCCTTTTCATTTTTTTGCAATCCTTCCTGACCAGGTGTCGGCATTTCTTTTTGCTGTGCATTAGTTTGTGCTGTTATTTCAGCCTGGCGTCGCCAGTTATCAATATTGGGGCGATTGCCCCACACGCTTTTAAAATTCGAGAATCCACTCGATTTAAGAGCATTATTATAAAAATACCATTCTCCTTTACCCTGGTTGCCAGCAAATATATCAACAGCAGCACGGTTTGCAAATGGGTTATTCGGATTGTATCCAAGTGAATCAGCTTCTTTTAATCCTCTTTCTTTTCTCAATCTTTTAGCAGCAGCTTTCAGATATTTTTCCCGTTCAGCTTCCGGCATATCAGCAATATGCTGGAGTGAGTCTTCTACCCGTACTGTTTCAAGACGAGTGATTACACCCGATAGCGACTGCTTTCTTTCTGTTATTATTGCTGATTCGTCTGCCACCACCGGACTATTGATGTCAAGACTGTCATAAGCACTATATGCCAGCTTATAATCTCTGTTATCGTAAGCAAGGTCCCCAAGATATAAATACGACCTGTTGCGCTGTGTCAGGTCTTCAGGATTATAATTAACACTTTTCAGCAACATGACTTTTGCACCCTCAAAATTTTTTCTCTGCATTTCCATTTGTGCAGCCATATAATATATTATGCTTCGGTAATTATAATACTTATCCCGTTTTGCCATTTTCAATAATGCATCCAGGTTTTCCCGGATTATTTTTTCATCATGCTCACCCTCTGCCAGTTTTATCTGGTGTAACCGGGCATATACATCCATTACCGGGTCTACAGTGTGTTTTATACAAAGGTTATAGTAGTTGTTTGCTTCTTCGGTTTTTTTGCTGAGTGCAAACAACTGTGCAATAAGGAATTCCCGCCTTGCTTTTTCAAGCGAGTTCTCAGTATTATTGAGTGCAGGTATTAAATGAGTGGCACAGCTGTCCCACATTTCTTTTTTATAAAAGAAATAAGCCTGCATTTCTTCCAGTTGTGGTTTCAGTCTGTTGGGGAAAAACTGGTCGCGCTGTAAGGTCTGAATAAGCCCCGCTGCCTCGCCGTAGGCGCTGTCTTCAATATAGGATCTCAGCAGCCAGATGAGAGCCTCATTGCGTACCGGAGGTTCTGTGAATATTTTTTTAAATGTACCTCGTTTTTCAGGAGTGGAAATGGCATACACATTTCCTTCATCGTTAAGATTGCTGCCTATAAATTTCTTATATCCCAGTTCATCTTCCTTTTTAGGTTGAAAATAATAATTGATATACTGGAAAACCAATGCTGCTGAATCAATTTCTTTTTTAAAAAAATAAGCTTTACCCATCAGCAGGTACATGTCGTCAATCCATTCGTTGCGAAGGTCGTGGAGGAGAATGCCTGCATTACATTTCATTAATACAGAGTCAAGTTCTGTTTTTTGTGCGGCAGTAGCATCAAGTGTATAATTATAAAAAGGGAGTAATTGTGTGAAATCGTCTTTAAAAGCCATTTTAGCGCCGGTTACAATATCGTTGATCTTGATATTTGCATTAAAGAAAAAATTGTAATGTGTACTCATGCCCTGCATCACTCTGCGGGGATAGGTATATTTGGTGGTATAGGTTTTGTCTGACCCCAGTACCCTTTTCTCAAATTTTTCCGGCTTCTTTATGTCGAGAGTTACATCTTTCTGAGCTACAGCAGATAAATAATATCCGCAGCAAAATAAATGCAGGAAAATAGCCGTTAAGGTGTATTTACTGAAAGACATGTAGTTGTAGTTCGTAATAGCTAATAAACTAATTTTCAGCGAAATTATTTTTAATTGTTTATTTTTTCAGGATTAAGTTCTTTCAAACTAAGCCAAAGTGGTTATTTTTAACAGAAATAATGGAGAATGGCAAAGATATTTGATGCAGATACTACGCTGCAACGTTTAAGAAACAGATACAGGCTGGTTGTAATGAACGATGATACCTATGAAGAAGTGGTAACCGTGCGATTGTCGAGACTGAGTGTTTACATTACTTTATGCACGATTTTTGTGGTATTGGTAGGGTTAACTGTGGCACTCCTTGTTTTTACTCCATTACGTTATTATGTGCCCGGATATGGCAGCGGATCTGACAGGAGGGAATTGATAACACTGAAATTGCAGGTTGACTCACTGGAGCAACAAATGATATACAGGGACAAGTACCTCGAAAACATACAGAATGTACTCAAAGGAACTACAGCTACTGTACCACTTGATACGACACAACTGAATGTACCTAAAGATGAAAAAACCGAAGATTAATCATTTACTTAAAACCAATACTTATGTTCTCAACAAAATCCAAATCTGAAATCGAAATCAACCCGTCAGCTACCAGTACCAGTCTTATTGGTGCAGGTACTACCATAAAGGGTGATATAGTAAGTCATGGCGATATACGTATTGACGGCATACTGAAAGGAAATATTTTTGGCTCTGCTAAAGTGCTAATCGGTGCAGAAGGCAGTGTAGAAGGTGATGTGGAAGGTCAGCAGGCTGATATTTTAGGTAAAATTACCGGTAAAATAGTTATAAAGGATTTACTCAATCTTCGCGGCAAAGCCACAATTAAAGGTAATATCAGTGCCGGTAAACTTCAGGTTGAACCAACAGTATCATTAAAAGGACAGTGTCATATTGGTGAAGGAACAGTTGCAGACGTAGTAGCTATGAAAAGTGATGAAGAACAAAAACAGGCAATTGCCAAATAGTATTCTTAATATAATTTAACAGGCGGTTTCAGTAGGACAAGACTTCTCTGCTTTATCGTTATCCCTGCGCAATAGTATCTAAATACAACTGTGCAGGGATTTTTTTTGCTTAATTATTATTTCGTTTTGTGGTTTTGATACGGTAAATAAGAAGCAAAATTGGTAATGAAAAAAGTACAAAAACAGCAGGAAAATAAGATACAACTCAATTTGACCTTTATGTAAGCCAATATTTGAAAAGTTATCCCCAAATAATATATATCTTCGCTGGTAAGCTGAATGGTTTGTGGCTATGCCTAATTTAGAGAATTGCAGTATATGCTGTTTATAACCTATCACTCAAATAATTATGCCAAAACGACATAGCACCACTCTTTCTGAGAATAGTCAGAATCCTGTTTTTATCAGGACTTCTGTAAATGATGATTACAAACCTGAAGTTGCTATTGTTTTACCTTTTTATAATCCCGGTAGTACTTGGCTGAATACTTTTGTACGGCATGCTAAAATTTTACAGGAGGAGCTTGCAGGTGATGCAAAGCTGAAATACATTATCGTAAATGATGGAAGTAATGATGCCGGACTTGACAATGAAGTATTGAAGTTGTGTAATGAAATGGATAATATTTCTTATGTCAGGTATGACAATAATGAAGGTAAGGGTTATGCTTTGAGAGAAGGTGTAAGGAAAGCAAATTGTTTGTACACAGTAATTACTGATATTGATTTTCCTTACTCTAATAAAAATATTTCAGAAATTATTTCTTTGCTGTCAAGGGGGTATGATGTTGTAACTGGTATAAGAGATAAAAGTTATTTTAACAATCTTCCTTTTACGAGAAAGATTATTTCGAAGATTTTTATTTTTATGAATAAGTTTTTTTTCCATCTTCCTGTATATGATACACAGGCAGGGATAAAAGGCTTTAATGAAAGGGGCAAAGCTGTTTTCTTAGAGACAAAAATAAATCGTTTCCTTGCTGACACTGAATTTGTAATGAGGGCACATAAACAAAAACTTTCTTTTAGCATAATCACTGTTCATCTGCGGCATGGTGTTGTCTTTTCCAATTTTGGCTCATCGGTTATCTTCACCGAACTAAAGAATTTTTTTGAGTTGATAAAACTGAATACCGGAGGAAAATTATAAACTCTTCCTTTCAAATGTGTTTTTTGTAATGCAATCTTTATGACACTTGAAAAAGTGAAGAAATATTTGATATCAGGTGGTTTTTTATTTAATAAAAAGCTTGCTGCAGCATTATGGTTTGGCTTGTCCTTTATTGCGGTGCTGATTACTGTAACCAAAGGTGGAGTTAATAATTTTGAGGTCTACCGTCATGTTTACATTCACACTATTCAAAAGGTAAATCTTTACTTGTTTTATCCTGCTGAATACCAGGATGTGAACTTATATGGCCCCGTATTCGGTATTCTTATTGCGCCATTCGCATTATTACCAGTTAAGATTGGCGCCTTTTTGTGGGAAATGTGCAATGTGGCTTTTCTCTATTTTGCTATATATAAACTACCTGTTAATATAAAATGGAGGACAGCATTGATAATATTATGTGCTCATGAGATGATGAATACTGCTTCATGGCTGCAAAGCAATGCTATAGTATGCGGGTGTCTGATGCTCGGTTATACTTATGTTGTACAGAAGAAAGAAGCCGCTGCATTATTTTTTATTTTACTACCTACGTTTATTAAGCTATATGGTGTAGTAGGATTGGCATTTATATTTTTCAGTGACAGACCGGTAAAGTTCATAGTATGGGCATTAGTATGGTCGTTGATTTTTTTCTTTCTGCCCTTGTTAATTACTGATATTAAGTTTCTTGTTCAAAGTTATTTTGACTGGTATGCTGGTTTACAGGTAAAAGCAGATAAAAATATCCGGTTAGATACTCATTATTTTTACCAGGATATTTCTATAATGGGATTAATCAGGCGTAATCTATATCCTCAGTTGAATGATAAGATTGTATTAATTGTTGGTATGCTGGCTATGGCAAGTCAGTTTATATACTACCGTTATTTTACAAATACGGCATTCAGGTTGTATATGCTTTCTTCGTTATTGATTTTTGTGGTAATCTTTAGTACGGGTTCTGAATCGCCTACGTATATTATTGCATTACCCGGAATCTGTCTTTGGTATTTTCTTCAACCCAGTACAAAACCCGGGTTATGGTTTTTTGTTTTTGGTTATGTGCTGACTACTTTCTCCTACTCAGATATTTTTACTCCCTGGTTCAGAGAGCATATTGTAAAACCCTATTCGCTAAAAGCGTTGCCGGCTTGTGTGGTATGGGTGATCATCTTTATACAGGTACATCGTAAACAATTTTTGAGAGCCCGGAAACTCGTCTATTCAGATATTATATAGAAATTACATCTTCTAATTTTGAACATGAAAACAGATCCGGTTGTTTTATTAAGCTTTGATGTTGAAGAGTTCGACCTGCCCCTGGAGTATGAGCAAACTATTGCTATTGATCAGCAATTAGCCATAGGTTTTGAGGGATTAAATCGTATAATGCCATTGCTGCATATAAAGGATGTCAATACCACTTTATTCACCACTGCATTTTTTGCAGAAAATTATCCTGCATTAATTAAGGATCTTTCTTTTCATCATGAGATAGCATCACATACTTATTCGCACACACATTTTAAGAATGAGGACCTTGTTGACTCAAGGATAAAACTGGAAGAGATTTCTGGAAAAAAAGTATATGGACTAAGAATGCCTCGAATGAAAGTGGTTGAATCCAACCTGGTAAATTCTTCAGGTTATAAATATAATTCTTCAATAAACCCCTGCTGGATTCCCGGCCGATATGATAACCGCCATATTTCCAGAACTATTTTTGATGATAATGGAATGGTGCAGGTGCCTGTATCAGTAACACCTACCCTGAGAATTCCTTTATTCTGGCTTGCTTTTAAAAATATGCCCTATCAATTGTATTTGCGACTGGCTTTAAAAACATTAAAGCACGACGGATATCTCTGCCTGTATTTCCATCCTTGGGAATTTGCCAATATTAAAATGTTTGATTTGCCGGTATATATAAAACGAGCTAATCCCGAAGAATTAATAAAAAAACTTGGACTTTTAATTAGCGATTTGTCTAATGATGCAAAGTTTATTACTATGAAGGAATTTGTTGAGAGTAATTGTGAACAGTAGGTATCTTCACGTTTCACGTTTATCGTTTCATAACATGACGCATCCTGAAAAAAATAAAAAGAGGCAACTCACAGTCACCTCTTTCACAAACTATTTTATTCCTTAATACTAAATATTAAGACTCCAGGGCGCACGGTACTGGCGTTTTACAAACTGGTTGGCTTCATCAAAGTTTGTAATCTTCATATTCTTCGCATCCCACAACAGTTTTTTACGTCCGAGGTATTTATCTTCCCAACCTTTGGCATTTGGATTTTTCAATCCATGACTGCGGATAGCCAGGTTGGCAATTAATATACTTTCAACAAATGGTCCGGCATAGTCGAAATTGGAACTTGTTTCTGCTTTACCATAACCGGCAATACAAGCGTTTACCCATTGCAGATAGTGTCCTTCCGGCACCCGTTTAATGGTTTCAGGAACTGCTTTTGCTTCTTCAGCCCTTGTGAGCGGTAACAATCTCGGGTTCTCTCCATAGCAATCTGCCAGCAATTTTCCTTTTGTGCCTATAAACAATACCCCACCGTCCCAGTTTCCGAATGCTTCACCGGGTTGCAGTTCATCGGGTCTTTCCGGCATGATACCTCCATCATACCAGCTTACTTTGATTGAGCCTTTGCCATCTTTGCGGGGATATTTAAGATGTATAGCAGAAGCTGCGGGTGCACTCTCTGGGTTATCTGTTTCCTGGAAGAACCCACTCCAGCTATTGGCAACACTGCACTCTACCGACTCCGGATAATCAATAGGTAATATCCTGTAGATGGGATCCATGATATGACATGCCATATCTCCCAATGCACCGGTGCCGAAACGCCACCATCCTCTCCAGTTGAATGGCAAGTAACCCGGATTATAATCCATCATCGGCGCTGTACCCAACCAAAGATTCCAGTCGAGTTCTTTAGGTATATTAAACTTGCCTGTAGGAGATGCGATTCCCTGCGGCCATACTGGGCGATTCGTCCAGGATTCCACCTGATACACATCGCCAATCAGCCCTGCATCGTATAATTCTTTCATTCGTCTAACACCATCACCTGAGCCACCCTGGTTTCCCATTTGTGTAACTACCTTGTATTTTTTTGCAGCCTGGGTAAGCATACGGGCTTCCCATATATCATGAGTCAGTGGTTTTTGAGTATATACATGTTTTCCCAGTTGCATAGCTGCCATAGTAGCTACGGCATGTGTATGATCAGGTGTAGAGATGGAACATGCATCTATATTGTTTTTTTCTTTGGAAAGCATTTCCCTGAAGTCTTTGTAATATTTCGCTTTCGGAAAACGCTCACGTGATTTCACTGCCTGGCGGTCATCCACATCAGCCATTGCTACAATGTTTACATTAGGGCTTTTAGAAAATTCGTGAAGGTCGCTTGCGCCTTTTCCTCCTGCACCAATTCCGGCAATATTTAATTTATCACTTGGGGCAACATATCCTTTGCCCAATACATGGCGCGGTACAATGAAGTATCCGGCGGCAGCAAGAGAAGTATTTTGTATAAACTTCCTGCGCGAATTGTTTGATTTTGATTTGAATTTTTGACTCATCGTTGAATAAAATTTTGCAGTAAGGTAATGATATCTGTTTAAATAAGATGTGAATAGATGATTAATACTGTTTTCATTGTTTTAATATTTCTGCATCGGCACTGGATGAGAAAGAATATGGATAGGCTGATTCCTGTGTTCCGCGGTGGAAATCAGGTTTTACACTCATTATTATATTAAAATTGCCACCTTTTATTATATCAAAATGACTGATCCAGTTTTTATCATAATTCATTGAATTTAATTTGGCCGACTGGATATATTTTGTCTTTTCGCTATTGGCTGGGGCATTTATTACGAATTGTTTTCCATTTTCCAGTTTTAATGTCGCTTTCTTAAACAAAGGTGCGCCAAGTACATACTGATCAGTTGCCGGGCAAACAGGGTAAAAGCCTAAAGCAGAAAATACATACCAGGCAGAAGTTTGTCCATTATCTTCATCACCGCAATATCCGTCAGGTGTTGGCTTGTACATACGGTTCATTATTTCTCGCACACGATACTGTGTCTTCCAGGGCTGGCCGGCATAGTTATACAAATAAGCCATGTGTTGTATAGGCTGATTACCGTGTGCGTATTGACCCATATCTGCAATCTGCATTTCTCTTATTTCATGTATGACAAAGCCATAATAACTATCATCAAAAAGTGGTGGCATCACAAAAACTGAATCAAGCATTTTTACAAACATTTCTTTTCCACCCATTAAATCAGAAAGCCCTTTGATATCATGAAAAACACTCCAGGAGTAATGCCAGCTATTACCTTCGGTAAATGCATCACCCCATTTAAACGGATTGAAAGGTGTTTCAAAACTCCCATCTTCATTTTTCCCACGCATCAGGTTGGTTTCTTTATCAAAAATATTTTTATAATTCTGCGAACGCCTGGCATATAACTGCAGTTCTTCTTTGGGGCGGTGTAGCGCTTTACCTAACTGATAAATACTGAAGTCATCGTAAGCATATTCCAGTGTCCTTGCTGCGTTTTCGTTGATTTTTACATTATAGGGAACATACCCCAGCCTGTTGTAATATTCTACTCCTCTTCTTCCTGTTCCATGCGGGCCTTCTGTATTGGCGCCATGCAACAGGGCTTCGTACAGTGTATTGATATCGTAATTTCTCAAACCTTTAATATAAGCATCTGCAACTATTGAAGCCGAGTTATTACCTATCATTACCGGTCTTGCACCCGGGCTGCTCCATTCCGGAAGAAAGCCGCTTTCTTTATACGCATTAATCAAACCTTCCTGCATTTCCGTGTTGATGGAGGGATACATCAGATTAAGAAATGGATAGAGTGCCCGAAAAGTATCCCAAAAACCTGTGCCTCCAAACATATAGCCGGGCAGCACTTTGCCATTATGCGGGCTGTAATGTACTATTTCACCCTTAGCATTTTTCTCATACAATTTATTCGGAAAGAAAACCATGCGGTATAATGCGGAATAGAAAGTTCTTACCTGATCAATAGTGCCGCCTTCAACTGTTATACGACCTAAAATTTCATTCCAGGTATCTCTTGCCTTTTTCTTTATTACTTCAAAACTGTCGTTACCGAGTTCTTTCAAATTAATCTCCGCCTGTTCGGGGCTAATAAATGATGAAGCTATTCTTGCATGAACCTGTTCGCCGCGTCGGAAAATTTTAAACCCTACTACAGCCCCAGCATGTTGCGACTGCATTTCAAGTTTAGTAAGGTCAAGGCTATCGCCATCAAAAATACCGGCGTTGGCAAATGGTTTGTCAAAAACAATAACAAAATAGTTTTTAAAATTATCCGGCACTCCGCCGCTGTTTTTTGTGGAATATCCGATGATCTTTCGTTCAGATGGAATGATCTTTACATAGGAACCCTTATCAAAAGCGTCAATAATAATATATGCATCATCTGTCTTTGGAAATGTGAAACGAAATACTGATGCCCGTTCGGTTGGAGTAATCTCTGTAGTAACGTCATGATCGGCAAGGTATACACTATAGTAATAGGGTTTAGCAATTTCAGCTTTATGTCCAAACCAGCTTGCCCTATCGTTTTCGGTTATGCGCAGTTTACCTGTTATGGGCATGATGCTGAATTGTCCGTAATCATTCATCCATGGTGATGGCTGATGAGTTTGTTTGAAGCCCCTTATTTTATCTGCAGCATATTGATATTGCCATCCGTCACCCATTTTGCCGGTTTGAGGTGTCCACATATTCATACCCCAGGGTAGTGCAACTGCGGGATAGGTGTTGCCATTGGACAGACTTGGTTTTGAATCCGTACCCATCAATGTGTTAACCCAGTCAGCAGGATCGGTTACTTTTTCCACCATTTGAGCATTGATTCCTGAGTAGGTTATGAGGGCGCAAAAGAGGGCAATATATTTATTCATACGCATAAGAATTGTCCCACGAATATAAAGCATGCTGCGGGTAAAAAGGGTATAACATGTTGTGGAGATCAGTTCTAAGAAACGGTGTACTTGAACTATTTTAGCAAGACCTAAGGGTACATTTGAATTGTTTTTTCAGCATCTGGTTTCATGTGAATAAACAATAAAGAATTTTCCTGATTTCATATTCTTCATATTGCTCATTTCTCCTTTTGAACTCCTATCTTTGCCGCAAATTTCAAAAGAGCAATGTCTTTAAAACGCATTAAACCCTTATTGGCAGTAGCTTTTAGCCTATATATATCTTTTTTTTATAATTCAACTTTCGCCCAGGAAACGACTCATCATGATGCAACTTCGTCAGTTGCGCCAGGTCATGAGAAAGAAGAAAAATTTGACATTGCCACTACAATCCTTGAACATATAAGGGACGATCATAGCTGGCATCTGTGGGGGCACGTTTCTATACCTCTTCCGGTAATTCTAAAAACTGATAAAGGATTTGAATTTTTTTCAGGCGCCAGGCTGGTGGATGAGCACCATGAGCCTGCAGTATATAATGGTAACTATCCATACAAAACTTTTGAGGGCAAAATAAAAGTTGTAAATGCTGATGGTTCAATAAACGAAGAAGCTACAGGTAAAATACTGGATATATCCATCACAAAGAATGTAGCTTCTATGCTATTGACTGTGTTGTTGCTGTTAATCATATTCCTTAATGTTGCAAAAGCATATAAGAAAACAGGGGTTACTTCAGCACCCAAGGGTTTTCAGTCATTGATAGAGCCAATAATTCTTTTTGTGAGGGACGAAGTGGCGAGACCGCTTTTGGGTGAAAAATATACCAGGTTCATGCCTTATTTATTGACCATCTTTTTCTTTATATGGTTAAATAACCTGCTGGGCATGGTTCCTTTCTTCCCGGGAGGAGCCAACGTAAGTGGTAATATAGCATTTACGCTTACATTAGCGCTCTTCACTTTTGTAATTACTACTGTAAATGGTAAAAAACATTACTGGCAACATATTTTCTGGATGCCAGGATTACCGGTACCCATGAAAATCTTTCTTATACCGATTGAAATTATTGGTGCTTTCATAAAGCCGATATCACTCACTATCCGATTGTTTGCTAATATGACAGCTGGTCATATACTGGCTTTAAGTCTTATTGGGATGATATTCATTCTGGGTTCGGTATCAGCATCAGCGCTTGCTGTACCATTTTCAGTTTTTATCAGTTTGATTGAGCTTTTGGTTGGTTTTATACAGGCATTCATTTTTGCAATGCTGTCAGCTTTGTATTTTGGGATGGCTTTAGAAGAAAATCATGAAGAAGAATTGGTTTTATAAATAGTATTTATTCACTTTTAAACATAAAACAAATGGTAGTAGGAAGTGTTGCTGCAATTGGTGCAGGTTTAGCGGCTATCGGCGCCGGTATTGGTATCGGTCAGATCGGTAAAGGCGCTCTTGAAGGTATGGCACGTCAGCCTGAAGCAACCAATGATCTCCGCACAAACATGATTGTTGCTGCGGCGCTCGTGGAAGCTGTTGCGCTGTTCGCTGTGGTGGTTTCACTCCTGGGTAACAACCTGGGTGTGCAATAGCCATAACAAGTTTGTACAGGCTTTGAGCACAGGGCAAAAGGCCTGTACTTTTTAAAATGCATTATCGCTAATTAACTTAATATAATAATTATGCTACTGGAAGTAAATCCTTTGGTACTCCCCGATCCGGGGTTAATGATTTGGTCAACCATTGCTTTTTTTATTCTGCTTTTCATTTTAGGAAAGTTCGCATGGAAACCCATTATGAAAGCGATTCACGATAGAGAACAAGGAATTAATGATGCTATTGCTACTGCCGAAAAAGTAAAAGCGGAAATGGCACAACTGCAAAGCGATAATGAAAAGTTACTGGTTCAGGCACGTGAAGAAAGGGCAGTCATTCTCAAAGAAGCTAAAGATATTAAGGATAAAATGATTAGTGATGCTAAGGAACAGGCTAAAGCTGAAGCTGCGAAAATAATGGCTGAAACACAACAGGCTATTGAGAATCAAAAAATGGCTGCAATAGTAGATCTTAAAAACCAGGTGGGAAATCTTGTTATTGAAGTTTCGGAAAAAGTATTGCGCCGTGAACTGGGTGATAAATCAGCCCAGGAAACCTATATTAAAGAATTGACGAACGAAATAAAATTGAACTAATGCTTCAACCTCGTTTAGCCGGAAGATATGCTAAAAGCCTGATTGAACTGGCAACGGAACAAAAAAGCCTTGATAAAGTATATGAAGATATGCTTTATCTTCAGGCAGTTTGCAAACAAAGCCGTGAGTTTGTTACATTGATGCGTAGCCCTATTGTAGTTGCCGATAAAAAAAATGCTATACTTTCAGCAATTACATCAGGCAAGGTTTCTGCACTTACTACAGCTTTTAATAAGCTACTTGTGCAGAAAGGACGTGAGAGCATATTACCTGAAATCATTTCTGCATATATAGAACAATACAATGCAATTAAAGGAATTCATAAAGTTACATTGACTACTGCTCACCCTATCAGCGATTCGCTAAGGATAGCTATTGAGCAAAAAGTAAAAGATGATACGGCTCTGCCTAAGATAGAACTTGAAACTGTTGTGAAGGATGAATTGATCGGAGGTTTTGTTCTTGAATTTGATAATAAGCTGGTTGATGCGAGTATATTGCGGGATTTGAAAGATATTCAAAAACAATTTAGAAGTAACATCTATATAAGGAATATAAGGTAGATATTTATTTACTATTGCAAATAGATTGAACAAACTTAATTCAATAAAAAACAAAATAAACTAAGCGATATGGCAGAAATTAAGCCCGACGAAATAAGTGCGATACTGCGCCAGCAGTTGAGCAATTTTAATGCAGGCGCCGATCTGGAAGAAGTAGGTACTGTTCTACAGGTAGGTGATGGTATTGCACGTATTTATGGTTTAAATAACGTACGTGCCGGAGAGTTGGTTGAATTTGAAAATGGTGTAAAAGCCGTTGCCCTGAATCTTGAAGAAGATAATGTCGGGGTGGTATTGATGGGTGAGTCAAGCGAGATTAAGGAAGGTAACAGGGTAAAGAGAACCGGTAGTATTGCTTCTCTTAAAGTTGGAGAAGGTCTGGTTGGCCGAGTAATCAATGTTTTGGGTGAACCAATAGACGGTAAAGGACCTATCTCAGGAGAATTATTTGAGATGCCGCTGGAACGGAAAGCTCCTGGTGTTATATATCGTGAACCTGTAAAAGAACCGCTTCAAACCGGTATCAAAGCAGTTGATGCTATGATTCCAATTGGTCGTGGTCAGCGTGAATTGATTATCGGCGACCGCCAGACTGGTAAAACCGCAATTGCAATTGATACTATTATCAATCAGCGTGAGTTTTACAAAGCAGGCAAACCTGTATATTGTATATATGTGGCTTGCGGACAAAAGGCATCAACCATTGCCAACGTAATGAAGACTTTGGAAGATAATGGCGCAATGGAGTATACTGTTATTGTTGCAGCATCAGCATCTGACCCTGCTCCGCAGCAGTTCTTTGCTCCTTATGCAGGTGCAGCTATTGGTGAGTATTTCCGTGACACCGGACGCCCGGCACTTATTATATACGATGATTTGAGCAAACAGGCTGTTGCCTATCGTGAAGTATCATTGTTACTTCGTCGTCCTCCGGGCCGCGAAGCTTATCCTGGTGATGTGTTTTACCTCCACAGCCGTTTGCTGGAACGTGCCGCTAAAGTAATCAGTGATGATGCAGTGGCTAAAAAAATGAATGACGTTCCGGATAGTATTAAACACCTTGTAAAAGGTGGTGGTTCATTAACAGCATTGCCTATTATTGAAACACAGGCGGGTGACGTATCAGCATATATTCCAACTAATGTAATTTCCATCACCGACGGTCAGATATTCCTGGAGTCCAACCTTTTCAACTCTGGTATACGTCCTGCTATTAACGTGGGTATATCGGTTAGCCGTGTGGGTGGTAATGCTCAGATTAAATCCATGAAAAAAGTTGCCGGTACACTTAAACTTGACCAGGCACTCTATCGTGAGTTGGAAGCATTTTCTAAGTTTGGCGGCGACCTTGATGCAGCTACAAAATCTGTAATTGACAAAGGTGCCCGTAATGTGGAAATATTAAAACAACCTCAATACTCACCTTTTACGGTTGAAAAACAGGTTGCCATCATCTACCTTGGAACACAGGGTCTTCTTAAAAATGTGCCTGTAAATAAAGTGAAGGAGTTTGAAGAAATTTTCCTGGTAGAAATGGAAAATAAACTTCCAGAAGTGCTTGCCGAATTTAAGCAGGGTAATCTTCCGGAAGAAGGTATTAAGAAAATGACTGAGCTTGCACAGGGCATTATGAGCAGGTATAAATAATTCATTGAGATATTTTGTTTTAAATCCCGGCATTATGTGCCGGGATTTTTTTTATTAATGATCAACCAATTTGACAAAGAAAATACTTCAGGTAAAATTATAACGTTATACTATAGGATTAATAGGGGGATACACTTATGGAGAATTGATATATGATAATCTTGTAAAAGTTTGTTTACCGAAGAAAAATACCGTATTGTCGAATGTATTAAATGTAATGGTTTGTCTGTATTAGTTTTGAAAAAAATTAAGAATATCCATTGTTAAACACCCTAATCCTGGTAATATGAAAATAAAATTCTACCCTTTTCAAAAAATATTGCTAAACATCCTGCTGCTGATAGTAGGGGTTGGTATGATGGAATTATATGCTCAGCCATCAGCAAGTAATCCGGCTACAGCATCATATCCTGTTGGAATTGGAAGGCCATGTGGCGGAGGAAGTAGTACCTGGTCAACCCATGTTTTTAAATATAACGGGCTGACTACTACATTATCTGATTATGAAAACTGTATCCCGGATTTGAAAGGTCCTGGATTTTCGATCTATGGAGCAGGTATATCTTATAATCCTGCAGATCACCTTTTATATTATTACCGGTACACAGGTGGTAACACGTATGTATGGCGCTGGAAACCCGGAAGTGGTTGTCCGCCTAAAACCGCTGTATTTCAAACGTATACTAATAAAGCAATTCTTGGTTTTGCATTTGCGCCTGACGGATTGTGTTATCAGCTTATTTTTACCGGCAGCGGTCCTTATGGTCTTGCATTGCGTACGGTGAACTTTGCTTTAGGTACATTTGGGCCTATTAAAAATATTACTCTGCCACCAGGAGTTAACATTACCCAGCAATCCGGCGACCTCACGTTGATGCCTACCGGCCAAATGCTGATGGTATGGGATAAGCATTATATGACTGTGAACTATGAAGATTATGCTACACCCAATCCACTTAATGCCACTTTGATTGCTGACTTAACAGGAAACCAAATTATCGGGTTAAATTTTGCCGAAGGTAAACTTATTGCTGCAGATGATAATAATAAGTATTGGGATCTGAATATCCTTACAGGGGTTAAAACTGCCATAACTCAGAGCCCCTGTTATCAGAGTAACGATTTAACAGAAATCATTTCCGGATTAGGTGTTGCAAAAAAATTATCTTCAGCAAACCCCACAGGAACACCAGGTACTTATGATCTTAGTTATGATATTACAGTTAGAAACTACGGAGGATGGGATGTTAATAATTTACAGGTAGCAGAATTATTAAGAGGCTCTGTTGCAGCAGGGGCTCCTTTTACCTTGGCAAATCCTGTCACTAATGTTTCGGTATCCTGGATTGATAATCCGGCAGGACTAACGCTCAACCCCGGATATACAGGGTTAACTACATCTGGTGGTAAAGCCAACCTGCTGAATGCTGGCCAGATATTACCCAATAATGTGGATAGTAATCATTTTACCATCAGGGTATCATTTAGGGTTGCTAATATATTAATTGGTAAAGTATATAATAACAGCGCGAGGGCTACAGGAACCGGTTATACTGGTGTTTTGCTTGAAGACATTTCTACCGATGGGGATAATCCGGATTTAAATAATAATGCAAAACCCGATGACCCTGGTGAAGACCGGCCCACACCATTTGTAGTATTAGTTGCAGCCGAGAGCCCCCCCTGCGATGCGCTAAATAAGATATTATATCTTCAGAATTTTGGAACAGGTACAACTATGAGTACAGCCATACCTGCGGGTACAGGTTCTGCAGGTACTGCTTCCACTCAATATATTGGTACCACTACACAGCCTGTTGACGTTGAGAAATATACTCTGGCAAGGAATGCCAATATGGGTAATACCACCAATTGGATCAGTCTTACAGATCATACCGGTGGCGCCAATGGAAGGATGATGCTTGTTAATGCAGATGTAAAGGCAAATAAAATTTATTATGACGATATCAATATCACTTGCGGCAACCTTAAATATTCTTTATTCGCATTTGTATCTAATATCGGCAACTCAACATATTCAAGCTTTTGCGATGCCTTCGGTGGTTTAGTACCTCCCAAGCTGACATTTACTGTGCGTGATGCATCGAACGGTACCATTATTACGAATTTGACCACACCAGATATTACCAGTGCAGCCTGGACACAGTATGGGATGAAATTTGTAATGCCTGCCGGTATTTCTAAAATAACTATTGAAATTACCAATGCCGCTCCTGGTGGTTGCGGTAACGACCTGGCAATTGATGATATCCAGTTTGGTTTGTGTGATCCTACACCAACTGTATCAGTTAATAATACTGCAGGATGTACTAATGGCATTACAACATTTAGTGCTGCTTTAAGTGATACAACAGTAATATCTGGTCCGTTGGAATATCAATGGCAAATCAGCACTGATAATGTAACCTGGACAGATATCCCAGGGGCTAATAATGTTACTTATACAATAAATCCTGTAACTCCTGGTGATGTTGGAAAGTATTACAGGGTGATTGTTGCTGCGGCAGGTAATATAACTAATGTTAACTGCCGGTATGTATCACCTGGTCATTTCCTGACAGCTAAGACACCATCAACTGCCCCAACATCTATTATTCCGGCGCCATTAGCTACAACGTGCCCGGGTAATTCCGTACTCCTAACACAGGTGGGAGGTACTTTGGGAACAAATGCAGTATACAGATGGTATAGGAATAGCTGCGGCGACACACTGATTGGTACCGGAAATTCTATTTCTGTTATACCTAATGTTACCACTACTTACTATGTAAGAGCAGAAGGTGATTGTAATACCACAAGCTGTGCCCAGGTTACTATTACCGTAGTGCCTTGTGTGATATTGCCAATAGAATTCCTCCAGTTTAATGCAGTACAGCAAAGCAACCTGGTAGATCTCAACTGGAAAATTATCACATCAGAGCAACTTAGTTATTTTGATGTGGAACGTTCAGCAGATGGCGCCAATTTCTCAGCTATAGGCAGGGTAGAAGCAGGTAGTGCATCAGTAAACAGCGCTGTAGGCTTTAATTTTAAAGACTTATCTGTAGGTGAAGTAAATAGTAATGTATTGTACTACCGTATTAATGCAATAAGTAAAGATGGCGGACGTAAATATAGTTCAATATTAGTGGTACGCCTGACGGGTTCGGCAAACCAGAAAATAAAAGTAAGTCCTAATCCGGCTAGTACTTCAGTATCGCTCAGTTTTTATTCAGCATTAAGAGGTAATGTAGATGTACAATTGCTTGATATGACCGGTAAAGTTGTGCTCAAAGATCAGCAAAGGGTTGAAGCAGGTCAGAATATTATCACACTTGATCAGTTAGGCCGATTTAGTGAAGGAGTGTATACAATATTGATACGGTTTGATGACCGGTGGGAACGGGAACGTATTGTCATCAAGCGCTAATATTTGGTACGATCTTATTAAATTAAGAATGTAAATTCAAACGTGAGAGGTGAAAGTTTTATCTCTCACGTTTGTATTTTAACAACAAATCAGTTCCAATTCACAACTCATATTAACCTTTAGAATTGGCTCGTCTCAGCATAACAATGCTCCTTTACGGCTTATTTCATTGCCTGATGATAATTGCAGAATGTTATCAAAAGTAGTCAGCGCAATTTCATTTAGCGCTTCAGCAGTAAAAAATGCCTGATGTGCAGTTACAAGTACATTAGGGAAACTCATCAGTCGTTGTATGGTATCATCATCAATAATATTTTCAGAGAGATCTTTAAAAAACAACTTTTCTTCCTGTTCGTATACATCTATGCCCAGGTAACCGATCTGACCTGTTTTCAAGGCTTCAATTGTATCCTGTGTATGAATCAGTTTTCCCCGGCTTGTGTTGATAAGCATTACACCTTTTTTCATCTGTGTTATAGTCTCATCATTGATTAAATGATGAGTTTCTGTTGTAAGCGGACAATGCAGGGAAATAATATCAGATTGCATTAATAATTCCTTCAATGGTTTATATACCACTCCGATGTTTTTTAGATTCTGGTCTTCGGAAAGATCATACCCTATTACATTACATCCTAAACCTGTCATAATCCTGCAAAACGCTTTGCCGATATTTCCGGTACCTATAACTCCTACCGTCTTTCCATGAAGATTAAAACCCAGTAATCCTTTCAACGAAAAATTCTGCTCCCGTACCCTGTTGTATGCTTTATGGGTTTTCCTGTTGAGGGTGAGTATCATTGCAAGGGTATGTTCTGCCACTGCTTCAGGGGAATAAGCCGGTACCCTGCACACTCTGAGTCCGTATTTTTTGGCAGTTTCAAGATCTACATTGTTAAATCCGGCACATCTCAGTGCAATTATTTTTATTCCTTTTGATGCAAGCGCTGTTATTACTTCGGCATTCACTTTATCATTTACAAACACACAAACTGCTTCTGCAGCAGTTATAGCGTGCACAATATGCGGACCGAGATGAGTATCGAAAAACTCCAGTTTAAAATTGAATGCTTTGTTATGTTTATTAAAGAAAGTCTTATCGTAAGACTGTGCTGAGAAAAAAATGATTTTCATATAGTGTCAAATTTATTTCAAATTTTTTTTGAAAGCCCCATATTTATTCCATCTTTTATAATACAAACACTGTATATCTTACCTTTAAAATAGCAAAATGAAGTGTATGAAGTATATAATATCCTGCTTATGCTTTTTGTTATTCAGCAATTATAACATAGCCCAGTATACTCAAAAACCACCGTTACATGGCAGACATTGGATGGCTATAACCGGTAAACCGCTGGCAGCCACAGCCGGAGCTGCAATTTTTCAGAAAGGGGGTAATGCAGTAGATGCAGCATGTGCCATGCTTGCCGCTACCTGCACCATGTGGGATGTGTTAAGCTGGGGTGGTGAAACGCAGGCGTTAATATATAACCCAAAAACGGGAAAAGTAATTGGTATTAATGCATTAGGAGTGGCGCCAACAGGAGCTACACCACAGTTCTTTAAGGATAAAGGAATGAACTTTCCTCCCGAATACGGCCCCCTTGCAGCGGTTACTCCCGGTACTCCCGGTGGGCTTTGCACCATGCTTGCAGAATATGGCACCATGTCACTGAAGGAAGTATTAGCACCGGCAATGGAAATGGCAACCGGTTATGCAATGGAAGCACAAACGGCAAACAGTATTGAAAGAAATAAAGAAAGAATTAAACAGTGGCCCTATTCTAAAAAAGTATTTCTTACCCATCAGGGGCAGGCACGTGAAGCTCCTGAACCCGGGGAAATATTTGTTCAAACTGATTTGCTGCAAACCTTAAAAAAAATGGTGGATGCCGAACAGCAGGCTTTGAAACATAAGAACAGCAGGAGAGAAGCTATATATGCTGCTTACGATCGATTCTATAAAGGTGATATTGCAGCAGAATTTGTTAGAGGATGCCAGGAACAGGGAGGTCTTATTACAATGAAAGACCTTGCAGCATGGAAGGTGAGGATAGAGGAACCTCTTTCTACTAATTATAAAGGTATTGAAGTATATAAGCTTGCACAGTGGACACAGGGACCATCAATGCTTCAGGCGCTAAATATCCTCGAAAATTTTGACCTGAAAAGTATGGGCTATAATTCAGCAAACTATATTCATACAATCTGCCAGGCTATGCAATATGCTTTTGCCGACAGGGATTTTTATTATGGTGATCCTTATTTCCCGCCTGAAGAGCCAATGAAAGGTTTGCTTTCGAAAGAATATGCCAAAGCAAGGGCTGCACTTATAAATCCTATGAAAAACAATCCAGATACAGGACCGGGAGATCCATATCCGTATGAAGGGAAGATCAATCCCTATCTTGATTTACTCAGGCAGCGCGGTTTTTCGCCCAAAGGGAATAATAAAGACACACCCGGAAGTGCTACTCCAAAACACGATGCATCTGCTTATTTCAAATACCGAAATAAAACTCCCGGAATTGATTCTGCTTATATAGACCGGTTATGGCGGGGTACTACTTCGGTTGAAGCGGCAGATGAAAATGGATGGGTAGTATCAATTACACCAAGCGGGGGATGGATACCTGCATGCATTGCCGGCAATACAGGAGTGGGCATGAGCCAGCGCATGCAAAGTTTTGTTTGTGACAGTGCTCTTGATCCGTTTAATGTGGTAGCTCCGGGTAAAAGACCAAGAGTAACGCTGACGCCTACCCTGGCATTAAAGGACGGTAAGCCTTATCTGTCTTTTGCTGTTCAGGGCGGCGATACCCAGGAACAGAATTTGTTACAGTTTTTTCTTAATGTTACTGAATTTGGTATGACAGTGCAGGAAGCTGTTGAAGCTGCGAATGTTAATACTGACCAATTATGGCTTTCGCTTGGCGGCACTACAATAGCCGACAGGGCACCCCGGTCTGGTAGTATCCTGCTCAATACCGAAACACCACCATGGGTGAGAAAAGAACTTATTCAAAAAGAGTATAAACCGGGATATTCATCAAGAACATCCGGCCCCATTAACGCTATTTACTTCGACTGGAAGCATAAAACTCTTTGGGGCGGAAGCAGCAATCATGGAGAAGATTATGGCATAGGCTGGTGATTATTACTTTTTCTTTTTGTTCCATTGAAATTTAATGCCACCGATAAACCAACGTCCTGGCATGATAGCTCCAAGTAGATCACTGTACTTTCTGTTGAATACATTATTCAGTTCTGCAAAAACAATCAGCGATCTATGTAAGAAAAAATATTCGGCTTTTGTGTTCATTACAAAATAATCCGGGGTAATGGCCGCATTGATTGATGATGCCGTCTGTTCCTTTCTTTTCTTATATAACCCGTTTATACTCACTGCCAAATCTTTGAATTGATATATCACAGAGAAATTAGTAAGAAATTTGGCGTGCGATGAAATATAAAATGACGGCACACTATCGCTGCTCTTACTATCTAGCCAAAGTAAACCAAGGCTTCCCGATAACCGGTGCTGTTCAGAGAAATGATGTGTGTATTGAACATCTGTTTCAAATCCGGTAGTATTTACTGATGCAATATTTTTTGCCAGCGCATAGGTGCCTGTTGGAATCAGGTTTTCTTTTCTTGGCATTTCATCATAAGGAGTAGTACTGTAATCTATTAGACGCTGATGAAAACGCTGAAAAAAAGTTGCCGATATTTTGAGATAAGTTTTTACAAACAGATCAGCACCTGCTTCATAGCTTACAGAACGCTCTGCTTTCAGATCAGGGTTACCTATGGATCCTGATTTTACAACCGGTTTATTATAATTATTATACCGTTCTGTAAAATCTGCATCACGTATGGTTTTTCCAACGCTTCCCCTCAATTGCAGGTTTTTGTTCTTATAGGAAACATCTAATTGCGGAACGATTTCCGAAGTTATATTTCTGAAAATTACCCATTGCAAAGAAGGATGAATATACAGGTTGCGAATAAGTTGATGGGACAGTGATACAAATGGTGATGCGAGGAAGAGATCATGATTTCCTCTGTCATTGGACCTGATAACTTTTTGCTGGTAATTGAAGCCCGCTATAAGTGTAGTTTTAGTATTCAGCTCATTCTGATATTGCAGCAGAGCCTGGTAGAGTTTTGAAATATTTGAATTGGCTGAAGAAGCAGGAGTGAATTTAAAGTTATCATTTACATGCTTAAAACCTATGTCAAGTCTCAGCTCATGTTTTGTGGTATGAAAGCCCAGGCTCATCTGTTGCCAGTTAGACATTACTTTCTCCCTGGCAGTATCAATTGAATAAGTTGTATAAAAATTCTGTGCTGCGAAGTCGCGGTTATCATAAGCATACCGGTAAGCTATATCCCATTTTGGACTGATGTAATATTTTGCAGAAACTGAGGCAGTAGTGTTATGAAAATATCCTTTGATTCCACGTTGTTGCACGCCTTCGGCATTATTAGTTATTATTCCGCCACTTACACTAAAATTCTTTTTACTGTAAAACATTCCGGCTTCTGCATTTAAAAATCCATATTCGCCTGCTGAAATTCCTGCATTAGCTGTAGTAATATCCTGATCCTGTTTTGCTGTAAATGTTTTAGTGAAAACATAAATAACCCCGCCAACTGCATCTGCACCGTATATAGCTGAGGAAGCCCCTTTTAATATTTCTATCCTGTCTATTTCTGCAGGGGCAATCGGAATATAACTGTTGAAATGGCCTGTATTGGGATCATTAAGACGCATACCATCAAGTATCACCAGCACCTGCTGATAAGTACCACCTCTCAATACGATATCACTTTGCGATCCCATGGGTCCACGTGCCTGGATTTCTACACCCGGTACGTAGCGCAGCAATTCATCCAATGAATGAACAGGCAGGTTTTTGAAATTTTCTCCTTTAATGATAGTGATATTGCGACCTGTTTCAGAAGACCGCTTCTGACTTAGGGTGGCCGTTACAGTTATAGGATCTAATTCTATTTCCTGGGCTTGTAATATATGACCGGATAAGAACAGTAGTATTGGTAATATTTTCTTCATTTTTAACTATTAGTGGCAGCAAATGTAGGAACTTGTACTTAATGAACTCATTTGTTTCTGTAGCTGAAACAGTAGTAAGCTAAATATTGGTATTAACAAAAGTTAGTTAGCTCCTTCCTGATATTTTATATACAACCTGTCCCACAATTTCGCGCAGAAAAAAGCTCCAGTTTCTTATAGCCACTCCTGAAGGAATAATATTTTCAGCAATTGCATACTTATCTATGGGAGTAGCCAGGAAAGCACAGGGGAAAGCTTGTATTTGCAAACCGGCTTTCTCAAAAGTTTTTTTAGCTCTTGGGATATGAAGCGCAGAAGTGATAAGTAAATAGGGTGGGGCAAAATGCAAGGAGTCTATAATTCGTTTAGCGTTGCTGGCATTTTCAGCAGTATTGCGGGAATCAGGGTCAGCGAAAATATCAGCAGGAGGAATTCCCAGGTTAATCAATTGCTGTCGTGCAAAATCTGCTTCCCTGAAAGCTTTTTTATTCAAAATAGATGCATCACCTGCAGCGATAATGATCTTACGGATATGCCCTGTTTTATAAAGTTCGGCTGTCTGAATAAACCTGTCTGCACTTTCGTTGAAATAGGTTTTATTGTCTTTTTTATTCATCCCGGCAAAGCCACCAAGTAGTATACCTGCACTAAAAGTTTCTTCAGGCCGTAATTCAATTTTTTCAGGCTGGTAAGCCATGATAAGTTTATTAATAATAAAATTATTACTGAACAGCAGCAGCAGGATTATACCTGAAATATGACATCTTTTTTTGCGCTTTTCATTTTTTGTAAATATCCCCCATAAAAAAATAAGTACTATCCATAGAAGTGGATTCAAACAGGCTGTGACGATTTTAGAAAGGACTAACATGAAATGCCAAGATAATGAAATTCATAAAAACTTAAATCGGATTTATGCATTTCGCTGAGTAATGGCTGAAGGTGCAGGTGTTTTGCTGTCTGATGTATATTTATAAAATCCTTCTCCTGTCTTGACACCCAGTTTGCCTGCGGCTACCATATTTACAAGCAAAGGACACGGCGCATATTTAGGATTTCCGAATCCATCGTACAACACCCGTAATATACTGAGACAAACATCCAACCCAATGAAATCTGCCAGTTGGAGCGGTCCCATCGGATGAGCCATACCCAGTTTCATTACTGTATCAATTTCGCTTACACCTGCCACTCCTTCATACAGACTATAAATTGCCTCATTCAGCATGGGCATTAAAATTCTGTTGGCAATAAACCCGGGATAGTCGTTTACAATACATGGGGTCTTGCCGAGCGTCTCACTCAGTTTCACAATGCTCTCCGTTACTTCTTTTTCAGTGGAATATCCATTGATGATTTCCACCAGTTTCATTACCGGCACAGGATTCATAAAGTGCATACCAATTACCCTGCCGGGTCGCCTTGTAGCTGCCGCTATTGTAGTAATAGAAATCGAAGAAGTATTTGAAGCCAATATTGTTGTTGGTGGCGCAGCAGTATCAAGTTGTTTGAAAATATCAAGTTTTACAGTTTTATTTTCCGTTGCAGCTTCAATTACAAGGTCTGCATTTTTTACTGCCTCCTGTAAGCTTGTTGTAGCGGTGAGTTGTTTAAAAATTGTTGTTTTAATTTCTTCAGTAATAATACCTTTACTTAATTGTCTTCCTGCGTTTTTTTCAATAACCTTAAGAGCATTTTTCAATGAATCGGAATTGATATCATTAAGGATTACTGAATATCCATGCTGGGCAAAAACATGAGCAATGCCATTACCCATAGTACCTGCTCCGATAACTGTAACATTCCTGATAGTATCCATAGTTCATTGGTGATTTGATAAATGGGGAATAGTGAGAATTTGTGAGACGTGAAACGATTAACGATAAACCTGAAACCTGTTAGCTCTCTACTCACAGCCAAAACTTACTGCTCATAGCCCAAAGCCTAAAGCTCACAGCTCACAGCCCACAGCCCACTGACCTATTAATTTTTCTTTTTAAAATCTCCGCGTTTCCAGGCATTAATAAACTCGCTCCATGCAAAAGGATTAAATATATTCATAGGTGGAGCCTGTCCCTGGTAATAGTAGCTTTGTGCGCTTTTAGATAATGCATAGTTTGTAGCTTCACCACCATCTCTTGGCAGCATACGCATAAGTGCTTTTCGTTTAGCTTCGCTGGTATTTTGACGGGCAATTTCAATGCCATCATCTGGCACATCGTTATTTACAAAATCACGTTCAAACTGCTCTCTTGTAGGCCTTGCTTTTATAATGGCAGTAGGAAGATATACGGTATCTTCTGCCATAAGTTTCACCATGTTGTATTGATTACCGGGTATATCTAATGGAATTTTGTCTGTTTCGGTTCTGTAAGACACATGTGAAAAACGCACCTGGTCTCCTTTTAATACTACAATGGAAAATACCCCCTGTTCATTAGTGATTGTTCCGCGATTTTGACCTACCACCATTACAGTTACACCTGGTATGCCCTTCAGACTATCGTGTGTCATTACTATTCCATACAACTGAACAACAGAATCCTTCAATGATTCAAACTGTGCTTTAGCGGCAAAAGGACAAGCAAGTAATAAAAGAAATATATATCGTAGAAAATGTTTCATCAGCCACTAAATATAGTTAATAGGTGCAATAATAACTGAACTTTGGAAAAAAAACAAAGTAAGCATTTATCGGGCTAAATTTGCGGTGGAATTAACCTTTTAACAAAAAGTTCGATAGATGACAGAAAGCGATATTTTAAAAGCATTGAGCAATGTAATTGAGCCTGATCTGGGCAAAGATCTTGTTACACTTAATATGGTGAAAGATATTGTGATTGAAGGAAATACAGTATTATTCACCGTTGTACTTACCACACCGGCCTGTCCACTCAAAGACATGATTAAAAATGCATGTCTTAATGCGGTACATCTCATGGTGAGCAAAGATGCAGATGTACATATAAAGTTTACAGCTAATACCAATAGCAACAGAATGGACAAGAGCAGCGTATTGCCGGGTGTAAAAAATATTATTGCCGTAGTAAGCGGTAAAGGCGGTGTAGGCAAATCTACAATAGCTGCAAATCTTGCACTTGCATTGGCAGAAGGTGGTGCATCAGTAGGATTGATGGATGCAGACATTTATGGTCCAAGTGTTCCTATAATGTTTGGATTAAGGGGCGAGAGACCTTTGATGAAGAGTAATGGAGAGAAAGGAATAATTATACCAATGGAAAAGTTTGGTATAAAGCTGATGAGTATCGGGTTGCTGGTAGATGAGAAACAGGCGGTTGTCTGGCGTGGACCAATGGCAAGCAGCGCTTTGAGGCAATTTATTACCGATGTAGAGTGGGGGGAACTTGACTACCTTGTTATTGATATGCCACCAGGTACTGGAGATATTCATCTGACCCTTGTGCAAACGGTTCCGGTTACAGGGGTAGTGGTGGTTACCACACCGCAACCTGTAGCATTGGCTGATGCTAAAAAAGCAATTGCAATGTTTGGTCAGGCACAGATTAAAGTGCCGGTAATTGGCATAGTTGAAAATATGAGTTGGTTTACTCCTGCCGAATTACCCAACAATAAGTATTATATATTTGGGAAAGAAGGGGGTAAAAAGATGGCTGAAGAATTTGATATACCCCTGCTTGGACAAATACCATTGGTGCAGGGCATAAGGGAAGGTGGCGATACCGGAGTGCCTTTGATGGTAAGTGATGATACTATTACTCAAAAAGCATTCTGGAATATTGCCGGTAATACCGCAAGAAGTGTTTCTATGCGTAATGCTAAAATGGATCCGACAAAAATAGTAGAGATAGTGATATAGCTTTAAGCTATGAGCTATGGGCTATGGGCAATGAGTAATGAGCTATGGGCTATGAGTAATGAGTTATGAACAATTAATATATCAATACTCAAAACCCAAAACCCAAAACCAAAAACCCTCAGCCCAATGCTCACAGCCCAAAGCCCACAGCTCAAAGCCCACAGCCCAAAGCCCACAGCCCAACCCCCAAACTCTTAATTTAATATTTTCACTTCATGCATAGAAAAAGACTAGTTGAATCTATAAAAAATAAGGGATCGTACCTGTGTGTGGGATTAGATAGTGACATTACAAAAATTCCTAAACACCTGTTTTCCGAACCTGATCCGGTTTTTGCATTCAACAAAGCAATTATAGATGCTACCCTTGAGTATTGTGTATCTTATAAAATCAATACTGCTTTTTATGAGAGCCGGGGAGTTAAAGGGTGGGAATCACTTGAGAGAACAGTTGATTATATACCTGATACTCATTTCAAGATTGCAGATGCCAAGAGAGGAGATATCGGAAATACTTCCTCGCAATATGCTAAAGCTTTTTTTGAAACACTCAACTTTGATGCGGTTACTGTAGCACCTTATATGGGGGCAGACAGTATACAACCTTTTCTTGAATATGAGAATAAATGGACGATTGTTTTAGGGCTTACATCCAATAAAGGTGCTGCTGATTTTGAACTGCAGATAGCAGGTGGCGAAAAGTTATATGAAAAAGTATTACGTACTGTGAGTAGTTGGGGTAATCCCGGCAACCTGATGTTTGTTGTAGGCGCTACACAGGCGGAAGAATTTATTAATATTCGGCAAATCATACCTGATCATTTTTTGCTTGTCCCTGGCGTAGGCTTCCAGGGTGGTAGTCTTAAAGATATTTCAGAAAAAGCGATGAATAATGATTGCGGAATACTGGTGAATGTATCCCGTGCTATTATTTTTGCTGGTGAAACCGAAAATTTTGCCCAAGAAGCAAGAGCCATAGCAGCACAGTATCACGAAGAAATGAAACAGTATTTGGGGTAGGTTACCAATAATTTTCTCTCACAGATTTCGCAGAATATCACAGATTATTTTCTTTTCTGTGTAAATTAGTGACATCTGTGAGAACTATTTTCTCTCACAGATTGCACAGAATTTCACAGATTATTTTCTTTTCAGTGTAAATCAGTGTCATCTGTGAGAAACCTTTATCTCTCACAGATTGCACAGAATATCACAGATTATTTTTGTAGCTATTGTCTAATCCATAATTCCTGCCAGCTCAAGGCTTTTCTTTTTCAACTTTCTTATTTCAATGTCTTCAATAATGGCATCGGGAGCAAGTATAAGAGAAACATTGTTTTCTTTCCACCAGTTGTTTTCTTTCAGTTCTTTAAAGGGTAATACTCCAACAAGGTATTTACGTTCGCCTGCGTGCCATTCTTCTATCCACTCAAATTTTTCACGGGGGATAGTTTTCCATTCATCAAAGCTTACATACGTGCGTACATAAAAGTCGTTTGTAAGTTGCTGAGGCTGGTGGTGATATAATTTTTTGTATTCGTAACGATAATCATAACGCAATGCGGAAATATCACTCAAAACTGCAGAAGCTGTAGGAAAACTACCGGCGCCTTTACCATAAAAAAATTGTTTGTCTGCAAAAGAACTTTCAATAACGACTCCGTTAAATTCATTTTTTACAAACGCAAGCGGGTCGTCATGCTTTACAAATTGCGGCAGAACAAAAGCAGCTACTTTCCCGTTATGCAGCTTTTTTGCCTGTGCTACAAGTTTTATTTCAAAGTTTTTTTCTTTTGCTATGGCAGCATCAGTGAGTTTGATATGCTGTATTCCGTTGAACACTATATGTTCTGGTTTTTCAACAATACCGTAAGCATGAGTGAGCAGGAATGTCCATTTGTTTAAAGCATCCCACCCGTCCACGTCGAGAGTGGGATCCACTTCTGCAAAACCCAGTTGCTGTGCAAGTATTAATGCCTGTTTGAAGTCAAGTTTGTCTTCAAACATTTTAGTAAGGATAAAATTTGTTGAACCATTTACTATAGCACGAATGGAATGCAGCAGGTCGTTGTCATAATATTCTTCAAGATTTCTGATAACAGGTATCGAAGCACAGGCTGCAGATTCACATAAGAATGGCTGGTTAAATTTTTTTTGTAGTTCCAGTATTTCTGGTAAATGCTCCGCTATCATTTTCTTGCTGGCACTGACAACAGCTTTACCATTTTTTAATGCGGTAGAAATGATTTCAAATGCCGGTTCTGATTCGTTAATCACTTCTACAATCACATTAATTTCCGGGTCGTTTAGCAAAACGTCCCGGTCTGTAGTGAATAAGTTATCCGGCGCATTTCTTTTTTTGCCGGGATGCTTTATACAAACTTTTTTGATAGTAGCTTTTAATGATGGTGTTTGTTCCAGTACTTTGTATAAACCTTCACCCACTACACCAAAACCAAATAACCCAATATTTAACTGTTTATGTGCTTCCATATTTTTAGTTTACTATTTTTAAATAACGCTTGCTTTCTTCATTGACAAACCCGTTAATAATAGTTTCTATTTTATCATATTCCAGTAAAAATCCATCATGTCCGTAAAGGGATTCAATGAGTTCATAGCTGGCATCAGGGACTAAATCTGCAATCATTTTTTGTTCTCCGGGAGGGAAAAGCAAATCGTTGCTAATACCAATTACCAGTGTCTTTGCTTTTATGCGTTGCAATGCCTGAGTTACTGATCCTCTGCCACGGCCAAGATCATGCGCATCCATTGCCTGTCCGAGCCGGTAATAGCTGAAAGCGTTAAATCGTTTTGCCAGTTTTTCACCCTGGTAGCGCTGATAACTTTCGGCAGCCTCACCACCAAAATGATGTGAAACCGGCCAGGCTGTTTTTTTATCTCTTGGCTGTGTGAGGTTATAAGTATCATAATTCCGGTAGCTGAGCAATGCAATACTTCGGGCAGCTTTCATTCCCTCTATTCCTGCTTCCTGCATTTTTTCTTTCCAGGTGCCATCGGTTTCAATACACATACGTTGCGATGCATTGAGTGCAATGCCCCAGGGAGAATGTTGTGCATTGGTGGCAAGCGCTATAATATGTTCAAACAAATGTGGTTCTTCAACTGCCCATTCCAGCAGTTGCTGTCCACCCATTGATCCGCCAATACCTATATATATCTTTTCAATACCCAGTGCATCTTTTAATGGCCTGTATGCCCTTACCATATCTCTTGTAGTGAACATGGGGAAGTCGTGATACCACCTGTCGCCGGTCTGCGGATTTATTTCAAGCGGTCCTATACTGCCATAGCAACTTCCCGGCATGTTCACACAAATGATGAAATAGGTAGCGGGGTCAAAGAGTCTTCCTTCTCCTACCAACCCCGGCCACCAATCTGCAGGGTTGCTATTAGCTGTGAGTGCATGAAAAATCCAAACTACATTATCCTTTTTTGCATTTAGTTTTCCCAAAGTGGTATAAGCTAAATGATACTCTGGTAATATAGTACCATTCTCTAGTATAAATGATTCTTTATGTTCAAAAACTTCGGTTGCCATGCTGTTATTTACCGTTGCGGGTTTGGAGTTTATAGTTTTTGGTTTCGGGTTTCATGTTTCGAGTTTCAGGTTCACATTTCATCTCTCACGTTTTAAACTCTAACTATTTATCACTGACCACTAACACCACTTATCACTGACTTCTTCTCACGTCACTTAGTTCCCAAAAACTTTCTTGAAGGCCTGTTCAAAATCAGCTTTAATATCATCTATATGTTCAATACCGACACTGATGCGTATGAGATTCGGCTCAACACCTGCTGCTTTTTGCTCTTCATCGCTAAGCTGTTCGTGTGTAGTAGAAGCCGGATGTATTGCCAGGGTTTTAGCATCACCCACATTTGCAAGATGACTTACGAGTTGAAGCGAATCAATGAACTTTCTACCTTGTTCTTTGCCACCTTTAATTCCAAAGTTCAGCACTCCACCTGCTCCTTTGGGAAGATACTTTTGAGCAAGTTTATAATATTTGCTGCTTTCTAATCCTGGATACCAGACAAATTCAACATCAGAACGGGCTTCCAGCCATTTAGCTAACGCCAGGGTATTCTGCACGTGTCTTTCCATTCTTAGCGACAATGTTTCTACGCCCTGCAGGTTTAAGAAAGAATTGAAAGGACTCTGGCATGCACCTAAATCGCGCAATCCTTCCACTCTTGCACGGATGGCAAATGCAATATTGGGTAGTCCCAATGGGTTTCCTTCACCAAAAACCTGCCAGAAATTTAATCCGTGATATCCTTCGCTTGGTTCGCTGAACTGCGGAAATTTACCATTTCCCCAATTATAGTTTCCGCCATCAACAATAATACCTCCGATAGAAGTGCCATGTCCACCTATCCATTTTGTAGTTGCCTGCACAACCACATTAGCACCTAACTTTATGGGCTGAATAAGATATCCACCTGCACCAAAAGTGTTATCCACCACTAATGGTATATCATGTTTTTTAGCAATTGCAGAAATTTTTTCAAAATCAGGTATACTTAACCGGGGATTACCAATAGATTCAACATAAATAGCTTTGGTTTTACTGTCTATTTGCTTTTCAATATTTGAGACATCATCAATATCCACAAATCTAACATCAATGCCCAGTCGCTTAAACGCAACTTTAAATTGATTGTAAGTTCCACCGTACAAATAAGAAGATGCAACAAAATTTTCACCTGCCTGTAATATATTGTGAATTGCCAAAAGCTGTGCTGCCTGTCCTGATGAAGTTGCCACTGCAGCAACCCCGCCTTCCAAAGCAGCTATGCGTTTTTCAAATACATCAGTAGTGGGATTCATGATACGGGTGTAAATATTTCCGAATGCTTTTAACCCGAATAAATTTGCAGCATGCTCTGTATTGTCAAACTGGTAAGATGTGGTTTGATAAATAGGAACAGCTCTCGATTTGGTTGTTGGGTCAATTTCCTGTCCGGCATGTAATTGCAAAGTTTCGAAACGATAGTTGCTCATTGAGTAACAATTTTAATAAATGAATAATTAATTACGATAGATAGAAGAATGTAGAATCAATGTGAGTCAGGCTTTTTCAAGCACTTAAAATGATAATAGTATGCCTATGGCATACAACAGCAGTAAGAAAACTGCATTGATGCATGATGCAAATAGGTACTATTGTTTTTTGACTTCATTAATTATTGGTTTAATTAGTCTATAAAATTAATAGACTTATAATTCTAACCAAATTTTTCTTTGATAAAACATTTTACTATCTGACAAAACAGGTACGGAATTCAGTTTAATAGTAATACTTGTTGTGTTCGCTTTGATCGTAAGCTGTTTTTTGTATTCAGGCAAAAGCCGGAATTAGTTAAACAATATAATTGTCAAACACACCTATCAGAAACTTTGATTTACGGAGGAATTTCTTATGCGGCCGAACATAAAAAAACTCTTCCAACAGGTCATCGGAAGAGCTTAATATATTATTGAAAAGAAATAATACAGGCTGGTCTTCTGACTTATCTGTCACGCTTGCTGCGTGATGGAGTTGGCACCTTTCCCCATGCCACAGATTCTGCGGAACGGAACAGGTTGTCAAGGCTTCATTGGGCCAGTCCCTCAGCCTTTCTTGATAAGCGATTTCTTAAAGAACTGACGCAAAGGTAATAGTTAAATTGATAAAATTTCAAAAAAAAAATTGCAAGTGATTAAAATTTAAAATTATTGTTCCTATCTTTGTCCACCAGTTTAGTAGAGTAATAAAAATTCGCTTTGATGGTACTAAGAAATATATGTATGTGCTGTTGGCAATCAGTATTAGAAAATCAGCAATCATGCCAGGATTGCTGACAGTTAAAAACTGAATGCTGACACCAAACAATAACTTATCCATCAATCTAAGTGAATATGACTCATACAGATCCACAAAACGAAATTCAAAAGGTTTCGTCGTTAATTCAGGGAACAAAGGATATAGCACAAAGCTTATTTAATATAGCAGCACAATATCCGGATCAGGTAGTTTTTTCTACAAGTTTCAGTTGGGAAGATCAGATTATATCTCATATTATATTCAGTGAAGACCTGGATATAGAGGTATTTACTTTAGATACGGGTCGCCTGTTTCCTGAAACCTATTCTACCTGGAGCCGCACACTCGAAAAATACAATCACAAAATTACAGCCTATTATCCCGATGCAGTTTCATTGCAGCATTTTGTTGCCGAAAAAGGTCCCAATAGTTTTTATGAATCTGTTGCAAACAGGAAGCAATGCTGTCATATCCGTAAAGTAGAACCCCTTCAGCGCGCATTAAAAGGGAAAAAAGTTTGGATCACAGGAATCCGGGCTGCACATTCTCCCAACCGGCATGATATGGAACACCTGGAGTTTGATGGAGTAAATAAAATTGTAAAATTTCATCCCCTGCTCAACTGGTCAACAGATGAAGTAACCGGATTTATCAACGATAATAATATACCCTACAATCCATTGCACGATAAAGGATTTGTAAGTATCGGCTGTGCACCCTGTACAAGGGCAATACGTCAGGGAGAAGATTTTCGTGCCGGAAGATGGTGGTGGGAAGATGCAACCAATAAAGAATGCGGGTTGCATGTGAAGTAATTTAAGATTTCAGATTTCAAATTTGAAATTATAACATTAAACAAGATTAAATCAATCATCAAAATGGGTTTACATCATTTAGATTATTTAGACGAACTGGAATCGGAATCCATACATATCTTCAGGGAAGTAGCGGGACAGTTTGAAAAACCGGCTTTGTTGTTCAGTGGAGGTAAAGATTCAATTGTACTGGTACATCTTGCATTAAAGGCCTTTCGTCCCGGTAAATTTCCTTTTCCGTTAGTGCATATAGATACCGGGCATAATTTTCCGGAAGCGCTGGAGTTTCGCGACCATCTGGTAAAGACTATCGACGAGAAGTTGATAGTAAGTAAAGTAGAAGATACTATTAAAGCAAGAAAGCTCACTGAGCAAAAAGGGAAGTTTGCAAGCCGTAATCAATTACAAACCTATACTTTGCTGGATACTATTGAGGAAAATGGATTTGATGCCTGCATCGGTGGCGCAAGAAGAGATGAAGAAAAAGCGAGGGCTAAAGAAAGAATTTTTTCTGTACGCGATGAGTTTGGTCAATGGGATCCAAAACGTCAGCGTCCTGAATTGTGGAATATCTATAATGGTAAGATTAATAAAGGAGAAAATGTTCGCGTATTTCCAATAAGCAACTGGACCGAACTGGATATTTGGAACTATATACGCCGCGAAAAAATTGACCTTCCTTCTATCTACTTTGCTCACGATCGGAACGTGCTGGAGTATGAGGGACAATATGTGGCTGTATCGGGCTTCATTCGCATTGATGAAACAGATATTATCGTCAACAAAAAAGTACGTTACCGCACCGTTGGAGATATGACATGTACAGCGGCAGTGGCTTCTAATGCTACTACCGTTGATGATATTATCAATGAAATCACCGCTACCAAAACCAGTGAACGTGGTGAAACAAGGATTGACGATAAAGTATCTGAGGCTGCAATGGAAGACCGGAAAAAGAATGGGTATTTCTGATGTGGTGGCAAGCTTGGGGCTGTGGGCAATGAGCTGTGAGCAGAGTGTAAAATGTATCAAGACAAATATTTAACAAGAAATAAACTTACTTATGGACATACTAAGATTTATAACTGCGGGTAGCGTTGATGATGGAAAGAGCACACTGATTGGTCGTTTGCTATATGATAGTAAAAGTATCATGATAGATCAGTTGGAGGCAATTGAAAAGCAAACAAAAAACCGGGAAGCCGGAGAGATTGACCTGGCTTTGCTTACTGATGGTTTGCGTGCAGAAAGGGAACAGGGTATTACTATTGATGTAGCCTACAAATATTTTTCTACACCCAAACGCAAATTTATCATCGCCGATGCTCCGGGTCATATTCAATACACAAGAAATATGGTTACCGGCGCTTCCAATTCTGATCTCATTATCATACTTATTGATGCAAGAAACGGAGTGGTGGAACAAACCCGCCGGCATTCTATTATTGCCTCATTGCTTAATATGCCGCAGGTGATTGTGGCGGTGAATAAAATGGACCTGGTAGATTATTCTCAGGATGTTTATAACAATATTGTTATTGAATATGCAGAACTGGCAAAAGCGCTGAACCTTAATGATGTTTGCTATATACCAATTAGCGCATTAAAAGGAGATAATATTGTTGAAAAATCTTCCTCGTTTACCTGGTATGACGGGGATTCATTGCTCCACCTGCTTGAAAATGTTGAAGTAGAAAAAGCAGTCAATCTTAATAAAGCACGTTTACCCATTCAATTTGTATTACGCCCTCAAACTGAAATGCTTCATGATTACAGGGGATATGCGGGAAAAATTACCAGTGGAATTTTCAGAAAGGGAGATAAGGTTGCTGTATTGCCTTCCGGATTACATTCAGCTATTAAGAATATAGAAGTTGACGGTGGGCGCCAGGTGGAGGAAGCTTTTGCTCCTCAGTCAATAGTACTTCACCTCGAAGATGATATAGATATCAGCAGGGGAGATGTAATTGTTCAATCTAATGATGTACCCGAAACTACAAGAGAACTGGAAGTACTGCTGTGCTGGATGGACAGCAAACCACTTGTTGCGGGTAATAAATATCTGTTGCAGATGAACAGTACAAGAGTAAGAAGTGTTATAAAAGATATTGAATTCAGACTGGATGTAAATACTCTTGAAAAGCATCCCGCACCGGAAAAAGTTGGCCTCAATGATATTGTAAAAGCAGTAATTAAAACTTCTCAACCCGTAGTGCACGACAGTTATAAGAATTTAAGAGCTAGCGGGGGGGCAATTTTAATTGATGAAACCAGTAACGTAACAGTAGGTGCATGTATGATTCAGTAGAGGTGTAGGGCAGAGGTTGAAAGTGGAGGGAAATGGTGAGCATGAAAAAGACTTTGTAAATCCTTTGATACGTATCTCAGATTCAAAAAAAATTACGATAAAAGTGATAAGCAATAATAGCATAAAAGGTAAAGTGATAATTGCGGCTGCAGGACCCGGCGATCCGGAACTGATCACTATGAAAGCTGTCCGTTACCTGCAAGAGGCTGAAGTGGTATTGACAGACAGGCTTGTGAGTAATGATATTCTAAAGCTATATGTTAATCCGGCAGCAGAAATCATATATGTGGGCAAGCAATGTCGCAGAGGCAATTCCACGCCGCAGGAAACTATTAACGAACTAATGCGGGAATTTGCTTTGCAGGGAAAACAGGTGGTACGCCTGAAAGGTGGTGATGTTTCTGTGTTTTCAAATATCCTTGACGAACTGCAGGTACTTAAAGAAAATAATATACCGTATGAAATTGTTCCCGGTGTTACCTCAGCGCTGGGAGCAGCGGCGTATTCTGGAATTCCGCTTACTGCCAGGGGATATGCAACTGCGGTAAGATTTCTTACCTATTATAAATCTGATATTGTTTCAGATGATTACTGGAAAGATTTGGCGGTTACAACAGACACGCTGGTATTTTATATGTCAGCCGAAACTGTGGAGGGTATCGTTTCAAAACTTATACACTTTGGTGTGGGGGCAGATACATTTATTGCTGTTATTGAGCAGGCTACTACACCTATGCAGCAAGTTCATGTTGCCAATATTTATGATTTTGAAAAATTGAAAGGGCGGGCATTTTTATCCCCATCTCTTGTGATTGTAGGACGAGTAGCTGCTTTACACGAACAATTTGGCTGGATAGCCAACAGTAGCGATACATCATCTTATTATTTTAAACCTGTGGCCACTATACAAAATAATTCAAACCAAAATAAGCAAGCCAATGTTAGCAGAGCATAGACTAAAAGTTTTTCAGGACCTGGTTACCCAATCTTCAAGGGAAGAGTTGATATGGATGAATGGTTTTCTTGCAGGTATAGTTTCTGCAGAAGAAGGTGCACCTGCGGCCACAATGCCTGTTCCCGCTACCCCCGCCATTTCGGTAAATAAAATTTCCATATTATATGGTACTGAAACCGGCAATTCAAAAAAAGTAGCAACAGAGTTTGCTGCACAGTCCAAAAAAAGTGGTATTAATGTAAAACTTACTTCACTGGATCAATACAGGCTCAATGATCTTACCAAAGAGGAATATGCTTTTTTTGTGATCAGTACACAGGGTGATGGCGAACCACCATTGACTGCTAAAAAGTTTTACGATCATATTCATCAGCAGAATATTTCGCTCGACAAATTAAAGTACAGTGTATTGGCACTGGGAGATACTTCCTATCCATTGTTTTGTAAAGCAGGAGAGGATGTAGATACTCAACTGACAAAATTAGGAGCAAAAGCAATTGTGCCTTTACAGAAATGTGATACAGATTATGCCGGAGATGCAGCAATCTGGTTTTCCCAGGTAATGAAATCACTAAGCGTCGGCGGTGGTAATTCAGTTGCTGCAACTCCTGCGGTTAAAGCCCCGAAAGGCAAAAAAAATTATACCGGCACTATTCTTACTAATCTTAATTTGAATGACCGCGATTCGGCCAAACAAACCCATCACATAGAAATTGGGGTAGATGGCGAACTTCATTATGAACCGGGAGATTCCATCGGATTTATACCGAAAAATAAAAAAGAGATTGTAGATGCAATTATTTCCATAACAGGTGCAGATGCAACTTCTGTATTTGAGTTCAGAAAAGAAAAATATTCGTTGGTTGAGGCATTGACTTCTAAAATAAACATTATTCATTTGCCGGAAAGGGTGGTAAAGCAATATGCTGCAATTGTACAACAGGAGATTCCGGATACACGAATTGACCTGCTGGACCTGCTTCGTATTTATCCGGTAAAAGATACTGCACAGTTTGAACAGGTACTTAAAATTTTGGAACCGATGGCACCAAGATTATATTCCGTTTCTTCTTCACCGGAAGCACATAGCGGCGAAGTACATATTACTGTGGCGAGGGATAAGTTCAATGTGAATGGTGAACACAAATATGGGTTGTGCTCTGATTATCTTTCACAACTGGATATAGATACGGCTGTGGATTTTTATGTTCACAAAAACAGTCAGTTTAAACTACCTGCTGCAGATAAGGATGTGATAATGATCGGGCCCGGAACAGGTATTGCTCCTTTCCGTTCTTTTATTGCGCAAAGAGATGCAGTTGGTGCTACAGGGCGTAACTGGCTGTTTTTTGGGGATCAGCGTTTCACATCTGACTTTCTTTACCAAACCGAAATACAAAATTGGGTAGATACCGGGGTACTTACAAGAGTTAACCTGGCATTTTCCCGCGACCAGAAATCAAAACTGTATGTACAGCACAGGATGCTGGAGCATGCAGCGGAATTGTGGAACTGGATCGAAAACGGAAGCTACATTTATATATGCGGTGCAAAAGCGCCCATGAGTACCGATGTAGAAAATACATTGTTGCAGATCATCGAAAGATATGGTGGTAAATCCTTAGAAGAATCACAGGAATACCTCGATCAATTAAAAGAACAAGGCAGGTTTTTACTGGATGTATATTAGGAATTTGAAATTTCATATTTCAAATTAGAAATGTAAATACCTCCTAATCAAGCAACCTGCAATCTCAAATCTAAAATTTCAAATTTCAAATTCATCTATGTCTGAAAAAAATAACCTGTCGTCTACTGAGCATATTAAAATGAAAAGCGACGGTTTGCGTGGTACTTTAAAAGAAAGTTTAAAAGATGAAATTACCGGCGCCATCCGTGAAGATGACCGGGCGCTTGTAAAATTTCACGGGATGTATCAGCAGGACGACCGTGACAGAAGGGAAGAACGGAGTGCAAAAAAACTGGAATGGTTGTATTCCTTTATGATCCGCCTTCGTATACCTGGCGGTTTTATCAGTGCCGAACAGTGGGAGGCATTGCATCATATTGCCGGGGAGCATACAACAGGGGTAATAAAAATTACAACCCGCCAAACCGTGCAGTTGCATGGTATTTTAAAATCGCATGTAAAGCCTACCATTCAGGCATTCAATACGGCTAAATTAGATTCCATCTCTGCCTGTGGTGATGTAAACAGAAATGTAATTTGTGCTGCGCATCCTAAATTTTCGCCACTTCACGAAGAGATATATAAATACTCTCATAAGCTGAGCCAGTTGGCAAAACCTAAGACAAAAGCTTATTATGAAGTTTGGTTAGATGAAAAACCGCTTTCGGATAAAACTGAAGAAGAAGATCCACTGTATCAGAACAGGTACCTGCCTCGAAAATTCAAAATTGGTATTGCTATACCACCTACTAATGATGTAGATGTTTTTGCCAATGATTGCGGATTGATTGCAATAGAAGAAAATAACAAGCTGGTGGGATTTAATATACTGGCAGGTGGCGGTATGGGCGCTACACATGGTAATGCAGCAACTTATCCGCGCCTGGGAACAGTGCTTGGTTTTGTACCTGCTGGCGACAAAGTATATAAGGCGGTATATGAAATGATAACTGTGCAGCGTGATTATGGCAACCGCAGCGACAGAAAATTATCGCGGTTGAAATATACACTGGATAATATGGGTGTTGATGCCTTCAAAGCGGAGCTTGAAAAACGTTGTGGCTTTGCATTGGAGCCGGAACGTCCTTATAAGTTTACAGGCAGAACAGATCTGTACGGATGGCATAAGAATCATGAAGGCAAATGGTATTACACCGCATTTATCGAAAACGGACGGGTACATGATGATGAGCAATTGCCGTTTAAGACTGCCTTTCTGGAAATCGCATTGACGCGCAAAACTAATTTCAGGTTTACCTGCAACCAAAATCTTATCATTGCGGATGTAAGCGATGAAGACAAAGATGAAATTCATGCCATACTTGATAAATATGGTATCATCAGCAATACCGAAAATGCCACACCTGTTCGCAAAGAGTCTATTGCATGTGTGGCATACAATACCTGTCCGCTTGCTCTGGCCGAATCGCAACGTTATATGCCTGCGTTAATGACAAAGATTGAACTGCAGATGAATAAATACGGTTTGCAGGATGAGAATATTAGTATGCGTATGACGGGATGTCCCAATGGCTGTGCCAGGCCTTATGCAGCAGAAGTGGCATTCATTGGTACCTCTTACGGACATTATAATCTTCAGATTGGTGGTGACAGAACCGGAACGAGGTTGAATAAATTATATAAGGAAAGTTTGGATGAAGAAGCTATTTTGCATGAACTTGACGGATTATTTAAAAAATACAGCGAAAACCGCAATGCAGAAGAAACCTTTGGAGATTTTGCCATGCGGATGAATTGGGTTTGATTGGCTTTTAGCAGTGAGCTTTGAGTCGTGAGCAATGAGCCCAAAACCCAATGCCCAAAGCCCATAGCTCACAGCCCACAGCCCACAGCTCAAAGCCCAAAGCCCAAAGCTCAAAGCTCAATACCCCCCAACAATGAACGAAACAACCACCATAAAAGAGACCAACAACCTGTTTCCGGTTTTTCTTAAACTGGAGCAGTTGCGGCTGCTCATTGTTGGAGGGGGAAATGTAGGGTTGGAAAAGTTG
>JBDHYJ010000027.1:0-54146 GCA_039811345.1 Chitinophagaceae bacterium
AATACTGGATAGAAGAAAAATGGATAATGAGATACTAAGAGAACAGACAGCAAAAAAATAGTACCGGTATTTTTATTATTTCTTTCGGTTCTCCGCAGAGTCAAAGCCAGGCTTTTAGTGCGTGGCCGGACTCTGAGAGGTATAATCATCGTCTTTGCTTCATCAAATGTTACCTTCTTTATATGCAGGATGCTATTATTACAACTTTTGATTATCCACCTACCGCAGAGTCCTGCCAACATACACTGCCCACGAGAGAGACTCTGAGGAAAATCAAGTTAATTGCTGACAGGAACTGAAACTTATCTGTGTCGTGTTTTGTGTCTCACTAATTACTCATTATTTTACTACCGTTTTATTCTTTAATATTATGGGGAGAGTATTTGTATATGAACTTAGTAATAGTAGGGCACAGGTCTGGCTGCACACAAAGCGATGCTACCAAACCTGCGCCAGAGGGGAGTCTAATAACCTCAGTGTTGTAATTTGAATATATTGTCCATTTTGGAGGTAGTCAACACCAACACAAACTCGACCGTGCATTTGTGTAGCCATAACAATTGGTATACCATTTTCAAGATGGTTTATAATAACAACTGGGTCATTTGTATTGCCTTGCTGTAAATACGAAACGTATGGACTAATTGTTACGGTTACGCCGTTACTATTTGTGTAATTACCACCGAGAGCAAGCCTTGCCTTTTCATAATTAGGTCCAGCACCTTGATTGACAAGTTGCCCAAAAAGTTTGATTACTTGATTTTCTTGCGTTTCATTTACTCCAATTGAGTTTAGCAGCATTTGATTACAAGCAGCCCAACACCAATTTGTTTGTTTTAGTGTGCAATAAAATGACATAGGGTTAATAATGTTTGCAGTTTTTTGTTGGGCTGAAGTATAAACTGGAAAAAATGTGAATGCTATCCAGAATGTTATAATTAAAATATTACAACGTTTCATATTTTAAGATTTAGGTTATGAAATATTTACTCACCATCCTAATTTTTTACACATATCAATATAAAAAGTTTTGCTGGTGTTATTCTTAAAATAAACAGTTACTCCAAGACTGTAAAGGCAACCCCAGCCTTCGTAACCGCCTTCAAAATTAGCTTCTCTGTCATAGGTTGTTACATATCGTTGACTAAAGCTGCTATGATTTCTATCGTAAGTAACCTTTTCAACTTTATCTTTTATAGTCTCAATTCCTCTCAATTGTACTCTAAAATAATAACGGACTGCTTCATTTGTTGGTTCCGCTGTCACAATTGGATTAATGTTTACTGATGTTAGATTTACACTTGTGTTAGGGGAATTATCCAATAGCTCACATGCATCAAAACTAATTGGCAAGGTAGTGCCATTATTAAAATAAACAATTGCTTGCATATTTCTTAAGCAACCCCAGCCCTCATAAGAATTTGTAAAATTTGGGGCAGTTTTTGAAGTAGAGTATTTGTTGTAAAAACTTGGGTGGTCGTAAACATAAACAATCTTATTTACTAGACCTCTGACACTTTCATCTATTTTAAATCCAAATGTGTAGTAATAACGACCTTCTCTAATTAGTTCTTTAAAGGCATATGGATGAAAATTGTCTGCAGATATTGTAGTTGTAGTTACAGGAGTTGGTTCGACCTTTTTTTCATAATCTTTTTCAACAACAAAACCTTGATTAACCATAAAGCGGAAGGACTTGTAGCTTATCCAGCCATACCCATTTGCGCCCCAATCTGTACCCCATGAATTTAGCAATTTAAAAGCTTCTCTATAATTATCATAGCCAACTACTACCATTGCATGATTATCGTAATCAGCACTATTACTCCAAAAGTAGGTATCAGATTCACTTTTGTTTTCAAATATTTGAAAAGATTTGTCAGCTTTTACAGAAACGATAACTGGCATATCATTGGCTATATATGTTTTAATTTCGGTTAAATTCTTTATGTCTTCAATGCGAAACCAATTTGAAATTTTATACTGCTTTGCCGTGGAATGTAAAGTTGAATTAGGCTTTGAACAACTATTGGTTATAAGGAAAATATGTTATCGGGACATTGCCGTTATTTTTTAAGAAATCGAGGGCATAATCAATCCGACTACCACAGGAGCAGTCTCCACACTCTCTGATGCTTTGATAAATGTAAGAAGGACTAAAAATGTAATCGTTACTGTTAATTGTCCAATCATTTTTTGCAGCTTGATAAAATGACATAAATCCAAACCCTACCGCCCAACCTACACATGATGGTTGTTGCCCTTGACTTCTAGGAGTCGGGAAAGAACTACTTGGTATTACATATCTACTTGGAACTTCTCCTGCTCCACTTTGGATTGGGGGAGATTTTAAAACTTTATACTCACTTTCGGGTACAAGTTCCAATCCTTGACCAAAAGATGTAGTCATAAAGAAAGTGGTGGAGAAAAAGAGGAGTAACCTTTTCATAAACTTAGTTTTAGACTTTGTTAAGATAGAGAGAATTCAGTTTTTATTAAGGGGTGATTTCCCCTATTCCTTTCAGGTGTTTTTCTTGTTGAGTAGAGTGTCGCGCATAATTGCCAACAACGGATAGGGCTTTGTGCAGGTGTGGCATTCATTGAACGTCCAGCCCGGAACAAAAGCCGATTGAAAAACTAAAGTTGATGATAACAACTAAAAGCCAAATTACTAACGTCCAGCCCGGAACCGCAGCCCATTAGCGAACCTGCTGCTGATGCTTACAACGTCAAGCCACACTTGCACAAAACCCCATGTTGGCAGAAGTAATTCTCTAGTCAAGCGAGTTAAATCGTTTATTATAAATATCGGTGAAAGTATCAGAAAGCGATTTAGATTCAATCATTAAGCTTAGGTCTTGATAATAATTAAAGGAGCCATATGTCCAATTATGACTTCCAATAATTATTTTCCTGTTATCAATAATTACTAATTTAGAATGTGTTGCCGTTTCTGGCTTATCAAATTTTACATTGATGCCAATTTTTTTAAGCTCCTCATATCTTTTTGTGTTGGCTTTGGAAGAAGCATAAATATCCGAAGGATTATCTCTGTCTAAAATTATTTTTACCTCTACCCCTTTACTAAATGCCTTTGAAATAGCATTTAAAATTTTTGAGGTTATGCTATCGGTGTCTTTAGAATATGAAAAGTAAAACATACTTACAAAAACTGATGCTTTAGAATTTTCAATTTCATTAATAAGAACTTCAAAATACTTATGATTTAATAGCACATTACTAGTAATAGTATCTTTGATTATAGGAACTTCATAGTCTCTTTTTTCAAAAAATGGAAATATAAAATTAGAATTATTAAAATCAACTAACTCAGAGTTGGGTGGTAACGTTGAATATTTCCAATCAGTCAAAAAAATTGATTTTACCTGATTGCCTATCCTTTCATCAAGTATGCTTATTGAGTCATCAAAACCAATTCCAAATGCACGGGGCGAAAAATTATGACTTCCAATAAATACTAACTCATCATCAATGAGAACATACTTACTATGAGATGATTCTTGCTTGTAATGACTAAAAAAAGAGGCTTGAACTCCAAATGATTTAAAAATAGTAAACGCTAATTCATTTGACATGTCTAGTTTCTGAAATGCTTGAATTTTTGAGGTCTTATAAGAATTCCCAAAAATTAGTTTAACGTCAATACCTTCTTGACTTTTCTGAATAAGTAACTTAGTAATATTTCTTACTAGTTGAAGGTTATCCATGTTTTCTGTAAGATTATAGCTGAACGCTGAAACATAAATACTTCGCTTTGCATTTAATATCGAATTAAACAACACATCGTAGTATGAAGTATTTTGCAAAATGTATATTGAATTCATATTAATTATTGTTTAGAAGTTTTTGGAAATAAATTTTGTTTTGTTGTAACTCAATTAATGCATTTTGTGTGTCATATAGTGTAGTACTTCTTGTTTTGATTGCCGAAAGTATATTTGCGGAAGAAGATTGCTTTTGCTTTGTTTGATAATAAGTTTTGAGAATATCAACGTCCTTAATTAATTTTTTTTCGACAATTTTTAATCTTGCAATCTTCATTTCAAATTCTTCTTGTATTTGATTTATTAGTAACTGATCCATAATTTTGATGTTTAATATTTAAAAATTTATTTGTCCATTTCATCCATAATTCGATCTAATTCTGCATCTTTATCATTGTCATAATTTAAGCCGCTGGTATTATCACTTTCCTCAGATTTGTCATCAATGCCTAGAGCTTGTGCCCACCAATCCATTATTTCATCTAACGACATTAGCTCAAAATCATCGGAGCTGCCTGATATTGAATTATTTGCCACACTGGAAAACTTTATATCAAGTCTTTGTAAATTGATCTTTATTATTTCCCTCAATTCTGCTTCGGTGTGAATAGATTGGATTAAGGATAATATTCTTTTATCATTAGTGTTTGGATTGCTCGATGCTTTTTTATAAGCTTGAAGAAAATCTTCAAGAATATCTTCAAAATTCTTTTCCTGATTCAGATCTTGAACGTAATCCCGAAGTTTCATTTTCCCCTTGGTCGAAGTTGTGAAAATAAATGGTTTCATAATTGGTGATTTTTAAAATGTTAAATGAATTAGAATAACAAATTAAGTTTAGTTTGTTGGTCGCCTTATTAATTAAGCCAATTAGCTGGAATTTTAAGAACTCGTGCCTAATGAATATTTGCTTGTCTTTTTCCGACAGGGTTAAGGTTAGCTCATGCGAATGATATAGTCCAATTAGCTTTTCGCAGATATGTTCTCGAAAATCAGATTTTGAAATCCCAAAGGCACCTTCAGTTCGTTTGGTATTTCTAACTTGAATAATTCGTTCGATGCAATATGAATATTCTTTCTCTGTTGCATAAATTAAAGCACATACTTCTTTCCTGTTGTCCATACGTGAAAACATTTGTAAATGCAAGTATTGATCCTGTGTTATCTTTAAAGTTTCCATCGTTTTGGTGTCTTATATTATTTCTGCCAACTCATTTATTTATGCTACTTATTAAACTATTTCAATTTTGAAAATCAACAACCTACTATTATAAATTTCCTCTTGCCAATTCGTCAAATCAAATTCCTTATCTTAATTGCAAACAACATTAAATGCATACCTCTACTCTTATCCAGTCAATGTCAGTTGATCAGCATTACTCCAGTACAAGAGTGTGACACAAGGGACGATGAACAGTGATTAAAAGCCGGTTACATAAAAAACACATCACTCACTGCTGAGTTATATACCGGCTGTGTATAACATCGCCACCCTGCTACTATGAATATAGTAGCAGAAAAAATTTTAATTCAAAAAAATTGGGGGGACGGTTTTGTAAGAAAGTTGATCAGAAGAGCAATGGATTGTGATAAAATAAATTTATATGTTTTTTTACTAACGTGCAAGCTTTTGCGAAAAAATTATTTTTGCTTAAGCAACTTATTGGCAGGCACTAACTGTTTGGGGATACCAGGTCCTTTATAAAATACATCCAGCCAGTAGCCACCGGCAGCATTGAAATATTCTGTTTTGATTTGATGAAGTCCGGCATCGAGGCTGATGTCTCCTGCGGCTTCTTTCACGCCGTGGTCGCCGTCGTTGTCTACTACTTTTTTGCCGTCAATATATAATTTGCTGCCGTCATCGGACTGAGTAAAAAAACGATAATCACCAGGGGTATCAATTTTTATATAGCCATCGTACACCAGGGCAAATGTCGGGTTGTCTTTTTCTTTCACACCGGCAAGTTGCGCTTCGTCAATTGTAAATTCATAACTGCTCCATTTCTTTACCGGGGTGAGCCCGCCAAAAACCGGAAGCTGCTTCCATCCATCTCCTTTGAACATTGATACATTGAGTCCAGTATTGGCACCTGGGTTTACTATCCGGTAGTAAGCCGACTTTACGAGGCTGGCATTGCCTTTATCGTCATAAGCAATAGCCTGCACTACCGTGGTGCTGTCAACTGTAAAGGGTTCTTTATACACGGGAGAATTGCTGTCGGGTGTGCCGCCATTAAGGGTGTAGTGAATAATGTCGTGCGCTGCTGCGGGCCTTATTGTTACTGTTGCCGGCTGATTGATATATAAACCTCCTGCCTGCTGATACAGTTTTTTTGCTGGTAAAATTATCGGGGCTGCAATAACTTCTTTTCCTTTCCAAAGATTTGCAGGTTCGTCAAATCCTTCGAATGCCGGTTTTACAGGACGGCCTATCCACGCATAAGGCGGGGTAAGATGAAAGGCAAAAGCAATGGTGGCTGCAAGATCGTAGGTATATACCTGCTGCTGTATTTTATATCCCTTCTTAATATCTTTTCCATAAAGAATCATGGCTATTTCTGCTTCTTCAATAGTAGCCCCGCCGTGTCCAGTGCCCACACCGCCATGATCGGCAGTGATGATGACAAGAGTATGCTGATCTATGCCGGCGCTTTTAATGGCATTCAATATTTGATGCACCAATGAATCGGTTTTACTTACTGCAGCATAGTACTCCGGCGTACCATGACCATACTCATGCCCGGCATGATCCACATGATCAAAGTGTACGAATCCGAAAGTGGGTTTCTTTGCTTTGATATACTGAATGAAATCTGCCGCGGTGGAGTCTTCTGTTGAAAATGTTTTGTCATAGTTCACCGCTTTCTTTTCAAACAGGCGGCCAAACCCGCGCCAGTTATATACGGCGCCGATTTCGGTATCGGGTCTTTGTTCGCGAAGTATGCCAAATATGGATGGGAAAATTCCTTCTTCACCAGCAACAATAGGTGGCAGTGTATGGTTATCTCTTTCCCAGTCATTATCGGTTATGCCATGTTGTTCGGGTCCTGCACCCATTATCATAGATGCCCAGTTTTGACTGCTGGCAGAGGTAAGCACCGTGCGCACATTCCATTTCACAGCGCCATCGGCTATCATGCTGTCCATGGTTGGAGTCTTAGCATTTCTTATACCATCAGGACTCATACCATCTACACCGATTACAATCACATGGTCTATGCCCTCAGGATATTTTGTTTCACTATTTAAAGTACATGATGCAAAGAATAATAGGGTGGCTGCAATAAAAAATAAGTCTTTCTTCATGTAATTGTTTTAGGAGGGTATTTCAAATAAGTTAATAAATACTAACTAAAGTTAAGTATAGCTAAAGTTAGATAAACTAATTGAAATACCTTCAAAAGTTTTTTGTGACCAGGCTGTCAGCTTTTAAGCCGTGGTTCGTGCCTCACGAATCACTCACTATTTAACAAATTGTGAATGTACTTTATAAGGTTCGTGAGACACGAACCTGGGCGATAACTAATTGAAATACCTTCAAAAGTTTTTTGTGACCAGGTTGTCAGCTTTTGTAAGATAGGAAACCTTAAGCCGTGGTTCGTGTCTCACGAATCACCCACTATTTAACAAATTGTGTGAATGTACTTTATAAGGTTCGTGAGACACGAACCTGGGCGATAAAAGTTAGACAAACTAATTGAAATACCTTCAAAAGTTTTTTGTGACCAGGTTGTCAGCTTTTGTAAGATAGGAAACCAGGTCGCCTACAATCTGAAAAATATTTTCTTTTTATACAGGAAATAGCACATTCCCCATTCCAGGGCAAAAATGGTGAAGCAGGTGATTAGTTCCATCAGCAACTGCGGGAAATGAGCCATTGACATCAGTCCATTGGTAATAGCACCAACATAATCATTAAACCACCTGGAACCCACAATCTCGAAGAACAGGTAAATGAAAATAGAATTCATACCAATGACAGTGAAGAACAGCAGGTTATTCTTATGATCTTTAATATCAATCCACCAGTAGCACAATGCAAGCCCTAAAAGACACCAGCCAAGTGATGCAATAGTAAATGAAGTGGTGGCAATACGTTTAATGATGGGAGTAATATGCAGCCAGTCGAGTGAAAAACCTACAATGAGGCATATCCCCGTCCAGATAAGAAGTGTTTTTATTTTATCGGTTCTGTTACTTTGCAGCAGTTTCCCCACCAGCGCACCTGCAATAGTATGTACGGCTGTAGGAAGACAATTGATTGCAACCCAACCGCCATGATTGATCTTATTCATCAGCAACAGATCAACATAATTACCAAAATTGTGCTGATCAGTAAAAGGCTGATCGAAACCGGGGACATTGGTGAAACGATATAAAATTTCTGTAAGCAACAAGATGCCGATGCAGATGAATATTTGTGTGCGAATATTAAAATCGAAAATGAGAAATGCCACAAGCATAGTGAATGATAACTGAGTGAGTACATCCCAGAGTTCAAATGACAACCCTGTTTTTTTAACTGCATAATCGAGCACCCCCCAGAAAAACAACCAGCCGCTTCTTCTCAGTGCTTTTTTGAATGATGCTGACCAGGGAATACCCTCCTTGCGCTGCCGGCTGATAGAATAAGACATTGCAACTCCGGCCATAAACATGAATCCGGGTTGTATCAGATCCCAGAATCTTAATCCATTCCAGGGGTGATGGTGAAATTGAATGGTAAAAAATTGAAACCAGCTTCCTTCAGCAGCATTGTTCAAAACTTCGTAGAGCCCGGTACTTTCCAGTGCGAGTAATACCATAATAAAACCACGAAGAAAATCGAGGGAGAGTAATCTTTTAGAGAGCATGTGGGTTGAAAAATTTATAAGATGAAATAAAATATTCTGAAAAAGTAAGTCAAAAATTTTTTTTTATCAAAAAAGCATTGATATTTGTGCCGCAATGAAAAATAATATCACAAACAAATATTGGTGGTGGCATACAAACTCTTTCAGGGGCTTGTAATGCTATTATAGTATTTATTTGATGTGTAAGATACATGCCCCGGTAAAGCCGGGGTTTTTTTTTGGAATTAACAGGTAATGATTGTATGAAAAGGATTGACATAAAAACAAGGTTCAAGAAAATGCTCTCCGATGTATATACCCCTGTGGGGATATACCTGCGTCTGAGAGATCGTTTTAGGGATACTATACTATTGGAGAGTACCGATTATCATACTGCTGAAAACAGTTTTTCTTTTATTGGTATTAATGCAATAGCCGGTATGGAAATAACAGACCTGCGTTCAGTAGAATTTAAACTGCCCGGTCAAAAACCTGAAAAGCTGCCGATTGGTAACCCTGCTGAAGTGTCCGGGTTGTTATGGAGTTTTATGCAACGCTTTAATGCAGAACCTTCAACAGACAAAATTGTTGCAAGTGTGCAGGGTTTGTATGGTTATGCCTCTTTTGATGCAGTACAGTTTTTTGACAGTATCCGTTTCAATCCTGCTAAATCTTCATCCGGTATACCACTGATGCGTTACCGTTTGTACCAGTATATCATTGCAATCAATCATTTCAAAAACGAAATGTACCTCTGCGAAAACCAGGTTCCGGGATTGGAAAGTGATCTGGATGCAGTGGAGTCTTTAATCAGAAGCAAAGATGTGCCGGTGTTTCCTTTCAGGGCTAATGGAATAGAATCATCCAATATGAATGATGAAGATTACCGAAAGCTGGTGGAAAAGGGTATCCGTAGCTGTTACAGGGGTGATGTTTTCCAGATTGTGCTGAGCAGGCGCTTTGAACAATCTTTTACAGGTGATGAGTTTAATGTGTACCGTGCACTCAGAAACATAAATCCTTCTCCATATCTTTTCTATTTTGATTATGGTGATTATAAGCTGATGGGTTCTTCTCCTGAAAGCCAGTTGATCATTAAAGATAACAAAGCAGTTGTACATCCTATTGCCGGAACTTTCAAACGGACTGGAAACGATGAAACAGATCAGCAGCTTGCTGAGAAATTGCTGGAGGATGCAAAGGAAAATGCAGAACATATCATGCTGGTAGACCTGGCACGAAATGATCTTAGCAGAATATGTACTGAAGTAAAAGTGAAACAATACCGGCAGGTACAATACTATTCGCATGTAATACATCTTGTAAGCGAAGTAAACGGTAATGTGCCACCAGCCACTAATCCATTTCTGTTGCTTGCTGCTACATTCCCTGCCGGGACGCTGAGTGGGGCGCCAAAATATAAAGCCATGCAATTGATAGATGAATATGAACCGACGGCAAGATCATATTATGGCGGGGCAATCGGGTTTATGGGTTTTGACGGGAGTTGCAACCATGCTATTATGATCCGCACATTTCTTAGTAAAAATAATACGCTTATATCACAGGCCGGAGCCGGTATAGTGGCAGCATCAAATCCTGAGAGCGAACTGCAGGAGGTAAATAATAAACTTAATGCGTTGAAAAAAGCTGTAGAAGCAGCAGAGAAGATTTAGAATGGTAAAGGTGAATAGTGAACAGGTAAACGATAAATGTGTAATATGAAACGATAAATCAGAAACCTGAAACAGTAACAAAAAAAATATTAATACACGATAATGAAAATATTAGTTTTTGACAATTACGATTCGTTTACTTACAACCTTGTGCATCTTGTAGAAAAGATATTGCATCAGAAAGTGGAAGTATTCAGAAATGACCAGATCAGTCTTGAAAAAGTAAAGGAGTACGATAAGATTATTTTGTCTCCTGGTCCTGGTGTACCCGAAGAAGCCGGGTTGTTACTACCTCTTATTAAAGCGTATGCTTCATCTAAATCTATATTAGGAGTATGCCTCGGTCACCAGGCAATTGGTGAAGCGTTTGGTGGCAAACTGCTCAACCTTACTACGGTATATCATGGCGTGGCATATCCGGTAAATGTCATAGTTGAAAAAGGGAGTAAACGGCCTGACTTGTTTTCAGGACTTGAAGATCGCATTGACGTGGGGCGCTATCATTCATGGGTAGTGGCAGATGAAAATTTTCCACCGGAACTTGAAGTGGTGGCAAGAGATGACAATAATTATATCATGGCGCTCCGGCACAGAAAGTTTGATGTTCAGGGAGTGCAATTTCATCCTGAAAGCATATTGACACCAGATGGTGAAAAATTAATGCGAAACTGGCTGGGGATGTAACAGAGATAAAAAGGATACTGGGAGATTGAAAGGGGATTGAATGAGATTGAAAGGGATTGAATGAGATTGAAAGGGATTGAATGAGATTGAAGGGGATTGAACAGGATAGATATTACTTTGAAATTTTAAACCAATAAAATCTTACAAGCTTAGTCGATGAAGAAAATTTTGCAATACCTGTTTGAATATAAAACCCTTTCGAGGGCAAAGGCAAAGGAAGTGTTGGTAAATATTTCCAAAGGCATATATAATGAAAGTGAAGTAACTGCTTTCATAACGGTTTACCTTATGCGAACCATCACCATTGAAGAATTGCAGGGGTTTGCCGATGCCCTGATGGAACTTTGTGTCCCCGTTCCCTTAGAAAAATACAATGTCATAGATATTGTTGGCACCGGGGGTGATGGTAAGAATACATTTAATATATCTACATTGGCCTGCTTTATTGTAGCAGGCGCCGGACAGAAAGTAGCCAAACACGGGAATTACGGAGCCACCTCGGTAAGTGGTGCTTCAAATGTAATGGAGCAGTTGGGTTACCGGTTTAAATCTGATAGCAGCCAATTACAAAAAGAGGTAGAGGAAGCAGGAATATGTTTCATGCATGCTCCGTTGTTTCATCCTGCATTAAAGGCTGTAGGTGCTATTCGTAAAAACCTGGGTGTGCGTACCTTTTTTAATATGCTCGGGCCAATGGTAAACCCTGCGAACCCTGCGTATCAGTTGGTAGGTGTATATAATCTTGAAATGGCGAGAATATATAATTACTTGTTGCAACAAAAAGGCAGAGCTTTTACTATCATTCATAGCCTGGATGGTTATGATGAAATTTCACTGACCAATGATACTAAGATAATCACCCAGGCCGGAGAACAGGTATTTACACCTGAGCAACTCGGTAAGCGCATGGTATCGGCTTCTGATATTTATGGCGGGAATTCTGTAGAAGAAGCAGCAAAACTTTTTATGACCATCCTTACAGGAGAAGGCACATGGGCACAGAACGCTGTAGTATTAGCCAATGCCGCTATGGCTCTGCATTGTACGGGCAAGTATAATAATTACAATGATGCGTATCTTGCAGCCATTGACAGTCTGGAAAGCGGAAAAGCATTAGGTGCACTTAAAAAGTTGCAGGCAATGCAGGGGTAGGAGTGTGTGGGGTTTAGGGTTTAGGGTTTGGGGTTTAAAGTTTGGGGTTTATCGTTCATCACTTCATACAATAAACTTTCAAACTTCCAAATTGAGAATTATGAATATACTGGATACTATAATTGCAAAAAAAAGATTAGAGGTAGCGGAGCGAAAGAAAAATGTTTCAATTTCTCAATTAGAGAAAACTGTATTTTTCAAAAAACCGGTTTTGTCATTAAAAAAGTTTTTGCTGGATGAGACTAAGACCGGTATAATAGCAGAGTTTAAAAGAAAATCGCCTTCCAAAGGCTGGATCAATGCTGAAGCTGATGTTGATATAGTTACTACTGCTTATGCCAATGGTGGCGCATCGGGGTTGTCGGTGCTTACCGATAATGAGTTTTTTGGCGGGAGCATTGAAGACCTGCAGAAAGCAAGAGCCAATGCATTACCTATTTTACGTAAAGACTTTATGATTGATGAATACCAGTTGATAGAAGCAAAATCAATTGGTGCAGATGTTATTTTGCTGATAGCTGCAAATCTTTCCCCGGCTGAAGTGAAGCAACTTGCTGCGACTGCAAAAAAACTGGGACTGGAAGTTTTGCTCGAAATACATAATGAAGAAGAACTTGGACATATATGTGATGCAGTAGATATCGTGGGTGTAAATAACCGTAATCTGAAAACTTTTGAAGTAAGTATTAAAACATCAATTGATCTCAGTGCTAAGATTCCGGCAGACAAACTGAAGATATCTGAAAGTGGTATCAGTAAGGTGGAAAATATTGTGGAGTTGAAAAGACATGGCTATAAAGGTTTTTTGATTGGAGAAAATTTTATGAAGACACCGGATCCTTCAATTGCATTTACTGATTTTGTTAAGCAATTAAAAAGCTGAGGGTATGCATATCAAAGTTTGTGGAATGACACAATTGGAGCAGGTATATATGCTGGATCAGATGGGGATTGAATTTACCGGTTTTATTTTTTACGGTAAATCACCACGATATGTAGTTGGGAAGATTGCAGGGCACGAACTTAAAAAAGCAAAATTAACAATCAATAAGGTGGGGGTATTTGTAAATGCAGATTATGATGAGGTGATGAAATATGTAGACGAATATGGATTGTATATGGTGCAATTGCATGGCGATGAGTCGCCCCGGTTGTGTGAAAGAATAAGTGAACAGGTCCCTACAATCAAAGTGTTTAGAATTAAAGCGGAAGACAATATTGACTGGAAAGTGCGCGACTATGGTAATGTATGTGACCTATTTTTGTTCGATACCGACTGGTCGAATTTTGGTGGTAGCGGGAAAAAGTTTGACTGGAAATTGCTTGAGTCAGCGATGATCAATAAACCTTTTTTACTGAGCGGTGGTATAGACATTGATGATGTAGCAGCACTGAAAGAATTTGCTTCAGGAAAACATTCCGGAAATCTTTTTGCAGTAGATGTAAACAGCAGGTTTGAGAGCCGGCCAGGTATAAAGGATATGGAAAAAGTGAAGGATTTTAAAGTGGAATTAATGTATTAGTGATGCAGATCAGGCCGGCAAATATTGAAGACTTGCAGCAGATACTCGATATCTACAACTTTGCAATAATACATACTACTGCTGTATATGATTATGCACCGCATACGCTGGAGATGCGTAAACAATGGTTTATCGCAAAACAGAAAGACGGTTATCCGGTATTGGTTGCAGAGGAAAATGGAGAGATCAAAGGTTTTTGTGCACTCGGGTCATTCAGGGCTTGGGCTGCATATAAGTTTACAGCCGAGGATGCTGTATATGTAAAAGAAGCAGAACAGGGAAAGGGTATAGGAAAACTATTAATGCAAGCATTAATTGGAGAGGCGAAACAGCTCGGATTTCATTCCATAGTTGCGGGTATTGATGCAGATAACCGGTTTTCGATCAGGTTGCACGAACGGTTCGGGTTCAGAGAGGTAGCATATTTTAAAGAGGTAGGATGGAAATTTGACCGGTGGCTGGATTTGAAATTTATGCAGTTGGTGTTGTGAAGAGAGGCTGAAGAAACAGGGGACGCTGAGTTTGATGATGTATGAATTGATTAATGTTGATGCTGTACTGATGCTGTACGAAGTCTCCGACTTCGTACAGGCTATGTTCTCCAAAGTTTAAAACTTTGCTAAATATGAAATGAGCCATAAATTAAAAACTGATATACCCCCGGGTGTTAATAGTTTATGGCGAATTCCATGTGACCATTGAAAAACAAAATATATGCACATGAAAAATACCATGTTCCGAAGTGGTTATACTATCAGAGATCAGTATGCCACACACTTTTTAACCTTTACTGTTTGTGGCTGGATAGATTTGCTAACCCGAAAAGCATACAAAGATATTTTGATAGATTCATTTAAGTTCTGTCAACAGAAAAAGGGACTGGTTTTAAATGCTTTTGTCATTATGTCGAATCATGTTCATCTGATTGCAAGAGCGACAATGAAAGAATATACACTGAGCGATATAGTGCGTGATTTTAAAAAACATACTCATCATACCATGATGCCGATTATTGAGAGTGAACAGGAGAGCCGGAGGTTATGGATGTTGCACCAGTTTAAATACTATGGTAACCGCAACAGTAAGAATGAGGATTATCAAATATGGACGAATAGCAATCACACTGAAGAATGTTTCAGTAGGGAATTTACAGACATAAAGATTAATTACATTCATCAGAATCCTGTGCGTGCCGGTATCGTAGAACTGCCTGAACACAATATTTATTCAAGTGCAGCTAATTATAAAGGGTATTGCGGGATTATTGATATAGAGGTTTTAGATTGATAGTGGGAAGTAGGTTTGGTAATGATGGAGAATGAAATAAGTATGAAAATATTCATAGTCAGAGACTATGAAGAACATAGTAAGTCCGAAGTCTCCGACTTCGGACAGCAGGAAGACTTCGGACAGCAGGAGCAAGAAAAGTTGAATAGTATTGTTGTTGTACAAGAGTGCGACGCAACAGGTGATGAGTAGAATTACTAAAGCCGGATACAAAATAATATTCATAGTCGGAGACTATGAAGAACATACCAAGTCCGAAGTCGGAGACTTCGGACAGCAAAAACAGCAAAAACAGCAAAAACAGCCAAACAGCAAAAACAAAATACTGTAAATGATAAACAGAAAAATAACATTGGGACAATATAAAGGCACTTTTCAGCAACCTGATATTTTTGGATATTATGGAAATTTCGGCGGGGCATATATTCCTGAAATGCTGTACCCCAATGTTGAGGAGTTGAAAGAACAGTACCTTAAAATAATATATGATGAGAATTTTCAGAAGGAATTCAGATACCTGCTGAAAGATTACGTCGGTCGTCCTTCACCGTTATATCTTGCAAGGCGGCTTAGTGAAAAACATGGCACTACTATATTCCTGAAAAGAGAGGATCTCAATCATACCGGTGCGCATAAAATAAATAATACCATTGGTCAGATACTCCTTGCGAGAAGACTGGGTAAACATCGGATTATTGCAGAAACCGGAGCGGGTCAGCATGGAGTGGCTACAGCGACTGTCTGTGCTTTGATGAATATGCAATGTGTGGTATATATGGGTGAGAAAGATATAGAACGACAAGCACCGAATGTTGCCAGGATGAAAATGCTGGGTGCAGAAGTGGTGCCTGCTACAAGCGGCAGTAAGACACTTAAAGATGCTACCAATGAAGCTATCCGCGACTGGATCAACAATCCTGTGGATACGCACTATATTATTGGAAGTGTGGTAGGTCCGCATCCTTATCCGGATATGGTAGCGAGATTTCAAAGTGTGATCAGCGAAGAAATAAAATGGCAGTTGAAAGAACATACAGGAAGTGAACAGCCCACGCATGTTGTTGCCTGTGTAGGTGGTGGCAGCAATGCTGCCGGCTCGTTTTATCATTTTCTGGAAGAGTTTTCTGTACAATTGGTAGCTGTTGAGGCTGCCGGGCATGGTGTAAAAACAGGAATGAGTGCTGCCACTACTCAACTTGGCAAACCAGGTGTATTGCATGGCAGCAAAAGCCTTGTGATGCAAACAGAGGACGGGCAGATAGTGGAGCCACACAGTATTTCTGCCGGCTTGGATTACCCCGGTATTGGTCCTTTGCATGCACATCTTTTTGAAACCGGCAGGGCATCATTCCTGAGTGCGACTGATGATGAAGCCGTTGAAGCTGCATTTGAGCTAACCCGGCTTGAAGGTATTATCCCTGCATTGGAAAGCGCTCATGCAATTGCAGGACTAAACCAATTGAAACTAACGTCGAAGGATACTGTAGTAGTTTGTTTAAGCGGTAGGGGCGATAAAGATATGGCGACTTATATGAGGGCGATGGAGGGTAAATGATATGTGAGAAGCAAACCTGCAACCAGCAACTTGAAACCCAAAACTCATACGCTACCCCATCTTAAATTTCAAATTTCAAATCTCAAATTGATGAGCAGATTACAGGAATTATTTGAACAAAAATCCAACAAAGTATTGAATATATACTGTACAGCGGGATATCCTTTGCTGAACAGTACACTGGAGGTAATGCAGGCGCTGCAGGAAAATGGCGCTGACATTATTGAACTGGGAGTGCCTTATAGTGATCCCCTGGCAGATGGGCCGGTAATACAGGAAAGCGGTAGTGTGGCATTGCAAAATGGTATGACTATTAAAACACTGATTATGCAGTTGCAGCAATTACGTCCTGCTGTACACGTACCAGTGATTTTAATGGGGTATATTAATCCTGTATTACAGTATGGCTTTGAAAAATTTTGCAGAGAAGTCTCCGCAGCAGGAGTGGATGGGCTGATATTTCCGGATATACCGATAAGAGAATTTGAAACGGAATATGGTACTGTCATTAAAAAATACGGACTTGATTTTATATTCCTAATTACACCCGAAACTTCGGAACAACGTATTCGTAAAATAGATGAGTTGAGCACCGGTTTTATTTATGCCGTTTCTTCTTCTTCCACCACTGGAAAGGATAAAAATTTTTCTGATGTTGAAGTCTACCTGAAAAGATTGCGGGATATGAAATTGAAAAACCCGGTATTGGTCGGCTTTGGAATAAAAGATAAATCCAGTTTTGAATCGGCATGTAACTATGCAAACGGAGCGATTATAGGCAGCGCTTATATCAGGGCACTGCAGGCAAATGCAGATATAAAAACAACCACTAAAAAATTTCTTGAAGGAATACTGAAATGAAAAGAGCGGAAAACGGGGCTCGAACCCGCGGCCTTCAGTTTGGGAAACTGATGCTCTGCCAACTGAGCTACTTCCGCATAAAACTAAGGTACGATGAATCTGGTAATTATAAAATATAATGCAGGAAATATTCAATCGGTGCTTTACGCACTGGAAAGGATAGGCGCTGAAGCAAAAGTAACAGACGATATATTGGAAATTCAACAGGCTGATAAAGTAATATTTCCTGGTGTGGGTGAAGCCAGCAGCGCTATGCGTTATTTAAAAGAAAGAGGATTGGACAAAGTAATCAAAGATCTGAAACAACCTGTATTGGGTATATGCCTCGGGATGCAATTAATGTGCCGGTATTCGGAGGAAAATGATGTAGAATGTCTGGGTATATTTGATGAGGATGTGAAATTTTTTGGTAAGCAGACTTCAGCAAATCATACATTTAAAATTCCGCAAATAGGGTGGAATAATATTTATGATTTGAAAACTCCTTTATTTAATAATATACCTCAGAACAGTTTTACCTATTTTGTGCATAGCTATTATGCGGCATTGGGTGATCATACTATTGCTACAACCAATTATATACTTCCTTACAGTTCTGCACTACACAAAACCAATTTTTACGGGGTACAGTTTCACCCTGAAAAAAGCGCAGATACAGGAGAAAAAATTTTACAAAATTTCATTACACTATAAAGAACATAAAATACCATGGAGATAATTCCGGCGATAGATATCATAGACGGGAAATGTGTACGATTGACACAGGGCGACTATAATCAAAAAAAGATATACAATGAACAACCGCTTGAAGTGGCTAAGCAGTTTGAAGACGCAGGGCTCCGTCGTTTGCATCTTGTAGACCTTGATGGTGCTAAAGCTGGCCAGGTGAAGAACTGGAAAGTATTGGAATCCATAGCCGGCAAAACTTCATTGCTGATTGATTTTGGAGGTGGAATTAAAAAAGAAGATGATGTACGAATAGTATTCAACTCCGGTGCTGCATTAGCAACGGTTGGCAGCATTGCTGTAAAAAATGAAGAAGAACTTTTAAAATGGTTTAAGATTTTCGGCTCAGATAAATTTTTGATTGGCGCTGATGTGAAGAATGAAAAAATTGCAATTGGTGGCTGGATTGAAACAACTGATATATGGGTATATGATTTTATAGAAAAATATATACAATATGGGATAAAACAACTTTTTTGTACAGATGTAAGTAAAGACGGTAAACTGGAAGGTCCGGCAACTGAGTTATATAAAAACATTACTTCAAAATTTCCGGAACTACATTTTATCGCCAGCGGAGGTGTAAGCGGAATGCAGGATCTTGATGCGCTCAGGCTTGCAGGCTGCAAAGGTGTGATTATCGGGAAGGCGATATATGAGGGAAGACTGCGGATTAGAGATTTGAAATTTAAAATTTGAGATTATACTGATCAAAGAGCATAATATGATTTTGGCTGTTAAAATATATTAATGTTGTTTCTGCGCACTTATGTGTTTCAAATACAAAATATTTTTATCAGGATATTGTTTCATATTTATTTAACCCTTTAAAATTGTGTAATTTCAAATTTTAAATTTCAAATCATTTTTCCTATGGGCACCATCTACAGATTTGAGGATTTGCCTGTATGGCAACAGGCAAGGAGTTTATTTAATATTGTTTACAAATTAATTGAGAACAACCCTTTATTGTCAGGTGACTTTCGATTTAGAGATCAATTAAAAGGATCATCTGGTTCGGTCATGGATAATATTGCTGAAGGCTTTGAGCGATCGTCAAGATTAGAGTTTGCAAATTTTCTCGGTATTGCAAAAGGCTCAACAGGAGAAGTGAGATCACAGCTTTATCGTGCAATAGACAGCAACTATGTAGATAAAGTAGAATGTATTGCAATTATAGACGGATATGAAAACCTGGCTAAGGAAATTGCCGGCTTTATTGGTTACCTCAATCAATCTCCTATAAAAGGTCAAAAGTTTAAAAATCGTAATTAAAAAATTAGCTTTCCTAAATTAGATGATTCATACGCAGGAGCTATTATGAAGCAAAGTAATTTCAAATCTCAAATTTCAAATCTCAAATTTCCCCATGCTCACAAAACGTATCATACCCTGCCTCGATATTAAAGACGGAAGAACAGTGAAGGGAACTAACTTTGTTAATCTCCGGGATGCTGGCGACCCTGTAGAGCTTGGTGCATTATATGCTCAGCAGGGCGCTGACGAACTTGTTTTTTTAGACATAACAGCAACTGTTGAAAAAAGAAAAACTCTCAGTGAACTTGCGAACCGCATTTCACACCATATCAATATTCCCTTTACAGTGGGCGGTGGTATCAGCAGTGTACAGGATGTAAGTGTACTTTTGCAAAATGGAGCAGATAAGATTTCTGTAAATACTGCTGCTTTTAAGCGGCCACAATTGATTGGCGAACTGGCAAAGGAGTTCGGTAGTCAATGTGTAGTGCTGGCTATTGATACCAGGAAAGAAGATGATGGAGAATGGTATGTGTATCTTAATGGTGGCAGAACAAAAACCGATACCCGCTGTGTGGACTGGGCTAAACAGGCTGTAGACCTGGGAGCGGGTGAAATATTACTTACATCCATGAATCACGACGGCACCAAACAGGGATTTGCGCTTGATATTACTAAGACCTTGTCGGTGCAGTTACCCGTTCCCGTTATAGCCAGTGGGGGTGGTGGCACCATGCAGCATTTTGTAACTGTTTTTGAAGATGGGAAAGCGGATGCCGCATTAGCTGCAAGTATTTTTCATTTTAAAGAAATAAGCATCCCGGATTTAAAACAATATTTATTTTCAAAGAATATTGAAGTTCGTATATAGGTTTTTGTTTAGAAACATTTAAAGACAATAAGATTCCTATGGCTTATGATACCAGACTTGCTGACAGGATACGGGAATTTCTCAACGATGTGCCGGTTACAGATATTCAGGAAAAAGAAATGTTTCGGGGCTTGGTGTTTATGGTTAACGGAAAAATGTGTATAAATGTAAGCGGGGATAATTTAATGTGCCGTTTTGATCCTGTATTGCAGGAACAATTAGAGCTTAAAGAAGGGTATCTGCCGATGGTTATGAAAAAAAAGGAAATAAAAGGTTACTGTTATGTAGAGCCACAGGGATTTAAAAACAAAAGGGATTTCGAGTTTTGGTTGAATCTTTGTCTTGATTTTAATAAAAAAGCTAAGTCTTATAAAAAGCCTAAGAAGAAAAAATAAAGAACTTCACCTGTTCCATTTTGCACAATACGATCTCTCCTGTTAATGCATTAACTTGCATGTTTTATTAGTAAATTATGAAAATAGACTTTGAGAAATACAGCGATGGATTGGTTCCTGCTATTATCCAGGATGTGGATACGGACAAAGTGCTGATGCTGGGTTTTATGAATGCTGATGCCTGGAATGAAACCTTGCAATCGGGTAAAGTTACTTTTTACAGCCGTAGTAAAAAAAGGCTCTGGACAAAAGGTGAGGAGAGTGGTAATTTTCTCGAACTTAAATCAGTTGCGGTAGATTGCGATAATGATACATTATTAATAAAAGCACATCCCCTTGGACCCGTTTGCCATACGGGTGCGGATACCTGCTGGAATGAAAAGAACCACAAACAGGATTTCATCTATTATCTTGAGGATATCATTGAATTGCGTAAAAAAGTATCACCCGAAGAATCTTATATATCTAAACTCTTTCACAAGGGCATTAATAAAATTGCACAAAAAGTAGGAGAGGAGGCTGTTGAAACAGTAATAGAAGCCAAAGATAATAATGATGATCTTTTCCTTAATGAATCTGCTGATCTGCTGTTTCACTACCTGGTACTCCTGAATGCAAAAGGATACCGGCTAAAGGATATTGCCGATATACTTCAAAAAAGGCATGCAAAATAGCAGAAGCCTGATATATTATTGACAACCCCTTTTTGTTTGTAATATAAAATATGAACAGTTGTTAGTTTGATTAGTGTTTTCATTTATTTTTGTTCAGCTTAAAGAATGATAACATGCAATTTCGACTTACCGAGGAACAACTCACGATCCAAAAAGCTGCCCGGGATTTTGCCACAATTGAATGTCTTCCCGGAGTAATAGAGCGCGATGAAAAGCAAAAGTTCCCTAAAGAACAAATTGAAAAGCTTGCTGATTTAGGCTTTTTAGGCATGATGACTGACCCGGCTTATGGTGGCAGTGGAATGGATACTGTAAGCTATGTGCTTGCAATGGAAGAAATAAGTAAGGTTGATGCCAGTGTTAGTGTATGTATGAGTGTTAACAACAGCCTTGTATGTTGGGGACTGGAACACTATGGTAATGAAATGCAGAAACAGAAATACCTTACACCATTGGCACAAGGCAAAAAAGGTAACGATTTATATATAGGCGCTTTTTTGCTGAGTGAGCCAGAAGCGGGCAGTGATGCTACTTCGCAGCATACTACGGCTGCAGACAAGGGAGATCACTATATTTTAAATGGTACTAAGAACTGGATTACTAATGGGGGTAATGCCAGTGTGTACCTGGTGATGGCTCAAACAGATATAGCCAAAGGAAGTAAAGGTATTAATGCGTTTATTGTAGAAAAAAATTCACCCGGGATAACCGTAGGTGCTAAGGAAAACAAAATGGGTATACGTGGAAGCGATACTCATTCCATTATGTTTCAGGATGTGAAAGTGCCTAAAGAAAACCGCATTGGCGATGAAGGTTTTGGATTCACTTTTGCGATGAAGACCCTGGCAGGCGGACGTATAGGTATAGCTGCGCAGGCACTTGGTATCGCCTCAGGTGCTTACGAACGGTCTGTGGCTTATTCCAAAGAGCGCAAGGCTTTTGGAAAAGAAATTGCTCAGCACCAGGCAGTTCAGTTTAAACTAGCGGACATGGCTACCCGCATTGAAGCAGCAAGGCTATTATGTCTGCGCGCTGCCTGGGAAAAAGATAATGGGATTGACTACACACTGAGCAGCTCTATGGCAAAAGTATATGCGTCCGAAACCGCGATGTGGGTAACTACTGAAGCAGTGCAGATTCATGGAGGGTATGGCTATGTGAAGGAATACCATGTAGAGCGGCTAATGCGCGATGCCAAAATTACCCAGATATATGAAGGTACCAGCGAAGTACAAAGGATTGTGATTGGAAGAAGTATACTCAAATAAGCATGTCAGTTTTTGTAGATGATGAACAAAGATTAATGTTTAATGAACTAAAGTTGATAACTCATTTATATAATACACAAAGTGAAACTTTTTTTCACGCAAAGGGGCAAAAAAAACAAAGGGCGCTATGGATTTTCTTCATAGCAACTTAGTATCTTGTTGTGATACTTTTTTTTCACGCAACGGCGCTGAGGTAGCAACGGGTGCTAATGATTTTTTTCTCATTTGAGACTTCGCGTCTTAGCCTGAAACTTTTTTTCACGCAGAGATGCAAAGGGCGCAAATGCTTTTCTTATTTTTTGCGCCTTAGCGTGAAATTTTCTTACAGTCATTACTAAGTAAATCTGAAACAATAAATTGCCATTTCCATCGTAAGTTCGCATTGTCATGGCCATAAATGAATCTGTTTTTAAAGCAATTATTGAAGATCTCAAATCAAAAAATGTTACTCTCGTTGCTGTATCCAAAACCAAGCCTGTAGCTGATATTCAACAGCTATATGATCTGGGACAAAGAGATTTTGGCGAAAACTATGTACAGGAACTGGTGGAAAAGCAAGCACAACTGCCTCCTGATATCCGCTGGCATTTTATAGGACATCTTCAAAGTAATAAAGTAAAACTTCTCACACCCTTTGTGTACATGATTCATGGTGTGGACAGCCAGAAATTATTACTGGAAATCAATAAACAGGCATCAAAAGTTAACAGGGTAATACCTGTTTTATTACAGGTGCATATTGCCATGGAAGAAACAAAATTTGGGCTGGATGAAAAAGAACTGGAAGAAATTGCAAACATTGTATCCCGGTTGCAAAATGTTGAAGTAAGGGGACTGATGGGGATGGCTTCTTTCACGGAAAATCATGACCAGGTAAGGTCAGAATTTCGCCGGTTAAAACAATTGTATGACCTGATGACTATATTATTTACCACTAATTCGCCAGGTTCAGCTTTTTCCGCACTTTCTATGGGAATGAGTGCCGATTATCACATCGCTATTGAAGAAGGTAGCAATATGGTCAGGATCGGAAGCCTGCTATTTGGTGATAGGTCAAAAGCTAAATAGTTCTTCAGATTTTAAAGTATCCCTGCTTTTCTGTTTTTATTAATCTACTACATAACTAATGCTATTTCACAACAGGATATGTGAGAAAAAACTTCAGTTCCCGTCTTTCATTTTAAAATTAATGTAAATGCCTAGCAAGACTGCCAATTATATCTTACAGGGTTTAGCACATTAAACAGTTAATCTAATCAAATGATTAATTTATTTGTTTAAATCAAAAAAATAATTTTATCTTTGGTTTCACAATACTCAAATGGCAAAATCAAAACCTTCTAAAACGGCATCCACTGAAGAAAAAATAAAGGAAGCGGCAAGACATGTATTTACAAAAAAAGGATTTGCGGCTACAAGGACCCGTGATATTGCAGAAGAAGCGGGTATAAATCTTGCCCTCCTTAATTATTATTTCCGCAGCAAGGAAAAGCTTTTCGGCATTATTATGGAGGAAAGAATGATGCAGTTTTTCGGACTTATTACTCCTGTGGTAAATGATGCAAGCAGTTCCCTTGACAGCAAAATTGAGATGATTGTATCCTATTATGTGGATATGTTGCTCGAAAATCCTGATCTGCCTTTATTTATAATGAGCGAGTTAAGACATGACTCAGATTTGTTCAACAAGTTCCAGGTAAACAGGTTGCTTCAAAACTCGCATTTAGTAATGCAACTTAAAGAAAGACAACCGGCAATTCATCCCTTACAATTTGTAGTGTCCATTCTTGGGCTAACCATTTTTCCTTTTATAACCAAACCCATTTTACAGGCATCAGGCGCGCTTAATCAACATATGTTTGTTGCCATGATGGAAGAGAGGAAAAAATTAGTACCAAAATGGGCAAAGGCAATGTTGAAAGTGAAATAAAAATACAAGTGAATTCACAAAGTGTAAATAGTAAATATTACTTAGAATGAAACTATTTTTTTTGAGCTGCATTGGTATAATGTTTTTCTATTCTGCCACATCGCAGACACTTACAATAGAGCACTGCTATGAAATGGCAAAAGAATATTATCCCCTAAGCAAACAACACGACTTAATCAGTAAAAGCAGCCAGTTTTCGATTGATAACATTGCAAAGGGATATCTTCCTCAAATCAATGTAAATGGTCAGGCAACATATCAGTCTGAAGTAACCCGGTTACCGGTAAAATTTCCTGGTATTGATATACCGGTACCCGATAAAGATCAATACAAACTATATGGAGAAGTAAGCCAGGTACTATACGACGGTGGTATTATCAGGCAGCAAAAGAAACTGCAGCAGATCAATAGTGAAGCAGAAGAACAGTCGCTTGAAGTTGAACTCTACAAACTTAAAGACCGGATAAATCAGTTGTTTTTTGGCATATTGATGATTGATGAACAAATCGCACAAGCCGGTATTACCAGGAAAGGTATTGAAAGCGTATTGAAAAAAACAGAAGCGCTTGTTGCCAATGGCGCTGCTTTGAGAAGTAATGCAGATGTTCTGAAAGCTGAAATTATTCAAACAGATCAGCGGATGATTGAACTAAGAGCGATGCGGAAATCTTATGCTGCTATGCTTGGACTATTTATCAATAGTAATATAGATGAGAATACAGTATTGGAAAAACCGCAATTGCCGGCTGTTAGTCTGGAAAATAACAGACCAGAATTGTCACTATTCAATAAACAAATGACCTTATTGGCGGAACAGAAAAAAATGGTGACAGCAAAAAACCTTCCGCAATTTGGGCTTTTTGTACAGGGAGGTATGGGTAAACCAGGTCTTAATATGCTGAGTAATAAATTTGATAGCTACTATATGGGTGGTATCAGGCTAAGGTGGTCCATTTCGGGATGGTACACTGCAAAAAGAGAAAAATCTCTCCTCGATATCAGGCAGCAAAATACAGACCTGCAACGGCAAACTTTTCTTTTCAATACATCAGTGATTATTAAGCAGCAACAAACAGAAGAAGAGAAATGGCAGTCGTTACTGGATACCGATAATGAAATTATAGCACTTAGAGAGAATATACGAAAAGCAGCGGCAGCCCAGTTGGAAAATGGTGTTATTACAGGAAGCGATTATATACGTGAAGTGAACGCCGAAGATCAGGCGAAGCAAAATCGCATATTACATGAAATACAGTTGCTGCTCACCGCATACAATCTCAAATGGACAACTAATCAATAATTAAACTGCATAGCATCACCATAAATAACTTAAACGAATGAAACATTTAAGTAACTACATTTCTTCAATATTGATATTCGGTTTACTTCCGGCTCTTATAGTTTCCTGCACAGACAATGATAATGCTTATGATGCGTCTGGCAGTTTTGAAGTTGTGGAAACCATCATTTCTGCAGAAGCAACAGGTACAATTGAAGCCTTTAATGTAGAAGAAGGTCAAATATTAAAAGCAGGTGAAGTAGTCGGATATATTGACAGCACTCAGCTTGCACTCAAAAAGAAACAGTTGGAAGCCCAGATCAAAGCCATGGGTAGCCGTTTGCCGGATATTGCCATGCAAACTGGTTACTACAAACAACAACTCGCTGCTGCTGAAATAAGTCTTGGTAATCTTAAGCGGGAACAAACACGAATTCAAAACTTAGTAAAAGCAGATGCTGCTACACTCAAACAATTAGATGATATCAATGCACAGGTAGATGAATCTGAAAAACAGTTGATGGTTATTAAGAAACAGGATGCAGCACAGGTATCAGCACTTAAAACTCAAAGCTCCGGTTTGCGAAGCGATGTATTGCCCCTGCTTGCACAAATTGAACAACTGAATGACCAGCTTGGTAAATGCAGGATAATAAACGGTCCGGCAGGAACTGTGCTGACAAAATATGCTGAAGCAAATGAAATGGCGACCACCGGTAAACCTTTGTATAAAATAGCTGATCTGACCACTGTTATATTACGGGCTTATATAACAGGTGATCAACTGGCTAAAGTGAAGCTCAATCAAAAAGCTGACGTGATGATTGATACAGGTAAAGACAGTGTGAAACATTATAATGGTTTGGTGGAATGGATCAGTGATAAAGCAGAATTTACCCCTAAAACCATACAAACCCGGGATGAAAGAGCCAACCTGGTATATGCAGTGAAAATTAGAGTACTGAATGACGGGGCATTAAAAATCGGGATGTACGCCGATGTAAAATTTTAAGACATGGATGCTGTAACAGCACATAAACTTACAAAGACTTATGGTAAAGAAAAGATGCTTGCTGTAAATGAAGTGTCCTTTGCCGTTAGTAAGGGCGAAATATTCGGTTTAATTGGCCCTGATGGTGCGGGAAAAACTTCCATATTCCGTATGCTCACTACTCTTCTGTTACCGGATAGCGGGTCAGCTACTGTTACAGGATTGGATATACAAAGAGACTTTAAACAGTTAAGAAAACTTATCGGATATATGCCTGGCCGCTTTTCGCTGTACGCTGATCTGAGTGTTGAGGAGAATCTTAATTTTTATGCAACAGTATTTGGCACTACAGTAGAAGAAAATTATAACCTTATCCGTGACATTTATGTACAAATAGAGCCTTTCAAAAAAAGAAGAGCCGGAAAACTTTCCGGTGGGATGAAACAAAAACTTGCTTTGTGCTGTGCACTAATACATAAACCTGAAGTGCTCTTTCTTGACGAGCCCACAACGGGTGTTGATCCGGTTTCCAGGAAAGAGTTTTGGGAAATGCTGAAGCGACTTAAAATGCAGGGTATTACCATATTGGTCTCCACACCCTATATGGACGAAGCTATGCTTTGCGACAGGATTGCGTTGATGCAGAAAGGGACGATATTATCCATCAATACACCTCAGGCTATTATCAATGAATTCCCCGATCAGCTTTTTGCTGTGAAGGCTGGCAATATGTATGATTTGCTCAGGGCTTTGCAACGTAATACTAATATTACCGGCAGTTATTCATTTGGAGAATATGCACATGTTGTGCTCTCAGCATCTGATATATCTCCGGAAGAAGTACAGTCGTATCTGCAACAGGAAGGGCTAACCGAAATTGAATGGCAAAAGACGGCAGTTACTGTAGAAGATTGTTTTATTAAATTATTAAAGGGTTAACATGGCAGAGCATGTTATAAAAGCGGAAAAGCTTACCAAGAAATTTGGTGATTTTATAGCTACCAATGCCATCAGCTTTGAGGTAGGTAAAGGAGAAATCTTCGGTTTTCTTGGTGCAAATGGAGCCGGGAAAACTACAGCTATGCGTATGCTCTGTGGCTTATCCAGACCTACATCCGGAAATGCAACCATAGCCGGGTTTGATATATACCGGCAAACCGAACAGATCAAAAAGAATATAGGGTATATGAGTCAGAAGTTTTCGTTGTATGAAGACCTGACAGTGATAGAAAACATAAAGTTTTTTGGTGGAATTTATGGATTGAATAATCAAAAATTAAAAACTAAAACTGAGCAGTTATTGCATGACCTGGACCTGGAACAGGAGGCAAAAAAACTTGTATCGGGTATCCCTCTTGGATGGAAGCAAAAACTTGCTTTTTCCGTAGCAGTATTACACAACCCTGCCATTGTGTTCCTTGATGAACCTACAGGAGGAGTTGACCCCGTTACCCGCAGGCAATTCTGGGATATGATTTACGAAGTAGCCCATCAGGGTATGACTGTTTTTGTTACCACACATTATATGGACGAAGCGGAATATTGTAACAGGATTTCTATAATGGTAGATGGAAAAATTGAAGCATTGGACACTCCTTCAAAACTGAAGCAACAGTTTAATGCGCCATCTATGAACCAGGTATTTTATCAGTTGGCCAGAGGGGCGAAGAGAGTGGAATAAATGTTGACTTTATTAACAATATACTTATGAAGCAATTTGCAACATTTGTGCGAAAAGAGTTTTATCACGTGTTTCGTGATAAAAAGACACTTTTCATATTGTTTGGAATGCCTGTAGCACAAATCCTGATGTTTGGCTTTGCGCTTACCAATGAGGTTAAAGACTCAAAGATTGTGATCATGGATCATTCACAGGACAGGGCCACACAGCAAATCATATCCAAAATTGAAGCCAGCCATTATTTTGATATACAACAGAACATACTAAGTCCCCGGCAAATAGAATCAGAATTTAAAAAAGGGAAAATCAGAATGGCAGTAATTTTTCCTTTAAATTTTTATAACGACCTGATGCATCAGCACTCTGCTGCAGTGCAGGTAATAGCAGATGCCTCAGACCCCAATGTTGCCACCACCATCACCAACTATATTTCTGCAATCATATTGGAGTATCAGCAGGACCTGAACCGGGACCTGCAGCAACCCTATCGCATTTCGGCTGAAACAAGAATGCTTTATAATCCGCAGCAAAAAAGTGTTCATTCGATGGTGCCGGGTGTAATGGCGCTGGTATTAATGCTGGTATGTGTAATGATGACTGCTATATCCATTGTGAAAGAAAAGGAAACAGGCACAATGGAAGTACTCCTGGTAAGCCCTTTGAAACCAATGCTGGTGATTCTCGCAAAAGCTATTCCGTATTTATTATTGTCGTTCATAAATATTATTACTATTCTGGTGCTAAGTGTGGTTCTGCTCGGGTTGCCAATTAATGGAAGTATTCCCTTATTGCTTGCAGTAAGTACATTATATATTATAGCCTGCCTGAGTCTTGGTATACTTATTTCTATTAAAGCTGCTACGCAGCAGGATGCCATGACAATATCGCTGATGGGCATGTTGCTGCCTACTGTAATGCTCAGCGGTTTTATGTTTCCAATTGAAAATATGCCCATAGCGTTACAGGTAATTTCCAATATAGTACCAGCAAAATGGTTTAATATCATTATAAAAGCAGTAATGATTAAGGGACTTGGCTTTGAAGCAATATGGAAAGAAGCGCTGATTCTTACGGGGATGACCATCTTTTTCCTGGTGGTTAGTTTGAAAAGTTATAAAATCCGACTGGCATGAGAACACTTAAGTTTTTGCTGCAAAAGGAATTCAGTCAGATACTGAGAAATAAAACCATTCGCCTGGCAATTTTTGTAATGCCGGTGGTTCAACTGATTATTATACCCTTTACTGCTGATTATGAAGTAAAGAACATCAATCTTGCAGTAGCCGATCACGATCACAGTGTATATTCTCAGCAGTTGATATCTAAAATTACGGCATCAGGTTATTTCCGGCTGACAGATTATACTAATTCTTTCAAAGCAGCATTTAAAACCATTGAAAACGACAAGGCTGATCTCATACTTGAAATTCCATCGGGATTTGAAAAAGGGCTTATAAAAGAAAATGAACAAAAATTATTTGTGGCAGTCAATGCTATTAATGGAGTCAAAGCAGGTCTTGGGGGCGCTTACCTGGGAGAAATTATAAAGAACTATAATAATGAAATCAGGTTAAAATGGATTGCCCCGGAAACTTTCAGTCCCTTTCCTGTAATTGATATACGATCTTCCAACTGGTTTAATCCCGAAATGAATTATTACTTTTTTATGGTGCCGGGTATATTGGCAATATTAGTTACAATGGTTGGCGGTTTTATGTCTTCACTGAATATTGTAAAGGAAAAAGAAGCAGGCACAATTGAGCAAATTAATGTTACTCCTATAAAGAAACACTATTTCATCATTGGAAAACTAATCCCTTTCTGGATCCTGGGTAATATCATTTTCAGTATTGGATTGATAGTGGCATGGGTGGTATTCGGTATTGTACCTGTTGGTAATATGTGGGTATTGTATGCAAGTATTTCAATGTATCTCTTTGCAATTCTTGGGTTCGGGTTATTGATTTCCACTTTTTGTGATACGCAACAGCAGGCCATGCTTATTATGTTCTTTTTTATGATGATCTTCATACTTATGGGTGGGCTATATACTCCTATAGAAAGTATGCCCGGCTGGGCAAAAATAATTTCGCAACTCAATCCCGCCACTTATCTTATTGAAATGATGCGAATGATTATATTGAAGGGTAGCGGCTTTAGTGACATTACACCATACCTTATAAAACTCGGCATCTTTGCTATAATATTTAATAGCTGGGCAGTATTTAACTATAAAAAAACAAGCTGAAAATACGATGGCACGCCATTTGAATATATTGGTGTAAATTACAGGAATATGAAAAAGACAAAGACTAAAGATCTGCTCCTGGCGGCAGCAGCAGGAGCGGTGGTGGCCGGAATATTGGTATACATCGTTAGAAAGGTTCAAAATTATCAGATGCTCAAAGAAGTGGCTGATGAAGGATATGAGACTGCTCATGAAGTATTGTTTCCACACAAAAAACAAATGGGACAAAAGTTGCACTACGGACCTGTACTACCGGATGATTTTCAGAATTGATTGCACAACAGATGGTACAATAAAAAAGCACTTCCCCAATTATCAGGAAAGTGCTTTAGATAGTAGTATGTTTTTTATTATGCGTTGCGATTAACGCAGTTCAGATCTTCAAATGCAATTTCCAGGCGTTTAATGAACGATTCTTCGCCTTTACGCAACCAAACCCTCGGGTCATAGAATTTTTTGTTAGGCTTATCCTCACCTTCAGGATTACCAAGTTGCCCTTGCAGATAGGCTTCATTTTTCTTATAGTTGTTAAGTACCCCCTCCCAAAATGCCCACTGCAAATCGGTATCCAGGTTCATTTTTATTGCGCCATAACTGATGGCTTCCCGAATCTGATTTTGAGGAGAGCCGCTTCCGCCGTGAAATACAAAATATACCGGCTTAGGACCTGTCTTTAATTCTTTTTCAATATACACCTGGCTATTATGTAATATAATCGGGCGGAGTTCCACATTACCAGGTTTATACACGCCATGCACATTTCCAAATGCTGCGGCAACAGTAAACATATTTCCAATCTTTCCCAATTCTTTATAAGCATAAGCAACATGCTGTGGCTGGGTATATAATTTTTCATTTTCCACATCGCTGTTGTCTATACCATCTTCTTCACCGCCGGTTACTCCAAGCTCTATTTCGAGGCTCATACCCAAGGGTGCCATTCGCTTAAAAAATTTAGCAGAAGTTTCTATATTTTCTTCAATAGATTCCTCACTAAGATCGAGCATGTGGGAACTGAAAAGCGGTTGTTTTTTTTCTTTAAAAAATTGTTCACCGGCATCCAGAAGCCCGCTCACCCAGGGAAGCCATTTTTTAGCCGCATGGTCAGTATGCAATACTACGGGAACACCATAATACTTTGCTACATTGTGTACATGCAAGGCACCTGATACCCCACCTGCAATATTTGCCTGCAAGTTGTCATTGGGCATTCCTTTGCCTGCAATAAATTGAGCCCCGCCATTGGAGAACTGAATAATAACAGGTGAATTTACTTTGGCTGCAGTTTCCAACACAGCATTAATGGTGTTGGTCCCAATAGTATTTACAGCGGGCAAAGCAAACTGATTGTCTCTCGCATCATTGTAAAGGGCTTCAAGTTCTTTACCAAACAGAACTCCTGCACTGTATTTTTTCATGTGTATATAAATTTAATTTCAATGAAATCTTATTTTTAAAAACCTTCACTTGATAAGTTCATTCAGATTAATAAAGGAAGCGCGAAGATAATATACTTGCTTTTCTTAGAAAAGTTCTTGTAAATCTTCCTGTAAACCTTCTTAACCTTACCTTCGTAGAATTATAAAAAATATTTTTTTTTAGTCAACGTTTTGGTGATGATCGTTGTCCTAATAAAGCATACTTAAATTCCCTGCTATGAGGAAATTCAATAAGATTGATCACTTTTTCTCTCTTTCTCTATTTTTCTCTCTCTTTATGTTATCAGGTTTTGTCGCTTTGGCCGGTGATAGCAACAATAAAATGTTACCTGGATCACACATTCTGCAAGATACCACAACATTAAAGGGTAAAGTAACTGATGCCGATGACAACACGCCGCTTAATGGAGTTTCTATTGAAAATCTTCGCTCTCGCAGGGGAACTACCACCAATGCATCCGGTGAATTCTCAATAGCAGTTCAAACCGGTGATCAGCTTGAGTTTACTTTTATTGGTAAAGCACCCAAAACTGTGGTTTACCTGGGACAGACTTTTTTACCGGTTGCCCTCTCAAAAGCAGATGGAGCTTTATCAGAAGTAATCGTAACAGGTTTTCAAAATCTTGATAAAAAGAAATTTTCCGGGGCTGCCACTTCCCTGAAAGCGGCTGATGTGAAAATAGATGGCGTGGCTGATGTAAGTCGGATGCTGGAAGGTCGGGCTGCAGGAGTGTCTATACAGAATGTATCAAGCACCTTTGGCGCTGCTCCCAAAATAAGGATAAGAGGCGCCACTTCCATAAATGGTGAAAATAAACCACTTTGGGTAGTAGATGGTGTGGTATTGGAGGATATTGTAAATATATCCAACGATCAGCTTGCCAGTGGAGACCCAACCACCCTGCTGGGTTCTTCTGTAGCCGGTATTAATGTAAATGATATTGAAAGTTTTGACATTTTGAAAGATGCTGCTGCTACTGCGTTATATGGAGCAAGGGCGATGAACGGGGTAGTGGTGATAACAACCAAGAAAGGCCGTTCGGGACGACAGGTAGTAAATTATACCGGCAACTACAGCACCCAGTTTAAACCCCGGTATACAGATTATAATATTATGAATTCTGTGGAACAGATGTCTGTTCTCTCAGAACTGGACCGCAAAGGCTGGCTTACAACAAATGTGCTCAGAGGAGGTAATTATGGTGTATATGGGAAGTATTATGATTTGATTAATGAGGTTTTGCCTGACGGTAGTTTTGCTATGCCAAATACCCAGCAGGCAAAGCGGGAATACCTGCTACGATATGCAAAATCAAATACCGACTGGTTTGACTTATTGTTTCGTCAGTCTTTTGTTCAGGAACATTCATTAAGTATCTCTTCCGGTACCGACAGGTTGCAATCTTTCTTTTCAACCAGTTTTTATAATGACAATGGCTGGACGCTGGCTGATAATGTAAAAAGATATACCCTCAACTTTAGAAATAACTATAAATTTTCCGATAAATTTTCAGCAGGATTTTTAACTACCGGCTCTTACCGGCAGCAGGAAGCTCCGGGAACTATTTCAAGAACAGCCAATGTTGTAACCGGTGGATATGACCGCAACTTTGATATCAACCCATTTAGCTATGCTTTAAATACAAACCGGGCATTAACTGCTTTTGATGACAAAGGCGACAGGGAATATTTTACCCGGAATTTTGCCCCCTTTAATATTCTTTCAGAACTTGAAAACAACAGGCTTAAGATTAATGTCATAGATCTGAAACTGCAGGGAGAAGCTACCTATAAGTTTACCGAACATTTGCGTTACGAATTTATTGGTGCTATACGTTATGTACGTTCTACCCGTGAACAGGAAGTGAATGAAAATGCCAACATGGCTAATGCATACCGGGCTGCCGGAACATCTGAAATACGCAGAAACAATCCTTTCCTGTACCAGGATCCGGAAAATCCCAGCGCTGAAAAAGTGGTGGTATTACCTTATGGTGGGTTCTATAACCGGGTAGAAGATCAGTTATTAAACTTTGATGTGCGCAACAGCCTTAACTATGCCAATACATTTGGAGCAGATGATGAACATGACCTGAATATCCTCATAGGGCAGCAAATTAAATATTCTGATCGCCAGAATGCTTCATCCAACGGTTATGGCTACCAGTATGATAATGGGGGAGTGGCTACACCCGATTTCAGGATACTTAAGCAAATGATTGAGCAAAACTTTCCTTACTATGGTATGAGTAAAGACTTTGATCGCTTTGCCGCATTTTATTTTAATGCCCAGTACACCTATAATCACAAATATAATTTTTACGGTACGGTGAGGTACGACGGTTCAAACCGGCTTGGTGCATCCCGCCAGGCAAGATGGTTGCCTACCTGGAGCTTTGGCGGCGCATGGAATATTAATGAAGAAGGCTTCCTGCGTGATGTTGAAGCGGTGAATTATTTAAAATTAAGGGCCAGCTATGGACTTACAGCCAGCATGGGACCAGCTACCAATTCAAATATTATTCTGCGTAATATCAATATCCATCGCCCTTATCTTACAGATGTGGAGACCATCATTTATATCGCCAATCTTGCTAATGATGATCTTACCTGGGAAAAGAACTATACTGCAAATATTGGGTTAGACGCAGGATTATTCAACAACAGACTTACTACCAGCATTGATGTGTACCATCGCAGAAGTTTTGACCTGATTGGTCTGATTAAAACTTCTGGTATAGGCGGTGAATCTCTTAAAACTGCTAACTATGCTGATATGACATCACAAGGCGCTGAACTGCTGATTGGAGGGCAACCTATTGTGAGAAAAAACTGGAACTGGAAAATCAATCTCACTTTTGGTTATAATACCAACAAAATTACCAGATCGGAATACCTGCCACGTATATTTGACCTTGTTAAACAGGAAGGTGGTAATCTTCAGGGTTATCCGGTTAACAGTCTGTTCTCCATAAAATTTGCAGGACTAAATGCAACAACAGGGATACCAGAATTTATCAATGAAGAAGGAAAAACAACATCTGCTGTATTTATGCAGTCGGACAGTGTTCGCAATCTTAAATTTGAAGGTTCGGTTGATCCTAAGTTTACCGGCGGCTTAAACAATACATTTACTTACAAAGCTTTTTCACTAAACATTTTTATTACCTATCAGGCTGGCAATATGATCCGGTTGAATCCTGCTTTTAAGAACAGCTATTCTGAATGGGATGCTTCGCCCAAAGAGTTTTACGACAGATGGGTAATGCCGGGTGACCAAACCATTACGAATATTCCTTCAATAATGGATTACTATCAATATGTGTTGACCAACGCTACTCCTTTCAATTATCCTTACAACAATTACAATTATTCAACTGAACGTGTGGCAAGAGGAGATTTTATCCGTTTAAAAACAGTATCACTTTCGTACCAGTTACCGGCAGAATTACTGCATAAAACAAATTTCTTCAAATCTGTTTCCATCACTGCGGCTGCTATTAATCCGTGGTTGATATATGCAGATAAAAAATTAAAAGGGCAGGATCCTGAATTTTTTAATGCCGGTGGTGTGGCTCAACCTGTGCAAAAGCAAATAACATTATCATTAAAAGTAGGATTGTAATAAAAGATACACTATGAAGTATAAACTAAGTTGTGCATTGGTGTTGCTTGTTATGCTGAGTGCCTGCGACAAATATCTTGCAAGGGAACCCGACAACAGGGCGAAACTTACTGATCCGGCAAAAGTATCACAACTGCTGGCTAGTGCATATCCCCAGGGTAGTTATATGGCTTTTGCGGAAGCGATGTCGGATAATGCCGGTGATAAAGGTACCGGTGAAGCTGATGTTACCAATTCGGCACCTTATGCATTTGAAAATGTTCCCAACTCCGACCAGGATTCTCCGGACAATTACTGGTATTCCTGTTACGCTGCCATTGCTTCAGCCAACCAGGCCTTGGAAGCTTGTAATGAAGCTACTAATACTGAAGATTATCAAAGCCAGAAAGGGGAAGCATTAGTAGCAAGGGCTTATGCGCACTTCATGCTGGTTACTTTGTATGCAAAACCCTACGATCAGAGCACAGCAGGCTCCAATCCAGGTGTTCCTTATGTAACTGAACCCGAAACCGTGGTTAATAAACAATATAGCAGAGGTACCGTTGCTGAAGTATATGAGAAAATAGAAAAAGACCTGCTGGAAGGTTTGCCCCTGCTTGATGATGCATCGTATAAGGTACCCCGTTATCATTTCACCCGGACAGCTGCCAATGCTTTTGCATCGAGATTTTATTTATATAAAAAAGATTATGAAAAGGCAGTGCAATATGCCAATGCATCCGTTCCCGACCTTCTGCCTAATCTTCGCCCCTGGAATACCACTTATCAAACTTATGGAATTAATAATCTTCCGGCAGAGTATCAAAAAACAACCGAGCCTGCAAACCTGTTGCTGATGACCTGTCCTTCAATTTATACTTATGCCCTCAGTTTTATAAGATACCGGTACGCGCTTACTCCTGAAATTCAGAATGAAATTTTTGATACCCCGCTTGAAGTAACTGGTGGAGATTGGGCATATATCACAGGCTATGTGGGTTCTCAAAAAAATCCGGGAGTTCCAAAGCTCAACTATACAGACTTTGCTCAGGATGATCCAACTTCTGATTTTGGATTGGCTTATGGTACTTTATGTCTTTTCACAACAGAAGAAGTATTATTTAATAAAGCCGAAGCAAATACTTACCTGGGCAATTATGATGCTGCTATTAAAGATATCAACCTGTTTTTAAGTACGAGGCTTACAGGAGTAACACCTGGTACTCTTCCAGCTAACAGAACAGTTACACAAGCTAAAGTGAGGCAACATTACAACAACGACTATTCTATACAGGAAGCGTTGGTGAAATATATACTGGAATTGCGCCGTATTGAGTTTGTACACGAGGGAATGCGCTGGTTTGACATTTTGAGATATGGACTTACCGTAACTCATGAATTTGTAGGTACCGGCGGAGTAGTAACAAAAACACTTGAAATAGGTCCTGACGATAAACTCAGGCAATTAAAATTACCGAATGAAGTAAAACTTTCCGGTATTACTGATTTGAACAGATAATAAAATATTTTTATGAAAAATGTCATAATTGGGTTTCTATGTGTAACAATCTTGACTGGGCTGATGTCTTGTGAGAAGGAAAAATTTAATCCTTCCGGTGCGGAAGATATTGTAGACCTTGGCGGTGGTACCTGGGCAGAGGGGTCTATTGATAAATGGATCAGTGATTCGCTTACTACCCCTTATAATATCAGTGCAAAATATAAATGGGATGCATTTGAAGATATTGGTGATATCAGCTACACTATTGTACCGCCCAAAGAAGAATATATTGTACCAATTTTAAGTGCTATACGGAAAACCTGGATAGCACCTTATACTACTTTAGGAACCCCGGAATTTTTTAATAAGATTTCTCCCAAAATAATATATATGATCGGTAGCCCGGCTTATGAACAAAGCGGAGCTATCAAACTTGGTGTGGCAGAGGGAGGTAAAAAAATCATTCTTCTTGCAATTAACTATACCAAAGTAAAAGGAATGCAGGGATATAATGTAGCCGATAGTTTCTGGATAAAACAAATGTTCCTGACTATCCAGCATGAGTTTGGGCATATCCTTCATCAGAATATTTTATATCCTGTTGATTTTAAAAACCTCAATCCAAGTCTGATCACTTCCAACTGGCAGGACTATACCGATGAGGAAGCACTAAGGGATGGATTTATCACCGCTTACTCCATGAATACGGTAGACGATGATTTTGTTGAAATGATATCTCATCTGCTGGTAAATGGGAATGAATGGTTTGAACAGATGCTTGCCTCTATTCCGGAAGGAGTTTCAGACCGGGGTACTACAAGAGATCAGGCAGTAACGCGGTTGCGGACAAAGAAATCAATAATTGTAAATTATTATAAGCAGGCGTGGAATATTGATTTTGCACAGTTACAAACAAAAGTGAGGATGGCTGTAGATGGCCTGCTCTATTAAGAACATTTATCGCTCAAAGTTTATGAAGAAATTATCTGTATATTTTTTGGTGCTTATTGCTGTCGCATCATCCTGTAGAAAAGATGATGATCATTTGTTCAATGAGTCACCGGATCAAAGATTGTCAAAACAACTGAACGCTTACCAGGAACAACTCAGCGGCGCTCCTTATGGCTGGAAAATGATTCTGAAACCGGCAGGCGGTGGCGCTTATGGATTTTACCTGAAGTTTAATGATGCCAACAGGGTGGAAATGGTATCTGATTTTGACTCTGCTTCTGCTGTTACACTCAAAGAAAGCAGCTACCGGCTGAAAGCATTGCAGCAACCAAGTATAATTTTTGATACCTATAGCTATATACATGTACTTTCGGATCCTGATGGAACTGTAAATGGTGGAACGGACGGAGTGGGAAAACAATCTGATTTTGAATTTTATTTCAATGATTCTACCGGAATAGATACTATTAAGTTAACAGGTAGGGTCAATGGGAGTAAAGCTTTATTGGTAAAAGCAACTCAGCAGGAAGCAGAAGCATATAGTGGAGGAACATTTAATGTCAACTTAATTTATAATGCTTTAGGTAAGATATTGCAATATTTCAAGCAGTTAACCGTAGGTGGCGAGTCGTACGATCTTAATTTAGACCCTAATACCCGCACTATTATTATTACCTGGGTAGATGATCAGGGAAATGTGAATACCTTTACTACTTCCTTTTATTTTTCATTAGCCGGTATTGAATTCTCCGATCCTTTTATGGCAGGTTCAACCATTGTAACCGGTTTTTATAATCCTGTATGGTCGGGAGTAACGCAAACAATTACCGGAAATGTGGGTGATGGCAATACAGCTACCATAAAAGGGATAATAAAGCCTCAGGTACTGGATGTAGATGCACCGCGCAGATGGTGGCAAACCATGGTGGATGAAGGCAGTTTCTGGTATACCTATACTGGTTTTCATGTTGATGGGGTAGATGATGCTTATGGACTTCAGGGGATAGAAAATTTTGTAGCATTAGGATTTTGGCCGCAGTTTGGTACCAGTGGCAATATCACTTATGATCTTGCCGGCTATCTTATGAATGAAAACGGGCAACTCAGTCTGAGTTTTGGAACTGCCTTTGATGCGCCAACTTTTACTGCAGACGGACGTATACGTTTTGGAACTTACCTGGGAGATCTGGGTGATATACCTGATGACGCTATTGATCCTTATGTAAATACCGCTTTAAAACTGATGGAAACAAGCGGCTTTTACCTGGTGCAGATCAACGATGATCAGTATGACATGGTAAATGCTGCCAATGCACGTGCATGGATCAGTTGGAGAAGGCCGCAATGATAGACGTTTTGAAAAATGATCCGTGAAGGGTATAAAGTATGTGTTAAATTGTCTCTGAAAAACATACTTAAATAGTAGCTTGTAGTCCTTATTTCATTATTTTAGTAGTATTAATAAACCAAATATATACTTTATGAAAAAAATGACGCTGCAACTCTTAGCTGCAACTTTAGTGGCAATAGCAATATTTTTTTCTTCCTGTTCGAAAGAAGGACCCGCTGGGCCACAGGGAGAAACCGGAGCCAAAGGTGATAAAGGGGATAAAGGAGATAAAGGTGATCAGGGTGATCCTGCAAATGTATTTTATTCATCGTGGAAGGATGTGACTTTTAATCCGGAAACTACAACCGAGAATGGGAAGCTAGATACTCTGGCATGGACAGCCACACTTGATGCTCCATTGATCCTGGATGAGATACTAACATCAGGAGATATTAAGGTTTATCTTAATGCCGGTACAGTTGACCAGCCTACTGTTTTTACTTTACCCATAACTGACTTATATGCACTGACAGGTGTACTTAATATTAATCTTTATTTCACGAAAGGAGCTATTAATTTCTATTCGACAGAAGATGCTTCAACGTTTACAAATAACGATGGCAAAAAATCTTGGCAATATCGCTATATAGTAATACCTGGCAGTACTGCTTCAGGCCGTAAAACATTTGAAGTAGACTGGAATGACTATAATGCCGTGAAAAAGTACCTGAACTTAAAAGATTAGTGCAGTTACAAATTGTGATTTAGCAAACGATAGATGTGAAATTTTATATTTTATCACGTCTATCGTTTGCCGTTTTTTGTTAGTAATAATCATTGCTTTTTTGCATCTTTGTACAAACTATTAGTTGCTATGAAAACGTTTGTAAACTTTATTCTATTTGTTACAGTATCATGCCTGCTTTTTTCCTGTCAGAAAGAACTTTCTATAGACAGTAGCCTTCCCTCAGATAATAATGGAAATAATAACGGGAATAATAGCGGTAATACTTCTATTATTGGCGACTGGAGTTTTATTGGAGCAGATATGGATGTTTCTTCTACCGGTAAAGCAACGGATGATATGATGGGTAATATTGAAATAACAACCTCCTATAAAACTACTACGATAAACAATAAGGGCAGCCTTAAAATTACTGCTACTGATATTATCTCTACAGATTTTAGTTATTCAATTTCAGCTAATGCAAAAATGCAAACTTTTATAGGGGGAATACTCACCTCGACTCAGGAACTACCTTTCGAAGTTGATGTACCTACATCAAGCAGCTCGGGGAAATACCAGCAGATTGGCAATGATTCCTTATACTTACCCAATGGTGCTTTAATCTCTGTTCCCGATGGTATAAGCAATATCCCATCCACTACTACCAGTGAGCCAAGTGGTGCAAAGTTTAGTATTGCATCCGACACACTGAGATTTTTTGGGGGGATGAATCAAACTTCAAATCAAAATTATCAGGGTCAAACAATTTCAGTAACCCAAAAAGCTTTGGTAATTCTGAAGTATAAAAGAAAATAAACTACATCATTGCTATTAGCTTATCTGCATTAATCCCGTTGTTGTAATGCAGTTGCAATAAGTTTTTTCTTATCTCAATTTGTGTTTGTGTAAAAGGAGTATGATATACCAGATTAATCTGGTCCTGAAAATCTTTTTCATTTTCTGCAAAAATACATGTGGTTTCCAGTCCGGTTCCTTCAGCAGTCATTTTGTTGACTATACAATATCTTCCACAAAATACAGCATGCAGCAATTTTAATTTCACACCTGTTGAGCTGAATGATGGTAAAAGATTGATTTGAGCTTCATTTATCAGATGCTCCATTTCAGCATCAGCCGGGTTGCTGATAATTTCAATATGGAGATACCCGGATGCTGCATTAATAAGTTTTTGTGAAGGATTTTTCCCCGCAATCTTTAAAGGAATTTTTAATTCCGGAAATACAGATTCTATCAACCATAAAGCTGCTGACTCATTTTCAGCAACAGATAAATTTCCATGATATAAACAGTAATTGCCGGTTCCGGGTCTGGAAGTTATATTGTTCCAACCGGTAAAGACCGGAAGGTAATCAACCTGCTTTGCAAAAGACTTTAATTGTTTAGCATCTTTTTCAGAAACGGTAAGTATGCTATCAGCCCTGCGCATAATACATGGTTCATATTTTTTTAATAGTCTGCATTCATTCCAATAATATAGTTTCCTGAAAAGATTGTCTGTATTGACTGTCATTTGCAGGTAATAATCAGTCTCAATATTATGCAGTCTCAATAGCACCTTTCTGTCTTTGAGCTTATTTTTCCAAAGCAAAAAAGTGCAGTGTGTACCTTCGAGCAAAACCGGGTAGTTGTCAGCAGATAAATTTTGCAGTAATCTTTTGTCCACCCTCGATTTGACAATATACGGTATAGTGAATGATATTGACTGTATGCCGGTCTTTCTTTTATAGTAAAAAACTTTAGTGCAATACTCGTTTAATACAGTTTGCTGTCCACGCCCATATTCAAAACAGTGCAAAATAACTTGTACGCCACGCTCTTTCAGGTACCTGAGTTTATAAAAAAGATCGAATACACCGCCGTAATCAGGTGGATAAGGTACGTCAAGACATATTATATGAAGATGTTTTTCCAAAATTTATTAAAATAATTTTCTGTAAAACTCAACCAGTTTATTTTCTTCGATCTGCCAGTTATATTCCTCTCTGGCTTTGATACAATTATTGCGAAGCCTGTTGTAGAAATCGGGGTTACGCAACTGCCGGTAAGCTGCCACAATATTTTCAGAATCTAATGTATCAATCAATACAGCAACTTCGTATTTGTTGTTAATAAGCTGATATTCCGGATATCTCATTGTAATCTGAGGTACTGCGGCGTGCATATAGTCGAAGAATTTATTTGCCAGTGAATAATACTGATTCAATCCTGTATTTTCTACGAGGTTGATGCCTATATGATATTCTGGTGTTTTCATTCTAAGCTCAGCCGGTGTAAGCAATCCCATTAGGAATACCTTATCAGTTACATTGTATTTTTTTATCAGTTCCTTTAGCTGAACACTAAAATTACCATCACCATAAATATACAGTCGGGCAGGTATCTGTTGCATAGCCGGGATAAGATATTCAAAGCCCCTAGCTTCGTTTACTGCCCCCTGGTATATAATATCTTCACCACCAGAATAAGATCTACTATTACCCTGGTATACCGGCATATTTCTGATGATCTGATACAATACTCCATATTTTTCATTAAGTATATCTGCTATACTTTGAGATACAGTATATCCATTGGGGAACCGCGGAACATATTTTTTTTCGATACCCTTCCATATTTTTTGTACTCCCGGTCGTGTTACTACTTCCTTCATTTCTGTGAATAATTCATGCGCATCATATACCCGTTTAATCTTTTTTAGTCTTGAAATAAGATAGCAGGGAACAATGGTATCAAGATCAATAGCACAAATGATATCTATTTTTCTGAACAATAGAAAAAACAAAAGACGTAAATTGAACTCCAGATAATGAGCTTTTCCTTTGGTGAACAGGCAGTTCAAACGGTGCTGATGATATACTTCATTTTTGACAGGAATAGAAGATTTTGTTCTTTTTCCTACCAGCGTTATCTCAAAACCATTTTCCTTCAGCGTCCGGCATATACGCTGCATCCGCTGATCGTACGAAAGGTCGTTGATAACTGTAAAATAAATATGAGCCACAAAGACTGTTTTCAGGTTAAAAACCCGGTATATTAAAAATCGGCGTAAATTACTTATTAAAAAAAATCTTCTAAGGTTTGAATAACTAAATTCTAAGACAACAATGGAAAATATACAATCAACTGAACAACCTGCAACGAATCAACCGGCACGTCCTTTGTTTTTGACCGTTTTATGCATTCTTACTTTTATTGGTAGCGGACTTTCAATCATTAGCAACAGTTTTTCGTATATAACTGCAGATACCAGGGCAGATCTTGTTCAGGCAGCTATGGATGATGCAAAAAATAAAATTGAAGAAGAAGGAAATGCTAATTCAGGTATTGCAAAGAAAATCTTTTCAGATACCAGTGATTTAGTAAAGCCAGAGAATATGAAAAAAAGTAACCTGTTTAGTATACTGGCCGCATTAATTACGCTTTTTGGTGCAGTATTAATGTTCAGACTGAAGAAAACAGGGTACTGGTTGTACATCATAGGTACAGTTCTGGGCATTGCGGGTCCAATGTATGTTTTTGGAGAGAACATTATATCAATGCTATCTACTATATTTATTGGTATAATTGGGATTGTATTTGTTATTCTCTATGGTTTGAATCTGAAATATTTGAAATAAAAATAAATTACTTTGCATCTTATATTTTATTACCTTTGCCGCCAAATTATTGAAGATTTTTTTGGGATGAATTAAACAAATTTGAGATGCCAACATTGACAAAAGAAAAAAAAGCACAAGTTTTTACAGATTTCGGAGGCAAAGCCACTAACACAGGTTCTATAGAAGCCCAGATTGCGTTACTTACAGAACGCATAACACATATTTCTGAGCACCTGCAGGGAAATAAGAAAGATTTTTCAAGCAACAGGGGACTCCTGCAATTAGTTGGGGAGAGAAAGCAGTTGCTGTCTTACCTAAGTAAGCAGAATCTACAGGGATATCGTGCTTTAATTGAAAAGCTCGGAATCAGGAAGTAATAGTTAACGCATTGATAGCTATTCCCAACAAATGCTGTTGGGAATAGTAGTTTTTATACCACTTCCAATTATTACTAACACAACTTACAGAGCTACCGTATTCCCTCTCTCTAAACGGTTCCTGTATGTTTAAATGCAAATTATTTATGCTCGCTCAACCAACAAATGTATCATTTGATTTAGGCGGAGGCCGAATCGTCACTATCGAAACGGGCAAACTTGCCAGACAGGCCGATGGCTCAGTAACCGTTCGCCAGGGAAATTGTATATTATTAGCTACAGCAGTAGCCAATAAACAACCAAAACCCGGGCAGGAATTTTTCCCTTTAAGTGTTGACTATATGGAAAAATTTTCCTCGGCAGGTCGCATACCCGGTTCATTTTTCAAACGGGAAGGTAAATTAAGTGATTATGAAGTACTGATTAGCCGTCTTGTAGACCGTGCACTTCGTCCTTTATTTCCGGAAGATTATTACTGTGAGGTTCAGGTAATTATAACACTTATCTCAAGCGATAGTGAAATTATGCCTGATGCACTTGCCTGTCTTGCAGCTTCTGCGGCATTGGCTGTATCTGATATTCCTATCAAAGAAATTATTTCAGAAGTAAGGGTTGCCCGTGTTGACGGTGAATTTATTGTAAACCCTTCACGTACTCAGTTGGGAACAGCTGATATGGATTTTATAATAGGTGCAACTGACCGTAACCTGATGATGGTAGAAGGTGAATCAAAGGAATGCAGTGAAGAAGACCTGGTAAAAGCCCTGGAGATAGCTCATGATGCTATTAAAATACAGGTAAAAGCACAGCAGGAGTTAAGAGATAAGCTGGGAATCACCAGTAAACGAGATTATGAAAAACCTGTTCAAAAAGATGATATACTTGAAAAAGTAAAAAGCTTTGCAGGGCAAAAAATATATGAAATTTCAAAGGCAGGAACTACAAAACATGAAAGAAGCGAAGCCTTTACAAAACTTAAGGAAGAATTAATAGCCAGCTTTGGTGAAGAACCTGAAGAAGAAGATATTAAGCTTGCTGGTAAATATTTTGACGATTTACAATGGGAGATTGTAAGAAACATGATCCTTGATGATCGTTTGCGGCTAGATGGTCGAAAACTTGATGAAGTAAGACCTCTTGCAATGGAAACTAACATACTTCCTTCTCCACATGGATCTTCATTATTTACAAGAGGTGAAACTCAATCACTTACAACGGTTACTTTAGGAACTCCTTTAGATGAATTACTGATTGAAAGTGCAGCCAAATCTGAGTATTCAAAGTTTATACTTCATTACAATTTTCCGCCCTTTTCTACCAATGAAATAAAATTTTTGAGGGCGCCTGGCAGGCGTGAAGTTGGACACGGGAATCTCGCTATGCGGTCGTTGAAACAAATGATGCCGGGTAATGAATATCCATATACAGTACGTGTTGTAAGCGATATATTGGAATCAAACGGTTCGTCATCCATGGCAACTGTATGTGCCGGATCGCTAGCTCTTATGGATGCCGGTGTTCCATTTCCAAAACACGTGAGTGGCGTTGCAATGGGCTTAATTACCCGGAGCAGTGATAAGAAATATGCAATTCTTACAGATATCCTGGGAGATGAAGACCATCTAGGCGATATGGATTTTAAAGTTACAGGAACAAGAGATGGTATCTGCGGTGTGCAGATGGATATCAAAATAGATGGGTTGAGTATGGAAACTATGCGCCAGGCCTTAGAGCAGGCACGTAAAGGAAGACTCCATATATTGGATGCAATGTACAATTGCATTGCTGCTGCCCGTGAAGAAGTTAAGCCGCATGCACCACGAATGGAGAAACTCTTTATTGATAAAGAATTTATCGGTGCAGTTATCGGACCTCAGGGTAAAGTAATTCAGGAAATACAACGTACAACAGGTACTACAATCAATATAGAAGAAGTGGGTTCTGTAGGAGAAGTAAGTATTTTTTCTCCTGCCAAAGACGGTTTGGATAAAGCAGTAGCCTGGATTAAGGGAATTGTTGCTGTTCCTTCCGTAGGAGAAGTTTATGAAGCTACCGTAAAAGGTATAAAAGAATTTGGAGCATTTGTTGAATTCCTTCCCGGAAAACAGGGCTTGCTGCATATCAGTGAAATCAGTTGGAAGCGCCTGGAAAGTATGGATGGTGTATTGAAAGAGGGTGATACCGTAAAGGTGAAGCTAATAGGAGTGGATCATAAAACCGGAAAGTTTAAACTCAGCCGGAAAGCTTTAATGCCCAAACCTGATTTTGCACCAAAGAATAAGCCTTCGGTTGTTTCGAATCCTAAAGATGGCGAAACAGGAAGTGAAAGCAACTAAAATTTTATCAGATTTTTTTTCAAAGCCATCTGAAATATTCAGTTGGCTTTTTTAATTTATATTTATGCTTGAGTCTTATTTAAAGATTGAAATGTATCCTGGTAATGCCGAAACAGGTGATATTTTAGTAGCCAGATTACAGGAAGCTTTTGATGTGCAGGGTTTTGATATGACCGAAGACGCGCTAATAATGTACATTGACAAAAATAAATTTGATGAAAAAATATTTAAAAAAATATTATTAATAAGTGATGTAAATTTCAAATTATCAATCATATATAATAAAAATTGGAATGAAGAATGGGAGTCTTCCTTTAGTCCTGTAATTGTTGACAAATTTGTTGCAGTAAGAGCTGGATTTCACCCTAAACAATCAGGAGTAAATTATGACATAGTAATTACTCCTAAAATGAGCTTTGGTACCGGACATCATGCTACTACTTATATGATGCTTGAATCATTGTATAAATTTAATCCGATAGGGAAATCGGTTATTGATTTTGGTACGGGTACAGGGGTACTTGCAATACTTGCATGTAAAATGGGAGCTTCAAAAATCATGGCAATTGACAATGATGACTGGAGTATTGATAATGCATTCGAAAACTTCCGGATGAATAACTGTTCTGTTATTCAATTGCAAAAAACAGATCAATTTCCTGTAACCAATACCTGGGATATTATACTAGCCAATATTAATCTGAATGTAATACTTGCCAATTTTGAGAAATTCGCAAACAGCATGAATTTAAATAGTGTTTTGATAGTCAGTGGTATTTTGAAAGAGGATTGTGAGAATATTCTTAATGCTGCTCAACTAAAGAACCTTAGACTGGAAAATAAATTCGAAAAAAATAACTGGTTATGTATTGCGTTTAGAAAAATGGATGTATTGTAAATACTTCAGTGATTATAAATACATTATATTTGTAAACCAACTTCAACCTGATATCACTTATGAACGAACTGACACTTGCAATATTAGCTTATTTAATAGGGTCAATACCTACTGCCCTGTGGGTAAGTCAATATTTTTTCAATATTGATATTCGTGATTATGGAAGCGGAAACTCTGGTGCTACTAATACATACAGAGTATTGGGACGTAAATGGGGTACAATGGTTATGGTAGTGGATATGCTGAAGGGTTTTGTTGCAGTTAAACTTGCATATTTGTTACCTTTTTATGTAGCTGATGAATTTGCCAGGACTAATCTTCAAATTGGTCTTGGACTGGCAGCAGTATTAGGTCATATCTATCCAATTTGGGCCCAGTTCAGAGGAGGTAAAGGAGTCGCTACTTTGTTTGGTTTGGTTCTGGGTATCTCTCCATGGACAGCTTTATGTTGTATAGGAGTATTTCTGCTTGTGCTTTTTTTAACTCGGTTTGTTTCATTAAGCAGTATTCTGGCAAGTATGGCATTTCCTGTTTTCATTTTAGTAATCTTTAATGTAGATAATCATGCGTATCGCATTTTTGCAGTCGTAGTTGCTTTATTAGTAATTCTTACTCATCAGAAAAATATTTCCCGTTTATTGAGAGGTAGTGAAAGTAAAGCCCCAATCTTGAAGTATCGCGACAGGAGGAAAGGCAGACGTTCATTATAATCTGCAATTTTAATATTTCAAAAAAAATTTTGGTATAACTATTGAAATAAACATTGCTGACAATGTTAAATTAAAACACATGCATAACAGATCACTTTTAACTCTTTTGATATCCCTCTGCTTTTTCACTTCCTGTACCGAAAATGCCATTACCGGAAGAAACCAACTGCAATTGTTGCCGGAGTCTGAATTGCAAACAATGGCAAAATCGGAATATCAGACATTTCTTTCTCAAAATAAAATAGTGGCTACCCAAGTAAGCAAAGATGCTGAAATGGTAAAAAGGGTAGGTAACCGGATTGCTACGGCTATTACTGATTATTATACCAAAGAAAATAAAGGATCTGTTTTACAGGGTTATCAATGGGAATTTAATCTTGTAGATTCAAAAGATGTAAATGCATGGTGTATGCCGGGTGGTAAAGTAGTGGTATATACTGGTCTATTGCCAGTAACTCAAAATGAAGCTGCATTAGCTGTAGTTATGGGACACGAAATAGCACATGCAATTGCACAGCATGGCAATGAAAGAATGAGCCAGGAACTCGTTGCTCAGGGATTAGGAGCAGTAGGTAACATTTTAACTTCAGGCAACGCCACTGTGCATAATATTTTCAATTCTGTATATGCTCCAGGAGCGCAGGTGGGTGTACTTTTGCCCAATTCACGCAAACAGGAACTTGAGGCAGATCGTTTTGGGTTAATCTTTGCAGCTATGGCTGGCTACAATCCTAATGAGGCTGTACCATTTTGGGAAAGAATGTCAAAAGCAGGAGGAGGTCAAAAACCCCCGGAATTTCTGAGTACCCACCCTTCTGATGAAACCCGGATACATAAAGTAAAACAATATGCGGTGGAAGCAATGAAATTTTATAAACCTATGAAATAACCCGGTTTATTTGCTATTTTCATTCCGGTTGAACATTGTTTCCATATAAAACTTGTAATCAAATTATAATTTTATTACCTTTGCATCTCTTTTGCACTTTTAAAAAATTTCGTTGAAGCATGATGCAGACTATGTTTGAAAAACTTCAACTTTCTGAAGAAAAGAATTTACTTATTCAAGGCTTGCCCTCTTCCATTGAAAAACAATTCTCTAAAATTTCATTTGCCAAAAACGTCACGCCTTTATTAAAATCAAGAGGTATTGATTTTGCCCTGGTATTTGCAATCAATCAAAACCAGTTGAATGGTATATTGAAAGAAGTACTTCCGGCATTGGATGAAGGGGGTAAATTATGGGTTGCCTACCCAAAAACTGCTTCAAAAATTGTAAGTGACCTTAACAGGGATTGCAGTTGGCAGATGCTCAATCAAAGTGGCTTTGAGAGCGAATATCAGGTAACACTTGACCATGTTTGGACAGCATTACGTTTTATTAAACCAGAATGCAACAAATCAGGTGTAACCAGGATTATTAATGGAAGTGCAGAAAATTCCATTGAAGGTGTAGATAATAAAGCCCGCACTGTTACTCCTCCTGCCGAACTACAAACTATTTTAAACAAAAATAAAAAGGCAGCTGTATTTTTTGATAAACTCTCTTTTACCAATAAAAAAGAATATTTGAAATGGCTGAATGGAGCAAGTGACAAAACGGAAAAACGAGAGCGGATTAGTGAAGCTGTTCAAAAATTAGCAGCTGGCAAAAAAAATCCTTCAGAGAAATAATTTCCCGAAGATTATCTCTTATTTAAATATAACAGTTCCATACTCTTTAGTGAGATTTATTTCCATTTCCTTCAGGTGCTGATGGGTCTGAAGCAGATGTAACTGCTCCTCCGGGTCTTTTGATTTTTCTATGTCTTTTTGATTTTCGATTATCAATCGCTTTATTTTTCTGATTTTAAGATAAGTGAGGGTAGAAACAACTTCTTCTCGGTATAGTTCATCACGGGTTGGCATTGGTCCGTCATAGTATTCTTTCCAATTCTGACTCAGCTCATAGCGTGTATCCATTAAACCCACAGCCATAGCACTTATATCTACATTTTCATGGTATAAAAAACTTTTAGGTGTAGGTATAACACCATCGTTGGTCCATGCACGATAGATATTGATGATCTGCAATAATTGTTTATTGTCAATAAGTTCATGTAATCCATTGTTATCAAATTCGCTGAAAATATAATTAGCAACATTTTGTTTTTCGTCCCAGGTATAACTTCCAAATTCAAGTAAAGCACGGGTTATATTTCTTTCGACTAACTCATCTTTGTTAATCAGATCAATAATGTCTTCATCTTCCTGAGTGGAAGCAGTGCCTGAAGTTTCCGTTTTATTTTTTTCTTCATCAGCAAGAGTTTTATTTTCCTGCCTGGTAATACGTTCGCGGATAAACTTATTAACCAGTGCATTTAATCCCTCCTCGTCAATATTAAGCAACCCGGCACATTGCCTGATATAGTCCTGCTGTTTTGTGAAATCCTCAGTTTTGTTAAGTCTTGATATAGTTTCTGCAATCCTGTTGACAATAACTGACTTTTTATTAGTATCATTTCCGGCATCTTTAAGAGAAACCTCTAATTGAAAGAGTACAATATCTTTCTTGTTGTTTTCAACAAATTCTCTGAAAGCATTACTGCCAATTTTTCTTACATAGCTATCAGGATCTTCTTTATCTGGTATTAATACTAATTGAACATTAAGCCCCTCTTCAAGAGCAAGATCAAGTCCTCTGAGGGCAGCCTTTATTCCAGCAGTATCGCCATCATAAATGATAGTTAGATTATCAGTGTATTTTTTTATCAGCCTCAACTGATCGGGAGTGAGCGAAGTTCCTCCACTGGCAACTACATTTTCTATACCCGCCTGATGAAGTGAAATTACATCTGTATAACCTTCCACAAGCAGGCATTCATCTGCTTTATCAATTGCCTGCCGTGCAAAATAAGATCCATATAATATTTTGCTTTTTACATAAATCTCATTTTCCGGGGTGTTGATATATTTGGGTGCTTTATCGTTTTTACCAATAATGCGGGCCCCAAAACCAATGATCTTTCCTGTTTGATTATGGACCGGAAAGGTTATTCGACCGCGGTAATTATCGGTTAGTTTTTCATCGCGAAGTACTACCAGTCCCGTTTTTAAAAGATATTCCGGGTTGTATTTTGCAGCAACAGCAGCAGTAGCAAATGCGCTCCTTTCTTTACTGCAATATCCAAGTTGAAATTTTTGAATAATATCTTCATGAAAGCCACGTTCCTGCAGGTAACTTAATCCGATATCCCGACCTTCTTCATTTTCCAACAGATAATCTGAAAAAAATTTCTGAGCAAAATTATTGATGATGTAAAGACTGTCTGCTGTTTGCTGTAACTCTTTTACCGCCGGGCTTACTTCTGTTTCCTCAATCTCCACATTATACCGGTTTGCCAACCAACGGAGAGCTTCAACATAACTGTACTTTTCATGTTCCATCAAAAAACTGATGGAATTGCCACTCTTACCACATCCGAAACATTTATAGATTTCTTTAACAGGTGATACTGTGAAGGATGGTGTCTTCTCATTATGAAATGGACATAATCCCAAATAGTTAGTTCCGCGCTTTTTCAATTTCACAAAACTCCCGACAATATCAATAATATCAATTCTTGATAAAATTTGCTGTATGGTATGTTGTGTAATCAATCTACTACTTATTCGAACCAGGCAAGTTAATATAATACGTGTAATCCTGAATATTTTTTTAATGGGATGGTTTGCAACAATTTAAAAATATCTTATACGTTATTACCTCCGGTGTCTATATCCTCGAATAACTAAGAATAATTTCCTATGAAGCGAATTATACAGTTAGTGCCTGTGTTTTTATTGATGTATATCAATTCTTTTGCAGGTGAAACTACCGGGAGTGGCAGTCCTCTCGCAGTAGTTGCAAATTTTACTGCTTCCGTCACAACCGGCTGTGCTCCATTGAGCACACAGTTCACCAGTACTTCAACCTCAGATGCAGGTGATCCTATTGTCAGTTATAATTGGGACTTTGGAGATTTATCCTCCAGCACTTCGCCCAATCCAAGTCATACTTATACAGCTGAAGGTGACTATACTGTTAGATTAACGGTTACTACTCAAAGTGGAGCAACAAATACGATTACTAAATCAGATTTTATCTCGGCTTATGATAAGCCGGTTTTTGATTTTGGGCCGGATTATACAATTTGTGAAGGTCAGACTGTAACACTTCAAACAATTGTCGGTGCAGGGTATGTTTATAACTGGACCGGAGTAGCAGCAACAACATGGCAGGCAACTGCAAGTCCATCCGCCGGATTAAATACTTACATAGCTGAAGTGTTCAATGGAACCTGCTCATACAGCGATACCATTCATATTACTGCAGATCCGGTTTTTAATCCTGATTGGGAATACAGTATTTTAAGCACCTGTGGAAATGTGCAGGTTGAATTTAGAAATACCAGCACTTCCTGTGACCCGTCAAATAATTTTTATCCTGAATGGCTTATTGACGGATCTGACTATTATACAGACCCGGTGTTTACTTACACATTTGCAACCGGTGGAAATCATGATGTTACTTTTCTTGTAGGTGATGATTATTTTAATTCTGTTCAATTTGATACAACAATTACATTACCTAATCCAACACCAGGTCCTTCGCCTATAAACCTTGGCGGAGACAAAACCATATGTCAGGGTAATAGTGTACAATTGGATGCAGGCAATGAACCGGGAGCTACATATGTTTGGTCTCCGGCAGCCGGATTGAGCAGTACAACTATTTATAATCCTGTTGCTTCTCCTTCATCAACACAAACCTATACTGTTACCAAAACAAAATGTGGAATTAGCATATCTGCAACAGTAAAAGTGACTGTAAACCCACCGCTATCAGTAAACCTTGGACCAGATATGGATTTCTGCGGAGGTTTCATAACACTTGATGCTGGTGTAACTGGTGCTACCTATCAATGGGGTAGTACATTTTTACCTGGATTCTATGCTACCGAAACGGGTCAAACTACTGATGCTACAGGTGCGGGAACCTATTGGGTTACTGTTACCAAGAACGGGTGTTCTGTATCAGATACAATTGTACTTAACAAGAAAAAGGCAATCACAGCTTCATTTACCTACACCAAATCTGGTGATGGAACCTGTGGACCATTTACTGTAAATGTTACCGAAAATGCTACTTTATGTTCAGGATCAGTTTTGGAACATTCCTGGAATTTTGGAGACGGAACAATAATAAGTGGAGCATACAATAAATCATTGAGTCATAATTATTCATCACCAGGTACTTATACTATAACTTTAATTGTAACAAATACATCCTCAATTAAAGATACTGTTTCACAAACCGTAACATTTACAGGATCGTCAATAAGTGTAAATATTACATCGAGTGCTGATGCAATCTGCTCCGGTGATGCAGTGACTCTGGATGCAGGTAACCCGGGATCAACCTATAGCTGGAGTCCCGGTGGAGCAACTACTCAAACTATTACAGTAAACCCAACCAGCAATACAACCTATACAGTTGTGGTAACCAAAGGCGGTTGTTCAGCCAGTGGTTCAAAGACTATCACAGTTACTCCTAAACCTGTGGTAAACCTCGGACCCGCAGCAACTATCTGCTCCGGTGATCCAGTGACTCTGGATGCAGGTAACCCGGGATCAACATATAGCTGGAGTCCCGGTGGAGCAACTACTCAAACTATTACAGTAAACCCAACCAGCAATACAACCTATACAGTTGTGGTAACCAAAGGCGGTTGTTCAGCCAGTGGTTCAAAGACTATCACAGTTACTCCTAAACCTGTGGTAAACCTCGGACCGGCAGCAACTATCTGCTCCGGTGATGCAGTGACCCTGGATGCAGGTAACCCGGGATCAACCTATAGCTGGAGCCCCGGTGGAGCTACTACTCAAACTATTACAGTAAACCCAACCAGCAATACAACCTATACAGTGGTGGTAACCAAAGGCGGTTGTTCAGC
>JBDHYJ010000028.1:0-52754 GCA_039811345.1 Chitinophagaceae bacterium
GTCGGGATGACTGGATTCGAACCAGCGGCCTCTTCGTCCCGAACGAAGCGCGCTACCGGGCTGCGCTACATCCCGTATTAATTTCGGGCGGTAAAAGTATTAGGAAATGCATAAATGAACAAATCCATTTATATACAAATGGGAAAAGTGCAATAAAAATAGCACAACCGTTTGCGTTTTTGCGTATAACTTGCTTTCAATAATTTTAGCGAATGAAGAAACTAACCACACTCATAATATTGCTTTGTCATATTGCTGTTGCAAATGCCCAAAGCCCGGCTACTGTTAAAGAATATCTGCAGTCGTTTCCCACTTATGCATTTACAGACCCCAGCCCGATACCATTATTGTCGCCGGTATATCCTTATACAAGGTTTGACGGATTCACTGATAAGTCGTCCCAAAAACAATGGAAAATAGTAGAGCTTCAGAACGACTATATTAAAGTGCTCATCACACCTGAGATCGGTGGTAAAATATGGGCTGCTATCGAAAAAAAATCAGGCCGACCATTTATTTATTACAATCACACCGTAAAATTTCGCGACGTTGCCATGCGGGGTCCCTGGACCAGTGGCGGGCTCGAAGCCAATTATGGAATCATCGGGCATACGCCCAATTGCGCAACACCGGTTGACTATATGACAAGGATAAACGAAGATGGTAGTGTGAGTTGTATAATAGGTGTGCTCGATCTGCTTACCAGGAGCAACTGGCGTATAGAAATTAATCTGCCTAAGGATAAAGCATACTTTACTACCCGATCTTTCTGGTATAATGCCAGTCCGTTAGAACAACCATATTATCACTGGATGAATCTCGGTGTAAAAGCAAAAGGCAACCTTGAATTTATTTTTCCCGGCAATCGTTATATAGGACACAACGGTGAATATGCCGATTGGCCGGTGAATGCCGCCAACGGCAAGCATATAAATTTTTATGAACAAAACAATTTTGGCGGTTATAAATCTTACCATGTGATTGGTAAATACAATCACTTCTTCGGGGCCTATTATCACGATGACAATAATGGAATGGTACGGTATGGCTCTTACGATGATAAATCTGGTAAAAAAATCTGGATATGGGGATTATCGCGCCAGGGTATGATATGGGAAAAAATGCTTACCGATACAGATGGGCAGTATGTGGAAATACAATCCGGCCGGCTGTTCAACCAGAATGCTGATAAGAGCAGTCTTACTCCTTTCAAGCATGTGGGTTTTGCACCTTATAACACCGATACATGGCAGGAATACTGGTATCCTGTAGGTCAAATTAATGGTATGGTGGAAGCGAATCCCTTTGGTGCATTAAATGTAAAATATGATAAGGGATGGTTGAAACTGTATTTCTCCGCCGCACAGGCAATTAATGATACCCTGAAAGTAACAGCATTGGGAAAAACCCTGTATTCGAAACTACTCAGCCTGAAGCCGCTTGAAATTTTTGCCGATTCATTACAGGTAAGCGTAAACGAAGACAGTATTCATGTAATGCTTGGAAATCATAAACTGGAGTATAACACTGCACCCGAAACGAACCTGTTGAAACGTCCGGTTGAAGCGCCAAAAGACTTTGACTGGAATTCAGCATACGGACTGTATATGGCCGGTAAAGAATATATGGATCAGAAGATGTATGATAAAGCGGAGGAAAAACTAACAGCTTCGCTGGAAAAAGATCATAATTTTTTACCTGCACTAACAAGAATGGCTGCATTGCTGTATCGCAATATGCACTACAAAGAAGCTTTGAAATGGATAACCCGTGCATTAAGTATAGATGCTGAATCGGGAGAAGCTAATTATTATTACGGACTAATCAATGCAACACTTGGAAATACTGCTGATGCTAAAGATGGATTTAGTATAGCTGCACTTACTCCTGAATACCGGAGCGCCGCATATACGAGGCTTGCCGGCATTTTCACTAAAGGGAAGGATTATAACACCGCAGTAGGTTATGCACTGAGAGCACTTGATTTTAATCGTTATAATATTGATGCGCTGATGCTGGCGGCTGTGGGGCACCGTTATCTTCACCAGAAAAATAAAGCAGAGGAAACTATTCAGCACATAAAATTATTGGATCCGCTTAATCATTTTGCCCGATTTGAAGAGTATCTGCTTGACAATACAACAGAGAACAAGGATAAGTTCACAAAGCTTATTCAAAATGAAAAGCCTGCGGAGACTTTTGCAGAGTTGGGAGTATGGTACTATAATGCAGGTTGCATTAATGAAGCTAAACAGTTATTTACCATGAGTCCGGCCTCAGCGGCATCTGCTTACTGGTTGGCTTTCCTGGAGGGGAAGCAGGTTGATTGTTCCTCTATAGATGCCGGCAGGGATTTCCCTTTTCGATCAGAAACAGCAATGGTAATAGAATCACTGCTGAAGAAACAAAATGACTGGCTGCTACGCTATCACCTTGCATTGATATACCATGACCGTAACCGCATTGAGGAATGTCGCCAACTTTTACGTTCCTGTGCAGACCTGCCGGATTATGCTCCTTTCTATGCTATACGATCGCAAATATTTAAAACCATTGATGGGAACCAATCCCTTCACGACCTGCAAAAAGCAGTATCTCTTCAACCTGATCAGTGGCGCTACCTGAAGTTGATTACGGAGTATTATAACGATCATGGTCAAGCAGAAAAAGCATTGCCGGCTATTGAGAATTTTTATAAAGCAAATCCATCTCAATATATCATGGGTATGCTTTATGCCAAAACACTCATGCTCAACAGTAAATATAAGGAGGCAGATAAAGTTTTGTCCGGACTGAATATCATTCCTTTTGAAGGTGCCACTGAAGGGCGTGCTCTATACCGTGAAGCCAAATTAATGCAGGCAGTGGATTATATGCAACAGAAAAAATATAAAACCGCTCTTAATTTTATAGATGACGCCAGAAAATGGCCGGAACATCTCGGAGTAGGTAAACCTTATGATGCGGATATTGATACCCGGCTGGAAGACTGGATGCAATACCTTTGCTATCAGCAAACCGGTCGTTCGGGTGGTGCAGCTTTGCTGCAGCATATTCAGCAGTTTACACCAGCTATAGATAATACAGTGCGTAATTTTATTCCTTCCAATGCTTTGGTTTCTGCAAAATTAATTGAGAGAACTTCAGGAAAAGAAAAAGCATTGCAATGGCTCAATGACCAGGAATCCCGTTTCCCGGGAACAGCTAAAACATTAGAATGGTGCAAGGCAATGTTGCAAAACAATACTTCAGCCATCAATATGCCGGCTGCACAAAAAGATGCCGGTATGCGCATTCTTGAAGCATTGGCAGCCTTAGGTCTTGAGGAGAAATAGGAGAGGGGGCATTGTATTAATATTTACAAGTTGAAAATCTATAGTTATATTTTATTTTCGAAAAGATGCTGATAGTTCAGCACCTTTTCGAATTTTATGAATCAAATCTTAAAAACTCCATACCAGGTTTACAAAAATATTTCTTCCCATTCTGGGCAACCGGTTCCAGTCTGCAAAACTGGTATAATATTTATCTAATACATTTTCCACACCCGTTTTTAAAAGAATAGACTGTTGTTTTAGTTTAAAACGATAGGACGCAGCTATGTTGACAATCGCATAATCCGGTATAGCTGTTTCTCCAAACTCAGGGTTGAATTTGGTTTTTCTTGCAGAGCCATCTAACGAAATATCTGCTGAAAACTGATTAATTGAGTACAACACGCTGGTGCTATAGGTAAGAGGTTGTATCAATGGTAAATTGCCTACCTCATCGCCTATACCTCTGCGGTAGCTTAACCTGCCTGTCCACAACCAGCTATTTGCGATACGGTAGTTAAGATCAAGAGAACTATTAAAAATGCCTGCATATTTCAACTGCTTATATACTTTTACACCTGCTGCTCCAATAGTCATTACACTTAAACTGCTGTCTGGTTTGCCGATAATATAATCCGATATGTAAAAATAAGTCCCTGATAGTTTTGCTGAAAAGTCAGACCCACGGTATGAAATGGTCCCATTAATAGAAGCTGATTTCTCGTTTTTCATTTCCGGGTTGCCGATATAGTCGTAGCGGTCAAAACTGTTGAAGAGGTAAAACCCATATCCCTCTGAAACACTGGGTGCCCGCTCTCCATATGCAATACCTGCACTGAAGTTCCAATGTTTATTATCATAGTGTAATGAAGCTGCAGCTCTTTTCAGCAGACGGGTTTTACTCTTATCCATACCGGCATAAAATATCTTCATACTTTCTAATCCAAATTGATTGCTTACAACATTATTATGCACACCAATACCTGCACTGAAGGTAGCGTTCCAATTTTTTGAAAAAGCATAAATATCTTCTGCAAAAAGATCCGCATAATTGGTATGAACGCCGGGCCAGGTAAGCATAAACATATCACTTTCACCAGGTGTATTGGAATGCATAGTCATCTCTGCTATTGAACTGTTGTGATGCCCGCTAAGGTTAGCTTTCCAGTTGTGTTTCCCAAAATCGCCCTGCACTATAGAATAAAATCCTGCTGTTTTACTCCAGCCGGGCATATCCATCCTGATGGGTACAACCGGTCGTTTGGAATCGTCCATCACATGAGTGATATCATTATAATACAATTTGGTTTTCCATTGTGCTATAGCAGGGGAGATATGATGACGAACATATTCAACCGATGCGATAATTGCTTTTGCCAGGGATACATCCATGGGCAAAGCAGGATAACCGACATCAACCGCATGGTCATAAATCACGGATGCTTCAAGATGCTCATGTTCGTTTATTTTATAGCCGGTAATGGCCGACATATTAAATTTGGTAAACCCGGAGTATAAAATTTCCTTATCATTACCTGCTTTATAATTTTTAGCATTACGCCAGGTAAAATCAATATCGGCAAAAATTTTAGGTGCGGAATATGATAAAGCTGCACCGGCAATCTTTTGACGATTATTAGACTCGAAACCGCTGAATGCTGCACCTTTAAATGTTTTATCCCCGAAAGAACTTTTCTTTCTTACCAGATCAAGACTGCCGGCTATAGTAGCACCACCGGCAGAACCAGATGGCCCGTTATGCACATTTGCCCTGGCAAGATTGGTGATTTCAACATAAGATGTTACAGGATCCATTTTGTCGGTACAGGCCGCATATATACGCATACCGTCAATTGTTATGACACTTCGTTCAGAAGCCATACCATTGATATAAGGTTCCCATGCATAAGTTCCCCTCCTTATCATATTCACAGCGTTTGCCTTTTCCAGAAAATTGTCTAAGGAAGATAATGGTTTGGTTACCCTGTCAGAAGGCAGACGTTGCGAAATAATTACAACTTCCTCCAATTGTTTTCCATTCGTACTGTCGTTGATAGTGTTGTTATCACTTTGGCTAAATACTATTTCGGAAAATAATACACATAGTATGCCGGCCATTATATATCGAAACATACAAATAAGTTTAAAATTCCAATTCAAAATATATACTACTGGTTTCATTGGTATCAGTTACCGGTTCCCCTTTAAGTATATTTTGAGATGCATCTTCCAACTGCAGGTTGATTTTCCAGTAGCCGGTCATGGTCAGGCTCAATTTTCCGTAGTACATTTTGTCTGTGCCCTGAGTGAGATTAACATTATTAGGTGAACTATGATTACCCATGCCAGGCATTCTCGGATCAATTTTAATGGTATAATTATCTGCGGTTACAAAACTCATCATTGATTCCATCCTGTATAGAACTACTTTCATATCATTGACAGCCACCCGTGGAGTTACAGGCTCAACCATAGCCAGCACATAGCGCTTACCATCGCTGCCCTTGAAAGATTCCACCACACGTTTAGAAGCAGCAATAACCTGTATCTTATCCGTTGCAGTATATGCTATACCGTTAATAGTATAATCCAGTGTAAGTTCCCAATACTCCATATCGCTTCCCGCCATTTGAAAAACTATATATCCTGTATAAACAGACTTTGCATTATCTTTTTTTGTAACCGGTGAATATGGACAGGAATGGCTCATGCTCATCATGTGCATTACAGGTTTCCATGAAATTGTTGCATTGGTTAATGCAGACCCGTCTGTATTTTTTATTTGTACATATACATCATTGTATCCCGTTTGAAATTTTCCGCTGGCTGTATACAATGATATTTTATGCTTATCATTAGAAATAGTGGTTACCAATTGAAGACCTTCCAACTCGTTGACAGGTGTAACTGTATTTTCTTTTTTGCAGGAGATAAAAATTAATAAAGCAGCAAGAAGCATTATGCTGCATTGCATTATTTTAATGAATTTCATAATATAAATTTTTAGTAGGAGAGAGGTACCCTAATTCATTCAATAACATATTTGCAACCACAAGCAATAGTGCAATTAAAATTGCATGGCACTATAACTTGAAATGTTCAAAACGGGTACCCAAATAAAATATCCGGGAAAAATGAATCTTAGTTTAATAGATTGCCTGCCGGGGGTTTAACTAATTCCGCAGCATAAAGAAAGGAGTATGATTGATCGTAGTAGATACCCTGTATGTTTTTACAAAATGAGAATAAAATATTATTGTCTATACTAAACGCAGATACCGGGGTATTGCATACTGTTTCTGTCTGCATTTGTTTCAATGTGTCGGAAGCTTCTTTTTCATTTTGTTCTTTTTGCATTTTTGCGAGTTTACATTTTCCGTCGCACTTCATCTGCGGGCGGTACTTGTTTTCGCAAAACATGGCTATGAAAGTCTCGGTGTCATATTCATAAATTGCATATAAAACTGCGTTTTTCATTACACTTACCAGCATAATCAACAGTATAAATGCGCTTGATATTTTAGTTATTAATTTCACTAAACTGTTTGAAAGATTTTTCCAATGCAAAAGTAAATGTTACATAGCTAAGGATGCTGTTTTAAATCATACGCAGAAATGATATTCGTAAGTTTTTATTTTTATTATCTCAAAAAAGAAGCTGACATAATTTGTTTGAATAAATATGATGTGAGTTGCATTATTTTTAAAAAAGGGAGATAATTCGTTAATTTCTATTTAACATAATATAAATTATAGGAATTCAATATTAAAGGAATTATCAAAAAAATAATGTTGGTTACCCTTTGCTAAAAACTTGATTTACTTATTCTCCGGTTGGCAATAATTCAAATGTGTAAACGGTTTCATCAACTCAACTCATTTTAAATTCATGGTACAGATTATTCCCCCAAAACCTGAATACAACAGGTTTGAGATTCCTGAAAGTTTCGGTAAAAATTTAGTCTTTGAAAAATTTATTCTGCAAAACCTGTTTCCGCAGCAATATTATTCAATGATTGATTCAGCTTCGGACTATCTGTCTAAAGTTGACAATTTTCATCGTCCGGATTTTATTTTACGGGATTCAAGTAGCGGGTTTGAATTTTATATCCGATGCAAATACCACCATGCTTTAATTTCTAATAGTTTCAGATTTAATAAAAGTCTTCAGGCAGATCAAAGTGTATATTTTACAGAGAAGCCCATTTTTCTTGTTCTTGGACTGGGAGGTTCACCAGATTCTCCTAACGAAATATATTTTTCTGATTTTAATGATTGTCCAAATGAACATTTATTAAAACGTCACCTGAAAGGAAAATTTATAACAACTAATCAGGTCATTCGGATATCTGATATGTGGAATCAGAAAGCTCAAGAGGTTATCTTTACCAAAAAAATTGCCTAAACTTAATCTTTTGTTCGAACATACTGTTCAATATTCAGCCTTTCAATTCCAAGATCAGCTACTTTCTCAATTCCTTTTTGAATTAAAGTATCATTGTGTACAGTTACTGTAAATTGAAACGTGTTTCCCTCCCATTCCCTGTTGTTGCAATATTCCAGGTGTTCTGTATAGTTGCTGTCATTTAAAGAATACTTACCGCCACCACATGAAAATAATGCAGATGAATCGCTGCCTTTACTAAGATCATGATTTAAAAAAGCAAAATGAGTATCGTTGATGATCTTAATAAATCTTTTGCCTTTTGTGTAATCTGTAACCGTCGTATAGCCTTTTTCTATTAACCTGCCAGTAAGCAGTTGCCATGTACCCTGTATTTGCAGTACCGTATTTTTGTTGGTATTTTGAGAACAGGAAAAAAAAGAAAGCAAAATGATTATAGATATAACTCTCATAAACAGTATGATTTGCCACAAGATATTAAAAGAAACTACTTGAAGGTATTTGCATGCAAAAATCCCGCGGGTTACGCGGGATTTTACCATTGAAATATTACTGTTAATGCCGGTGAGAATCATAGTCAGCATAATCTGGCATTCGTTTTACTTTTCTTCCATTAAATCTTGCATATACTGCATTGATCTCAGCTTTTCTTTCAAATTCGAGATGGCGAATCATTTTTCTCTTTTCAAATCTTCTCAGTTGCCAATTGTGCTTAATGTGAAAAATCCTTTCATCATACCGCATATTAATGCGAGCAATTATTGCATCCCGGTCATATACAGTAAATCGTCTTACAGGGCGGTTATTGTCATGTCTGTAACCGTCGTTATTGTACGGATAATAGTCGCCGGAATTATGTTGAGCAAAAATGAAAGATGTCAGCATAACAGCGGTCGTAAGAGTAAAAATCTTCTTCATAGTTGTACTTTTTAAAAGTTAGTAATTGCTGTGTATGATTATCCCAGACATATATAGTTTACCAAAGCTTTGTTAATTGATTTTCGCAGTTTTTCTGCTCTAATGTGACAGTAGGCTTTGCAATGGAATTCAATAATGATCATTACATTTGCTCTTTAGTAAACTGAGTATATCATGAACCCATACGTAACTGATTTTGTTAGCCTCCTAAAACAGGAGAATAATATAATTTTTAACATGACCCCTGAAGAAGCATCAGCGGCAATTGTATCTGGCAACCCTGAAGCAGTTCGGAATATAGATGGGCAGTTTGCCATAGTGGAGAAAGTGGGTCAGCAGGTATTCATGGCAAGATCTATAGGGCGTCCAATGCGTTATTTTCTTGCTAAGCAAACTTCGGGTCCACTGCTCATAGTTGCAGAACGCATGGACGAAATTTATGATTATCTCAAACAAAAAGGATTGCATAAACAATTTCATCCTTCTTATACCAGGATGGTTCCTGCCCATTTCGTTGTAAGACTTGAGGTGATCGGTTGTCCTGATCCCAACCCGGTTTATACAAGATTTTTTGAACCGCAAAGAAATGTACTTCCAACAGATATTGATGCTATTGGCAAGAAGTACATTGAAACCTTAGCTGAAGAATGCAGGAAGTGGCTTTTAACTATACCTGAAGAAGAACCTGTGGGTGTTTTATTTTCCGGGGGTATTGACAGCGGATCTGTGTTTTTAGTATTATATCATGTGATGCTGAAACTTGGTATGTCGCCACAAAGATTAAAAGCATTTACACTTTCAGTAGAAGGTGGCGAAGATGCACGTCAATCGCACACTTTTATGGATCAACTGGGACTTTCTTTGTTTCTTGAAGTGATTGATGTGCCATTGTCGTCCATCAATTATAAAGACGCGATTAAAACTATTGAAGATTATAAAGCGCTTGATCTTGAATCTGCTACTATGGCGCTGGCATTATGCAGTCAGATACGTGAATTGTATCCCGATTGGAAATATCTTGCAGATGGAGATGGTGGTGATGAAAACCTGAAGGATTACCCGATTGAAGCCAACCCTGAACTTACCATTCGCAGTGTGTTAAATAATATGATGCTTTACCAGGAGGGATGGGGTGTTGACAGGATAAAGCACTCTCTCACCTATTCAGGCGGGCAAAGCCGCGGACATGTACGCTCATATGCACCTGCTACAAAATTTGGGTTCCAGAGTTTTAGTCCTTATGCTTTGCCTAATGTGATAGAAGTAGCTGAAGGTATTCCTTTTATCGCTCTCACTAATTGGAAGGAAGAAGCGCTGTATGCTTTGAAAGGAGAGATAGTAAGTAGTGGCGTAAAATCAGTAACCGGATTTGATATGCCAGTGTTTGAAAAAAGAAGGTTCCAGGCAGGTGCTGCATCACCTGATGCATTTTCCAAAGTTTTTGCCCGCAACGAAATTGAATACAGAACATATTTTCATTCACTGTATGCATGACGGTTTTGACAATGCAACTATTATTTCTTTACGTTCCCCGAAGAATAAATTAAATCCATACTTACCCTATCATTTTTTACAGGAAGAGGAGCCTGGATTGAATGGTGGAATAGAGACAGTGAATACAATTTTTATTACCGGCAGGGAATGTGTTTTTAAATGCCTGATGTGTGACCTGTGGAAGAATACCCTTGATGAGCCTACACCTCCCGGAGCTATTGTGAAACAAATTGATTATGCTTTGGAAAGATTACCCAAAGCTGATGTTGTTAAATTGTATAACAACGGGAACTTTTTTGATACCAAAGCCATTCCTTTTGAAGAATACGCAGCAATAGCCAGCCGCCTTACTGATTATACAAGAGTAATAGTAGAAAATCATCCCAAACTCTGTAATCAATCCTGCATTGAATTCAGCAAAATGCTTGCAGGTAAATTAGAAATTGCTATTGGATTAGAATCTATCCATCCGGATGTATTGCCCAGGCTTAATAAACAGATTACAACAAATGATTTTAAGCAAGCAGTTTTATATTTAAATGAACATAACATTGATGTCAGGGCTTTTGTATTGCTAAATCCACCTTATCTTACTGATGCTGTTGAAAATATATTGTGGACACACAAAACTGTTCAGTTTGCTTTTGAATGCGGAGTGTCAAGATGTGCCATTATTCCTGTAAGACCGGGTAATGGTGTGATGGAGTTTTTATGGAAAAACAATTTTTATACCCCACCTACCCTGTCCATGCTGGAAGAAGCTTTTGAAAAGGGTTTATCCATGCAGCAAGGTCAGGTATTCGTTGATACCTGGGATATTGGATTTTTATCAAAATGTGATCTCTGTTTTGAAAGCAGAAAAAAACGTTTGGGAAATATGAACCTCAGCCAGAAAATATTGCCTGCAATACAATGTACCTGCAAAACAAATTATGAAAAAAAGTATGAGCCATTATGATATAATAATTGCAGGCTCAGGTTTTAGTGGAACCATAACCGCCCTTGCCCTGCATAATGCCGGATTTCAAGTTTGCCTGATTGAAAAAGGTAAACATCCGAGGTTTGCTATAGGTGAATCTTCTACCCCAATAGCTGATATGATATTGCGTTCGCTATCGCAAAAATATAATTTACCCTGGCTTTCTGATTTCTCACGTTATGGAAGCTGGCAAAAATCTTATCCTGAAGTTGTATGTGGTATAAAAAGGGGGTTCAGCTATTTTAAGCATCATCCGGGAAAAACTTTTTCTACTAATACAAACCACGACAACGAACTGCTTGTTGCGGCAAGCGTGAATGATACCATGTCAGATACCAACTGGCTACGTTCTGATATAGATGCTTTCCTGGTTAGTAAAGTCAAAGAATATGAAATAGATTATTTTGATTGCGCAGAAATTACCGGTGCTGTACGGGATAATAAAAAATGGATTTTCAATATTCATCGTGCTGAGAACGTACTCAGTTTATCCGGTGATTTTTTTATTGATGCTACAGGCAGTGGCAAATTGGCCGATAAATTATTTTCTGTACAATCAGTTACTGAAGGTTTTCTTACTAATTCTTTTGCTGTATTTTCTCATGTAGAAGACCTGCCACGGTGGACCGACTCACTGCATAATAAAAATATTTCAACTGAAGATTATCCTTACGATCCAGATAATTCTGCTTTGCATCATGTGCTGGATGAAGGATGGATATGGGTGCTTCGGTTTAATAACAATCGAACAAGCTGGGGATTTACACTGAACGGAGATAATGATTCATTGTCTAAAATGAGTGCATTAGATATTTGGAATGTAATGCGAAATAAATACCCGGATATTAATGAATTGCTCAATAAAGTTTCATTATCATCACAGCCGGGATCCATTATACATTCTGGAAGACTCCAACGGAGACTGGAAAAATGTTTTGGCGATGGCTGGGTGGCAATGCCACATACTATTGGGTTTGTAGATCCGCTTTTCAGTACAGGTATAGCATATTCGTTAGCCGGGGTGGAACGGATTGTACACATGCTTTGCGAAAACAGAACATTTGACATTCCTCTGTATGAGCGATTGAAAGAATATGAGCAAATTGTTTTTTCGGAAATAAGATTGATAGATATCTTGATTGCGGGATGTTATCAGACTATGCGGCATTTCCCATTGTTTAATGCATGGTCTATGTTATACTTCACTTTTACTATCATGTACGAACAACGACGTTTGAAAAATCAACCTGTTAAATGTTTTCTTGAAGCTGATAAAATGGAAGTGCAAAATATGGTTCAAACGACATACAAAGAATTACAGAACCTCACTACACAAAAAACGATTACAAAACAGGATATTGATATATTTACTGACAAGATCAGAGAACGGATACAACCATATAATACTGCCGGACTTTTACAACCATCATCTAAAAATATGTATCACCACACTATAGCTGTGTTGTGATGGTAATCTCTACCGATATTATATCCCTACGGGATTATAATATTTTTTATTTTCAATCTACCGATATTATATCCCTACGGGGTTTTTGGAATGGAATTTTCCAAATCTACCGATATTATATCCCTACGGGATTTTTTGAATGGAATTTTCCAAATCTACCGATATTATATCCCTACGGGATTTTTTGAATGGAATTTTCCAAATCTACCGATATTATATCCCTACGGGATTTTTGGAATGGAATTTTCCAAATCTACCGATATTATATCCCTACGGGATTTTTGGAATGGAATTTTCCAAATCTACCGATATTATATCCCTTCGGGATTTTGGAATGGAATTTTCCAAATCTACCTATATTATATCCCTACGGGATTTTTGGAATGGAATTTTCCAAATCTACCTATATTATATCCCTACGGGATTTTTTGAATGGAATTTTCCTAATCCACCGATATTATATCCCTGTGGGATTTTGGATAAAACTATGTCTAGATTTTTACGCTGAAGATTTCTGTCCTGATCTTAATGCCGATAGGCATATCATATTGGTAACTCATCACAGCCACATCTAATATAATGCCATAGGCATGATACCTATCCTTCGGAATTATCAAATCCACCGATATTAAATCCCATCTGACTTTTGGATATAACCATGTCCTTTTTTTACACCGCAGGTTTATCTTCTCACCTAAATGCCGATAGGCATAATATATCGGTAACCCATCACACCTACATCTGAAAAAATGCCGTAGGCATGATACCTATCCTTCGGAATTATCAAATCCACCGATATTAAATCCCTTCTGACTTTTGGATATAACCATGTCCCGATTTTTACACCGCAGGTTTATCTCCTCACCTAAATGCCGATAGGCATATTATATCGGTAACCCATCACTGCCACATTTGATATAATGCCGTAGGCATGGTACCTATTCCGGCTCCTGAAAAACATATCTTTCATCATACTCCACTTCAAACTTTTCCAGGAACAACTTATATTCTTCCAAAAAAGTTTTCCTACTATGATGCTCTTTTTGATTATTTATATATGTTATCACATTGGGTAACTGAGATTTTGAATATGAAAATGCTCCATATCCGGCCTGCCACTCAAACCGTCCTTTGCAGTATTTGTTATCATTTATCCATTTGGATGAGCCTGCTTTTACATCCTGCATAAAATCAGCCATCGATTGAGTAGGTCTAAAACCAACAAGCAGGTGTATATGATCAGGCATGCCATTTATAGCAACCAGCTTGTGTTTATTGTTTTGTACAATACCTGTAATGTATTTATACAGTTCGTTCTCCCAACTGCTACTGATGAGAGATGCCCTGTATTTTGGGGCAAAAACAAATTGAAGGTGAACTTGTGTGTAAGTGTTAGCCATACGTTATGCTTTTTTGATTTCCAAAATAATCCAGTTTTCCTGAAACAATACCTGATGTTATAGCCAGCAGGGTTTTCATTATCCAGGTCACAAATTGTAACCACGGTTATTTTCCAGCCAAAGGTTTCAATGCATTTTTAAAGTTATCTGTATTTATCAACCGGGTATTATATTGTTGCCTGTACTTTGTGTGCCTGGCATCTGAAGGATATTTTACATTCGCCCGGTAAGGATAGGCTGGCATGGCATGGAAAGGCAGCGGTTCTACCGTTTGCCCGTAAGCAGTATTCAGGTCGCCGTCCTTCACCCATCCTTCACTATATATAAGAAAATCACGCTTCCATCCTTTGGGCAGTTGGGGCAGGTTGCCCGCATCAAATTCAATGCTTATCTCATCACCTGAGTTGGCAATGATATATTCATCATCTGCCTGCTGCAGTAATGACTTCACATCGCCATAACGGGTGTAGTATCCGGTAAGATCGCGCCACTTCTGCCCGCCTGAAGTATTGTAATAGTCAAACCAGTGTGGACCAAAGGGTCCGCCTTTTCTGTACGAAGCTGAATATCCCCGGAAACTTAGATTGGCGCCCGACATACTCAGATCATGCATCTTTACCGGAGCTTCTGATAATTGATTTGAATAAAATATCTCATCCCAGTATATCTGCATATTGGTGCGTATCCTTATCTTCCTGTTGTGTGCTGTAAGAAATTTACCTGTAAGATTGGCAATTACCATTTTATCTTTACCCATCGGAAAACCAATATTATCTATCACCGTTTGCCACTCTCCTTTTTTATTCATTACCTGCAGGCACGGCGCTTTGCTGCTGTATGCAGTTGATTGTGTCATAGAAGTATTGATGCTGGCATCTGCCGGGAAAATCCATCCCCGCAAAAACAGGTAAAGACTATCGCTTATAGCTTTATCTCCAAGATCCAATATCAGGTCATGATCTTCGGCAAGTCCCTGGAATTTACCCATACCAAAATTGGAGATATACTGAAAATCATAAGCTGTAATCTTAGTTAAAAGATCATTGCCTTTGCCGTCAACAGCGCTGAGCGGATAGCGCTTCTCCCCTACTCCATATACTTTCTTGCCGGCAAAAGGCGGCGGGGTAAATCTTTCGTCTGCAAACACATCAATGGAATCGGGATGATCCACTGCTGTCAGGGTGGCTTTATCAAAGTAGACAGTCTCCCAAAGTTCCTCAGTTATTTTAATTGAATATTTATTTTCCTTTGGCCGGAGCCTTTCACCTGGAATCAGTAAATATTCTTTTGAAGGGTTGGAGAATGCATACAAAGTATCAGTTCCCTTTACTGCCAGTGGCATGCCCAGGGCGCTGCGCCACATCATGTCTTTGAAAAACTCATAGCGTTCGCCATTCCACACAAATAAAAACGGACATGATCCTTTGAGCATTTGCTCCTCCATAATACGTTCATTGGCTGAAGGATCCTTAATTAACTGAGGGGTGCCATTTGGCCATATAATACGAACAGCATCAACAGAAGTACGGGTTCCCAATCCAAAATTGGTTATTGATTTTTTAATTGTTTTCATCTGGTACAAATTACCAGCCCTCACCTCCACCTGCGCACCTATGCCAAGCCTGTTATTCTTATTGCTGCCATAAGAAATTCCAGTTAGCTGCATCTGCATATATTGGTGTAAATTACCACCATCATTTCTCAGTAGTTTAATACCCTGCGGACCCACAAGAAAAATATCATCATCGCCGTCAAAATTAAAATCTGCTATAGCAATTTGATTAGCCTGAAGTCCCCTGGGTAATAAATGCGAAACATTACTGAAACCTTTTGAAGCATCATTATGAAATAAAAATACACTTTGAGACGATGCATTACTATTGGCGCCGGCAACCAGCAAATCCATATACCCGTCATTATCAAAATCAAAAAAAGAGGCATCCTGTATATTGGCATTGCCGAGAGTTTCAGTAATCAGTGTAGAAGCCACAGGATCTAAATCAAATTTGGTTCCGTTAATATTTTTGAGCAGAAACCGATGCCCTGATATTCCGGAAATAAAAAGATCAGTTAAACCGTCATTATTATAATCAGCAGAAGCCACAGACAATCCGCTGAAGCCGCTCTTCATCATTGCGGAAGCAGTTACATTCTTAAACCCTGATCGACGACTATTGCTAAATAAACGTACAGGAGCATGAAGACCAATAGTTACGATATCCAGATCACCGTCTGCGTCATAATCTAAAAAATCTCCATTACTTGTTCCTCCCTTATCGGATAATCCCATCTTACCAGCCTGCTCAGTAAATGTTCCGTCAGCATTATTGCGAAAAAATTTATTTATCCCGGTTGTAATAGCATACATATCAAGATCGCCATCCTGATCAAAATCTGCGAATAACATTTTTTGAATATGTACAGCGTTATTCAACCCAATATTTTTGTTATGAAAAACAAATATGCCGGATGTATTTTTTTTATATAACAATATCCCTTTTGTTGTGGCTACAAATAAATCCTGGTAACCATCATTGTCATAATCAATAAATGCAGCATCAAGATCCTGATTTAGATGCTCAATCCCGCCTTCAACCTTTGAAGGCTGGAACCCACCAATTGTACTGGCTAATAAATAACAGGTTTGTTTTCCTTCTGTCACATAACTATAATAAATAAACATTTCGCCTGCATCAGAATAATCTGCTATAGCTACAATTTCGCCGGACGATTTTTTTCCTTCAGGCAGTTTTATTCCTATAGCATTAGTTGCATCAGAAAACCTGATATTGAAAGTAGTGGTACCGGTATTCTTATTTTGTATATGACTCGAAGTAAAATCTGCATAACCCAAAGATAATTTTGGTCCTTCAAGGACAGAGAGCCCTTCAATATATGATGCGGTTACTTTAAATACATCCTTAAACCGGTTTAAATAATTTTCTACCTGTTCAGGTTTATTTCCCTGTAAGGCTGATACTGCCTTGTTATATGATAATGCTACTGCCGGTGGAAATTCAGGAACAATTCTTTTTATGTTTTGCATATAATACAATGCAGAATCTGTCTCCTTGCTTTTAATTAAAGCTTCAATAAGGCTTAAATGAATTACAACATTAGTGGGGCTCAATGACAATGCATTGAGTAAATATGCCTTCTTCGAAGCTTCGATTCCAAAAGGATTAAGCATTGCAATATTATAAATAGCAAAAACATTTTTATTGTTTTTCTGAAGAATACTATACAGTTCGTTATATGCAGGCATCTTCTCACCTGTTTGTATATATACTTTTGCTAACACCGATTTTAGCTCCTCATTACCTGGTTTCAGTCTGAGACCGGCATTTGCTGTAGCTTCTGATTTAGCATATTTTTTTTGAACCAGGTAAAAAATGGCCAGGTCACGGTAATTCAGAATATCATCCGGAGTTGTTTTAATTGCTCTTTGGAACGCTGCTTCCGCCTCATCCATTTGATTCTTTTGCAGGTATTCATAAGCCATCAGTCGCAACGGCAAACCTTTGTCCTGCGATGAACTAGTATAAACTAAGAAAATTAAAGACAACAGCAAAACCGTAACATGATATTTTTTTCTGAAGATTTTCAATGCCGGTACCACCATTGAAAAAAGTTTACGATTTATTTTATGCATTAACAGTTTTGGTTAAATACTCAAAAAACTATTTTTTTATTGCAATCCTGCCTTCCGGTTTCAATGCATTTTTAAAGTTATCTGTATTTATCAACCGGGTATTATATTGTTGCCTGTACTTTGTGTGCCTGGCATCTGAAGGATATTTTACATTCGCCCGGTAAGGATAGGCTGGCATGGCATGGAAAGGCAGCGGTTCTACCGTTTGCCCGTAAGCAGTATTCAGGTCGCCGTCCTTCACCCATCCTTCACTATATATAAGAAAATCACGCTTCCATCCTTTGGGCAGTTGGGGCAGGTTGCCCGCATCAAATTCAATGCTTATCTCATCACCTGAGTTGGCAATGATATATTCATCATCTGCCTGCTGCAGTAATGACTTCACATCGCCATAACGGGTGTAGTATCCGGTAAGATCGCGCCACTTCTGCCCGCCTGAAGTATTGTAATAGTCAAACCAGTGTGGACCAAAGGGTCCGCCTTTTCTGTACGAAGCTGAATATCCCCGGAAACTTAGATTGGCGCCCGACATACTCAGATCATGCATCTTTACCGGAGCTTCTGATAATTGATTTGAATAAAATATCTCATCCCAGTATATCTGCATATTGGTGCGTATCCTTATCTTCCTGTTGTGTGCTGTAAGAAATTTACCTGTAAGATTGGCAATTACCATTTTATCTTTACCCATCGGAAAACCAATATTATCTATCACCGTTTGCCACTCTCCTTTTTTATTCATTACCTGCAGGCACGGCGCTTTGCTGCTGTATGCAGTTGATTGTGTCATAGAAGTATTGATGCTGGCATCTGCCGGGAAAATCCATCCCCGCAAAAACAGGTAAAGACTATCGCTTATAGCTTTATCTCCAAGATCCAATATCAGGTCATGATCTTCGGCAAGTCCCTGGAATTTACCCATACCAAAATTGGAGATATACTGAAAATCATAAGCTGTAATCTTAGTTAAAAGATCATTGCCTTTGCCGTCAACAGCGCTGAGCGGATAGCGCTTCTCCCCTACTCCATATACTTTCTTGCCGGCAAAAGGCGGCGGGGTAAATCTTTCGTCTGCAAACACATCAATGGAATCGGGATGATCCACTGCTGTCAGGGTGGCTTTATCAAAGTAGACAGTCTCCCAAAGTTCCTCAGTTATTTTAATTGAATATTTATTTTCCTTTGGCCGGAGCCTTTCACCTGGAATCAGTAAATATTCTTTTGAAGGGTTGGAGAATGCATACAAAGTATCAGTTCCCTTTACTGCCAGTGGCATGCCCAGGGCGCTGCGCCACATCATGTCTTTGAAAAACTCATAACGTTCGCCATTCCACACAAATAAAAACGGACAGGAGCCTTTGAGTTTTTCTTCTTCAAGTGTTCTCTGCCAGCGTGAAGGGTCGCCAACTATTTGTGGAGTACCATTCGGCCATATAATGCGAACAACATCAAGTGAATCCTGTGAGCCCACTCCAAAATTGGTAAGTGTACGCCTGATTGTTTTAGTCTGATACAAATCACCTGCTTTTAACTCTACCTGTGCCCCAATACCAAACCGGTTATTTTTATTGCTGCCATAAGAAAGACCGGTCAGTTGTAACTGCATATAGTGGTTAAGGTTACCGCCGTCATTTCTTATTAAACTAATCCCCGAAGGTGTTGAAATAAATACATCATCATCGCCATCAATATTAAAATCACCAAAATCCATTTTATATCCACTCGTCAGGGAAGCCGGTAATATTTCAGTCGCACTTTCAAACCCTTTTCCGGCTTTATTGTGAAACAACTGCACCCCTTTGGCTGTGCTGCTTTCACCGGTTCCGGCAACCAGTATATCCTCATAACCATCATTATCAAAATCAATAAAAGTAACTGCATGAATTGTTACTCCCTGCAAAGATGTAACAAACAGGTGTGACACCGTATCTGCTTTAAATTCTTGTCCGCCGGTATTTTTAAGTAAAACGGGTTGCCTTGTTTTATCTCCAGATATAAACAAGTCAGGATAGCCATCATTATTATAATCACCAAAGGCAATGGCACTGCCTCCAAATTCAGGAAGTTGTAGTTGCGAGGAGCCTGTAACATTTTCAAATTTTGAATACCGGTTATTATTAAATAATTGCACCTTCCCTTCCCCGGTTAAAATTGCAATATCAAGATCGCCGTCTGCATCCCAATCACCATAGTCCATATCAATAGTTCCGGATGTGCCGGCAGAGAGATTCATTGCAGCCGCATTTTCAGTAAAGGTTCCGTCATTGTTGTTTCTGAAAAATTTATTCGCAGTTTTACAGGCCACATATATATCAAGGTCGCCATCCTGGTCAAAATCTGCTATAAGCATCTTATTGCCATCATTAATATTCTCTAAACCTGTTTTTTGTTTTATCCTTTCAAATGTGCCGTCGCCATTATTTCTATATATAAAAATCCCTTTACTGGTAGAAATCAGGAGATCGCGATAACCGTCATTATCATAATCTGCAAATGTGGCATCGAAATCAACAGCGTCATAGTTAAGATCTACTGTAGAGCTAATATCCCTGAAATTTCCCATTTCACCTACGAATAAATAATGCCTGGAATTCGAAGCTTCTTTTGACAACAGCCCTGCAAAAACATAAGTGTTGCCTTTACCATCATCATCTGCAAGTGCTAAAGTAGAAAATGTGGTATTTGTAATGCCGGGAATAGTTAGTCCAACAGCAGCTGAGGCATCAGTAAATCTGATATCATTTAATGTAACTACCCTGTTCTTGTCATAAACCTGACTAAACTTACTGTCGTTGAATTCTGAATAACCTGTAAGTAATTTTGGCTGATCTATTTCATCAAGTCCATTTGCATAAGCATGAGTCAGTTGTAATATTTTTTGAAATTTTTGTATTTCAGCAACTGCATTGGTACTTTGGTTACCTGCAATTAGGGTAACAGCTTTTTTATAAGCAGCATCCATTGCGGTATTAAATTCCGGTACTATCTTTTTCACACTTTGCAAAAAAGATAAGCAGGAATCTGATTTACCCTCCTGTGCGAGTAATTCAGCAAGTTGGAGCCGTGGTACTATATTAGCCGGGGTGATTTCTGAAAGTTTTAGTAAATATAACTTTTGAGCTGAATAATCTTTTTTTGCGGCTGACAGCATTGCCAGTTTATACAATGCAGGTGTATTTTTTGGGTCTATAGTTAATATATTTTGTAACTCCTTTAATGCTTTATCGGTATCTCCCTTTTGAATAAACAACTCAGACAATAGGAGGAGTAATCCGGTATTTTCAGGTTGTATTTTTAAACCGGACTGCAATTGTTTTTCGGCCTTTTCATAGTTTTTCTTTGCCAGGTAAAGCAGGGATAAATCTGCATAATTCAGGATATTTGACGGGTCCAGTTTTATTGCTTTTATAAATGCTGTTTCAGCTTCATCAAACCTGTTTTTCTGAAGAAAAGAAATAGCCATGATACGGGGATCATTATTATAATTTACAGGTTCTTCGCTTTTCGGTTTACACTGTATCATTAGGACAATGATAAAATATAAAGTAAAAAGTACTACCAGGTATGCAGAAAATCGGGAAAAGTATGAAAATATATTAGTCATTGTTTGAAAAACTATTTTTTCGTATCGAAGTTAGGAATAATACAACTTGAAATGTATCCACAGTACCATTAATTGTTATCTTTGCCGACCTAACTGTATTATTACAATGAGTGCATCAAAAAAAAATGCTCAAATTGCCATTACCGTAGTATTTATCAGTACCCTTGTGGCAAGTTTTGTGGTCTCGCGAAATGATATATTTTCTTCAAACAGCAGTAACAGCAGTCAAAAAGAAACTGCAGAAAAAAAATACGGGTTTTATCTTGAACCAGTAAACAAAGAAGCCCATATAACATTCAGGCACCTGTCCCCGGAAGTTGATCCTAAACTGAATAATATTAAAATGCAAATCGCATCTACTGGTGCAGCAGTTTCCATATGCGATTTTGATAATGACGGCTGGAATGATATTTATTTTACCAATAGTGCCAATGGTAGCATGAATGCCTTATACCATAATTTACAAAACGGAGAATTTGAAGATGTTGCCGGTAAACTTCAAATTGCAGATGTAAATAATAAATCCACTGGTGTTTCCATGGGTGCCGTATGGGGTGATTATGATAATGATGGTTTTAAAGACCTCCTGTTGTATAAATGGGGAAAGCCTGAGTTGTTTAAAAATGTCGGTGGTAAAAGTTTTGAGCGTGTTACAGATGGTAGCGGTCTGCCAGCCTGGGTAAACGCCAATTCAGCAATATGGTTCGACTTTAATAATGACGGGTTACTTGATATTTTTATCGGTGGCTATTTTAATGAGAAATTTCATTTAGACAGTTTGACTACCACTAAAATAATGCCAGAGAGTTTCCGGTATGCCAACAACGGTGGTAGAAATTTTCTTATGAAGAATATCGGTAACGGAAGGTTTGAAGATGTAACTACCCAATATGGTTTAACTTCAACCAAATGGGTACTAGCTGCAGCGGCAGCTGACTTTAACGGAGATAATTACCCGGAATTATTTATAGCCAACGATTATAATGTAGATGAATTTTATTTGAATATTGACGGAAAAAAATTTGAAGAAAAAGGCAGTGCTTCCGGTATAGGTCGTATTCCTAAAAGTGCAATGAGCGCTTCTCTTGGAGACATAAACAATGAAGGCAGTGTGGGAGTTTATACCACAACAATTACAGAAAAAGGTATATTGGTGCAGGGGAATAATTACTGGCAGCCCAAGTTTGATAATAGCAGCGAGCATCCCGAATTTGTAAATCTTGCACAGATTTCGGGAATTGATAATGCCGGATGGAGCTATGGCGCTCAGTTTGGTGATTTGAATAATGATGGCTTCATGGATTTGTATGTGGCAAATGGGTTTATTTCAGCAAAAGAAAATACTTCGTATTGGTATGATTATTCCAAGGTTACCAGTGGTAATGCATCTATTATTGGAGATGCTAAAAATTGGCCGGATATGGATGGGAAAAGCCAGTCGGGCTATGAAGAAGACAAAATATGGTTGAATAACAGCAATGGCTTATTCGAAGATGTGTCGGGTAAAGTCTGCCCGCCTGCAACTTATGATGGTCGTGCCGTAGTAATGGTAGATTTATGGAACAGAGGTGTACTTGACGTAATTGTTGCCAACCAAAATAATATTCCCTTAGTGTATAAAAACAATAGCGCCAATACCAACCATTGGGTAGATTTTGAACTGCAGGGCACCGTTTCCAATGCTGATGCCGTTGGTGCAAGAGTTGAAATAGAATGGGATGGTAAAAAGCAGGTACAGGTAGTTACCGCAGGTATGGGCTTTTCTTCACAAAACCAGCACCGGCTTCATTTTGGTTTGGGTAAGAGTGGTACTGTTGATAAGGTTACTGTTTATTGGCCGTCAGGGCATATAGATAAAATTCAAACTCCCGGAATTAATCAATTGCACATTATTAAAGAAAGTAAAACCAAAACTAATGCAGCAGGAAATTAAACTCGACCCTTTGACAGCAACAAGTTCCTTTTCGCAGTGGATTAATAAAAACTTTAAATTTCTGCCCCCAACTTTTATTACACTGGTGTTACTGGTCGGGCAGATTACTTATGGCATTTTAGATAGTTATTTAAATGTTGTAGTTGCAATAGCAACCTGTATTATTGCTGAAATAATTTTAGCCAGGGTTCTGTTAGGCAAATGGAAAAATATTGCCAGCGCTTATATGACCGGAACAAGTGTTGCCATGCTGATTCGTTCTACAGTAGCATGGCCATATTTCTTTACCGCTTTACTTTCCATTCTTTCCAAATATGTGTTGCGCTATAAAGGCAAACATTTATGGAACCCTTCCGACTTTGGGATAACATGGATGCTTGCTATGCAGAGCCCGAGCGTGGCAGGGCTGAGCATTCAATGGGGAAGCAATCTTGCTGCCGTATCAGTAATATGGTTTTTGGGCTTGATTGTAGTAAACAGAGCAAAGCGTATGCATGTAACCATTGCGTATGTTATTAGCTTTATTGCTTTAGCTTATGTCCGCTGTCTCATTACCGGAGATGCCTTTCTTGCCGAGCTTGCACCACTCACCGGACCAATGTATCAATTGTATATATTCCTCATGATCACGGATCCGCCAACCTCAGTGTCTACCAGGAAAGGCCGGATATTAGTAGCAATTTTAGTGGCTCTTGTAGAATTTATATTCCGGTTGAACAACTTTATATATGCACCATTTTATGCTTTGTTTATTGTAGGTCCATTAACAAAGTTTATTGATTTGAAATGGTTTGATAAAACAGTTGTTAAATAGAAAGTGCATTAAAAGATATTACTATTCAGGTCAGACTACTGGTCTAAAGACATTTTGTATAGTAAATTAAGAAGTTGCCACTAATTCAAGAATAGATAGATAATTAATGGAGGATATTACTCCTCACAAAAAAATCCATTTATTAATATCACATCAGGCAAAGTAAAAATTTAGAAATTACCCTTTGTACGTCTATCAGCTTTATTCCCATTTAAATTCAGTAAATTACAACATGAGTAATATAGTGTCATTTATCATAACCCGCCAACTGTTATATGAAACGACTTTCGTTATATATTCTCATTGTTTTACTTCTTCCCATTGCTGTGCTTGGGCAAAAAGTAATTGCCATACAGGTAGACGGCACCATTAATCCCGCTTCAGCTGATTTTATTCATAATGGTATTGAAAAGGCCGAGAAAGAAAAAGCAGAATGCCTGATTATTCGCCTCAATACACCAGGTGGTCTTTTAAAATCAACACGAAACATTGTCAGTGATCTGCTGGTATCTCCTGTACCTGTAATTGTATATGTCTCACCAGGAGGAGCCCATGCCGGGTCTGCCGGAGTCTTTATAACACTTGCAGCCAATATAGCCGCTATGGCGCCTGCTACCAATATAGGCGCGGCACATCCCGTAGCTATGCAGGGCGGAATGGACAGTACAATGAACAGCAAGGCAACCAATGATGCTGCTGCTTTTATCCGAAGCATTGCTGATAAGCGTCATCGCAATCTTGACTGGGCCGAAGATGCTGTGAGAAACAGTGTTTCAATAACTGAAACCGAAGCGCTTGAAAAAAACGTAATTGATATTATTGCAGCAACTGACAATGACCTGCTTGCCCAGGCAGATGGAAGAATTGTGCATCTTGTTTCAGGAGAACGTATACTGCATACTAAAAATGCAGTGGTGGAGGATTATAGTATGAGTGCGTGGGAAAAAATACTGAATATCATCAGCGATCCCAGCATTGCCTATATTTTAATGCTGCTCGGTATGTACGGGATAATGTTTGAGTTATACAATCCCGGAGCAATAATACCCGGTATAGTAGGTGTTATCAGTCTTATTCTTGCTTTTTACTCCATGCATTCCCTGCCTGTTAATTACGCAGGACTGGCACTCATTATCTTCGGTATAATACTTTTTATACTCGAAATAAAAATTGTAAGTCATGGCATATTAACCATTGGTGGCATTGTTTCCCTGTTACTTGGTTCTTTGATGCTTATCCGCACTACTTCCGGACTGGAACTGGCAAGAATTTCGAGGGCTGTTATATTCTCTGCAACAGGTGTTACCGCTGTGTTTTTTCTTTTTGTTATAGGAGTAGGCTTAAAAGCACAACGACGCAAAGTCGTTACGGGCAAAGAAGCTTTAGGCGGTAGTACCGGTATAGCTATGGCAACACTTAACCCAGAGGGAATTATAATGCTGGATGGAGAAATATGGAATGCCGAATCTGTATCCGGAGAAATAAAAGAGGGAGAAAGCGTGAAGGTACGCGAAATGAAAGACCTGAAAGTGTACGTTGAAAAGATTAGTATTTAATTCATAAAGTAAAACAACAAACATGGAACAATTCCCTATCGGACTCATTGTACTTCTCGTATTTATTATCCTCATCCTTGGCAATGCCATCCGTATACTACGCGAATATGAAAGAGGGGTAATTTTCAGGCTCGGTCGCCTGATTGGAGGTGATGGTGTAAAAGGTCCGGGGCTTATCTTCCTAATCCCGGTGATAGATAAAATGGTAAAGGTGAGCCTTCGCGTAGTGGTAATGGATGTACCGACCCAGGATATCATTACAAGGGATAATGTGTCGGTAAAAGTAAGTGCAGTTGTTTATTGCCGTGTAGTAGAGCCACAAAAAGCTGTGGTAGCAGTGGAGAATTACCTCATGGCTACATCGCAGTTTTCACAAACCACACTGCGAAGTGTGCTGGGGCAATCGGAATTAGATGACCTGCTTTCTCAACGTGAAAAAATAAATATAAAACTGCAGCAGATCATTGACACACATACTGAACCCTGGGGTGTTAAAGTATCAAATGTGGAAGTGAAACAGATTGATCTTCCCCAGGAGATGCAAAGGGCAATGGCCAAACAGGCAGAAGCCGAAAGAGAAAGAAGAAGTAAAGTAATCGCTGCTGAAGGCGAGTTTCAAGCTTCGCAACGTCTGGCAGATGCAGCAAAAGTATTGTCAGATCAGCCCAGTGCCTTAACATTGCGTTATCTGCAGACCTTACGCGAAATTGCAACAGAAAATAATTCAACCACACTCTTCCCGATACCTATAGATATATTAAAGCCTTTTTTGCATAGGCCGGATGATAAATAATGTTGTAGTAAATCTTTTTTACCGCAGAGTACGCAAAGAGAATACACGCGGAGAAGAATGAGAGAGAAGTACAAATGAAAGAAATCCCCTTTGCGCCCTCTGCGTAAAATACTCAGCGCCCTTTGCGGTTAGTTTACTCGAAAAACCCAACACTCATTGTGGTAAATCTTTTTTACCGCGAAGAACGCAGAGGGAATACACGCGGATTACACAATTCAATATATTTTTGTAACCTGTATGGAAGATATAGATAACTATTTTTTTACAGTACCCAATACTTTTTTTCACAAAGATCCAGATGTGAAGAAGACATCCTGTTCATATACCGATCTGGCACAGAAAATAACAGCATCCATCCATCCCGAAGCAATAAAAAAAATTGCTGATGACCTCGGATTAAGTTTTGTACCGGTGAAGGAAAAAGAAAGTGAAGTGTGTTTTATAAACAGTGAAGAAGTTCGACCGGAATTCAGGCTCAGCTTTGCACCTGTAGATATAGCTGATTATATCTTTGGTGCATATCAAAACAGTTTGCATGAAACACAAATGCAAAGAACATCTGATAATACTTTAATTAAAATTCCATATCCAAAGGATGCAGCCAGTTTCTGGGAACTGGTAAAAGCAGGTGAGCTGTTAAGATAATTTTTTCGGGTAAATATAACTATCCCTTGTAGCTGGTCTTAATGAGAACAATAAAGAACTAATTTTGCACCTGCACTTTAATGAATAATAATATGGCACAGCATAGCAAAAAAGAAGTTTTGGATTACCTGAACCGTGCAGAAGTAGCTGCAGTTGGAACTTCTAATATGGGTACTCCCCGTCAGAGAATGATGCATTTTGGAGCAGATGAAAATTTCAATGTATATGTCAGCAGTTTAAAAGGCGATCCCAAAATCATTCAGTGGAGCAATATACCCGAAACTGCTTTGCTGATTCACCAGGGCCCTACTTTTTTGGAAATGGAAGAATGTGAAATTATTGGCAGAGCCGAAATTATACATAGCAAAGAAGACCGTGAAAAAGCCCTGGAGATAATGAAACTCCGGTCTCCTATCGTAGCTAATTTTTTTCAAATAGGAGCCACCGACAGGCTTGATTTTATTCGCATCAGACCGTTCATAGTCAAATATCGTTTTGTTCCGGAAATTTTGCAGGGTGAAGCGCCTACCATTTTTGAATTTGCAGAAAACCGCAGTGCATACAGTCTCTGGGATGACCTGAAATCAAAAGCCCGTGCCTGGAAAGAAGCAGTAAGACCACTGTCATTAACGGCATCACTTATCCCTATTTTACTGGGTGGAGCCATTGCATTTTCCGTTTTAGGAACCTTTAACTGGTTCCTGTTTTTACTGACTTTAGCAGGCGGACTGATGATACAGGCGGGCACTAATATGATTAATGACTGGAAAGATGCGGAACGCGATAATGAAAATGTAGAAGGGATTCGTCCCTTTACCGGAGGCTCAAAAATGATACAACTCGGTCTGGTTTCCAGGGCGGATATGGGATTTTTTGGAATCGTATTGAGCATCACTGCAGCATTGATCGGAGTATATTTAACCTTCAAAAGCGGCTGGGGCCTGATACCTTTAATTGCATATGGGGCATTGGCGGGAATTTTTTATACCAGTGAAAAAGGAAAATTCTCCTTTATAAATATGGCGCCTGGGTTAGCAGAGTTTTTGATAGCAACTACATACGGTGTATTGATGACTGTGGGCGCTTTCTATGTGCAAACCGGGTATTTTACACTGCAGATTTTTTTACTTTCACTTCCTGTTGCATTACTTATTACAAATGTATTAGTGGTAAATCAGTTTCAGGATGCCAGTTCAGATCAGAAAACAAAGAAGAATACCTTAGTGGTAAGATTGGGAAAATCAAAAGCTAAAAATTTACTGATAGGTTTCTTTGTAGCCTCATATATTATCATTTTACTGCTACCCATTTTCGGCTACGCGCCTTACACTTTATACTTCACTTTTTTTTCATTGCCCTTTGCAGTGCAGGCCATTCGTTATATTCAAAACAATTATTCAAAAACTTCCATAGACCTGATTTCAGGAAACGCACACACTGCCATTGCACATTTATTTACAGGGCTTTTACTGGTGTTTGCATTTTTATGGGATAGTAAAAAAATTACATTTTCACTCATATTTCTTGCAGGTTCATTATTATTAGTAACCTGGGTATGGAATTATATTGAGCATAAAAGGAAAGATATGGAACAATTCAGAATGGCGGTAAAACAATAGAGATGAAAAAATGGATAACCAGGATGTATTTCCCGGTGAGACAATAGCTTACTATTTCAAGGTCTTTTCAAACCTGATAACCATCGCGCTGTCATTATTCTTCACCAGGATATATGCGGGTTTTCCTGCAATAGTTACTGGTGCTATTTTCCTGACCTGTCCTTTTATAACCAGTCCATTGATACTTTCCGCTGACAATTTATCATTTCCGTGATTAACCAGCATTGTGCCAAAGTCTGCATCATATCTTCCGGCAGATATTGTATTGTAATAGTAATTTGAACCAGGTAGTATATTGGGCAAACTATCTTTTTGGTTATAAACGATTGCCGCATCACGTATTTGACTTAACTGCGCCTGCCAGGGAAGATCCTTTACCATAAAATTATTTCTTCCATCATTAATCAGCAATGCATTTGAAAAATAATCAGCAGTGTATATTACCGCACTATTTATTTTTTGTGGGGAAAATAAATCTTTCAAACCTGAATTTGCAAACTCTCCTGCATTATTGTACTTTTTCTTTAACGATGGTATTTGCTTTTCTAGTTCATATTTTGAAGCAAAAGGTATTTCTTTATTACCCACATAATATGTAACAACCTGCTCTTTTTTTCCATTATCATCAAAGTCGTTGAAATATATACGCACTGGTTTATCCGATGATGCATGAAACCTGCTGTTCAGTCCCAGGTTGCCTGCAATAAAGTCCATATCACCATCACAATCTATGTCAACAGGTACAATACAATTCCACCAGCCCTTTTTTTCTGTTAATACTTTTTTTGTGAACAATCCATTGTCATTAATAAAAGCAGTGATGCCACCCCATTCGCAACAAACAATAAGATCATCATCGCCATCCTTATCCACATCGCACCAAACTGCATCCGTAACCATTCCAATACTGGAAAGATCCGCAGCTACTTTTTTTGTTATATCTATAAATTTTTCTTCACTATTATTCTGCAGTAAATAAGAGTTGGGGATTTCTCCATAGTTCCAGGGCATTGCCCTCCCCCCTACAAACACATCAATAAAACCATCTTTGTTAAAATCACTGGCAGCTATACACGAAGTTGTACTCTTTATGCCGCTAAAAGCATCGTCGGACTTTATAAAATCTCCTTTGCCATTGTTTATATACGCACGTGGAAGTAGATGTTTGTCCGTACCATAAAATTCATTCCCGCCTGATGCCACCAGCAAATCAGGATTTCCATCATTATTTATATCAGCAAATACAGCATCTACATCTTCATACATACTGTCAGCCATCAATGCAGGCTGCGGCTTTTTTATGAATGTTCCATTTTGTTTTTGAATAAATACAGCACCGGGTTGTGTTTTGGCTCCGCCAATAAACACATCGTCTAATCTGTCATGATTTATATCGCCAATAGCAAGCGCCGGGCCTTCAGCTGACACTTCATGAGGCACCAGGGGCTCGCGGATGAACTCATCAAAATCATTCTCTTTATGCAAAAAATGGATTTGCGTAGCCCTTGTAATATCGTGTGCAATTTCACCAGTTGATTTATTAAACCGGTTGAAAAAGCCATAATCAAATTGGGGCAATCCAATTTGATAAGTATACGTCTGTGCAGCCTGTGCTGTACCTAAATTTATTTTTTGATAGCTATTGTCGGGCCATATCAAAAATGCAGAGTCAACTTTCACCTGCTTCAACCCGATAAGCAAAGGTGTTTCCATACTCGACATGAAGCCCCTTGCCGGATATTTCTCATAAGTGTGTAACACATTTCCTGAGCATACCAGTATTTTAGCTCCTGTTGCATTTCGGTTCATAGACGGCCCATGAAGTGTTATGCTTACTGAAGAAAGTTTTTTTGCATCAGCCGTTTTATTTTCATACAACATTGCATACTCATTGATATTATTTACGGCAATGTCAATGTCACCGTCATTATCAAAATCAGCACCTACAGCTCCATTTGAAAATGTGGATGGATTATCTCCTACTCTATCACCTATGTCTTCAAATTTCAAATCAGCATTATTCTTAAAGAACCTGTTGGGTATTTTTATTTCAGGAAAATTTTTGACCAACTCAATATCTTGCTTATTGATTTTACCGGAATGCGTTTTACTGTTATTCAAAAAATCTACATAATCCATATCGTTTAACCGTGTTGGGATGCCATTCGAAATGAAAATATCTTTCAGACCGTCATTATCAAAATCAATCCATAAGGGTGCCCAGCTCCAGTCAGTAGCGGCAATACCTGAGTATAATCCGATTTCACTAAACATTCCGTTGCGCCTGTTATATTGCAGCATATTCCGGGAATACTGGTAACTGTAACCAGATCTGATTTTATCCCAAAAAACATCATAATCATCATCGCCAAGTGACCGCTTCAATATATCCGGGTTGTCAGAAAGCATATCGAGTGAAAGTATTTCGGGGTAGCCGTCATTGTTAGCATCGGCTATGTCAACTCCCATAGAAAATTTGCTGGTATGCATCAATCTTTCTGTTCCTTCATCTTTAAAAGTTCCGTTCTTTTGATTAATATAGAGATAATCATTTTCGTGAAAGTCATTGCCTATATATATATCCGGCCAGCCGTCGAGATTTATATCTGATACTGCAATTCCTAATCCGTAGCCAATTGTTGAACTGTTAATACCTGAGGAACCTGTAATTTCTGTAAAATGATTACCATCGTTTCTATATAGCCTGTCACCTGCAAGTGAATCATAAGTGCCGGTGAACTTGTTGCGTGGAGCAAATGAACCCTCATGATGAACTGTAGAATTGAGCAGGTACATATCAAGGTCGCCATCCATATCCAAATCAAAAAATGCAGCCTGGGTACTAAATCCGGAAAAATTAAGTCCATACTCTTCCGATCTGTCTTCGTACAATGGTATGCCGTTATTTATTCCTTTGCAAACCAGTAATTGGTTATGGCTGTTCAGGTTTTTAAACTTTCCCACTTTGCAAACATAAATATCATTCAACCCGTCATTATTGATATCCACCACACTAACCCCCGTAGACCATCCATGGTCCTGCGGAATACCGGCTTCCTTTGTAACATCTTTAAACGTTAGTCCCCCTTTATTAAGGAATAGTTTGTTATCACCCTGATTAGAAGCAAAAAATAAATCAATAAGCCCATCATTATTAAAATCACACGCTCCAATACCCGCGCCGTTATAGAAATACAGGTAGTTAATCATATTGAGGGTATCCGTGGGCGTAAGATCATTTCGGAAAGTCAATCCTGTTTGCTTATAACTATGAATTTCAAAATCCTGGTAGCTGGTATTCTTTTTTTGCCCGCAGGAAATCAGGTATGCTAAACCTGCAATAACAAAAAACCTTTGTAAGAATCCCGTCATTATAAAACTTTCTGAGCGAAGAATATGCACGAAAAAAAACAAACCTACAAAATGAAAATCAGGTGAAATAATTGAGTTTAAAAAAGAATTGAAAATAAAATTTATCTGTTCCGATAACAATCAGTTAATAAAATATTTTCAATATTGCAACTTATCATTGGTTTATTGCGTACATTTATCATAACAAAACAGCTTGTTCATGAAGAAAACTATCTTGCTCAGAGTCTTACTCTGTGGAGTTTGGCTCTTAACTTTCTCTCTGCTGGCTTCAGCTCAAAACAAACAAATTACCGGAAATGTTAGTGACGAAAAAGGTTCACCAATTGCCGGTGCATCAGTAGTAGCAAAAGGTTCCAGGACGGGTACTACTACTGGTTTAGATGGCAATTTCACTCTGTCTGTTTCTTCGTCAGTAAAGAAAATAGTGATATCCTATGTTGGTTATACATCACAGGATGTTGATATTAGCTCTGGTGCAGCCATCAAAGTTATTCTGCAACCAGATGCAGGTTCTCTTACTGATGTAGTTGTAGTAGGATATGGTACAGCGCGTAAGAAAGACCTTACAGGTGCAGTGGCAACTGTAAAAGAAAAAGATTTTAATAAAGGTGTAATTACAGCACCGGATCAGCTTATACAAGGAAAGGCTGCCGGTGTATTGGTAATTAATAATACAGGGCAACCCGGAGGATCTACAACAATCAGGATAAGAGGTAGTTCATCCATTAGATCAGGAAACCAGCCATTATTTGTAATTGATGGTGTACCCCTTTCAGGTGGTTCATCCCGCCCTGGTGCAGGCGGTGGTGGAGATTATGGCAGTGATGGCGGTAATCCTCTGAACTTCATCAATCCAAATGATATTGCAAGTATGGAAATTCTAAAAGATGCATCTGCTACTGCTATATATGGTTCAAGAGGCGCCAATGGTGTAATTATCATTACTACAAAGCGTGGCAAATCCGGAGCTCCAAAATTAGATGCCAGTGCATCTGTAGGTGTATCCAATGTACTTAAAAAGCTGGAAGTGTTAAATGGAGATGAATATAGAAAAGCACTGCAGGATTATAATATAAGTGGTGGAGATTATGGAGGAAATGAAGATGCATGGGATGCTATTACCAGATCAGCTATAACACAAAATTATAACACGGCAATAAGTGGTGGTACAGAAAACGGAAGGTATCGTGTTTCTGCAGGCTACCTGAATCAGGAGGGTGTTATTGAAAATTCGCAATTAAAGAAAATAACTGCAAATCTTTCCAGCAGTTTTAAATTTCTGGAAAGTAAAAAATTAGGTTTGGATATTAATGTACTTGTGACACAAACCAATGAAAATATAGCCCCAATTTCAGCCTTTGTAGGTTTTACTGGTAATGTGGTATCACAGGCATTGCAATGGAACCCTACTTTAAAATTAAGACAGAGCAAAGATTCAATTACAACTCTGGGCGGTACTACAATTAATCCATTATCATCTCTCGCTTATTATAAGGATAAGGCCACTGTAAATACAATCATTGCAAGTTTTTCTCCTTCATATAAAATAACTGATGACCTGGAGTATAAATTTTTGTATAGTGTGAACAGGCAGGTAGGTGTAAGAAAAGGGATGGCAGACCGTCGTTTGAATCTTGAAGGTGTTCTTGATCATGGTACTGCCTTTATTGGTAATAATGAGCAAACAAATCAGCAAATAACAAATACACTCAACTATAATAAAGAAGTAACATCTGGTTTTAATGTGAACGCTGTTATCGGGCATGAGTGGTTAATTTTTGATAACCGATATAATTTTATGAATGGGAAAGATTATAAAAATATCGGACTTGATTATTATGATTATATACAACAGGGGGTAACATCTAATCGTAATATTGCTTCATACGCATCTCCAACTACAGAGTTACAATCTTTCTTTGCGAGGGCAATTCTGAATTTTCAGGATAAATACCTTGTTACCGGAACTTTCAGAGCTGATGGCTCTACCCGCTTTGGAGAAAACAAGAAATATGGTTATTTCCCTTCATTAGGTGTGGCATGGAATGTGAACAATGAATCATTCATGAAGAATAACGATATTTTTAGAAACCTTAAACTAAGATTTGGCTGGGGTAAAACAGGTAACCAGGAATTTGTTTCCGGTGCATCATTAGCCCGTTTTTCAATAGCAGGAAATGATGGCGGGTATTCACAAACAAACTTTGCTAATCCAGACTTGAAATGGGAAACATCAACAACTACTAATGCCGGTATTGATTTTGAAATACTGGGTGGCAGACTGTATGGCTCGGTAGATTATTTTTATAAGAAAACAACAGACGTTTTATTTGAAAGGACATTGGCTCAACCGGCGCCTAATGGTAAAATTTGGGTAAACCTTGACGGTTACGTATTAAATAAAGGTTGGGAAATATCGCTGACTGGCGGGTTAATCAGCAACGAAAATATAAACTGGAATATCACCGGTAATGCTTCGTTCCTGCAGAATACAGTAAAAGGGCTTGCCGGTTTCTATGAAACAGGCGAACTAAGGGGCCAGGGCTTTTCGGATGTAAGAGGTCAAAGAGTAGTTAGCGGTCAACCACTTAATGTTTGGTATTTAGGTGTATTTGAAGGAATTGATAAATCTACTGGTCAAAGTATTTATAAAAATGGAGACCCATCTGCCAATAAATATTATATAGGAAGCCCAAATCCTAAAATGATTCTGGGGCTCTCAACTGATTTTTCTTATAAGAAATTTTCAGCTACAATAAATATGAATGGCACATTTGGTCAATACATCTTCAACAATACCGCTGCTACTGTATTAGGTATAGGTAACCTCGGTAGCAGGAACATAGCTAAATCTATATTAAACACCAATGCAAAAGAAGCAGTATCCAATGCTCCTGCACCATCTACCCGTTATCTTGAAAAAGGGAACTATCTGAAAATGGCAAATGCAACTTTAAGCTATAATATTGGAGATATTGGTAAAGCTTTCAAGAATGTAAACATTTCTCTTACAGGTCAAAACCTATTTGTGATAACAAAGTATACAGGCTTTGATCCTGAAGTTAGCACAGATGGTGGTTATAATGGTATCCCATCACTTGGCATTGACTATATTCCTTACCCATCTGCAAGAACAGTTATTTTAGGTGTGAATTTCTCTTTGTAAAAATGAAAACACTAAAAAAAATAAACTCTGTTATATGAAATTTTTAAAGACAATATTTTATATACTTCTAATGACTTTTGCTTTTTCATGCACCAAATTAGAAGAAAATTTTAATAGCGAAATAACCCAGAATGATGTAAGTAATATTACAGCAGAAGGATTATTAACCACAACTTATAATTCATTTGCAACTTATCAGGATGGAAATTTCTGGCATTTGCAGGAGCACACTTCGGATGAAGCAATAGCACCAACCAGAGGGCCCGACTGGGATGACAATGGACAATGGAGAGCTTTGCACGCTCATACATGGAATGCAGATCATGGTCAAATCAGTGGAGCATTCAGTGATTTGTTATCAGCACAGTTCAATGCTTCCAATGTTTTACAGTTTAATCCAAATGCACAGCAAGCAGCAGAAGCCAGATTTTTAAGGGCATTATCTATTTTTTCTGTATTGGACGGGTGGAACCAGGTGCCTTATAGAGAAAACCTTACTGACTACAGATTAGACCCGGTTACACTCAAAGGAACGGAAGCATCAGATTTTATTGTTAGTGAGTTAAATGCAATTATGAACGACTTACCTGATAATGTACCGGCATATACTGCAAGTAAAAATGCAGCCAGGGTATTATTAATGAAAACCTATCTCAACAGAGGAGTGTTTACAGATGACCGCTCAAACCCAACATTTGATGCTGCTGATATGAATCAGGTAATAACATTAGCTGATGAAATCATCAACAGTGGAAAATATGTACTCAGTGCTTCCGGCAAGTATTTTGATAATTTCGCACCTAACAATGATGCTGTATCTAAAGAAAATATATTTACATTTTATAATCAAAATGGTGTTAGAGGTGCAGATATCCGTAATGCCTGGTATCAAATAGCACATTACAATATGGATCCGGGTGGATGGAATGGTTTTGCAACACTATCAGATTTCTATGATAAGTTTGAAGCAAGTGATGAAAGAAGAGGTATCAAATATAATTATCCAGGCACCCTGCCAAATCCCGGAAACAGGAAGAATGTAGGTATGCTGATAGGTCAGCAATATAATATGACAACGGATGCCCCATTGGAAGACAGAAAAGGTAATCCCTTAGCTTTCACCAGGGAAGTAAGCTTGAGGGAGACCGGGGACAATCTTGAAGTTACCGGTATAAGAGTGGAAAAATATCCTTATGATTATGCCACATCCGGTGATCAAAAAAATAATGACTGGGCATATTATAGATATGCGGATGTATTATTAATGAAAGCAGAGGCTTTACTAAGAACAGGTAAAGCTGCTGATGGGTTAACTATAGTTAATTCTATCAGAGCAGCCCGTGGAGCCAGCCCACTTGCCTCCTTAACCGTGGATAATATGCTTGATGAAAGAGGCAGAGAATTATACTGGGAAGGCTGGAGACGTGAAGATTTAATTCGTTTTGGTAAATACCTTTCTGCATGGCAGGAAAAATCAGCTGATGATCCTAAAAATTTATTGTTCCCTATTCCAAGTTCCCAGTTAGCTGTTAATCCTAACCTGGTACAAAACCCCGGATATTAAATTCTGTTTATTAAACGAAAATTCATGGCAAAGGCTGCAGCAATAGCAGCCTTTTCGTTTTGCAATACCCTATTTTTGAAAATCATTTTCAAAATCTGATAAGAAAACTGCAATTACAGCAATGCTACATAATTATCGCTCTGAGTTTTTTGTTTTATGGGTAATTATATTCACTGTAAATATATCCTGCAACCAGGAAGAAAAAAAGAAAAGCGCAATGCCATTGTTCACTGCAATGGAGCATACGGGTATTGATTTTGCTAATAAAATTTACAATACCAAAGATTTCAATATTTTCAGTTATCGTAACTTTTATAATGGAGCTGGCGTAGCTATCGGCGATATTAATAATGATGGATTAGCTGATGTTTTTTTTACTGCCAATATGGGCAGTAATAAACTTTATCTCAACAAAGGCAACTGGAAATTTGAGGACATTTCAGAAAAGGCAGGAATAGAGGCAAAGCAGGACTGGAGCACAGGTGTCGTACTGGTTGATATCAACAATGATAACTGGTTGGATATTTTTGTTTGTAATGCAGGTTATATTCAAGGCAAACTTCCGGAATGCAGATTATATATCAACAATCACAATCTAACTTTTACCGATTCAACTGCTCAATACGGATTAAGTAATAAAGGAGGTTATACTACTCATGCAGCTTTTTTTGATTATGATTTGGATGGCGATCTGGATTGTTTTATTATCAATAATAGTTTTATCCCTGTAAATACTTTAAACTTTTCCAATAAAAGAAATTTAAGGGCTTCGGATTGGCCGGTTGCAGATTTTTTGAAAGGTGGCGGTGATCATTTATTAAGAAACGATGATGGTAAATTTACAGATATAAGTAAAGAAGCCGGGATTCATGGAAGCCTGATAAGTTTTGGATTAGGCGTGAATGTTGGAGATATTAATGGCGATTTATACCCGGATATTTATATATCAAATGATTTTTTCGAGAGAGATTATTTATACATCAATCAAAAAGATGGTACTTACAAAGATGAACTGGAAAACTGGGTACAACATACCAGCCTTGCTTCAATGGGTGCTGATATTGCTGATATTAACAATGATGGTTTGCAGGATATTTTTACAACTGATATGTTACCATTCGAAGATAAACGTATAAAAACTACAACCTCATTTGAAAATTATAATCTGTACCAGTTTAAAGAAAAATCGGGTTTTTATCATCAATTTACACAAAACACATTACAGCTTAACAGCGGCGCCGGAAAATTCTATGAGACTGCTTATTACAGCGGTATTGCTGCTACGGATTGGAGCTGGGGCGGGTTAATATTTGATGCAGACAATGATGGCTGGAATGATATTTTCGTTTGTAATGGTATATACCACGATGTAACAAATCTTGATTTTATGAATTTCTTTGCCAATGATGTGATTCAGAAAATGGTTCTCACCGGTAAAAAAGAAGAAATTGAAGATATCATCAATAAAATGCCATCCATTCCACTTCCGAATAAAACTTTTAAAAATAATGGCAACCTCACATTCAAAGATATTGGTGCAGAATGGGGATTAGATCAACCCTCCTTTTCTAATGGTTCTGCTTATGGTGATTTGGATAACGATGGCGATCTTGATCTCGTCATCAATAATGTAAATGAAAATGCTTTTATTTACCGTAATAATGCCAGGGAACAAAAAGGTAATCACTATATAGCAGTCGCACTTAAGCAAGATGATAAAAACACTAATGCAATTGGTAGTTTAATAAAAATATTTTCGGGAGATACTATTTACTCAAGAGAAGTTATACCGACGAGGGGATTTCAATCTTCCGTAGATTATAAAAATATTATTGGCTTAGGGAAAAATGCTAAACCAGATTCAATGATGATCATTTGGCCTGACCGTACATATTCTATGTATTATCATCCGGAAGTTGATACTGTATATCATATCAGCAAACCAGCTACTACTAATAAAATAACGCCTGATAAACATAAATCAGTCCAACTATTCAGTAAGGTTATTTCCTCTTTTGATAAACAAATAGAAGATGAATATGTAGATTTTTACAATGAGCATAATATACCCAATCTACTTTCAAAAGAAGGACCTAAAGCTGATACCGCAGATGTAAACAATGACGGATTAACCGATATATTCGTTGGAGGCGCTTCTAACCAGCCAGGGCAACTATATATTCAACAACTTAATGGAAAGTTTATAAAAAAATTACTGCCTGTATTTGACAAATTTGCATCGTTTGAGGATACTGAAATATTATTTTTTGATTGTGACAATGATGGTGATAAAGATCTCTTTGTGGGTGCCGGTGGTAACAATCATCAACAAGGTATGCCTGAACTGCAGCACAGGTTGTATGTCAATGACGGGAAGGGTAACTTCAGTATTGCTAATAAAAACCTGCCTGCAAATAGTATGAATATTTCAATAGCTATTGCAAACGATTTTGATGGAGATGGTGATCAGGATTTATTTATTGGAAGCAGAAGCGTACCATTAAATTACGGCATCTCTCCGCAGAGTTATTTGTTAGAAAATGACGGGCAAGGCAATTTTACTAATGTAACAATGTCAAAGGCTCCGGCTTTAAAGCATATTGGTATGGTTACAGGAGCAATATGGGCGGATATAACCGGAGATAGAAATAAAGAACTCATAATTTGCGGCGAATGGATGAGTCCAAAGATTTTTACTTACAAGGGAAATCAATTTGAAGAATTATCAACCAATCTTTCTGAATTGTACGGCTGGTGGCAGACCATTGCAGCAGCAGATGTAAACGATGATGGAAAGCTGGATTTAATATTGGGAAATATCGGTGAAAACTTTTACCTCAGACCTTCACTAGATAAACCTGTAAAACTTTGGATAAACGATTTTGATCGTAATGGTAGTTTAGATAAAATAATTACTTATAGCATAAACAACAGAGATATGCCTGTTTTTTCAAAAAATGATATGCTAAGTCAGTTTCCTTTTATGAAGAAGCAGAACCTGAAATATGAAGACTATGCAACTAAATCCATACAGGATCTTTTTTCAGAAGAGGTACTCAGATCTTCAACAGTCAGACAATTTAATTATTCTTCTTCCTGTATTGCGATTAACCAGGGTAATAATACATTTTCTGTTCAAAAACTGCCACAGATGGTACAACTTTCTTGTGTTAATTCTGTTTGCACGACTGATATTAACAATGATGGCAAAATTGATCTTGTGCTGGGGGGAAATAATTATAATTTTTTGCCCCAGTTTGGCAGACAGGATGCTAGCTATGGCGATGTTCTGATAAATGACAGATCAGGAAATTTCGAATGGATGGGACCGGAAAAATCTGGGATACTGGTTGAAGGTGTAGTAAGAGATATCATTTCATTTAACAATGGATCCAGAAAATATTTCATTTTTTTCAGAAACAACGACTACCCGGCAGAATATGAGTTAAAAAAGTTGGATTAAAATTTCAAATGACCGGACAATAAATTCTTGTTACCCATTTACTGCTGTCCTTTTCAAGCTGCCTGTTGGTTATAAGTGATTCAAAAGGTATAGCGGGCATTGTTTTATCATAATCCTGCACGTAATGCATCATTTGTTTAAAGGCATTCTTTACATTAGCTTCACCACCTATAATATTGTTTGAAACGAGTATATTACCGGGAAACATTCTTTTTATTACAATGCCATCTCTTTCTTTTAATAGTTTTGAAACGGGCAGTGCTACACGAAGTAAATATTTATCATCACTCTTTTTTGCTATATTCATCATTGGGTAGCCGGTTACTGATACACCGGCATCCTTAGCTGCTTTATTAAGTTTATCAATTTGTTTATAGATCTCATCAGTTGTTGGGCTATAATCAAAAACAGCTTGTGTATTTATCAGCAATGTGTCTTTTACTTTCTCATTAGTAATCTTTATTCCGTATACATTTTGTGGGTTATTCATAAATTTTTGCAGTGCATACAAAATATCCTTCATTTCAATTGAAAGCCTTTTTAAATTCCAGTATCGAATCAAACGTGAAACGGGGTTATAACCTGATATGATACTGCTTCTCCATGTAATTACAACTGAATCACTGCTTTTTTCCACAATTGAAAGGAGGGTCTTAATATCCGTAGTATGATACTTTATATCAATCGGATAAACAAATAAGCCTGGTAATTGGGGATGGTATACTGCTTTTTTATAAGTCAAAGATTGGCTACCAATTTCTGGCCACCATTTTTTCCATAAGGCTAAGTCATTAAGCCCCCTGTTAATTGTGTTCTTATTTGCTCTGATTAAAATATTCTCTTCTATTTTAATCTGATCCGGGACAAAAAAATATATCCAGATTAGACAAGTCACTATAAGGGAGAGAAGAGCTAAGAGGATTTTTCTCATGTATTTTCAATAACTGTAATCATTGCAAAATAATGATATATACAATTACATGTAGTTATGAAAATCTAAAATGCTACAATAATGAAATGAAAACTTACCTGTTAATTTTAAAAAAGAGGTAATCTTTATTTTAAAAATTTTTCTACACATGATCCGAATCGGATTCGAACCAATGACCCTCTAGCTAAAAGCGGGATGCTCCCTGTCTGCCATTAGGCAGATATCCAACTGAGCTGCCAGACGAAGTCCACCGTTGTTTTATATACTCTTTCCCAATGCCCGACTTGAGATATATTTCTCTTTTTCTGGCATCTATTCTTGTATCAAATGTTTCAAAAAACAACTTCACTTGCTTTGTGATCCGGATTGGATTCGAACCAATGACCCTCAGCTTAGAAGGCTGATGCTCTATCCAACTGAGCTACCGGACCAATTTATTTTATATAATATTTTCTATTCTATTAATTAATAGATTCGAACCAATGACCCTCCCGCTAAAAGCGGGATGCTCCCTGCCTACCGGCAGGCAGGTATCTAACTGAGCTACCGGACCAAACAGTAAAACTATAAACAATAAACCCAAAATCAAAAACATCAAACCCTTTTCTCTCCCTCCATAAAATTTAGGCTTGCAAAGATAATTTTTTTTAGTTTGCAGCCAAACAGTAATTGTAAACTAATATGGATGTAAAGATTGAACCAGGCTGGAAAGAAGTATTGAAAGACGAGTTCAATAAACCATATTTTGAGCAAATTGTCTTCTTTCTTAAAACCGAACGGATGGCGGGCAAAACTATTTACCCGCCTGGTTCGCTAATATTTAATGCCTTTGAACAAACAACTTTCGAAAATGTAAAGGTGGTTATTATCGGTCAGGATCCCTATCACGGCCCCGGACAGGCACATGGATTGTGCTTCTCAGTACAAGATGGTATCCCTCCACCCCCTTCTCTGGTCAATATTTTCAAAGAAATTAAATCGGATATCGGTATATCTATACAGGCTGGCAAAGGAAACCTTACACATTGGGCACAGCAGGGAGTATTGTTGCTGAATGCTGCGCTTACCGTAAGGTCTTATGAACCCTTTAGTCATTCTAAAATCGGCTGGTCAATATTCACAGATGCTGTTATTCAAAAAATCTCTGACTTAAAGACAGGCTTGGTTTTTTTGCTTTGGGGAAAATTTGCCCAGGAAAAGCAAAGCCTTATTGATGAGACAAAGCACCACGTATTAAAAGCAGCCCACCCCTCTCCTTTTTCTGCTGACAAAGGTTTTTTTGGTTGCCGGCATTTTTCTAAAACTAATAGTTTACTACAGCAGGAAGGCAGGGATCCGATTGACTGGATGATTGTTTAGTATTGCCGGATTTCTTATTTACTTTCGACAAAAATTGTATGATTAAAAATATACTTGGACGAGTGATAGCATTTTGGGGAGCAATTGTTTTTATAATTACACTCCTGCTGGTAGTAATTCCTATCTGGCTCACCAATTATATTGAAGAGCCGCGTGGTACGGAAATCTTCCGCCGTATTTCAAAAGCATGGATGAGTTTTTTTATTTTTTCTATCGGGTGCAGGCTGGTTGTAAGAGGTAAAGAACACTTCAGAAATGGAGAGAATTATATAGTTGCGAGTAATCACAATTCATATATGGATGTGCCTCTCACTACACCTTTCATACCTGGCCCCAATAAAACCATAGCGAAAGCCGAACTGGCTAAAATACCTTTGTTTGGGTTGATATATCAGCGTGGCTCAATCCTTGTTGACCGGAAAAGTGAAAGGAGCCGCCGGGAAAGTTATACCAGGATGAAAGAAGTGCTTAGCCAGGGGCTTCATATATGCATCTACCCCGAAGGTACACGCAATACTACCAGTGAGCCGCTCAAGTCATTTCACGATGGGGCATTTAAACTTGCTATTGAAACCGGAAAAGCAATTATACCTACTTTACTTTTCAATACGAAAAAAGTGTTACCGGGAAAATCCAAACCTTTCTTTCTCTGGCCGGCTAAAATGAAAATGTATTTTCTGCCTCCCGAATATGTTCAACCTGATGATACTGTTGCTTCTTTAAAAGAAAGGGTGTTTTCTATCATGTATACTTTTGCGAAGGAGCATGGTAAGCCATAAATGTGAAAAGCCAGGCAATAGATTAATTACTAAAATTCCTGAATGTTCTTGTCCGGTTAATTTTCAGATCACGCAGCATACCCGATTTGGGATAGAGAGATATATTAAAAGAAGGCCATAATCCAAATGGTGTAACATTAATAGCCATTTGCCAGCAATGCATTTCGCGGGTGATATACATTGTGAAAGATGGTATTTTAAAATTTGTAACATCCACATAACCGTTTGCTCCTACTTTCCACTTTTCAGTAAGGCTGAAATCGCCATTAAAATTCATACTCGATGTGAGCCTTGTATTATAAGTATAATCTGGCATCAATTGCTTACTAAAGCTTAATGAATATGACAGATTTACTGACCAGGGAATATTGAAATCTACAAATTCAGATGGGTTTCTCCTTATATATTCCATCTGTTGCTGCATTTCATCTGCAGTAAGGTTATCGTAGTTGTCATATTCATTTTCCACTTTTTTATCTTTCTTGGGGTCTTTGGGTTTGCTCTTAAAACTTGTAGAAACAGAAAGACTTCCATTTGTAATTCTGCCCAAAGAAAATCCGCCACCCTGCCAGGCATATTCATTAATCCTGTACCCGAGCTTATCCACCTTATAGGGGTCGAGTGTGGCGCTTGCCGTTATATTTATTTTTTCAAAAAGAGTACTTCGTGCATAAATATTAATTGTGCTGAGTTTAAAAGAATCCGCCAGTAGGTTGTAGCTTCCGGTAAAACCAAAACCATCAATAATCTTTACCTTCTTCAGACCATCATTTTCGTCATCACCTTCAGCCTGCTGAGAAGTACTATCCTTTTTCGCCCTGACTTTCATTTCAATAAAATTGTCAATGCCAAAACCAATACTACCGGATCGTCCATACCCGAAAGAACCATAAGTAGTGCGATCAAACTGGGAGAGCATCATGTAGTGGCCCAGCGTATCAACCTGGGTATTGCGGTAATATGCTTTGGATAAATCGGGTTTGTAACCAATACTAAACTGTGGCCGCATCGTATGTCGTATCGCCTGTATATGCGCATTTTTATTTTTCATGGTAAGTGTACCAAACATGGAAGTACTAAAAGAGATTGACATGGATATATCTCTTGCTGTATAAAACCCTTTCTGTAATGTAGTATCAATTTTCCTGGTAGTATTGTTCCAACTGCGGAATGTTTTTTGAGAATACCAGCGCTCCTGGTAACTGAATCCGGGAGAAATCTGGAGCGGCCCCAGTTGAGGCAGTGCCAGTGATATAGGTATATTATGCTGTGCACCCCATTGAAAAGTATCTACAAGTTGCTGCCAGCTAAAGGCAGTATCGTAAAAGCTTGCCTGCCCACGAGCGCTTCCCGTATATCCCACCCCAAGTTTCTGATACCATTTACCTGAGCCTGCCATTTCTTTGGGTTGAAACGGATATAGCGTAGTTACATTAAAGTTGATATCAGGAAGATTGAGATTTACAACTTTGGTTTGTGTGTTTTGTGAATGGTTCATGTTAACGGAAAGATTGTACGGCTTTCCAATCCATGATTTCTGGTATGATATTGAAGAACTCAACTGGTTGGTAAAACTGAGCGGTTGACTATAACTTCCACCTGCTCCATTGCTCTGATCAAGTATGGCATTGGAAGGATTGTATCGGGTATACGAACTGGAGCCTGCCTGCACATTGGCTGAAAAACTAACACCTGGTCTTGCTTTACTGTCGGTACGATGTCCCCAGGTCAGGAAAAAGCTTTTGGTTTTGGTATAATCCGCATCACCTTTGAATCCAAAATGTGTATTTTGATAACTAAAGTTCAGCGAACCATTGTACTTATATCGTACCCTATACGTGGGCGTAAGATTGAACCGCCAGCTACCGTATGAATAAATATCAAACCGTGTCGTGACATCAAAATTATCACTGATTACTTTATAGTATCCCAGCCCTTCCAGCCCCAGTCCATAATCCTGTGTAACTGTAAGCTGGGGCGGCAGTATACCCGATTGTCTCCCATGTTTCATAGGAAACATACCAAAGGGAAGGATGATGGGCAAAACGGGAACACCTTCAAACTCCACACCTACAGGTCCCGTAACCGCTACTTTCTGGCTAATATATTTAATCCTTTTGGCACGAAATGCAAAATGCGGTGTATCATAATTGCAGGTAGTAAAGCGACCCCTCAGGGCATATATAGTTTGCGCATCCACTTTTTTTACCGCTTCTGCATAGTTATATAATTCACCCTGCTGAAAGTAACTGCTGTGTGAAAGCCCTTTTTGGGTTTTAAAATTAAATTCGAGACTGTCGCTTACTGTAATAATATCGCCCTGCACCAGCTTTGCCTGTCCAAGTACTTTACCCGTAGTATCAAACTTCATTTTTGCCTTTACAATATTGGTTTGCTGGTCGAAGCTAAGCTCGGGAGCAGTAAGGTTTATATCCTTGTATTTTACATCAGTTTCACCATACAGGTAAAGCTTTTTAGCAGTTACATCCAGCACCATTGAGTCAAGCGCCTTATAGTTTACAGGTGCATCAATGGAGTCTTTTGAAATTTTAACATCGAAGGTATCTATTTTAACACGTTTTTCTGAAGTATCCGTATGCAACAATCGGGTGCTGTCTTTCGTTAGCAAACTATCAGTTATATAATGCGCTGTATCGGCTGAAATATGCACTGGCACTGTATCTCTGGAAGGTTGAGTGGTATCGGTAACTGATGATAAAACATGGTAAAGTGGAAAATGCTTATTATTTTTTGCCCATACGGAATACGTTATTGCAACTGTGAGCATTAGTAAGGTGAGAGTAAATATATAATTTCGCTTAAATTTGCGACATTTATTTTTCATACATTCATCAAGCGACAAAAATAACCATTAGAGGCAAGAAAACGTGAAGATTGATTTAGAATTACAAACCCTGATTAAATTTTAACAACGAAATGCGGAGAATAAATTTTAATCCTTTTTTTTTCATTGCAGTTTTTTTTCTGATTGTACAAGTATCCCAGGGGCAAAACAAAGGTCGTATAAATACTATAATTGTAGATGCCGGGCACGGTGGAACCGACCAGGGGGCAAAAGGCTCTTATTCTACCGAAGCGCAGATAACCCTGCAGTTGGCTATGAAAGTAACTGCTATCTTAGAAAAAGAACTGCCTGATACAAAAATACTTCAGGACCGTACTACTGATGTTTTTCATGATGTAAGGGCAAAAGCCGAATTTGCAAATCAAAACAAGGGTGATCTTTTTGTATGTATTCATGTCAATGCTGCTCCCCCAATAAGACATTCGCAAATTACAGGGCACCGTACTCGCACTTACTATACCGGGAAAGGTAAAAAAAGGAAGAAACATACAAAAAGGGAACCGGTTTATAAAATTTGGTATACTCCCAATCCCCGACAAGGTACAGGAACTTATGTGTGGGCCGCAGACAGAGATTCCAAAAAAGCAGATGCCTTAAGCGAAAGGTTTGAGTCGGAAAATGAGATTACGGATGCACCAGATCCTTCCACTCCCGAAGGACAAATTGCAAGCAGGCTATGGGTACAAAAATATTTTAAAAACAGTGTACGTCTTGCCTCTATGATTGAAGATGAGTTTGTGAAAATTGGCCGAAAGAGTGATGGCGTTTTGCAAAGAAATGAGAAAGGTATATGGGTATTGCAGGCCACCAATATGCCGGCAGTATTGATTGAAACGGGGTTTATTACCAATAAAGATGAGGAGGACTATCTTAACAGTGAGAAGGGGCAGGAAGAAATGTCACAGGCAATTGCTACAGCAGTAATAAAATTTAAAAAAATGATAGATAGCTCCCGTGGCGGTAATCTCCCGGACTCTGCTATTAATGGTTCCTCTAAATAACCTTACTCGCAATCCATACCTTATATATTGGATATTCGTGAACAACTGTCGCCATACAATTGTTTGCGCTTTCAGTTAATATGCTATTTTTGCCGGGAAAGTATTGATTTTGAATAATAAGTGAAAATTCAAATCGTTCATCCTGGAGTTAATCTCGTATTTACCAGGCGATGTGAACATATAGAAGCGGGGGAATAAATCAGCAAGCATGAGACACAACTCCTGCTTTAACCAAAAAAACAAAGGATGAAAATCTCAAATGAAACCAAGATTGGGGTATTAACGGCAATTGCAATCACATTGCTGATTCTTGGCTTTAATTACCTGAAAGGTAAATCTGTGTTTGAACGAAACTTTTTTGTGTATACCGTTTTTAAATCGGTTGAAGGCTTGTCTGTTTCCAACCCGGTTATGATCAACGGGCTCCAGGTGGGCAAGGTATATAAGATGGAGGAAAAAGATAATAACCTGAGTGGTATAATTGTTACATTGAATCTTACTAAGGATATTAATATTCCCAAAAATTCATTTGCTTCTATATCAAGTAGCTTGCTGGGCACAACTACCTTAAATATTAAACTGGGAACCAGTACTGATTTTTTACAACGTGGCGATACTATTGCCACCAATGCTTCGCTTGGTCTGCTGGATGAGGTAACAGGCCGAATAGACCCTGCACTGTACAGGGCAAATAAAGCGCTGGAAACTGCAGATTCGGTATTAAAGCTGATTGGTGATATTTTTGATCCGCAAACAAGACATAATTTTCAAACCATATTTGCAAACTTAACTGTAACAACAGCCAACCTGAATGGATTGCTCAATAACCAAACCGGTGCACTGGCGCAAACCCTTGCTAATGCCAGTGCTTTTACCAACAACCTCAAAAAAAATAACGACACCATCACCCAGATGTTTTCCAATCTGAAGACTACAACAGGCAAGCTTGCCAACCTGGAATTGCAGGAGACTTTAACAAAATTGCAGGCAGCAGTTGGCCAACTTAATACTACTTTGGAAAAGATCAACAATAATAATGGTACACTGGGTATGCTTATGAACGATAAAAAATTATATAATAACCTGAATTCAGCTTCTAACAGCCTGAATATACTGCTGCAGGATTTCAGGATACATCCCCGCAGATATACAGGTGGCTTAGTATTTGGGAAAAAAGATAAATCTGCCCCGTTAATGACTGCTTTACCCGACTCGATGACCACAGTACCAGGCTCAGACAAAAAACGGTGATGAATACTCGAAAGCAACTTGCTGCTACTGTTTTGTTTTTACTGATTTCCACTTTTGCTTTTGCACAACAGAATCCTGTTGTCACGTCTAAGGCTGATACTACTAAGCCTGCAACATCAGATAGTACCAGGAAAATTAACCTGGTTCGATCCGACCTGCTCCGTCTGGAAAATAAAGATACCGTTCAGCTTCAGATATTAGTGGGTAACGCAATACTCAGGCAGGGCAAAACTGTATTTTATGGCGATAGCATTGTGATGAACCAGCAGAAAAATACAATTGAGGTTTTTGGTAATATTCATATCAACGATGCTGACAGTGTGAATGTTTATTCCCAGTATCTCATTTATCATGGTAATGAAAGAGTGGCCAATCTCAAAAAGGCGGTAAAGCTTTCTGATGGGAAAGCTACTTTGACTACAGAAGAACTTGAATACGACCTGAATTCAAAAACCGGCACTTATCTGAAAGGGGGTAAAATCGTTAACGGCTCTTCTGTTCTTACCAGTAAGGAGGGTTATTATTACGCAGAAACAAAAGATGCTTATTTCAAAAAAAATGTTCGTCTTATAGATCCTGAATATACAATGGCAACAGATACTCTAATGTATAATGTAGATGCACAACTTGCTACATTTGTTGCTCCTACCACTATCAATGACGGCAAATCTATCATTAAAACCTCAAGTGGTTTTTATGATATGAAAAATGGAATGGCCAATTTTGGGATGCGTCCAACTATTCAGGACAGCACCCAGTTCATAACAGCAGATCATATTAACTTCAACAAAACTACAGGAGAGGGTTATGCAGAAGGTGGTTTTGTATACCGTGATACTTCACAGGGAGTGACAGTATTGGCAGAAAAAAGTTTTTTTAACCGGGATAAGAATACTTTTCTTGCTACTGCAAAGCCGCTTATGATCATAAAACAGGAAGCTGATTCATTGTATGTAACTGCCGACACACTGTATTCCGGAATTTCCTATGATACTGTATATGTAAAAGACAGCACATCCAAACTTCTTACTAAAGAAAAAATTGACACACCAGATACTGACTTACTTCTTCAAGAAGAAGTATTGCACAAAGATTCATTAAAGACAAACATTACAATAACTGATTCCGTCAAAACAACTCCGATACGAAAAATAAACAATATTGACAGTGTACGATTTTTTACGGGATATCATCATGTAAAAATGTTTGGCGACTCCATGCAGGCTGTAAGCGACAGTATGTACTTTTCCTCCAGGGATTCTGTTTTCAGGTTATTCAACAGCCCTGTGGTATGGTCGAAGGAAAGCCAGATATCGGGTGATACAATCTTCCTGTACACAAAGAATAAGAAACCGGAACGGGTGGAAGTTTGGGAAAATGCATTTAGCATCAGTAAAAGCAACGATGAGTTGTTTAACCAGTTAAAGGGAAATACCATTAACGGTTATTTCAAAGATGGCGAAATTGAACATATAACGGCTAAGGGTAGTGCCGAAAGTTTGTATTATTTACAAGACGATGATAGCGCTTATACCGGAGCCAACTATGCAAAAGCTGATTTGATAAACCTTTATTTCGTAAAAAAAGCATTAGATAAAATCACCTGGATACACCAGGTGGAAGGAGGTTTCTACCCTATAAGGCAGGTACCACAGGAACACCAGCGCTTCCGTGACTTTAAATGGCAGGAAGCAAGAAGGCCTAAATCGAAGGAAGATTTGTTTGAGTAATACAGGTCTTATATAAATCTGTAAATTGTTGGCCGATATAGCTGTAATTATATTTTGAAGAAGCATCCGCAGCAATATCTTTTTTATTAAAACTACTATAGTCATCCATCATTTTTACTAAAGCAGATGTCAATTTCGGTATATCATCACGCTCAACTAATATTCCGTTACTCTCATTTACAGCCTCGGGGATACCGGCTACTTTTGAAGCAATTACAGGTAGTCCGCAACAAAGCGCTTCGATAATTGTACAGGGGAAATTTTCGTACCTGCTGAACATCACCAGCGCATCAGATTCCTGCATTTGCCGGGCAACTTCAGCATTACTAACTTCACCGGGTAATGTTACCATATCCTGTATTCCGGCACCCCCCACAAGATCTTTGATGTATCCTGAATTATTCCCGGTCAGGCAGAGTTGCCAGTCCTTACGAAGTTTTCCCAATGCCGCAAAAGCGGCAATTATACCTTCAATGTTCTTTTGATAATTCATCACAGAAACATGAATGAACCTGAAAACGTTTTTTTTAATATGCGTTTTATAAAAAAAAATTTCTGTGTTAACTACATTATGTATAACTCCTACTTTCTGCAAAGAGAAAAAATTCTTCAGCAATAAACCATCATGCCCGGATACTGATGTAACCGCCATAGCCCCTCTGAATACCGAACTCACCCGGTTCCTGTAATAAAAACTCCGGTTTTTAAAATAATCCGGCGGTCCGGGAACATAAGTAGCAGAATGTTCTGAAACGATATAAGGAATACGCCATTTTCTTTTTATCCACTGTGCAATAGTACCGGCCTTCATAGGTACATGCACATGTATCAAGTCCGGAAGATCGTGTTTGGTAAAGTATAGGTTGATATATTTTTTATATGTGGTATAATATTTCCGGTTGTACAATATTTTATCTAAAATTTTTATACCGGTTCTTTTAAAAGAAAAGTATATGATTATTTCTGTTAGATTCCCATTATTATTTATCAGCACTTCATCCTTCTCAATGGGAACAGTTTCACCATACTGTGCCACATAAATTACTGTGAGTGGCAAATAGGATGATACTGCCAAAGCATGCCTTTGAATGAAATCACCTTCAAAAGGGCTGATGCGATTGGGATACCAACTGGCAAGCCAAAGGATATTCATGCTTTGTTTTTTTGAATTAGCAATTTACCTTCTACTTCATTTTTTAATTTCAGCCAGTCACTGTATGTGAAATGGAAAAAACCGGTAATCGAAATATCTTGTCCATGCCTAAAATATCGTATGGAAAATAGCATGTTAATAATATAACCAAAGCTACTTATAAGGGCTGCGGCAGCAATACCATAAACAGGAATAAAAATAATATCCAGTATAATAATGAATACTAAACCAAGTAAAGCTCCTATGAGATTCACCCAAACCATATTCTGACCGGCAAAGTATGCACTTAATACATTGATAATACTTAGCGACAATATACCCGGGACCAATAAAAGAAATGGTATATACATATTGCTAAAACTTTTTCCATACACTAATGGGAAAAGCCAATAACCTGATGATGCAAAAATGATACAACCAATTAAACATAATACTGTCAATATCCTGGAAAGTTGTAAAACTTTTTGTCTTATTACTGATGTGTTGCCCTGTGCTGATACCGGAAATACTGCGCTTGCCACCATCATGGGGATTACCAGGAAAATCTGTACCAGCTTTGAGACCTGGATATAATTGCCAAGATCGGATGCTGTACAATATCTTTCAACAAACCAATAATCTATTCTATATAGAAGGAAGAATAGCAGATTGGCTCCCAATGCCTGAAATGCGTATTTGAAAATTCCTGTAATTGTTGCGCGACCAGGTAAAATCATTTTTTTACCAGTTCCAAAAACCATAAAGAATGCAAGTGCAATTAAAATTCCCTGGAGTAAGAAGCCACCGAAATAAAAATCTATATACTGCCGGCGGGAAAAAATATTATCTGCAAACGGGATTAGTGCTATGAGCAATAGGTTAACAATAATCATTAACAGGTTGGGAATGAGAAATGATTTTTTTGCATAAAATAATGATAAGAAAAAATTACTGAGAATGCAACCACCAGTGTACAAGACTGCTGGTATATAGTACTGTTTATATAATACAGGCAGTACTTCCAGTTTTATTAATAATCCAAGTAATACAGTTATTGTTATGGTGGCAGCAAAGGTCCAAAATAAAGAGAAGAAACCGAGTTCCGCAGGTCTTGATTTTTCAGAAGCGAGATAATACGAGGTGCCTGATTCAAGACTCAAACTCCCGGCAATTACAACTAATGCATAACTGTTTACGATAAAATAAATGATGCCGCTATCCGAAGCTTCGTAATAGCGGGCTATCATAATATTTAAAACTAATACAGATAAAAAATACAAACCTCTCCAGATGATACTTTGGTATATCAGGTTGCGGAGTGTCATATTTATTTCAGTGCATCAATAATTTGGCCGAAATCTGCAGCAACCAGCGATGCTCCACCAACCAGTCCGCCATCAACATCCGGGCGTGAAAATATATCTTTGGCATTGCTGCCTTTTACACTTCCACCATATAATACAGGAATAATATCTGCAGTTTCCTTTCCATATTGATTTGCCAGTACAGCACGGAGATGTGCATGCATTTCCTGCGCCTGGTCAGC
>JBDHYJ010000029.1:0-49125 GCA_039811345.1 Chitinophagaceae bacterium
GGAGCATAGCTCAGTTGGTTCAGAGCATCTGCCTTACAAGCAGAGGGTCCGCGGTTCGAGCCCGTGTGCTCCCACACTGAAAAAGGTTTTGATTAATTCTAATCAAAACCTTTTTTTATGCAATTGACTATCTTATTCTCTCTTTGAAATTTCTATGGAAATATACCCAGTTCAGAATAACTGGTACCGACTTTATTTATAGCCACTACATAAGCTGCAGTGCGCATATCAGGAATTTCAGGATTCTTTTTCCAAACGTCAATGATTTCCCTTGTTGCCCCAATCATAGTTTCTTCAAGTCCGCTATATACAAGATCTGCTTCATCAGCGCCATGCATGATTAGTTGTCTTTCACCGGAATGCACCTGCTTACCGGTAAGCTTTTCCATCTGTTCCAGGATAATACTGTTCTGGTTTTCGGTAAATCTTTTTTCCATGCGTCCATAGCGAACATGGCTCAGGTTCTTCAACCACTCAAAATAACTTACCGTAACCCCGCCTGCATTGAGATACATATCAGGCACAACCAGTATTCCTTTCTTAATAAAAATTTCATCGGCATCGGGAGTCAGCGGTCCATTGGCCGCTTCGCCTATTATTTTCGCTTTTACACGAGATGCATTTTTACCATTAATAACATTTTCGAGCGCTGCCGGTATCAGTATATCACATTCTCTTTCGAGTGCATCGGCAGATTGTAATATATTTTCAGCTCCGGGAAAATTGAGTATAGATCCGGTTTTTTTTCTATGCTGAAACACTTCTTCTTCATTAAGACCATTCGGATTAAAAATGGCACCTTCAAACTCAGCAAGACCTACGACGATAGCACCTCCTTCCCTGAAAAATTTTGCAGCATGATAGCCCACATTTCCCAGCCCCTGTACAATTACTTTCTTACCTTTTATACCAACTTCAAGACCCGCTTTCTGCATCAGGTCGGGCATTGAACATATTTCTTTAATACCATAAAATACACCAAGCCCTGTTGCCTCCCTACGGCCTCTTACGCCACCCTGGCTAACAGGCTTCCCGGTAACACAGCCCAATCCGTCTATTTCACCGGGGCGCATACTCATATAAGTGTCCATTATCCAAGACATCTCCCGCTCACCCGTTCCGTAATCGGGTGCAGGAACATCTGTTCCCGGACCTATAAAATTTTTTTTGATGAGTTCATGTGTATACCTGCGTGTGATCTTCTCTAATTCGTAGGGTGTATATTTCTTTGGATCTATATTGATACCACCTTTGGCGCCACCAAACGGAACATTCACAATTGCACATTTGTATGTCATAAGCGCTGCCAGAGCCATCACCTCATCAAGATTTACGCTTGTAGCAAATCTTATCCCGCCCTTGCAGGGTGTTTTATGATGAGAATGCTGTACCCGGTATGCTTTTATCACTTCAATTTTATCGCCAATTCTTACAGGGAAAAACATCCGGTACACAGAATTGCACTGCTTTATTTGTTCGAGTATACCGGGATCCCAGGAAGTAAATTTAGCTGCTTTATCAAAACTTGCCGATACGGCATCGAAGAAACTATATTCCGTTTGTGTAGACATATAGCAATGTTTTTATTAAGGTTCAATCGTTAATACAAAAACTGAGAAGCAAAGTTATTATTGTTTTTGCCTTTCTTTTTCGAGACGGGTAACTTTCCTGTCAATGCTTGCCAAAAAAAGAAAAAGGCCTATAAGTACAACTGCAATAACTGCCACCACCACATATATCTTTCCATTGCTGCGCATACCGTCTGCCATCTCCACTTTTTCCTGGGCAGATAATATTGAAACAGACCAAAAGCAAAGAACAAATAAAACAGTTTTCTTTAAAACGGACTTAAACATGTAATAAATTTTTATCAGCAATGAGTCGCAGTCTGATGATTAATGTTGTGATCCAAACGCCAAGCAAAGTAAATCCCGGCACAGCACCAAGCCAGAAAATAATACGCATCCTGGCATCCATATCTCTCGGATCTGCCCCGGGGTTGCCGGCGCCACCGGGATGCAATGATTCAACAAGACGGGGAACAATCCATAAAGCTGGGAATAACATGGCAAATGCAAAAATGTTGTAGACCGCCCCTACCCTTGCACGCTTGTCTATATCTGTAATTGAATTTCTCAATACAAAAAATGCAGCGTATATCAATAGTGCCATAGCCGCGCCAAGTTGCTTAATATCGTTACTCCAGGGTTTGCCCCAGGTGTATTTTGCCCAGATAGCACCAGTAATCAAACCCAGTACACCATAAACCGTACCCGTAGTGGCAAATGCAGTAGCATAAATGTCGTTGGTTAAATCGGGCTTACGAAGATATTTTATTGCATAAATGACCGAACAGGTAAACAGGATCATCATTCCAAACCATAATGGTACATGAAAATAGATGTTCCTAATTGTTTCGTTCAATATTTTCTTATGGGGAACATCAAGCAGTAATCCTCCAACCAGGGTGTATAAAAGTAAGACCGTGCAAAGTATCTTCCACCAGGATTTTCTCATCCTCTATAAATATTAATGGAGCAAACCTACATCAATTTGATGAATACACAATAATGTTTAGTCCTTCCATAAAAAAGGGAAGAGTATAATGGCCATAAGAATCACTAATACATCCAACCCTCCAAGCAGCCACATCATATCCGACAATGCTTCTCCTTTGAAGGCTTCACCTAATCCAGCCTTTGATACACGCATCAGCAACAGCAATTGTGGAATGATGATTGGAAAACCCATTATAGCCATAAGTGAAGCCTGCTGCTGAGCTTTGGCAGCTATTGCCGCCAGCATGGTAAATACCAGACTAAGGCTTACTGAGCCAAGGCATACTATGGCTACAAACTGACCGAACCTGATAACAGGACTGCCCAACATTATATTAAATAATAACAGGCTCACCAGGCTCATCAGCAACATGATGATTGCATTATAAATTAATTTGGCAATAATAAACTGTACAGGACCGGAAACAGAATAAAAATACAACATGCGCCCCCTGCTCTCCTGTAAAAAACTTTTGGCAACTGCATTCACACAGATAAACAATTGAATCATCCAGAATAAACCGTTCCATATATTACTATCAGGTTGCTGAATGGAAAGATAGAGTACAAAAACCGTAGATGCTATATACAGCAGCACCCCGTAAAATGTATATTGTTGTCTTAACTCCAGCAGCAGGTCTTTTTTCAATAATGTGAAAATATGTTTCGAAGCATTCATGTATTAAAATGGAATATTACTTTAAATCTAAATATTAAAAAGTCATTAAAAAGATATTGGGCTTACAGTTGCGGTTATTTCTTTTTTATGTATTCAATTGATAACAGTACCTGCACCGGGGTTCATACATATCCCGTTCGCCAAGCATCACCTGCTCTTCGTGTGGTGTTTTCCGGTAAGAAAAACTGGCAATATTACCGCACTTTACACATATAGCGTGGAGTTTAGTAATATAATCAGCAATAGCCAGCAGATCGGGCATTGGACCAAAGGGTTTACCCTGGTAATCCATATCGAGACCGGCTACTATTACCCTTATGCCACGTAGCGCAAGCTGATTGCAAACCATCAAAATATCAGTATCAAAAAACTGCGCCTCGTCAATACCTACAACGTCCACATCAGTGCTTAATAATAAGATATCTTCTGAACGTTCGACCGGAGTTGATAAGATGGAATTATCATCATGTGACACAATCTCCTGTTCCCGGTACCTTTTATCAATAGAAGGTTTGAAAATTTCCACTTTCATATTCGCAATACGTGAGCGTTTCAATCGTCGAATCAGTTCTTCCGTTTTGCCGCTGAACATGGATCCGCATATCACTTCAATCCAGCCCCTGCGTACTCCCTGTATATGCGGTTCAATAAACATTTGTGATTTTTTTATGGCAAGGTGTTTGTAACTTCACCACTATATTTTCAAATTATATACTCAACATTTATTTTTAAGACGCTCAAAAATACCATATTCGGATGGAACGTATTGGCCTTTTAATACATAAATTAGAAGAATTACATCAGCAAGCCGCTTCACCCGATCAGTTACTGCATGTTCTACAAATGTTGCAAACTGAAATTTTCCTTGTAAAACAGCAGCAAACCAATACCGGCATACGCAGAAAAATTGCGGTAGTAATGCCTGCTGGAATTGCTACAGACTCAGGCTTTACACCAGATATACCGGCAATAGGTTCTAAAGATATATCTCCTAAAAATGAAGAACCTGAATCAGTGGCATTTCATCAGCATAAAGCACCTGAAGGCATTGAGGAAGTGCAGGTAAAGGCGCGGGTCTTTAATGTACTCGAAGAAGTACCCACTCTTTCACATCAGCCTCAGGTTCAGGAACTCAATGATGTGATTGGTAAAATGAGCGAATCATTGAATGATAAACTATCAGAGAAAAAAACAGAACTTGCTGAGAAACTGAAAGAAGAACCCCTGAAGGATATTAAAAAAGCTATTGGTCTGAATGACCGTTTTATATTCATCAGCGAATTGTTTCGCGGTGATGAAGCTATGTACGAACGTTCCCTCAAAACCATCAACCATTTTTCCATATACCCCGAAGCCGAATTTTGGATTCAACGCGAACTGAAACTTAAACTGGGCTGGAAAGAAGACCATCCCTTTGTAAAACAGTTTGATCAATTGGTGAGGAGACGGTTTTTATAGATATACATTAATATGTGATCTGTGGCACCGGCATTTTTATATACATAATTCTTAGCTGCTTCACCCTTTTGTTTTAATAATTTAGCATCGTTCCACAATTCATTAAGCTTTGACTCAAGCTCAAGAGCATTCTCAATACTGATAGCCCCTCCTGCCGCTTCCATATCTACCGCTTCATAATGTCCATCATATACCGGTCCAAAAAAAACTGGCTTACCATATACTGCTGCTTCAAGTATATTATGCAGCCCGTCATCTCCAAAGCCACCACCGACATAGGTAATATCTGCATAATGATACAACTTTGACAACATGCCTACATTATCAATGATTAAAGTATTGACATCGACGGGTAAGCTGTCCTTAGTATCCATTGTCACAAGCTCAGAGTATAAAATAGAACGGGGAAATTCTTTTTGTAAATCCCTGATATTTTCAAGATCAGTTTCGTGCGGTGCAATTATGAAACGGGTATCCTTGTTCATCCGCACATAATGCGTGAGTTCTTCTTCATCTTCCGTCCAGGTACTGCCGGCTACAAAAACCCGGTGGCCGTTACAAAAAGCATCTACCGGTGGGATAGGTTTAAACTGATTTGCAATTTCAATTACCCTGTCAAACCGGGTATCTCCTGATACACTTACCCTGTCAGCATATCCCATGTTCCTGAAAAGCATTGCAGAGGCTTCTGTTTGAACAAAAAAATGAGTAAAGGCATTGTAAAGCTTTCTGCGATAAGTATTATAAAATCGGGCGAAATAAGATGGATCTTTTAATAACCCTGATATCAGAAGTAAAGAAATATTTCTTTTCTTTAATTCCCTTAAATAATACATCCAGAATTCATACCTGATCCATAATACAAGGGTTGGTTGAAGTTTTTCAATAAATCGTTTGGCATTATATGACGTATCCAGGGGCAGGTAGCATACAATATCCGCGAGTGGATAGTTTTTACGGATTTCATAGCCCGATGGTGAGAAAAAGCTTATTATTATCATAGCATCGGGATATTTCTCCTTAAGTTTTTCAAGAACAGGTCGTCCCTGTTCAAATTCACCTAGTGAAGCGCAATGCATCCATATTCTTTGGTTATACTTTTCTTTTGGTATTTTTGAAATGTTGTCTGTGAGTTTTTGAAACTGCCCCTGCCTTCCTCTTATCCATAATCGTGCCTTGGGATTCCAAATAGCAGCCAGCCTGATAGCTATAGCGTACAGTACAATAAAGCAATTGTAGAATATGGTTACCACTAATAAAAGAATTAAAATATGTTACAAAACTAATGTGTATTACTCATCCAAGACATATTTTGCTATTTTTGCAGCCATTTTAAATAATACCCCCCACTTATGACGCCAATTCAGATGGTTGATCTCAAAAAGCAGTACCTGCATATTAAACCCGAAATTGATGCTGCCGTTCAGAGTGTGCTTGACAGTTGTGCTTTTATAAATGGTAAACCCGTTCAGGACTTTGCCGGTCACCTTTCACAATATCTTGGAGTAAAGCATGTAATACCCTGCGCCAATGGAACTGATGCACTCCAAATTGCCCTGATGGCACTGGGTTTACAACCAGGCGATGAAGTTATAACCCCATCATTTACTTATATAGCCACAACTGAAGTAATAGCATTGCTAAAGCTGAAGCCTGTATTTGTGGAAGTAGATCAACGGACTTTTTGCATAGCTCCCGATGCCATTGAAAAAGCTATTACCCCAAAAACAAAAGCAATTGTTCCTGTTCACCTTTATGGACAGGCAGCTAATATGGAAGCTATTATGGACATTGCCAAAAAGCATAATCTCTATGTAGTAGAAGATAATGCCCAGGCAATAGGTGCAGATTTTACCTTTTCGAATGGCGAAAAGAAAAAGACGGGTACAATTGGTACCATTGGCTGCACTTCATTTTTCCCATCAAAAAACCTCGGTTGCTATGGGGACGGAGGCGCAATATTTACCAATGATGACCAACTCGCAGGGCAGTTAAAAATGATTACCAATCACGGGCAGCGGGTTAGATATTATCACGACGTAGTGGGATGCAACTCAAGGCTGGATACTATACAAGCTGCAATCCTTGACATTAAGCTGAAAAAACTTGACCAATATATTGCGGCAAGACAAAAAGTAGCTGCTTTCTATAATAAAACTTTTGCCGGACACCCTAATATTACGACACCTTTTACCGAATCTTTTACAACCCACGTTTTTCACCAATATACACTTGTTCTGCATGATGCAGACAGAGATGCATTGCATAATTTTCTCGCCGCAGCGGGAGTGCCTTCCATGATATATTATCCTGTTCCGGCACACCGGCAAAAGATGTTTGACTCTTTCGGTGGAGGTACTTACCAGTTACCGGTAACAGACTGGCTTACAGAGAGAGTAATTTCACTTCCTATTCATACGGAAATGGAAGATGAACAACTTGCCCTGATTACAACAAAAGTTCTTGAATTTTTTAAACATTAATTTGAATTACAGATGAAAATTGCAGTAGTAGGTACCGGTTATGTAGGATTGGTAACCGGAACCTGTTTTGCCGAAACGGGTAATACAGTTACCTGTATTGATATAGACGAAAATAAAGTAAACAAGCTATCTAAAGGAGAAATTACCATTTATGAACCAGGGCTTGAAAAGATTTTTTTGCGCAACCTGAAAGAAGATCGCCTAAGTTTCACCACAGATTTAGCCAAAGGAGTGGAAAACGCAAAGGTTATTTTTCTGGCATTGCCTACACCTCCGGGAGAAGATGGTTCTGCGGATCTGAAATATGTGCTAGGAGTAGCCGCTGATCTGGGAAAAATCATACAACCCGGGCAATATAAAGTGATAGTAGATAAAAGCACAGTACCAGTTGGTACTGGCGAAAAAGTAGAAGCGGCTATTATCGAAAGCTCAAAAGTAGCTCTGGGAGACGGACAGGATTTAAAATCTTTAGGGGCTTTTGATGTAGTTTCTAATCCGGAATTTTTGAGAGAGGGCGTAGCCGTAGATGATTTTATGAAACCAGACCGGGTAGTAATAGGAACAAGTTCAGAAAAGGCAAGGAAAATAATGAATGACCTTTATGCTCCTTTTGTGAGACAGGGCAATCCTGTTATTTTCATGGATTTGAGATCAGCCGAATTAACAAAATACGCTGCTAATTCTTTTCTTGCTACCAAGATATCTTTTATGAATGAAATAGCCCAGTTGTGTGAAAGACTGGGTGCTGATGTAGATATGGTAAGAAGGGGTATAGGAAGTGATGAAAGGATTGGTAAACGATTTCTTTTCCCCGGTATAGGATATGGCGGAAGTTGTTTCCCAAAAGATGTGCAGGCATTGGTAAAAAGTTCAGGAGAGGTTGATTACGATTTTAAAATATTAAATGCAGTTATGGATGTAAATGAAAAACAGAAACTGCATCTTTTTCATAAAATACTCAATTATTATGGGGGCGATCTTTCTGGTAAGCATTTCGCACTTTGGGGACTAGCCTTCAAACCCAATACAGATGATATACGGGAAGCTCCGGCTTTGTATATAATTGATGCTCTTACTAAGGCAGGTGCATCTGTGAGTGCTTACGATCCTGAAGCAATGCCGAATGTAAAACGACAAATTGGTGATAAAATCGTTTATGCGGAAAATCAGTACGATTGTCTTAGTAATGCGGATGCATTAATTATTGCAACGGAATGGAATGAGTTTCGCACCCCCGATTTTTTAAAAATTGTTCGTAACCTGAAGAAGAAAGTAATTTTTGACGGACGCAATTTATTTGATGTTATTGCGATACACGAACTTGGATTCTATTACGAAAGTATTGGCCGGCCTATATTGAATTCCGCTAAATAAAATTATACATGAAAAAAAGGGTATTAATAACCGGTGCTGCCGGATTTCTCGGTTCGCATCTCTGCAACAGATTTATTAAAGACGGTTACCATGTAATTGGTATGGACAACCTGATTACGGGTGATATGAAAAATATCGAAAACCTCTTTCCGCTTGAAGATTTTGAATTTTATCACCACGATGTTTCAAAGTATATACATATACCAGGCGAGCTTGATTATATACTTCATTTTGCATCTCCTGCCAGCCCGATAGACTATCTAAAAATTCCGATACAGACTTTGAAAGTTGGCTCACTTGGCACACATAACTGTCTTGGTCTTGCAAAAGCAAAAAAAGCACGGATATTAGTCGCTTCCACTTCAGAAGTTTATGGAGATCCGCTGGTGCATCCGCAGACTGAAGAATACTGGGGAAATGTTAACCCGGTAGGCCCTCGGGGAGTTTATGACGAAGCTAAACGTTTCCAGGAAGCCATCACCATGGCATATCATACTTTTCATGGAGTGGAAACGAGAATTGTAAGAATATTCAATACTTACGGACCTCGTATGAGATTGAATGACGGCAGGGCGCTTCCTGCATTTATAGGGCAGGCATTGCGTGGTGAAGACCTAACAGTGTTTGGCAATGGATCTCAAACCCGTTCGTTTTGTTTTGTAGATGATCTTGTAGAGGGAATTTGCAGGTTATTGTACAGTGATCACGAACAGCCGGTAAATATTGGCAACCCCGATGAGATAAGCCTGAAAGATTTTGCAGAAGAGATTATTAAACTTACAGGTACAAATCAGAAAATCGTTTTCAAACCTTTGCCTACAGACGACCCTAAACAACGTCAGCCGGATATTTCCAAAGCAAAGAAAATTTTAGGATGGGAACCGAAGATAAGCAGAAGCGAAGGCTTGAAAATCACTTACGAATATTTCAAATCTCTGCCAAAAGAAGAACTGTATAAACAACCTAAGGAGTTTAAAAAATAACTACTATGTTAATTTACCAGGATATAATTGACAAAAAATCAAAACTGGCTGTTATCGGGCTAGGCTATGTTGGGTTACCAATTGCACTGGAGTTTGCCAAAAAGGTAAGTGTCATTGGTTTTGACATCAATGCCAAACGCATTGAGATGATGAAAAATGGTATTGATCCAAGTAACGAATTAACGTCATCAGATTTTGAAAATTCAGATATCGTTTTTACCAACTCCCTTGAAGTATTAAAGGAAGCAAGGTTTTTTATTGTTGCCGTACCTACTCCGGTAGATGAACATAATGTGCCCGATCTCATTCCTGTTACGAAAGCTTCCGAAACAATTGGTAAAGTTATTAAGAAAGGAGATTATGTTGTATTTGAATCAACAGTATATCCCGGCTGTACCGAAGAAGATTGCCTGCCTATAATTGAAAAATTAAGCGGGTTAAAAGTAAATACTGATTTTAAGCTTGGTTATTCTCCGGAACGTATTAATCCCGGTGATAAAGAACATACCCTTACCAGGATTATTAAGGTAGTATCTGGTTCGGATGAAGTGGCGGCCGACGAGATCGCAAAGACCTATGAAATCGTTGTAAAGGCAGGTATCCACAGGGCTTCGAGTATAAAAGTAGCTGAGGCGGCTAAGATTATCGAAAACACTCAAAGAGATCTTAATATAGCCCTCATGAATGAGTTGTCAATAATATTCGACATGATTGGCATAAATACTTATGAAGTGTTGGAGGCAGCAGGTACAAAATGGAACTTCCTGAAGTTTCAGCCAGGCCTTGTTGGGGGACATTGCATCGGTGTTGATCCCTATTATCTTACTTACAAATCAAGTGAACTTGGTTATGAATCAAGGGTCATACTTGCAGGTAGAGTCATAAATGATGAGATGCCACAATACGTGGCCAAAAAAGTAGTACAACATATCATTAAGAATGCAAAAGATGCTATGGGTGCTAGGGTGCTTGTATTAGGTGCGACCTTCAAGGAGAATGTAAGCGATATCCGTAACTCCAAGATTATTGATATGATCAAAGAGTTAAGAGCATTTTCTTTGAATGTGGATATCGTGGATCCACATGCAGATTGTGTCGAATTACAGCATGAATATGGCTTCCCGCTTTCACCTGCAATTGGCAAGAACTATGACGCAGTTATTTTAGGTGTTCCTCACAATGAATATAAAAATCTGACTGAAGAATATCTCCTTGATATTACTAACCCGAATGCTATTTTTGCAGACCTCAAAGGGTTATACCGCAATAAATTAAAAAAACTGAGCTATTGGAGCCTATAATATCAGACTATGTTAAAACGATAGGAATAACTGGTGGGGCCGGATTCATCGGTTCTCATGTTGTGAGGCTTTTTGTTAAGAAATATCCTCAGTACAGGATAGTCAATATTGATGCACTTACTTATGCCGGTAATCTTGAAAATACAAAGGATATTGAATCCTGCCCTAATTATATTTTTGAACGTGCAGATATATGTGATGAAGAAAAAATCAACGGATTGTTTAACCGTTACCAGTTTGACGCTATTATTCATCTTGCTGCAGAAAGTCATGTAGATCGATCTATAATGGATCCGCTTGCTTTCGTAAAAACGAATGTGTTAGGTACAGGCTACTTATTAAATGCCTGTCGCCGGCACTGGCAACCTGATGTTGCAAAAAAACTTTTCTATCATGTCTCCACAGACGAAGTATATGGCTCCCTGGGGACAACCGGTTTTTTTACTGAAGAAACACCTTATGATCCCCGATCCCCATACTCAGCCTCTAAAGCATCTTCAGATCACCTGGTAATGGCTTATCATCACACTTATGGGTTACCGGTAGTTATGTCTAACTGTTCCAATAATTACGGATCACACCATTTCCCGGAAAAACTGATTCCTTTAATGATCAACAATATAATCCATCGAAAACCGTTGCCGGTATATGGTAAAGGCGAGAATATAAGAGACTGGCTTTGGGTAGAGGATCATGCAACAGCAATAGATACAATTTTTCACAATGGAAAAGTGGGAGAAAAATATAATGTTGGGGGATTTAATGAATGGAAAAATATAGACCTGGTGAATTTGCTTTGCAGCATTATGGACCAAAAACTGAATCGTACAACCGGTGAATCACAAAAGTTGATCAGCTTTGTAAAAGATAGAGCAGGTCATGATTTGCGTTATGCCATAGATGCTTCAAAATTAAACCATACACTGGGTTGGAAACCCTCTCTTCAATTTGAAGAAGGTCTTACCAAAACAGTAGACTGGTACCTGGAAAACCAGGAATGGGTAGATCATGTAACATCAGGACAATACCAGCAATATTATACGGAACAATACAACAAACGGTAATTGTATTATTAGTTACTTTAGATATTTGTAGAGATCACTGATTTTGTATAACAACATTTTCAAATGCCTTTTATTAAAACCGATATCCCCGAACTGATTATTTTTAAACCGGTTGTTTTTGAAGATTCAAGAGGAAGTTTTTTTGAAACTTACAACCAGACAGTCTTTGCAAACGAAGGATTCAATTATGATTGGGTACAGGATAACCAGTCTACCTCTAAATACGGTGTCGTGCGCGGATTGCATTTTCAAAACCCTCCTCATGCACAGGCTAAACTTGTAAGAGTATTATCTGGTAAAATATGGGACGTTGCAGTTGATATTCGCAAAGGTTCTCCAAATTTTGGAAAATATTTTGGTATAGAACTTTCTTCGGAAAATAGGCTTCAGTTACTTATCCCAGAAGGTTTTGCGCATGGATTTTCGGTTTTGAGTACTGAGGCTACGGTGTTATATAAATGCAATAAAATTTATAACAAGGAATCAGAAAGGGGAATAATATACAATGATCCCCTTTTGCACATAGACTGGAAACTTCAACCACAAGAAATGATACTCTCCGAAAAAGATCAGAAAAATCCTTTACTTTCAGCCTGCAACAATTTATTTGAATACTGAAGTGAATACATCAATGCCAGTCCGGAGTATACTGATAACCGGATCAACAGGTCAGTTAGGGAACTCGTTGAAACAAATTGAGTGCATGTTTCCCGGCTATGAATTTATATATACATCCCGTGAAAATTTTCCACTTGACAATGCTCAGAAAATGCAGGATGTATTTGCATCTGTGCAACCGGACTACTGTATCAATTGCGCAGCTTATACTGCTGTAGATAAGGCTGAATCAGAAAAGGAACTTGCTTTCAAAATAAATGCAGAAGCTGTTGGGGAAATTGCAAAACTCTGCCTCACCTATCATACCCGCCTCATTCATATTTCAACAGATTATGTTTTTGATGGAAATTCAGTTTCATCATATAGCGAAGAAGATTTAACAAATCCGCTTAATGTGTATGGCGCATCTAAAGCTGAAGGCGAAAAACTGGCGTTGATTCACAATCCTGATACAATTATAATACGCACTTCATGGGTGTTTAGTGAATATGGGAAAAATTTTGTGAAGACAATGATCAGCCTGATGCATACCAGGGAAGAAATAAATGTAGTAAATGATCAGCATGGATCTCCAACTTATGCACTGGATCTTGCAACAGCTATTATGAAGCTTATTCAAAACAACCGATGGATACCCGGTATATATCATTACTGCAATACAGGACAAACTACCTGGTTTGAATTTGCAAATGCCATTAAGGAAATGATTTCATCCAACTGCAGGATACTCCCTATCCCGACATCTGCCTATCCCACCCCTGCACGCAGGCCCAAAAATTCATTATTAAATAAAACAAAAATTTGCAACACTTACGGGTTACAAATCAGAGACTGGAAAATTGCACTAAGAGAGTGTATAAATAAATTACAAACCGGATAAAAACTGACTATTGATATATTGCGCTACTGCAGATAAATCCTGAGTTTCATTAAATACAGCAAGTTGTCTGTCAGCACCTGTACCCCGTTCTATTATTTTTTGGACATTTGAAAGGCGGTGTCTTGATCCGAGTGGGTCTACTACATCATCTACAAAATCTAAAAGTTCGTATACCAGCACACGGGTATTTACTTCTTCTTCTTTTCCAAAATCTATCAGGTGGCCATCCAAACCATACCGGCTGGCCCGCCATTTATTTTCGTTTACAAGAGCGCGGGAATACTGAATAAAATTTAGATTCTCCATGCGCAACTTATATAGTTTTGCGCAGATGGCCTGAAACAATGCAGCGATAGCAATAGTTTCGTCAACTGTTAATGGTACATCACAAATCCTGAATTCCACAGTATTGAAGAAAGGATGCACCCGAATATCCCACCATATTTTTTTTGCATTATCAATACAATTGGTTTTAATAAGTAGATTGACATAATTGTCATAGGCTTCTATACTTTCAAAAAAATCAGGTATACCTGTACGTGGAAATTTGTCAAAAACTTTTGTCCGAAAAGATTTGAAACCGGTATAACGTCCTTCCCAGAAAGGAGAATTGGTACTCAGCGCAAATACATGCGGGAGAAAATACCGGGCAGAATTTGCAATATGAATTGCCATTTTCCTGCTTTCCATCCCTACATGCACATGCAATCCAAATATCAGGTTGCTTCTCGCAGCATCCTGCATTTCATTCACTATTTCATGATATCTGATATTATCAGTTATCAACTGACTTTCCCATGCACTGAATGGGTGAGTTCCTGCAGCACCCATACCAAAACCGAGCCCACCTGCAATTTCAGCAATCGTTTTTCTGAGCAACCCTACATCATTGTATGCGGCATCTATATTATCGCAGATATCTGTACCCACTTCCACAACCGCCTGGTGCATCTCGGCTTTTACTTTATCACGGATCATTTTCTGACCCTCTGACACAATTTTTTGTTCATGACTTCTTAATTCAAATGAAACAGGGTCAAGCACCATGTATTCTTCTTCCACACCAAGCGTAAACTGCTTAAAATTCAGATTAGCCATATCAAAACAAAGTTGTTTTAGAAAAGTTCAGTATCGAAATTTATAAATTGGAAAACATCAATTCAACAGGTCCTCAATATCAGCTCAACGGAAGTTTTTCAACGCTCCGTTTTAAGTATTCTCCCCAGGTGAGATTATCTATTCCTTCTTTCCAGTTCATAGCCCGTTCTATTGCATAGTTAGCGGCAGTTTCCACAACCCATTCAAAATTTTCTTCACCTACACTTGTTCTTTCTGCATCCGGAGCCGGATTACAAAAATCAATAGCATAAGGCACACCATCTCTCAGTGCAAGCTCTACAGTATTAAAATCGTATCCAAGATATTTATTGATCCGGAGTACAATATCTTCCATTAGCTTGTATCTTTCGGCTGATGGCTTAAAATCACTTGCATACCTAAGATGATGCGGGTTACGCGGCTCATAAGGCATGATACGAACATATTTTCCTCCTATGCAATAACAGCGGTAATATTCTTCAAACACAATTTCTTCCTGCAGGAGCATTACCAGTTGTCCTGTTTCACCATGTTTATCAAAAAAATCATCCATGTTATGCAGTTTATACACATTTTTCCATCCACCGCCTGCAAACGGTTTCATATAAGCCGGAAAACCTACATAACTAAATATACTTTCCCAGTCGAGCGGGAAAACCAAATTGGAAAATGATTCATCTGAAGTATCTTCTGGCAATTCTCTTGATGGCAATATCACTGTTTTGGGAACGGGAACTCCGATTTTAGTTGCCAGTGCATTATTAAAAAATTTTTCATCTGCACTCCACCAGAAAGGATTATTAATTACTGCAGTGCCACTTATAGCGGCATTTTTCAGAAAAGCACGATAAAAAGGTACATCCTGGGATATACGGTCTACAATAACTGCATAGCCACTGTCACCACCCTGTATTACTTTATCAATAGACACAGGTTCAGCAATGATACCGGCAGGTTTTTTATCGTTGATTCTTTGTACAAAAGCGTTAGGAAATGATCTTTCCTTTCCATGAAGAATGCCAATTTTTTTCATCTGCATATTTTTAAGTTTTAAAAATCAGGGTTTCCTCAAAAGGCTTTTCTGACACAATAGTAAGCATATATTAACATAATACTTCATCCCAAATAAATCTATTTTTTTTGAAACTTACAATTTGTGGGTTGCCGGTGAAAAATTTCTGATTTGTATGCCAAATTTCCTCTGTTTTTTTCCGTTATATTTGAACCTATGCTTATGATTGACAAAATATTGATCCCTGTACAACACCTGACTCTTAACTCTGTTTTCCTAAACAGGGATGTAAAAGTTGATTGCTATTTACCTCCATTCTCCAGAGAAAAAAGCCCGGTAAGTCTTCTGCTGATTAATGATGGACAAAATATGGAAGAACTCGGACTTAAATCTGTACTTGCCGAAAGTTATTCCAGGCGTGAAATTCCCCGGTTAATATGTGTAGCTATTCATTGTGGAACGGACAGAAAAAATGAATACGGTACTGCCCGCACCCCTGATTATAAAGGTCGTGGTGCAAAGGCCGGATTATATACCCGGTTTGTAATGGAAGAGTTGATTCCTTTTATCAAAAAGATTACAGGAATCAGTTCTTTTACAGATAAATCATTTGCCGGATTTTCATTGGGCGGGTTATCAGCTTTAGATATCGTATGGAATCATCCCACTGAATTTAAAAATGCCGGTGTATTTAGTGGTTCGCTATGGTGGCGCAGCAAGGCTCTTGATGATGGATATGATGAAGACAGAGACCGCATAATGCACAGTCAGATTCGAAATGGAAAATTCTTCCCCGGACTTAAATTTTTTTTTGAAGCCGGTACTTTGGATGAAACAGAAGACAGGAATAATAACAATGTTATTGATTCTATTGATGATACCCTGTCATTAATTGATGAGCTTGTACAAAAGGGGTATCACAATGGAGAAGATATCTGCTACCTCGAAATAAAAGAAGGCAGGCATGATATCGCCACCTGGGCAAAAGCAATGCCTGCCTTTCTGAAATGGGGTTGGTCTGCCAAATAAATTCCTGATTCTTTTATTTACACTACCCGCCCCATTAAGGGATCAGAAATACTGTGCTTTCCGGTTTCAACTCGTCCCGCATAACGCTTTTCAAAATTATTATAACCATCTGCTTTAACACTGATATCATACCAGCCTGAAGATTTTTTCAAATCAACTATAAAACTTGTTACAGCACCTGCTGCAACTGTTTTAGTCTGGGGTGCAGCTTTATAAGCATTATCTGCAACAGTAAAATTTAGTTTGGAACTTGAGTTATTTTTAATCTTTACAACTATATTACCAGTTAAGTTCTTCCTGCCTGCAGCAACTTGTTGATATATGCATGCTACTTCAGCTGCCGGGTCTCCGGTATTTCCTTTGAACTCTCTGAAAAATCCGTTTGGTCCATATACCTGCAGGTGATAGTTCCCATTTTCATCCAGCGACCAGCTATCTGTTAGACTATCGCCGGCAAGTAAAGCATAGTTCCGGGGTAACGCATCATTGCCAGGGGTATAAATATTAAATGGAGCACCAATAGCTTTTGTACCGAAAACGTCTTTTTTTGCCGATAGTTTGATCGTGAATTGTTTCTTGTCGGCTGACAATTTTCCTTCGCTATACAATTCATAAGGAAGTGCACAGGAAGAACGTGTTCCTTTTTCCTGTTGAGGCATGAAAGGCGATGCAAACCGGTCAGTGTTGATTTGTGCAACTTCTTCTGAGGATAATAACCTATAGCCGGAAGGCATTGCTTTAAACTGTGCTTTGTGAATTCCTTCCAGAAAAGGTATATAGTCAACAGGTGTCGGAGCTTCAATTTTTTCACCATCATAAGGGCGAAATACAGAGGTAAGATTACCGCTTACTGCTCTCCGCCAACTGGTAATTTCTGCTGACCTGATTTTTTTACCGGTTTTATGCGAGAGAAAATGTTCCAAAAACTGAATTGGTGAAGTGAGATCAAAAACTTCAGAACAAACCCAACCTCCCCTGCTCCACGGTGATGCTATAACTAATGGAACACGAAAACCTAAGCCTATCGGTCCTTCTCTGTCATCTTCATCATAGGCTTTTGTTTCCAACCATTTCTGGTTTCTGCTTACATAGTCAGTTTTGATTTTGATTCCTTCTGATACTTTTCCGGAATTTTCTTTATATGGATTTGGTGGTACAAATGGGGGTACGTGATCAAAGTAGCCATCGTTTTCATCATAGTTTAATATGAAAATTGTTTTCTTCCACACTTCAGGATTCTGTGTAAGTATATCAAGCACTTCACTTACATACCAGGCGCCGTACCAGGGTGATCCCGGATGGTCAGAAAAGTTAGAAGGAGCAACTACCCAGGATACAGTTGGCAGTTTACCATTTTTTACATCAGCCCTGAACTGATGCAGCACATCACCTTTTGGTATTTCCATAGTACGTTGTGTGTGGTTGTCATCATAGGTTACCGAAGTGAGGCTACGGTAATCAGGGTCGTTTCGATTATCGGTAAATGCTTTTTCATGCAGTTTTTTTGCATGTTGTGGCAGTTTCTGAAAATTTTCAACAGTATATTTTTTAACCGCATCTTTCACATACTCATACTGTGCTTTTCTCTGTTCTAAAGTTCTTTGCAGTTTTGGTAACTCTGTGCTGCCGGCAGGCTCATTTTTTATTTTGTTTTCCAGTTCGCTGATCATGCCCGGCAACATTTTTTCAGCTTTAGGGAGAAACTTTATATGTCCATTTGAAAAACGAATATTATATTGTGTAAACCACTCCATAGGGTTATCCGTAAAATTAGCCAACCAGTCTTCTTCTTCTCCCTGGAACCCAGTTTCAATACTCACTTCATTTTGGTAAATTCTCCAGGAAATGCCATTGTCTTCAAGGTATTCGGGGAAGGTCTTCCATGAAGCTTCACTATCATAGGAGACGTCAGAATTATAAACATTAGCCTTTACATTCTCATCATGCTTATCGCGGATAGTGCCTGTCCAAAAATACAGGCGATTAGGTGTAGTGCCAGTTAGTGAAGAACAGAAATGCTGATCACAAACTGTAAATGCATCAGCTAATGCGTAATAAAATGGAATGTCCTCACGGTTGTAATAGCCCATAGTAAGCGGCATGTCACGGCATTCTTTATGTCCGGATTTTTTAGCATCAAGCCATTTGTCATGCTTTCCTTCATTGCGTGCATCAGTCATATTATCCCAGGAATGGGGTAATGAGCCCAGCCAGGTAGACCTGCTGTCGCGTATATTTAATCGAAATGGAGCATAGGTTTCACCTTTTGCATTGGTTTGCGCCCAAACTTTATTTTTATTTGGCAATGTAATGGCACGCGGATCATTGTAACCGCGTACTCCCTGCAATGTGCCATAACAATGATCAAAAGAACGGTTTTCCTGCATCAGGAAAACTATATGCTCGGCGTCAAGATAAGTTGTACCTGATTTGGGGTCAATGGCAAAGGCTTTTTGAATTGATGCCGGAAGCCCGCCTAACAGCCCCGCGCCTCCCGAAAGTAGAGTTGCTTTTTTTATAAATTCTCTTCGTGTATCCATAATAGAAAGTGAATAGGGTGAATGATGTGCCAAGTTACAGAATTAATTGATGATATAGCTCTTAGTCTTCTATTGAATGTCGTTTATTTGATGAAATATTTTCAATGGTCCATTGCACAGCTTTTTCAAAAGGATATTTTCTAACCGGGCAATTTTCTTTCCGGCATATTCTGCATGAGAAGTCAAGGCAGGCATCTGCATGCACAAAAAATTCCACAGATTCCCCGAACTCTTTCTGAACCAATGCTACTAATGCATCTATTTCTGCATGGGCTTCACGTACATTCAAATACCAGGGAACGGTGAGGTGGCAATCAATATGAATGGTATTCCCAAACTTAATGATGCGAAGGTTATGAAGATCAATCCAGTTTTCCCTGCGATTATGTTCCAGCAGCTCCACTAACTTTTTAAGCAATTCGAGGTCTGCTTCATCCATGATGCCGGCAATAGAGCTTCTCAAAATATTATACCCTGTAAAAATGATGAAGATTGCAAACCCGATTGCAATTGCCCCATCAAGCCATTGCAGCTTTGTTAACCATATCAGCATCAACCCGGCAACTATGCCGAGGGTTGACCACGTATCGCTTTGAAGATGCTTTCCGCTGGCTATTAAAGCAAGTGAGTTATTACGTTTTCCTACGTTTACACAATATTTTCCGGTAACATAATTAATAACTGCAGTAAATGTTACAAGCAAAATACCCCAGTCTATTTTCTTTAATTCTTGCGGATGTATGAAATAATAAAGCGCTTCATAAATAATAAAAATACCTGCTAAAATGATAAGACTGCCTTCCATTGCTGCAGAAAGAAATTCTGCCTTGCCATGGCCATAAGGATGATTACTGTCTTTAGGTTTAGCGGCTATATATAAACTGAAAAGTGTAATAAATCCTGCTATTACATTTACTGTACTTTCCAGTGCATCAGTAAGAATTGCTACAGAAGAAGTAAGATACCACGCTGTAATTTTGATGAGAAACAGCACTACAGCTACAACCGTTACTGTTCTTTGTACCCGTAAATTGATCTGGGCGTTTGTCAATTAAAAAGTTTCAAGTAAAGATATTTCTTATTTAATTATGCTTTACTAAACAGTACTTCACAATTCTATGAAAAAAGCCTGACAGTTGAATTGCCAGGCTTTGATTGTAAAACCCTATATATACCTATTGCTGCTTGCTACTTTTGAATCTCTTGTCGGGGGTGCCGTCTTTTTTGAGATGTTTGTTTTGTCTATAACGTTTATCAGGTGTTCCATCTTTTTTCAAATGGGTTGAAGATGGAGCTGCAGAAGCCGAAGCAACATGATGTTCAGCAGCAGTTGTATTTGGTTTTACAGCAATTGCTTCTTTTTTAGCGTGTTTAGTTTTATCCTGAGTAGTTTTAGCCGGTGTTTGTTGTGCAAAACCAATTCCGGTACTTAACAATAAAACAAGAGCGGCAAGAATTATTCTTTTCATATAGTTTGTTTTTAACTTTCACACATAGTTAAGCAGTGTATCGGACTATTTTTGATAAGCGTTCGTTAATCATTTTTGCTTAACAAGTGTTTTACAAAAGCTATAGCTGTATTCTACTTACCGACTTTATGAATTAAAATGTTATTGTTCAGAATTGGTTTAATATTTAAACGGCTTCCCGTCTGCAAGTACTTCCTGGCTTTTTTCATCAAAAGTTACCCTGGTACCAGTATGAGCAGAAGCAGTTGTCATAATATTGGCAATAGAATGACTATATCCGGCTTCCACAGGTGCATTAGGTTGCTTCCGGCTTCTTACACATTCCATCCAGTTCCTTACATGAGCAGAGGTGAGGCTGTCACCACCTGTATTTGCTGAAGCCACTACTTTTTCGGCTTTGGCAAGACTTATTTCCGGCAACAGGTTAGGCTTCATCCCCATAGCTTCTGCATGGCGTTTCGTCAATCCTCCTTTAGGCGACACCATATTGGTAATAAGATTCAATTCACCGCCGTTTGAATAATATATCTCAGCAGGGTTTTCATCGCCATTATGCATGCGCGATGCAAACGAAACCTGGAAACCTGTGGAAAGATCATCCAGAGGGCCATAATCAAAAACAGCAGTGATGGTATCCCAGTTTCTTCTGCCATCTTTCCACTGGTATATCCCACCGTTAGCGGCTACAGAGCGTGGATGAGGTAGCCCACTGAACCAGTGTACTGTATCAATCTGGTGGCTCATCCATTGTCCCGGCAATCCGGAAGAATATGGCCAAAACAAGCGGTACTCAAGATATTTACGGGGATCAAAGTTTTCGTAAGGCCGGTTCATCAGGTATCTCTTCCAGTCAACATCTTCCTCTTTCAACCGGCTCACCAACTGTGGTCTTCTCCATCTTCCGGGCTGGTTTACATTCCAGGTAAGTTCAACCATGGTAATTGGACCAAATTTACCAGATTGAATAAATTCGGCGGCAGCGTGGTAATTAGATCCGCTCCTGCGCTGCGAACCTATCTGAATTATTTTACCGGATTCTTTCACTGCTTTCAATGCAGCTTTGTTGTCTTCCATGGTTTCAGCGAACGGTTTTTCTACGTATGCATCACATCCTGCTTTAACTGCTTCAATTGTATGCAGGGCATGCTGAAAATCTGCTGTGCTGATAAATACTGCATCTACAACCCGTTTACTATACATTTCTTCATTGTTTCTGTAAGCAGTTACATCATGACCCATTTTTTCTTTCCAGGTGGCTGCGCCCGTTTCCCTTCTTTCTTTCCATATATCAGATACAGCCACTACATCAAAATTCAATTCTTTGTAATGGTTCATAAAACTTGGGATATGAGAACTTCTGTGGCGGTCAGAAAAACCAACTACGCCAACACGTACTCTATCGTTTGCCCCGGGAATCCTTCTGTAACTTGCTGCACTGAAGGCAGAAGAGCCAATATACATACCTGCTGTGGAAAGGGCTGCCTGTTTAATAAATTTTCTGCGTGAATGTGACATACGTGAGTATTTAAAGTAAAAAAATGTAATGCTTCCGGAATAAATTTGTTATCCGTCGTAAGAGAATCCTGAGTGAACTGGATACCTGCCTGCTAATATATTTAATAAAATCTAAACCCGGCACATAGAATATTTGACAAACTATATATGCCAGGATGCCGATTTATATTTGAGCGATCCCAAACACCAAACCCAAAACCTTAAACCCCAAACCCCAAACCTCAAACCTTACCCCCTAATCACCAAATACCTCCAGCAACACAACCGCATCATTATGTTCCTCATCCTTTGCACCATATACAAGAGTCACTTTTTGGTGTTTCTTAAGTTCAACTTTTAAAATCTGTGTTGCATTTTTGTTTTTGCCTATTTCCGCTTTATATAATTTTCTGAATTCAGTCCATTTTTCCGGTTCATGGTTAAACCATTTCCTCAATGCAGCTGACGGGGAAATGTCTTTTAACCATAGGTCTACCTGTGCTTTTTCTTTTGTCAAACCTCTTGGCCATAACCTGTCAATTAATATCCTGTACCCATCCTCTTTTGATGGTGTTTCATAAACTCTCTTAATGGAAAATCTCTTAGGCATAACATTTTATTTTTTCTGAATAGCATTGATTTAATCCTATTATATCTGTGTGATTTCGTGGGTAGTGAAACGATTGAAGAAGAAAGTATCTTTCAAATTTTAAATTGACACGATTAATACTACACAGTTTTACAAAATTACTTATAATGCTTTTATTTTATTTTTGAATATAAAGCCCTAACAATTAATTTAGATTCGAAATCATTTTTATATGCAGGACGATATTCTTATACAGATCAGTAATAAAATAAAAGAGATCCGCAAAACGCAGAAGAAAACCGTTCAGGAGTTGGCCAACAATGCCAAAGTAAGTAAAGGGCTTATCTCTCAGATTGAAAACAACCGGACTGTCCCATCTCTACCTGTACTTATGAATATAGTACTGGCGCTTAAAATTGATCTTAAAGACTTTTTTGAAGACATCAGCCATAACAGGGAAAGCAGGCAAAAAATTATTATTAAAACCAAAAATGATTATCAACCCTTTGAAAAAGAAACTGCAAAGGGATTTAAATACAAAAGGATTTTAACCCGAAATATGGATGGGGGACCTGTAGATACTGTATTACTTGAATTAAAGAAAGGTGCGAAGCGCTCGCATATGATCAAGACAGATGCCTACGAATATAAATACGTGATCCGCGGTAATGTAGAATACCAGATTGAAAACGATAAATATGTACTGGAAGAAGGGGACTCTCTTTTCTTTGACGGACGACTTTTGCACAAACCTTCTAATATAGGTGATACTGATGCATTAATGCTGGTGGTTTATTTTTTTATTACAGAGCATTGAGGGGGCTATGAGCTATGAGCTATGAGCTATTGGCTTTGAGCTTTGGGCTTTGGGCTTTACGCTATCTGTAATTGCTCAAAGTTTATTGCATAGTTCATTGCTCGTAGCCCATAGCTCAAAGCCAATAGCCCATAGCCCCTAGCTGACAGCTTAAAGCTATCCTAAAAAATTATATTCTTATTCTACAAAATAGTTTACATTTGCTATATTTAATTTAGTATTTATAAACATCACTATAATATGCCTCCTATATCTACCAATCCCTTCAAAGCAAATGGAATTAGCTATTCACCTCCTCCGGCACCGATAGTTGTGATTTGTATAGATGGTTCTGCAGATGAATACCTGGATATTACAGCTGCCAATGGGAGACTGCCTCATATACAGCAAATGAGTAAAAATGGATTTCGCGGAATGGTACGCGGGGCGCTGCCTTCTTTTACCAATGTAAATAACTCTTCAATTGTCACAGGCGTATCACCGGCAGTGCACGGCATCAGTGGCAACTTTTTTTATGATGCAGCCCGCGACCAGGAAGTGATGATGAACTCATCTGAATATCTTCGTGCTGATACAATACTGGCAGCCGCCGCAAATGCAGGAAGAAAAGTGGCGGTGGTAACTGCTAAAGAAAAACTGCGAGATATCCTGTCACACAAACTGAAGGGTATTGCATTTTCTGCAGAAAAAGCAAACCTGGCGCAGAAAGCAACACATGGAATAGATAATGTTGAACAGGTAGTAGGCTACCCTACCCCACCTATTTATAGCCCCGATGCCAGCCTTTTTGTATTAAGAGCCGGTGTGGCGTTGATAAAAGCAGGACTTGCAGACTTTTTATATCTATCGCTGACCGACTATATGCAGCACACTTATGCTCCTGAATCTGAAGCATCACTGGCGTTTTATGAAGCAATGGATGCAGAAATTGGAAAACTGGTAGCCGCAGGAGCAGTTGTGGGTGCTACTGCCGACCATGGAATGAATGCCAAAATTAAACCCGATGGCTCACCCAATGTAATTTTTGTGGAAGAAATTCTGGAAGCACAGTTTGGCCAAGGTTTCAGGGTGATATGTCCCATCACCGACCCTTACGTGAAGCATCATGGTGCATTAGGATCGTATGTGGTGGTACATGTGCAGCACAAGGAAAAACTTCCCGAAATTAAAGAATGGCTCTCCTTACAGCCTGGCATAACCGAAGTACATGACCGTAAAACGGCTGTACGTCTGCTTGAACAACCAGAAGACCGTATTGGGGATCTGGTGGTAATGTCAGCAAGGGATGTGGTAGTAGGCCGTCGCCCCAAAGATCATGATATATCTGCTCTTGATGGTACACTACGCTCGCACGGCGGCAGATACGAGGAGATGGTACCTCTGATACTTTCACATCCGTTACGCAAAGAATATATTATGAAAGCAGCCGGGGATCCCCGGAATTTTGATGTTTTTGATTTTACCATCAATGGCACTATTGCCCAATAACTTTTCAACTTGTCGTATACAATGAAATTAACCTCTTATGTTGCCGGTTTACCTGTTACAGGTGCAGCCATTCACGAAGTAAAAAGTCCTTACGATAATCGTGTAGTGGGCACCGTTACCATCGCAAACGCTTCTCATGCTTCTGCAGCCGTTGAAGCAGCTCTGAAGGGCGGAAAAAAACTTACCCGCTACGATAGGTTTTCAATTCTCGACAAAGCGAGACAGCTTATTGTGGAAAGAAAAGAATCATTTGCCCAAACTATTAGTGCAGAGTCTGGTCTTGCTATTCGTGAAGCGTTGTACGAAACCGGCAGGGCACACGATGTACTGATGTTTGCCGCTATGGAAAGCCTTAAGGATGATGGTCAGATTTTTTCCTGTGATATTTCACCAACCGGCAAAGCAAGAAAAATATTTACTACACGTGAAGCAGTGTCTCTTGCACTTTGTATTACACCATTTAACCATCCGCTCAACCAGGTAGTTCATAAACTGGCGCCTGCACTTGCAGTAGGCACACCCGTTATATTAAAACCATCAGAAAAAACCCCGCTTACTGCTATTATGCTGACCGAACTGCTGTACGAAGCAGGGCTGCCACACTATATGCTCAGTACTTTGCTGGGACCTACTGCAGAAATTGCAGAGCCCCTGATAAAAGATCCGCGTGTTGATATAGTATCCTTTACCGGCAGTGTGGCTGTTGGTAAAAAAATCGCTGGCATGGCCGGTTATAAGAAAGTAATTCTTGAATTGGGTGGTAATGATCCGGTAATCATCATGGAAGATGCTGATATGGATCTCGCCGTATATCTTGCAGCGGAAGGCGCTTACCGCAACAGTGGCCAACGCTGCACGGCTGTAAAGCGGATACTGGTGCATGAAAAAATTGCAGAAGAATTTACTAAAAGACTGGTTGAAAAAACCAAAGAATATACCTGCGGCGACCCCTCAAATCCTGAAACCCGTGTGGGTACAGTTATTGATGAAGCTGCAGCGATATACCTTGAAAATGTGGTGAAGAAATCTGTGGAACAGGGAGCAAAAGTTTTGATTGGCGGGAAACGCAAAGGCGCTGTCATGGAACCTACGGTTATATCTAATGTACCCCGTAATGCAGACATGGTGGTACACGAATCCTTTGGCCCACTGGCTCCAATACTTACTTTTAAGGATATTGATGATGCTATTGCTTTATCAAATTCCACTGCTTACGGATTATCGTCGGGCATTGTTACCAACAATATGAGTTATGCGCTCCGGTTCATCAAAGAATTGAAAGTAGGAACAGTAAACATCAATGAAGTACCCGGCTACAGGATTGAAAGCTCACCATTCGGTGGCATCAAAGATTCTGGATTAGGTATCAAAGAAGGTGTAATAGAGGCAATGAAGTGCTTCACTTTTGTAAAAACCTTTTCACTGCCTTGGTAGTATCTCTATAAATAACAATAGAGAATACTTTTGCAAAAATAAAGCTGATATTAAAATAACTGAACTGATTAGTTGTACATTAATATCTGTTGCATCATTTATAACAGTGCATTATAAAAGTTAATTTTGCAAAAGCTTTAACTACTTTTTCCTCACATGAAACTCTATATTAAAAACATGGTTTGCAACCGATGCATTATGGTTGTACAAAATGAACTGGAGAAAACCGGACTTACCATTAAACATATCACCCTTGGTGAAGTGGAACTTGAAAAAGCACCTTCTGTTACTGAAAAAAAACAACTTGAAGCCGCATTGGTACCTTTGGGTTTTGAGCTTATAGATGATAAGAAGAGCAGGATAATTGAAAAGATAAAGAATATTATCATTAACCTGGTACATCATCAGCATGATGAAATGCAGAATAACCTTTCCGAAATTTTAAGCAAAGAACTGCACCACGATTATAACTATTTATCCAACCTGTTTTCGGAAGTGGAAGGAACAACCATCGAAAAATATTTCATAGCTCAAAAAATAGAAAAGGTAAAAGAACTTTTAGTATATGATGAGCTCTCACTGAGTGAAATTGCATTTCGTCTAAACTATTCCAGTGTGGCATACCTGAGCAATCAGTTTAAAAAAGTTACCGGGCTTACTCCCAGCCACTTCAAACAAATAAAGGCAGACAAAAGGAAACCCCTGGACAAAGTGTAAATCTTACAACTCAAATCCAAAATACCACAACAGCCATATACTTTTTTGTAGCCAATTTTGTATCCTAATTAAAAATGTACAATATATGGCTACAAATAATTTGCAAACAATCTTTCTTCCTTTGGAAAATGTAGAGAGTGAACATTGTGCATTGATAGTAGACAAAGGACTTGCTAAAGTAAATGGTATTGAAAAACATAGTGTGGAGTTAAACAATCGCAGGGCAGCTATTACCATAAATGATCCTGAGGCTGTTTCAAATGCAGTTAAAGCTATAAAGGATTTAGGATATGGCGTATCAACTATTAAGAAATCATTCCCAGTATTGGGAATGACCTGTGCGTCCTGTGCTATAAGCGCAGAAAGTATAGTTAAGTCAGCAGAAGGTGTTATCAGCGCTTCTGTCAATTATGCAAATGCAATGCTAACGGTAGAATACCTGCCAAACATGACCAGCCCTGCGGCGCTGCAAAAAGCAGTTCAGTCTATCGGTTACGATTTACTGATTGAAAACGAAACAGCACAACAGGAAACATTAGAAGCTATACACGAAAAAAAATTTAAGGCTTTAAAAACAAAAACCATCTGGTCAATTTTATTGTCACTTCCTGTAGTTGCAATAGGTATGTTCTTCATGAATATTCCCTACGCCAATATAATCATGTGGGCTTTTGCTACACCTGTAGTGCTTTGGTTTGGAAAAGATTTCTTTATCAATGCCTGGAAACAGGCAAAGCACCGCTCTGCCAATATGGATACATTAGTTGCTTTAAGTACAGGGATTGCCTATATATTCAGTGTGTTCAATATGCTGTTTCCGGAATTTTGGCATAACAGAGGACTGCACGCCCATGTATATTTTGAAGCTGCAGCCGTAGTGATTGCCTTTATTTTATTGGGAAAATTGCTGGAAGAAAAAGCAAAAGGAAATACTTCTTCAGCAATTAAAAAATTAATGGGACTGCAACCTAAAACAGTAACGGTTATACTTGCTGACGGAACAGAAAAGCAAACTGCTATAGAAGACATCATTGCCGGCGATATAGTTTTAGTAAAACCTGGTGAGAAGATTGCTGTGGATGGTCTGGTAGTATCAGGTAGTTCTTACGTAGATGAAAGTATGCTGAGCGGCGAACCTCTCCCGGTATCGAAAAAAGAAAATGAAAAAGTTTTTGCCGGTACTATTAATCAAAAAGGCAGCTTCAGGTTTAAGGCTGTGAAAGTGGGCAGGGAAACAATGCTGGCCCAGATTATTAAAATGGTTCAGGATTCACAGGGCAGTAAAGCTCCGGTACAAAAACTGGTGGACAAAATTGCCGGCATTTTTGTTCCGGTAGTAATTGGAATTGCCATTCTCACATTTATATTATGGTTGGTATTGGGCGGCAATAATGGTATAGTGCAGGGACTTTTAGCAGCCGTTACAGTATTGGTAATTGCCTGTCCATGTGCATTAGGATTGGCTACCCCCACGGCTATTATGGTGGGTGTGGGTAAAGGTGCAGAAAAAGGCATTTTAATTAAAGATGCTGAAAGCCTGGAAATGGCTAAGAAAGTAAATGCCATTGTACTGGATAAAACAGGAACCATCACCGAAGGCAGTCCGCAGGTAACGGGAATCAAATGGCTAAATGATGATGTTACCGTAAAACAGATTTTACTTGGCATCGAAAAACATTCTGAACATCCGTTGGCTGAGGCTATAGTCAATCATCTCGGTAATATTCAAACTGTTCCCTTAACTTCTTTTGAAAGTATCACAGGTAAAGGAGTAAAAGCAGTTTACAATAATGAAACCTACTATGCTGGTAATAAAACCCTGCTGGCTGAAAAAGGAATCAATATTACAAACACAATAGAGCAATTATCAGATGAATGGAGTAGCCAGTCTAAGACTGTAATTTGGTTTTCGGATAGTAAGTCAGTATTAGCGGTAATTGCTGTTTCTGATAAAGTAAAAGACAACTCTGAAGAAGCCATCAGGCAAATGCATGATATGGGTATTGAACTGTATATGCTTACCGGCGATAATGAAACTACTGCCAAAGCAATTGCCCGTCAAACAGGAATCGGGCATTATAAAGCAGAAGTATTACCACAGGATAAAGCAGCATTTGTAAAACAGCTTCAGCAAGAGGGCAAAACAGTAGCAATGGTTGGGGATGGCATTAATGACAGCGCTGCTCTGGCAACTGCCGACCTCAGTATTGCTATGGGCAAGGGAAGTGACATAGCAATGGATGTCGCAAAGATGACCATTATTTCATCCGATCTGAGAAAAATACCTCAGTCTATTCAACTGTCCAGACAAACGGTAGCAACCATTAAGCAAAACCTGTTTTGGGCATTTATATATAACCTGATAGGTATTCCCATTGCTGCGGGCATCCTTTATCCAATAAACGGTTTCATGCTCAATCCTATGATTGCCGGTGCCGCAATGGCTATGAGCAGTGTGAGCGTGGTAAGCAATAGTCTGCGGTTGAAATGGAAAAGCTAAACCAGTAAATCTCATAAACTAAACTGGAAATAACACAACTCATTTCCTGACAGAAAAAGCAATTTTGTAACACTAAATATTTAAAAATGGAAAACAAAAACTTTCAGTTCAAAACGAATATCAATTGTAGCGGATGTGTAGCAACAGTAAAACCCCATCTTGACAATGCAGAAGGCATTTGTCACTGGGAAGTAAATACCGGTGATAAAGACAAAGTACTAACCGTACATTCCGATGGAATTACTAAAGAACAAATCATTGAAACCGTTAAGAAAGCCGGATTCAAAATTGAACCTTTAAACAATTAAAAAATCTTCAAAATGAAAAAAACATTAATAGCCATGGCAACTATGTTAATTGGGTATACAGCATTAGCTCAAAATACAAACCAACTTGTCAACAGCTATATCAATGTAAAAAATGCGCTTATAAACAGCGATAGTAAAACAGCTTCTGAAACGATTACAATTTTACACAATCATATCACTAAAGAAGGATCATTAGCACAGAATGAAGATTTGCAAAAAGCAATTCATGCATTGAAAGCGGCAACAGGATTGGAAAAACAAAGAATTGCATTTGCAGAAGTTTCACCTATTATATGGAAACTGGTGAAAAATGCAGAATCGGTAACACAGGATGTATATTACCAGTATTGCCCGATGAAAAAAGCGTATTGGCTGAGTACCGAAAAGGAAATAAAAAATCCATATTATGGTTCATCAATGCTTAACTGTGGCAAAGTAGTGGAAACAAAAAACAGCAAAGTAAAGGCTTGATGGAAATATTGCTGCTTTTGAAATGAAACTTACTTGTTAATACCGTCATATGTCCATCCGAAAATTTTCTGAAATTAAACTTCTGGCAACAATAATTGTATTGCTGATATCTGATTCCGTATTTGCACAAAAGTTAGTGCATTACGACTTATTCGTCAAAGACAGCCTGGTAAACTACAGCGGTAAAACAAAAAGAGCGATTGCGGTAAATGGACAAATACCCATGCCCACGCTCTTTTTTACTGAGGGCGATACTGCTGAAATTGTTGTACACAATCAATTGAAAGAAGCCACATCCTTGCATTGGCATGGTGTATTTTTGCCAAACAAGGAAGACGGTATACCTTATCTTACACAAATGCCAATTGAACCTGGCACTAGCTACACCTATCGTTTTCCTATTATTCAGAACGGTACACATTGGTATCACAGCCATTCCGGGCTGCAGGAACAGATAGGTATGTATGGCGCTTTTATTATGCAAAAAAGAAGCGGGGATAAGACTTTTAGAAAAGGCATTGATGATCTGCCAACTGTACCAATCGTTATAAGTGAATGGACAAACCTGAAACCGGAAAATGTACAACGTATGTTGCACAATGCAAGCGACTGGTTTGCTATAAAAAAAGGTGCAACACAAAGTTATGCAGAGGCAATAGCTCACAGGCATTTTAAAACTAAACTTAATAATGAATGGAAGCGGATGCTGGCAATGGATGTAAGCGATGTGTATTATGACAAAGTTCTGATTAACGGAAAAAATATTTCCACACTTGATAGTATTGAAGGGAATCCAATCAAAGCAGGTGATAAGATTCGATTGCGGATTGCCAATGGCGGTGCTTCATCTTATTTCTGGTTACGGTATGCAGGTGGCAAAATCACCGTTGTTGCCAATGATGGCAATGATGTGGAACCGGTTGAGGTAGACAGATTAGTAATTGCAGTTGCAGAAACTTATGATATAATTGTTACCCTTCCGGAAAATGGTAAGGCTTATGAATTATCAGCTACCACTGAAGACCGTACACAATCTTCGGGTCTCTTTATTGGCAATGGTGAAAAACAATATATTACTCCTCTCCCACGCCTGAAATATTTTGAAGGAATGAAGATGATGAATGATATGATGAAAATGAATGGCGACATGGATGATATGGGAATGAGTATGAGTTTAAACCAAATGGATATGAATGCGGTGATGTATCCTGAATTAACAGGTGTTACGGAAAAAGAAAATCATCACGAGCATCATGAAATGAATATGCATCTTGAACATAACAGTTCAAACACTACAGAAGGTATAGTTACCCTTAACTATACAATGCTTAAATCCCCCGAAAGTACAGCATTGCCTGAAGATGCACCGGTAAAAGAATTAAAATTCACACTCACAGGAAATATGAACCGGTATGTGTGGAGTATGGATAATAAAGTTCTTTCTGAAACTGATAAGATACCGGTGAAAAAAGGAGAAATCCTGCGTATAACTTTACATAACAATTCAATGATGCGGCATCCAATGCACCTGCACGGTTTTGATTTCAGGGTAATCAACGGGCAGGGAGAATATGCACCCCTAAAAAATGTATTGGATATTATGCCAATGGAAACGGACACCATAGAGTTTTTGGCTAATACAGAGGGTGATTGGTTTTTTCACTGCCACATTTTATACCACATGATGGCAGGCATGAATAGGGTATTTGCTGTTGGTGATTATCATAACCCGGCATTGCCCGACAGGAAAAGCGCATATAAAATGTTGCAGCGCGAAAGCAATATGATGCATTTTATGTTGCAAAATGATTTTGCCACCAATGGAAATGACGGAGAAGCCATGCTGCAAAACACAAGGTGGAGTATAGGAACTGAATGGCGCCTGGGTTACAACAGTATGCATGGTTATGAAACAGAAACTCACATCGGGCGCTATGTTGGCAAGATGCAATGGCTGATGCCTTTTGTGGGTTTTGACTGGCGCTATCGGAAAATGGGAAGAGATATGGAAGAGAAAAATATTTTCGGACAAAGCAATAATAAAGATAAACGTGCATCTGTGAGTATTGGATTTAATTATACCTTACCCATGCTTATCAGGTTCCAGGCAGAAGTTTTTCACGATGGAATAACCAGGTTGCAGTTAATGCGTGAAGATATCCCGGTTTCCAAAAGGCTTAGAGCCGGATTTATGGTGAATACTGACAAAGAATATATGGTTGACCTGCGGTATATCCTTAGCAGGAATATTAGTATCCGCACTCACTACGACAGCGATATGGGATTTGGTGCCGGTATCTCGCTGAATTATTAAAAGTGAAATACATTTTACTACAGGAAATATTGTTCATGATTTACTTTCTGCTTAATAAAATATTAACCAATCGCATTGAAGGAACATGATCTGAAACGATTTTCAGTATTGCCACTGCTGGAATAAAAAGCACCATACCTGCTCCTCCCCATACAATCCCGCCGGCAATAATAGATATAAGAATAGCAAAAGTGCTCACATTAAGACTCACACCAACTACCCGTGGGAAAATGACATTAGCCTCAAGATATTGCACAAAACTGAATAGAGCAATCACTCCTAAAGGGTACCAGGCATTTGAAGTATCCAGCCAAACAACTGTAATGGGCAATAAAGCACTAATAATAATACCGGCGTAAGGAATGATGGTCATAATGGCACAAAGCATTCCAAACAACACAGCATGTCTTACTCCTAAAATCATCAGTCCGATACTGTTTAATATCCCTACAATCAGGTATACCAGTATCATTCCTTTTATATAGTTGAAATAAGTATGAATTATCTGATGTAAAATATGAGCGAGGTTGGTTTGAAAAGCAGATGGTACAATAGTTTGTAAAAATTTTACAAATGACCTGCGATGATATAAAAATAACGCAGTATATACCGGAGTAAGAAAAAGCATAATTAAAGTGTCAATAGTTGCAGCCGCAAATGATGAAAGAAAGTCCCTTACTGACGGAGTTACATTTCCGTTCCAATCAAATTTCTCCATAGGTATTCCTTTTTCAGTAATCCATTCCTGCAACTGTGGTATTGTTTCGTTAAGTTTTCTGACCAATGCATCAGCATCTCTCCCAAACAATATTATTTGCCAAAACAATAAAACAAGAAGCGCCCCGAGTAGTACAGCCACTATAAGCAGACAGGCCGTAATAGCCAGCGATCTTGGACATTTATGCATTTCCAACCACCGGCAAATCGGATAAAGTACTATGGCAATGAGTAAACCCAACAGCAAAGGGATGAACAACATTTTACCTACATACATCAAAACACCGGTAAAAAGGATAATCTGTAAGAATTGTGACAAGGTAAATTGGCGATGCATGTTTTCAGTGTATTCCTCTAATTTAATATTGTCCTACATTCAAGTCAATGATCAGCAACAATCTCATTAATGACATATATCATAGATAGCATGCAGCATACCTGCTGCGATTATTTCAGTAATAGTTTCAATATCGCTTATAAGAAATTTCAAATAGGTGCAGTATAAAATCTACAAATTATAACCCCGAACCAGTTTTGGAAGTTAGCCGGTATGCAGCTTTTGCAAGATCTTCCCTGTGCTCAGGATTCGCTATATTAATCATTGCTTCGGCTCGTTCCTTTAAATTTTTTCCATAAAGATGTGCGATGCCATATTCAGTAACAACATACTGCACATGAGCCCTGGTAGTTACCACACCAGCTCCTGGTTTCAATGCAGCAACAATCTTACTCTCCCCTTTACTGGTAACCGAAGGCATAGCAATTATTGGCTTTCCCCCTTCAGATAATGATGCACCGCGCATAAAATCCATTTGTCCGCCCACACCGGAATACATTTTCGATCCAATAGAATCGGCACACACCTGTCCCGTAATATCCACTTCTATTGCACTGTTAATAGCTGTTACCTTAGGATTCTGTCGAATAACATGTGTGTCATTAACATAAGCAATATCAAGCATTTCAATAAGGGGATTGTCATGTACAAAATCGTATAATCGTTTTGAACCCAGCAAAAAACTGGATACCACTTTATGCTGTCTTTTCTTTTTCATCTCTCCGGTTATAACACCAGACTCAATCAGATCTATCACACCATCGGAAAACATTTCCGTATGTATACCCAGCTTTTTATGATTACCCAGCATTGATAAAACAGCATTTGGAATTTTGCCAATACCCATTTGTAATGTTGCTCCGTCTTCAATCAATGAAGCCACATGTGCTGCAATTTTCAGTGTGTCTGCATCAGGTTGTTCTACTTTAATTTCATGCAGGTTGTAATCCACAGCCACCATTGCATTAATACGGCTGACATGAATAAATCCGCCACCATGTGTGCGCGGCATATTGGGGTTAACTTCTGCAATAATATATTTTGCAGTTTCTACAGCCGAGAGTGAAATATCAACAGATACTCCCAAAGAACAAAAACCATGTTTGTCGGGAGGAGACACCTGTATCAGTGCTCCATCAAGGGGAATGATTTTTTTTCTAAACAAAGAAGGTATTTCACTCAGGAACACTGGCACATACTCAGCACGACCCTGCTGTACAGCTTTTCTGAGATTACTTCCAATAAAAAAGCAGTTAATCTTAAATGCCTTTTCATTGCCTGGTGCAGCATAAGACGCATCTCCTTCCGTATGCATCTGGTAAATACTTACATCCTGCAATTCATGAGCTCTGCCCGAAAGTGCTCGTATGATTTGCTGGGGAGCTGCTGCTGCGGAATGAATAAAAAGACGGTCGCCGGAATTTACCAACTCAACTGCTTGTTCGGCTGTAGTATACATGAGAAATTATTTGTTGAAAAATACAAAGATATTTGAGTTCGCAAAATATTATCATTGTTGCAGAGCCCGGTTGATATGCATTAGTCTTAATGGTGACCCTGCTCAGGAAGAAAATTTGCCGAACTTATATTCTTTTATATTTTTGACAAGCATTAAATTTTTCCACTTAACTTTCTTCATCCCTTAATGGTTCATACATTAACTAAAATTTTCCTCCTAAAATTTTTACCCAAAAATGTTAAAACAAAAAAATGCAAAATTCCTCTTCGTTTTTAAAAATATGGTTCCCTCTGTGCATTGCCTTATTAGGATGGTTTGCTCTTATTATTCAGTTTTATATCAACATTACCAGTGGTGTGGCAAACATTGCTGAACTGGTTATAAGATATTTCAGTTTTTTTACCATACTCACAAATTTACTGGTAGCTATTTGTTGTACCAATATCGTATTTGCACCGCAGAAAAAATCAGGTATTTTCTTTTTAAAACCGCAAACACTCACTGCCATTACGGTTTATATTCTGATTGTAGGTATAATCTATAATATTATTCTCCGTTTTTTGTGGCAGCCGGTGGGCTTACAAAAAATTGTGGATGAACTTTTACATTCAGTTATACCTGTCCTTTTTCTATTGTATTGGTGGTTTGCTGTAAACAAAAGAGATCTGAAATGGAAACAGATCATTAGCTGGCTTATTTATCCACTGGTGTACCTGATATATATACTCATACGGGGGAATTTCTCCGGATTTTACCCATATCCTTTTGTGAATGTGAAACAACTCGGAATGGCAGGTGTTATACAAAACAGTATTGGAATCACAATAGCATTCATTGTTGTGGGATTGATTTTGATTGCAGCAGGTAAATGGCAATACGCTATTAAATTAAAGAAACCTTGATTATCTTCATAGGGCTATGCTGCAGCGCATTTGCCAATATTTTAAATACTTAATTTATTTTCTTATGGGAAAATATCCTTTACCGGTCAGCCATTTCCTTGTCGAATGGGGCGGTAGTTCAATGGGGTTTACTGAAGTTTCTGGATTGTATCAGGAGGTTGAAGTAGTAGAATATCGTGAAGGAGGTTCTCTGGTCAACTCTTCAATTTATATGCCGGGACAAATAAAAAACGGCATCGTAAAGTTATCGCGGGGTATTACAAAAGGCGACAATGATTTCTTCAATTGGTTCAATACAATAAATCTTAACCAGGTGGAGCGCAGGGACGTAATAATAAAACTTCTCAACGAAGCACATGAACCTGTTCGGATATGGAAATTAAAAAATGCCTGGCCTTGCAAGGTCTCAGCATCTGACCTTAAAGCCGGTGCCAGTGAAGTAGCAATTGAAAGTATAGAACTGGTACATGACGGCCTGGTAGTTGAAACTACCTAACCAGAAGAACCAGCACCTACCTGGTATCATTCATCATTGAAGCATTATTCTTAACTGCCTTCTTTGTAACTGCAGCAGGTGCATGTGGCGGGGAGAATAATCCATTATTAGTCGAATAATTTTTAACAGAAAGCGGAATTTTTTGAACTATATCTGTAGCCTGTTGTAATATAGAATCTTTCTGCTTTTTCATTAAAGGTCTTATATGTGTTCTACTCCATAAGAACAATTGATTGAGCCTGCGTCCTGTTGCCAGCAACATTTGAAATGGAAAAGGCACCGGCATTTTACGCTTCATTTCCATTGGTGTTCTGCTCTTAACAGCAAGATTGAGAACCTCAATTTTTACTTTTCCCCGAGGAAGGCGTCTGGCATAGTAAGCAGAAATACATTCTCCGGTTTCTGTATTAAAATACCTGTACACCTGGCAACTGGCAGAATATGTTTTCTTTGGCATAAGCAGAAAAATTCAAAAATTAGAAAATATTGAACCGTATAATTACGAAATAACCGTATAAATACGAAACAAAATAGTAATATTTATTTCAATTACTCGATTAAATATACCCACTTCAGTTGGAAAAGTTACCATTCAGGCACGTTTCAGCCTGATATTATTAATCGTTAATGCATTAATACACAGATTAAGAACAGGACAAAACCTTTTCTAAATTTAAATATTTACCAGTCTAATTCATTTAATTTAGCACCAGAGTATCATGGACTCCTTAACTCATATTGCTCTTGGAGCATGCATAGGTGAAGCTATTGCAGGCAAATATCTTGGCAAAAAAGCCATGTTACTTGGTATCATCGGGCAAAGCATACCCGATATAGATTTTATTACGGGTATATGGCTAAAAGGCATTGATCAGATTATGGCTCACAGGGCCTTCACACACTCTGTATTGTTCGCTATTATTGTTACACTATTGTTGTCGTGGATATCTGCGAGGATATTACATCTGCATAATCTTCAGTTAAGAAAATACATTCTCCTCTTTTCGGTTAATATTTTCGTACATATTTTTATTGATACATTTAATGCCTACGGAACAGCCATACTATCACCCTTCAGTTCTACCAGGTATTCATTCAATACTCTTTTTGTTGCTGATCCTCTATTTTCGGCAGGACCTTTAATAGCTGGTATATGGCTCACGTTCACAAAACAGAGATCACTGAAAAACTTTATTGTTGCCCTTTCAGGCATAACTCTTAGTATAGTTTACATTGGCTACGCCGTTTATAATAAGACTATAGCAGACAAGGCATTGCAGCACACATTGGCTGAAAACCATATCTCATCCTCAGGATATTTCAGTACTCCTACCCTGTTCAATTCCTGGCTTTGGTTTATTGTGGTAAAACAACAACAAGGATACCAGATAGGATACCGGTCCGTTTTTGATAAGCAGGAATATATAAGATTGCACTATATACCCAGGAATGATTCCCTGCTTTTAAATGCTCCTGATCATCATGTTGTAAATGATTTAATCAAGTTTTCCAATAACTATTATACTGTGGAAAATCGGAGCGATACACTTACAATGAATATATTACGTTTTGGACAGATTGGCTGGGATGAATCTTCTACTCATTTTGCTTTTTATTACTTTCTTAATCAACCTGATGCTAATTCAATGATAACACAGAGGGGGCGATTTAAAGAAATGGATATACACAATTTCTCTCGCTTTATACATCGTATACAGGGGAGGAAATAAGCCTTTACAAATGCAACGATTCGGATTCAAAATACATCTATGGGCAAACATTGAATTGAGAATAGTCAACCTCAAATAAAATGAATGTCATGAAAACTTTGTTGTTTCAATTTAGCACCTTACCTTTATTGCCCGAGAGGTTAATATATAATATCATTTTGGAAAACCTGCCAATTTTGAAATTTCCTGTCCTGGAATCACCGGCAACCTCTATCACCTAATTCTATATCCCAACTTCGATTGTTTGTAACCGATTGTTTACATATAAGGAATTATTAAACTATTGGCAAATAAACAACAGGTTTAAAAGAACCATATAGTTTTTTCAAAATACAAATACAGTGAAGATTTGCTCCATGCACTTCTGTGAAAGTATTTGTAATCTGTAAACCAATTTATAAAAATAAGTAACAAGCAACTATAATCTGACACCACATGAGCAACTTTACTAATAACCAATGGCATATTATATATGTAAGAGAAAAATGGGAAAAAAAGACAACTACTTTTCTTCAAAAGAAAGGTATAGAGTTTTTTTGCCCGGTACTAAAACCAGAGCATAATTTACACCATTCAAAATCCAGTTCAGGTGAGGCTGTGCTTGCCGGCTATATTTTTGTAAAACTCAATACAGAAGAACTGAACAGTCTTAAAGCAACTCCCGGAGTACTTAATATAATATATTGGCTGGATAAACCCGTATCCATTCGCGATGAGGATATGAGTGCACTTCAAAGATTTTTTAATAATCATGCTGTTTTAAAAACAGAACAAATAAAGGTGAATTTTGAAGCACATACTACAGTCACAAATATACTTCGTGATAACCGCAGTTCAAATCCGGATAAAATTGTTACTTATACTTCCATTCTAAAATTTCCTGCAATTGGCTATGCCTTTATAGCCGAAGAAACAAAGGTTGATATTCAAACCTATTCCCAACCGGAAATTAAGAAAAAAGCAATGGTAAAAATTTTGGCTGGAATGAATGGATAATTAAAAAGCTGCCCCGAAAAGCAGCTCTTTTTAAATTCCTGTAAAACTTAACTATCTTAGTTTCATATCAGCTATTATTGCCTGTATTCTTTTATCCAGTTCAGCACCTACTTTGTCATAATCTGCAGCTTTGGACAATGTGGTATTTACACTGAAATAGAACTTAATCTTAGGTTCTGTACCGGAGGGTCTTGCAGATATTTTAGTTCCGTCTTCCAGTATAAACTGCAATACATTTGATTTGGGCAGTTTTATTTCCCATTCATCCCCGGTTATCAGGTTTTTACCTTTACGAAGTTCATAGTCCAGCAACTGTACCACTTTTGATCCATTGATTACTGAAGGTGTTTTATCACGGTAGGACTGCATCATCTCAGCTATCTCCTCCTGACCGTGCATACCTTTCTTGGTTATTGAAATGAGACTTTCTTTATAAAAACCATACTGAACATATAGTTCAACCAGTTTTTCAAATAGACTTTTCCCTTTATCTTTTTCATAAGCTGCCATTTCACAGAGGATAGCCACTGCGCTTACTGCATCTTTATCCCTTAGATTTGGCCCTACCAGCAAACCATAGCTTTCTTCACCACCAATAATATAATCTTCTTTTCCTTCCTTTTCCTTTATGAGTTCTGCAATCCATTTGAAACCTGTGAGGACATTGTAACATTTTACCGCATTTGCAGCGGCAAACTTGTCAATCATGTCAGTGGTAACAATTGTTTTAACCACCATATCATTGGGCTTTGCTATTCCTTTCGACTTTCGGGCTTCAATCAGGTAACTAAAAGCAAGGGCTGCAGTTTGATTTCCATTCATCAGCAACCATTTACCCTTATTGTCTTTAACAGCAATGCCTACCCTGTCTGCATCAGGGTCAGTTCCCAACAGGATATCGGCATCCATTGCCTCAGCCTTTTTTAGACCTATACTCATAGCTTCGCTTTCTTCCGGATTAGGATATACCACTGTAGGAAAATTGCCATCAGGCTTCGACTGCTCTTCAACTATGGTTACATTTTCAAAACCATAGCGCTTCAACAACTCAGGTACCAGCATAATACCGGTCCCATGAATCGGAGTATATACAATCTTTAAATTTTTCTGACGCTTTATGACATCAGGGTAAACACTTAAGCCTTTTGCCATAGTGAGATAAGCATCATCCAGTTCTTTACCTATAATGGTAATATTTTTTTCACCCCCACTCCATTTTACTTCATCTACAGATCCGATTTTATCTACTTCGGCAATCACATTTTTATCATGAGGCGGTACCAATTGTCCCCCATCGTTCCAATAGGCCTTATAGCCATTATACTCTTTTGGATTGTGTGAAGCGGTACATACCACTCCCCCCTGGCAACTGAGATGCCTTATAGCAAAAGACAGTTCAGGAGTTGGACGAAGTGATTCAAATAAAAAAACTTTAATGCCATTGGCAGCCATCACATTAGCAGTAATTTCAGCAAACTGACGGCTGTTGTTTCGGCTGTCATGTGCAATTGCCACACGAATATTACCAGCGGGATAAGTTTTGTTGAGGTAATTGGCATATCCTTGTGTTGCCATTCCAACAGTATATTTATTAATGCGGTTAGTACCTACCCCCATAATTCCCCGAAGCCCGCCGGTACCAAATTCAAGATTCCGGTAAAACGCATCAGGAAGCTCTTCAGGATTTTCAGACTGAATTCTTTTAATTTCATTCTTAGTGGCTTCATCAAATGAGCCATTGAGCCATGCATTTACACGCTGTGTAATATTGGTATCCATAAAATAAAAACTTTAAAATTTTGTAATCCGGGAATTTTATTTAACCGAATATCGTAGAATTTGAGAATATTAGCAACTATTCAAGCCATGCCCCTGTAACTTTTTCGCCTGACACCTCCACAAAAATATGATCCTGCAGGGTTGTTGCCAGTGCAAATCCAACATAATCGGTATGTACCGGGAATGTTTTGTGTGTCCGGTCTACAAGAGCAAGGGTTTGAATTTTTTTAGGTTGACTCTTTAAAAAAGGTTGTAGGGCATATAACATGGTCTTACCACTATTAGCCACATCATCCACTACAATAATAACTGCTCCATCAAAATTTTCAATCTGGCTGAGTACAATTTTTTTGGGGAAACGTTTATCATCTACCTCAATCTCCATAACCGTCGTTTCTCCTCTGAAAATATCCTTCAGCAACTGTTGAAGCTTCTTTGCTATTACCACACCATTTTCCCTGATTCCTGCGAGTATTAGTTTAGCTTCACCTGTATTTTGCTCAGCAATTTCGTAAGCCATTCGCTGCAGCTTTTTTGAAATCTGATCTTCTGTTAGTATATAATTTTTCATCTCAGGAGAATAATAGCTTCAAAACTAAGCGGTATTAACCAATAAAACAATTAGTACTAAACATCTTATCTTTAGCGTTACAACCACATGATAATGCATCTTCTTTCACAGATTTTTTTTATTATCATTTTTGCAGCAGCATTCGGGTTATTTACCCGGAGTGTTATGGATATCCGCCGAAACATCTTATTGGGCAAAGACGCGGACTATTCTGATAATCCCGCTAAACGATGGCGGAATGTATTGCTGCTGGCCCTGGGACAAAAAAAGATGTTCAGAAACCCGCTTGTGGCCATCTTACACTTCTTTGTTTACGCCGGTTTTATAATCATCAATATTGAAATACTAGAAATTATTTTAGACGGTATACTGGGCACACATCGCTTGTTTGCTCCTTACCTGGGTGTTGTCTATACATTCCTTATCAATGCATTTGAAGTCTTGGCCGTTCTTGTTATCATAGCATGTATTGTGTTCCTGATAAGGCGAAACATTATTAAGCTAAAACGATTTGCCAGCAGAGACTTAAACGGCTGGCCCCGAAGCGATGCCAACTATATTCTCTTTACCGAGATAATATTGATGCTGTTATTCCTCACCATGAATACCGCTGACGGATTATTACAATCCAGAGGATATGGACATTATGCTGAACATATCACCGGGAATTTTATTGTATCGGGAATGCTTATGCCAGTGTACGATTCTCTTTCAGATAGTTCACTTGTTGCTCTTGAACGAAGCTGTTGGTGGTTGCATATAGTGGGTATATTGGCCTTCATGAACTATCTGCCCTATTCAAAACACCTGCATATTATTCTCGCTTTTCCCAATGCATATTATGCACGCCTGAAACCCAAAGGTGAAATGAATAATATGGCTGCTGTTCAAAACGAAGTATTGTATGCCATGCAACCAGAGCTTGCACCAACGCCGGATCCCGACGCCCCAACTCCTAAGTTTGGAGCAAAAGATGTGTTTGATCTGAGTTGGAAGAACCTGCTTGATGCCTATACCTGCACCGAATGCGGCAGATGCTCTGCAGCTTGTCCTGCCAATATCACCGGCAAAGCATTATCGCCAAGAAAGATTATGATGGATACCCGCGACCGTTTGACGGAAGTAGGGAAAAATATCAAAACAAATAACCAGTTCAAAGACGACGGGAAAAGCCTGCTGCACAGTTATATCACTGTAGAAGAGCTAAGGGCATGCACCACCTGTAATGCATGTGTGGAAGAATGTCCTGTAAGTATCAGTCCGCTTGAAATTATACTCGAACTACGCCGTTCGCTGATCATGGAAGAAAGTAATGCCCCACAGGAATGGAACGCGATGTTTTCAAATATTGAGAATAATTTTGCCCCCTGGAAATTTAGCCCTGATGACAGGGATAAATGGACATCTGAAATGCCCTCATAGTTTTATCCCTACTTTTTTTTAGACAGTACCTTTAATGAAACAGTAAGGTGATCTGACATGGTAAGGCTACCCCCGCCAACATTAAAATCACGACGGTTTAAAGGAAATTCACCTTCAAAAAGATAATCATCTCCTTTAGCAGTTGCTTTAAACGGAAAAGAAATTTCTTTAGTTGTTCCTTTTATAGTAAGCATCCCAAAAACAAACAGGTACTTATTATTTGTGCTGGTAGTTATTTTAGTGGATGCAAAATGAATCTTTGGATATTTATCAGCATCAAAATATTCTTCTTTTCGCAGGTGGTTATCACGCTGTTCAATTCCGGTGTTAATTGTTTTCGCGTCAACCGTAACATCAAAAGAACTTGCTGCCAGGCTATCGGGATTAAATACAATTTTACCGTCAAGACCTGAGAACGTTCCTTTGACATTAAATCCAAAATTTTTGATTTTGAAACTCACTTCAGACCCCTCATCCACGGGTGTGAAATGCTGGGTAATATTAGCGTTTGATACAAGCAATGAGCAGATGATTGTAAACAGTATTTTCATAATCGGATAGTTGTTTATTTAATTGGTGTCTGCAAAGATATTATCTCATTTGTTAATGTATTCTTTAATATTGTTTTCACTTCGAACAAAGAAATTACGGGCAGTTCAAAATAAAGTTTTGTTGATTGTAACAATAAATTGCAGTGTAGTCTCAGAAAATAGCTTAATCACTATTTTCGTTTAGCTTTGAAACAAAATCAAAACCTATGCAAGTTCCGATAATGGCAGATTTGTTTGCAAAACAGGAAACCCCTGAGATCCTATTCTGGGTGGGATGTGCCGGGAGCTTTGATCAGCGGGCACAGAAGATCACTCAGGCCTTCACTACAATTCTTAATAAAACAGGAATTAAATATGCCATACTTGGCAAAGAAGAAGCATGCAACGGTGATCCAGCCCGCAGGGCCGGCAATGAGTTTTTGTTTCAGATGATGGCTTACCAGAATATCAATACCCTGAATAACTACGGTATAAAAAAAATTGTAACTACCTGCCCGCACTGTTTTAATATTTTTAAAAATGAATACCCGGCGCTGGGCGGTAACTATGAAGTTATTCATCATGCCACTTTCTTACAGCAATTGATAGACGAAGGAAGAATAAAGATGAAAGAGAGTGGGAATTTTAAGGGACGAAAAATCACTTATCACGATAGTTGTTATCTTGGAAGGGCCAACAATATTTACGAAGCTCCCCGCAAAGTGCTTGAAGCGCTTGATATAGAACTGGTGGAAATGAATCGTTGCAAAAGTAAGGGACTTTGCTGTGGGGCAGGTGGCGCACAGATGTTTAAAGAAGAAGAAAAAGGCACCACAAGAATTAACCTGGAAAGGACTAACGAAGCCCTGGAAACTGGAGCACCAATAATTGCTTCCGCCTGTCCTTATTGCAATACAATGCTTACAGATGGTGTAAAAAATAAAGAAAAAGAAGACACTGTGCAGGTATTGGACATTGCTGAACTCGTAGCCCGCTCGCTGGCGGAGTGAATGGGCTTTGGGTATTGGGCTTTGAGCATTGGGCTTTGAGCGATGAGCTTTGGGTTTTGGGTTTTGAGCGATGAGCTTTTTGCTGTCAGTTATCAGCTTTCAGCAATGATACCTGAAACCTGATAGCTGATACCTGATACCTGATAGCTAAAACCCATTATTTTCTTAGATTGATTAAACACTAAATACCTAATGCGATACGGTAAGAATATTTTGATATTAGCAATCCTGATGGGTGTTGGTTTGTTTTTTTATATCCGCCAGGTTAACAGCGATAGAATCTCAAACATCAGTGTATTAATTAAACAACCTGAACGGGGTGATATTTATAAAATAAAATATACCGATGCCAATGGCAGCAGAAGTGTAAGATATTTTAAAGTTGCTGAAACAGATGATGGTAACATTGCTTTTTTTCGGGGTAAGCTGAGCGGCTGGAATGCCAGCGATGTATTTCTTGATGACTATGAAAATGACAGAATGGTCCATTTTTCTTCCCGTGACCTCGAGCTTATGAAAGAAGGTAAATTCAGTAACGGAGAAATGAAAAACGCAAAGATCATTGAGATTGAACGAAGAAATGAACGTATTCCTGAAAATAGTATATAGCTGATTTTGTGTGAATATACATTCCACCACAGTATCATTGAAAATATTGCTGATCCCCGTATTTTTGCAACATGAATATAGCATACAAACATTTATTACCTCAGCATTTTGTACCGGAGTCAAGAGTGTGGATATACCAGGCAAACAGGGTATTTACGCTATCAGAAGTACTTGAAGTAGAAAAAATGCTGGAGAGTTTTATCGATGAGTGGCACGCACATGGTGCACCCGTAAAAGGATTTGGGACAGTCATGTTTGGTCAGTTCATTGTTCTGATGGTGGATGAAACCGCAACAAATGTCAGCGGGTGCAGTATTGAAAGTTCCGTGAACTTAATTAAGGAGATAGAAAAAAAATTCAACATCACTCTCCTCGACCGGCAATTGCTGGCATTTGTGGTGAAAGATAATATTCAATTATTGCCGCTATCGCAGATAAAATATGCTGCAGAAAACGGTTTTGTTACAAAAGATACACTGTATTTTAATAATACCGTATCATCCAAACAGGAATTGGAAGACAGTTGGATCATTCCTGTATCTGACAGTTGGCTCTCACGAAAAATAAACTTCAGCACAGTTGTCACTCAGCACTAAAAAACTTTGCAATTATGATGGTTGAAAAAGATAAGGTTGTCAGCATTCATTATATAGCTACAGATGAATCGGGTGCAGTTGTTGACAGCAATACTGATTTTGAACCGCTTGAATACCTCCATGGTTATGGAAATATTCTTGAAAACCTCGAAAAGGAACTTACCGGGCTAATGGTATTACAGGAGAAAAAGGTACTGCTAAGTCCCGAACAGGCTTATGGCGACTTTAATCCAGAACTTGTAATTGAAGTAAGCAGGCAACAGTTTCCGCAGGGTGGTGAAGCTATTGAAATGGGTAATGTGGTACAATCTTCCGACGGACAGCAGTTGTTTGTAACTGATATAGATGGCGATAAAATTATTCTTGACGGCAACCATCCGCTTGCAGGCAGGACACTTCATTTTTCAGTTACCATTAAAAATATAAGAGAAGCTACCGGTGAAGAACTTGCCCATGGTCACGTACACGGTAATTCACATACAGACGAAGATCATTGTGGTCCTGATTGCGGTTGCCATCACTGATCATTTGTAAATGCAAATTTCTATTAGTTAAAAGCCCTCAGCAGAGATTCTTTTTCCAGCATTTTTTTCAGTAAAGCTATCTGATTGCAGGCACGCATATAGTTATGTCCTTCATATTTTGCCCCATAATAAGTATCATTATTAATATGGTCGGCAAGAAAACGCAGGGCCTGCATATAAATAAGGTAACAACCTGCATCAAAAAAACCTTTTTGTTCTTCCGCACTGAGCGCACCATGCATTCCTTCTGTATACCCTTTTACGATAGCCTTATAATAATCTTCCCGAATCATTATTTTCGAAAAATCTTTCTCTTCTTCACTTACAGGTGATACACAGGTACGCATCATATCACCCACATCGCTAATAAAATATCCGGGCATAACAGTATCCAGATCTATCACGCATATCCCTTTCTCATTAGAATCAAAAAGTACATTGCTTATTTTAGTATCATGATGAGTTACACGCAGCTTATAAGCCGGATTTACTTTCATCGCGTCAAAACGCTGTACAATATATTGCTGATCCTTAAGCCATGCAATTTCACCGGCTGAAGCACTTATTCTATCCTCATTACCGGATTGTAATGCACCCAGAAACTGTCGGTATCTCAATGTAAGATTATGAAAATCAGGAATAGTTACTTTCAACTTTTGAACGGGAAAATCATTCAGCAGAGAAGTGAATCTACCAAACTGCTTTGCTGCTTCATAAGCCTGTTCCGGATTTTGCACCACATCCACAGTATGGGAGTCGGGCACAAAAGGTACCAGCCTGAAGTATCCCTCATCTTTGATATAAAGCATATCATCACCTCTTTGTGTAAACATACACCTTACAAAAAAATATCCGGGATGATGAGCAGCAAGATAGTCACCTATTAAACGCACATTAGATGCAATATCTTCCGGCGATTTAAATACATTATTATTGATACGTTGCAGAATATATGCCTGGTTATTATCCTGCCGGTTTATCTTCCAGGTATTATTAATAAGCCCGGAGCCGAAAGGTTTTATATCAACATGAGCAATATCAAGTCCGTATTGTTGGAGTATCTGTGTAAGCATTGTTTTGAAAATGATTAAAGTTATACGAAAACACCTAAGCCAGATCATTTTTATATTCCATTCTATAAATTTTACACAAACGTTTCCGTAAAAAAACTGTTGAAAGAGATGGAAAGAAAATCATGATTTCGCTGATAGTTACAGACTACGGCTTTGCAGGTATTCCTGTAAAATAATTGTAGCAGCAATCTGGTCTACAACAGCTTTATCACGGCGCTGCTTTTTTTTCATCCCCATATCGAGCATTGCCTGCTTTGCCATTTTTGAAGTATACCGTTCATCCACACTTTCTACAGGTATAGCAGGGAATTCTTTTTTTATTTTTTCAATTATTCTCAATACAAGCGCTGTGGCATGTGTATCGGAGTCATCCAGGTTGCGGGGCTCACCAATAATAAATTTCTCCACATTTTCTTTTGCAAGATATGTTTTAAGAAAAGGAATGAGTTGAGCAGATTCAATTGTCGTTAATCCAGTAGCAATAATCTGCAAAGGATCAGTAACTGCTATACCGGTTCGCTTTAAACCATAATCAATTGCGAGAATGCGGGCCATGAGCAAATATATAGTGAATGAGTGAGACAAATTAGGGATAAAGTAGGGCATAAGGTGTAGGGAATTCAATCGAATTAAGATCTCTGGACTTAATACAATGAATTTTTTTTCGACTCGAACTTTGCCCTATAAATTCCTTTATCATATTTCCGGAAAATCCTTACTTTTGCCGTCCTCAAAATTCCGGTAACAACGGAAGCAATGCCCGGGTGGCGAAATTGGTAGACGCACTACTTTGAGGTGGTAGCGCCTGAAAGGGCGTGCTGGTTCAAATCCAGTCTCGGGCACAAAAGACTCTGACTTTGTTCAGGGTCTTTTTTTTGTCTTAACTCTTACAACATTATATGTAGTGTAGCTGGTTCCGACGCTGCCAGAGCAGGTCGGAATGCTGACCGGAGCGTCAGCATTCAAATCCAGTCTCGGGCACAAAAGACTCTGACTAAGTTCAGGGTCTTTTTTTGTCATTTATTTTCAATGCAAAGAACTGATAATTGTTTTGAGGTAGCGACAGTTCTCAAAAATTTATCACCTGTTAGTAAGATCGCATTTTTTTGCCGGGCATAAAATATCACTGACCAATCCTGTTCCGACAATCGTGTATCTTCCCGACTCATCAACTGAATTTCATATAATTCAATTGCTGATATTCTGATTTCAGAATATTAGCATCTTGACCTGCAAGATTAGCTGCTTTGCTCAGGCTAGCTACTCCTTCTGCTGCTAAGCAGTAAATAAAATCCGTCGCAACGGAACAGCGCCACGGCTACTAAGGAATAATAGTAACACGTGATTCACTTATTCATCTCCAGCGATTTGATAATTCCATAATATACCCTTTTCAGCAGGGTCATATCTTTTGTAATAATAAGCACCCTTACTTTTAATCCGTTCTTAAATTGCAAGTTGCGGTTTCGCGAGGTGCGTAAACCTTCCGGTAAATTTATCCTTCCCAAAAAACTGCTGTCAACAGACATATCAGAGATATAATCGAGTTTGCCGTGAACAAATCCAACTTCCTGGTAAGGATAAGCGTCAAACCTCAACTGCACACCCATACCGGTATCCACTTTGCCAAAATTACTTTGCGATATTTTTATCTCAGCATATTACCTGGCGTCTACCGGTAAATAGAGCAAGATGA
>JBDHYJ010000030.1:0-48879 GCA_039811345.1 Chitinophagaceae bacterium
TGAGTGCGAAGTCGGGAGACTTCGCACAGCGGTTGAGACTTCGCAAAGCGTACGGAAGACTTCGCAAAGCAAAAATTTATTATGGCCCTGGGAACATCGTAAAATGTATTTCTAATTTCTAACCTTCTCTTTCATTCCATTCGGTATGAAATATACCGGGTAGTTCTATACGTTGGTAAGTATGTGAGCCGAAATAATCCCGCTGTGCCTGTATTAAATTCACCGGTAAATGTCTGCGGCGGTAACTCTCAAAATAATTCAGTGAAGCGGAAATTCCGGGTACAGGATACCCCGCATTGGCAGCAGCAGTAATTACGGATCGTATTTGTGGTAAATTGTTTTTTATTTCTGTGGCAACTACAACGCTAAGCAGGATATTGGTCAAGTTGTTGTTTTTTGAAAAAATTTCGTAAAAGGTATCTAACAGTGCAGACCGTATTATACATCCACCCCGCCAGATACGCACTACTTCAGAAATTGGGATATCCATACCGAATGCAAGTGATCCTTTTTGAATCATTCCAAGCCCCTGCGCATAGCATGTGATCATTGCAAAATATAAAGCGTCATGCAACAGTGAAATGAACTGCTCTCTGTCTGAATGAATTTTCTGAACCGGATTACCATAAATATTTTCTGCCTCTATTCTTTCTTCTTTATAAACCGACAAGTCGCGAATGGCAACGGCGATATCAATTACAGGCACCGGGTAATGCATGCTCATAGCATCCTGTGATGTCCACATACCTGTACCTTTGGCGCCTGCTTCATCCAAAATCATATCTATCAGCCACCCGTCAGATTTATCATCGGGTTGTAGAAAAATATCACTGGTTATTTCAATGAGATAAGATTGAAGCTTGCCTTCATTCCATTTTTTATATACCTCATGCAGTTCATCGTTATTTAACCCCAATCCCTGCTGCATCAGCATATAAGTTTCGCTGATCAGTTGCATGAGGGCATATTCGATACCGTTATGAACCATCTTTACATAATGCCCTGCAGCATCTTTCCCGAGATAAGCCACACAGGGGCTTCCATTCACTTTTGCAGAAACCGCCTCCAGCATGGGCTTTACTGCCTGCCATGCGCCGGTATCGCCGCCAGGCATAATACTTGGTCCAAAACGTGCTCCTTTTTCACCACCCGAAACACCCATTCCCATAAAATGGATACCCTTATTCTCAAGGTATCTGATTCGTTTGATGGTATCGGTATAGTGCGAATTGCCACCGTCAATGAGAACATCACCTTTGTCGAGAAGAGGAAGGAATTCTTCAATTACTGCATCAACCGGTTTTCCAGCCGGAACCAGCATCATAATACATCGCGGTTTCTTTAAGCAGGAAACAAAATCTACGGCGTTTGTAGCAGCTTTTACAGTAGTATTCGCTGTAGCCTCCTTTTCCAAAGACAGCGCCTTCTGATCATCTTTGTCCAGTCCGGCAACAGCATAGCCATGATCAGCCATATTCAAAAGAAAATTTCTTCCCATTACACCCAAACCAATCATGCCAAAATCGAAATGAGCTTTACTCATGAATTGAACTTTTTTGAGCAAGAAAATATGTGCAGAGGATAAAGTTAGGAATTTTATCTGTTGGTGAATAATAAGGAAGGGGGTGTATTCAAATTAGTAGTTTAAAATTTTGTTGCTGTTTCCGTTACTTACAGGCTGGCAGTTATTTTATTCCTGCTGCTTATTCTCAGCAGTTTATTGTTTTTTACCGCAAAGATCGCAGAAGTCACAAAGGGAATGCATAAGTTCAGAAGTAATTCTTTCTTTTTCTCTGCGTGTATTTCTCCGCGTTCCTCGGCGGTTAATATTGTTTTTACCGCAAAGAACGCAGAGGTTTTCGCAGAGGTCGCAAAGAGAATGCTTTAGTTCAGAATTAACTCTTTATTTTTCTCTGCGTGTTTTTCTCCGTGTTCTCGGCAGTTAATAATTTTTAGCACTGCAACTATCACAAAACATTTCTTTCGAATTTCTTATTGTGAAATAAATACGGAACCACAATGGCTGCAGCAATACCCACAATCAGCACAATGCCAAGAAGCAATTCGCGAAATTCAATAGCAAGAGCATGATCGGAACTGCGTACTACAGTTTCAGCTTTCCAACTAAAAAATATCGTCAGCAATATGAGTCCGGCTATATATATGATTTCACCTGTACTATTTAATTGCCGCAAGAAGTAATAGAGGATACCCAGAAGCAGGAAAAGACTGTTAACTCCAAAAATAATGGAAGCAACATTAATTATAGCGGCAGTCAACATTCCTGTTTCAGCACGGAAGATTGCATAATAAATTAAGCAAATTACTGAAGTAATAATACCCACAAATAAAGCTGTTAAAAAAGCTTTTGAAAAAGCTGTTTGTCCATTTTCGTAGTTCATATGTTTATATTTTAGTTAAGTTAAAAAATCAAATATGACAACTCATAGTGGATGATGCAGTTTTAATGCATCATAGCCAGTTCAGCCAGTCTTTTTTCTTTAAGCAGAAATATCTTTTTCCCTGAAACACGAATCAGTTTAGCCCGTATGTATTCCTGCATGGTTCTGAACAGTGTTTCGTATGTAGTGCCTGTAAATGCCGCAATATCCTGTCTGCTCAGGTGTACATTAATATTTCCTTCTTTGCTCTTACCAAACTGGTTGTTCAGGGTAAGCAACGTTTCAGCTACTCTTGCTTTAACACTCAAATGCACCAGGTTGCTCATTTTTTTTTCCGCATACTGCAATTCATTGGTATAGTATTGCATGAGTTGGTAGGTGAGCGGATGATTGATCAACAACATGGATTCAAAAAAATTAAGATCTACATAACAAACAGTAACCGGCTCAATTGCAGTGGCACTAATGGTATATTTCTTTTCGTCACCCAATCCCCTGTATCCAAGTATATCACCGGGTTTTGCAAATCGAAGGATTAATTGTTTTTGATTACCCCAGCTTCGTTGCACTTTTACAATACCACTATATACGAAATACATCCCTTTAATGTCTTCACCTTCATCAAATATGACTGCTCCTTTTTTAAACCTGAGGTTTTTGCGATTGGCACCTGCTAATGCCTGCCATCCCGGCAAGCTGTTTCTGCATAAAAAACATAAACTGAGGTCGCAACCATTCTTCAATGCAGACATGTAGGAAGTTAAACGTCGGTCGAAAAATATAATTTCCACAACAAAAGTAGGCAATTGTTGAAAATGTTTATCAATAAAAAATGATTTTAATCATACTTTTGCCCTCTTTTAAGAAGAATAACTTCTGATTTATATGTTGAAAGGTGGTTTAGAAAATGGTATACCGGTATCTGTTTCATTAATGGATAACTTGCGTTCTGAGGCAATAGAACCTGCGGGATACGCAGGTAAAAAAAGGGTATTCCGGATATCATGTTATGCATTTGTTATTGCAGTATGTGTAAGTGCTATAGCTAAGTTTTTGATTATTCTGATAGATTTTGTTACTCAATTATTTTTTTATGGTAAACTTTCGGGAGCTGCTGTCAGCCCGGCTGATAATACACTTGGAGCGTGGGTTATACTCATTCCTGCAGTGGGTGGAATATTGGTAGGACTAATGGCGTATTATGGTACCGGGGCAATTAGAGGGCACGGTATCCCGGAAGCCATGGAACAAATATTAACTAATCAAAGTAAGATTAAACCTACCATCACTTATTTAAAGCCGTTGTCTTCTGCAATAGCTATTGGAACAGGCGGTCCTTTTGGTGCCGAAGGTCCAATTATTGCAACGGGTGGAGCATTGGGATCTACCCTGGGACAGATACTGAAGATCACACATAATGAACGTAAAATATTATTAAGCTGTGGAGCAACAGCAGGTATGGCTGCAATTTTCGGTTGTCCTGTGGCTGCAATTTTCCTGGCAATAGAATTATTATTGTTTGAGTTTTCGCCCCGCTCCATCATACCAGTTGCTTTAGCCTGTATTACCGGTGCAGCAGGTCATCATTTTCTTTTTGGATCATCTCCTGTTTTTGAGATAAAGACTGCTGTTAATTCCCCAAGTAATATTGCATTGCTTTTCTACAGCATGTTAGGGATAGTTGTAGGTGTATTTGCTGCAGGGGTTACCAAAGCTGTATATTTAATTGAAGATGCATTTAGTAAACTACCAGTGCATTGGATGTGGTGGCCTGCAATCGGTGGACTGGTAGTTGGAATTGTCGGTTATTTTTTCCCTTCTACACTTGGGGTAGGGTATAATAATATTACTGATGTGCTGAATGGTCAGCTTGCACTTAAAGCAGTTGGACTATTACTGGTATTCAAATTTATTTCATGGTCAATAGCATTAGGCAGTGGCACATCAGGTGGAACACTGGCGCCGTTGCTGACTATTGGCGGAGCTGCAGGTTTTTTGCTGGGTAATTTATCAGGATATATTTTTCCTGGTACTGAAATATCACCCTCGCTTGCCGCACTTGTCGGTATGTCTGCCATGTTTGCCGGAGCTTCCCGTGCCCTGCTGACTTCTATTATTTTTGCAATTGAAACAACGGGCACTTCAACAGCATTGTCTGCCTTGCTTGCCGCGTGTACCGCTGCATATATGATTTCGTTTTTCTTTATGGAAAATACCATCATGACTGAAAAGATTGCCCGCAGGGGTATAAAGACACCAGATTCATTTGAACCGGATCTTCTCCAGGAGCTAACTGTTAATGATGTAGTAGGGGAACAGGGTTTTGTTATCAACCAGGATGTATCGGTAGGCGAGGCCAGGAAATGGGTACAGGATCATCCTGAAGATAAGAGTAATCATTTTATTATTACAGATGGAGATAATTCCTTTGTGGGTATCGTCAGTTCATCCAATCTTTTTGGAATGCAACATAATACAGAAACACATATTTCTGCATTAATTCGAAGAACACCTGCTGCCATAAAAATGTCAGGCACTTTAAGAGAGGCACTTGAACTTATGGTGCGGGAGAATGTAGATGTGCTCCCTGTAGTTTCCGATTCGGGTACTATTGCCGGAATATTATCTCATCAGCATATAGTAGATGCATATAGAATGGACCTTGCAAAATCACGACAGCAACAACCGGTGATATCAGTAAAGCGAAGAGCTTTAAAAATGCTGGTAAAGGGTCAGCGGCTTATTACTACTATCAGAAAGCAAATAGATTGAGGGATAGTGTGATGAGAGACGATAAAGGTGAAATGATAAACGCGAAACGAAAAACCTTAAACAACAAATTCCTCATCAAAGTTTTTCAGTCCCTTTTAGGTAGCTTTATCACAGGATAAAATTCTGTCAAAGATTGTTTCAAATCATCGGAATTAGCACAAAGGTTGAATAAATTTGATTGTTCAACCCGTTGATTTTAAATAATCATATCCTATGCTGAAGTATCTTAACTCCCCTTTGAAATTAACCGGTACATTACTGATATTAGCCGGTGCTTTAATAGCAACCCTCTCAATCGGTCAGTTTTTATTCCTTGGATTGTCAGTCATCTCATTAGGTATACTCATACACGTTACAAACGGAATACTCCTGAAATCAGAAATGAAATATGCAATGAAAAAAGTGTTTGAGATTGGACTGATCCTGTTTATTTCTGTTTTTTGTTCCCTGCTGCTACTGGACTATTTGGGGGTAATAAGTTTGAATTTGTGATGGGAAATGTGTAGTTTGCTTTGCTATTATTATTGTGTAAGCTTAGAAGAAATTAATAAAGCCACGACTTTTATCGTGGCTTTTTTATGTGGCTATGGTTTCGGAATCCTTGTTGCGACTGCTAATGAATTATTCCCGTTCCTATTATAATATTCAGAATATTTCAATGATTTTTCTTTGTAAACAATGTTTTCCCAAATAATGGTAAGGGGTTTACCTTCCTGGACTACGATCTTTATTTTAGTTTTTTCCGCATCAATAAAATCCCATGTAAGTGGGTAAACTACATTTTGGTCCGCCCGTTCACCTGTTTTATCTGCATTAAACTTATAATATTCAGTATCAAAGTTGATATTATTACCCGTTGTAGCACCTCTCATGTAATAATACATAGTGTTCTGTTGCAAAAATCTAATCTCAGCAATTTGCCAGGGTTGAGCAGTGAGAATTTCCAATGGAGATTTCTCAATAGGTTTTACTTCGTCTTTTTTGCAAGCAGATATGCTCAATGTTATAATGGCTATTGCTATTAAAGTAATGCGAAAGATTAATTTCATAGATTTAATTTTTAATAATTATAGTTTAGAATTTGAAAATATTACTAATTGTATATCATATATATGATTTTTTTTAGTTCTTAATTAACTCGGTTCATAGTTGAGAATTTGCCTTTATTGCCAGTTTTAGTGTAAGGATTTTCAATATCTTCCCAAGTACCATTGGTCATCTTTCCTGAATTATGAAAAGTAAGTTTACCTGATTGTTTTATAGGTGATGGCTCTACATTAATAGTCTTGATTGTAAATGCAAATTGATCACCAGTCAGAGTCCAGGTACCTTCGCTGTAATAGGAAACTCCATCTCCTCCTTTCGATTCCGTAAGAATAGTTCCGTCTGGTTTAACGGAAAAACTATAAAAAAGTGGTGACTGGTTGGGATTTTGATCAACAGTGTATGTGCCTATCCACAAACCTTCAACAGGATAAATAACCGGATGATCCTTTTTGCAGGAAACAAAAGCAAAAACAAAAGCCAGTAAAGTAAGAAAGGTGTTTCTTTTCATATCAAAATAATTTTTACGAATATACTTGTAAAAATCAAATAGCAATTTTTTTTTCGGTAAATGGCAAAGAAGACTAACGGTTATACATTGGTTTTTTAAAGCACTGTTGAAATACTATTCCAAAGCAGGTCTGCAGTTTTATCCCAGGAAAAAAAATCTTTCCTTTTATTACCCTTCTGTATAAGCGAATTCCTTAGGTTTTCATTATCAATGACTTGCTTCATGGCCTCTGCAACATCGGTTGGATTAAAAGGGTCTACAATTAATGCAGCATCTCCACAAATTTCCGGTACTGATGTTACGTTGGATGCTATTACCGGGACATTGCACTGCATTGCTTCAATAACCGGAATTCCAAAACCTTCAAATATGGGAATATATACCAGGGCAATTGCAGAACCGAGTATTTTCTTTATATCTTCATCCGGCAACCTCCCGGTAAAAATAATATCTGATGAGTGTGATAGCTTCGCTTTATATCCCATTAACTCATCCTGTTTATACATAGCTTTTCCAACAATCAGCAATTTGTGATTGTTTTGGGTATGGGTTTTATAAATCTCGAATGCCTCCATTAATCGGAGTATATTTTTTCTTGGGCTTAATGTGCCTACAAAAGCAAAATATTCGCAGTCTCCTGTAAACTGATGCCTGGTTTCATTTGCCTGTTCTGTGGAAACCGGATGGAAAAAACTGTTGATACCACAATACACTACATCAATTTTGTTCTGACTTAATCTCAAGGTTGCTACCAAATCATCCTTACTGTATTGAGAAACCGTGCCTATTCGTGCTGCTTTTGATGCTGATTTGGGAATAACATAACTGTAATATTTTCTGTTGCTGTATTTGAGTGCCTCTGGTATATGAAGAAAATTCAGGTCGTGAATAACTCCATATTGCTTTCCCTGCCATCCGAGACATAATATACCATCGGGTGAAAAAAATAGATCAGGCCTTATGGATTGTAATTTTCTTTTTACACTCCATTCAAACCAGGCAAGATTCAATAATGCATGTTTGGCAGGTGGAAATAAATGATGCGGAACAATATTGGATGCGAAAAGAAATTCTTCATCATATACAGAATCGAAGAAAAAGTGAAATTCTATTCCGGGATTATCAGTTGTAATTTTTTTTAAAGTGTTATAGGTAAACCAACCAATGCCATCCATTGCATTTTTTCGGAGTAGCCTTGTATTTACTGCTATTTTCATTTATTTGAATATTCGCTTATGTTAAAGCTTGTTTTGAAAACTAAGAGTATATCGGTTTTGAATAGAATTTTCTGAATAACAGGTACAAACTCCTCAAAATACTATTACTGTCAATGAATGATGCCAGCCTGATATCCGGGTCAGACATTAGATTAAATTTAAATTCCGGTGCCAGTTCATTTAGTTTTGAATTACAGGTATTGATAAATACCCCTAAAGTCTTACTGTTTCTCTGGCTCTGAGGTGTTTTAAGCAGGCGATGCGCCAATGATTTGCAATAGAAATGAATATATCCCCGTATAGTTGCACTGATCGTATCTGCAATTGCGTTGTCTTTCTCCCTGAGTTTAGTCAGAAAGTCAAGGAATAAATAGAATGCATCAATATATTTTGAAGCTCCCGATATTTTTGAAACACTTTGGTTTAGCCTGTATGAAAAACCTTCGGTAGCTGAAACCGCCATGTAACCAAGACCTGTAAGTCTGATCCATAATTCATGATCGGCAAATAAGAGGTTCGGGTAGGAAGGGATACCGCCGAGTTTGTCATAATCTTTTGACCGCATCATATACCCGGTGCCCATTGTATCAAGTGTATTGGTTAGAATAGCTTCCAGGTATTCAGTTTCATTATATTGTTCCTTCATTGGCCTGCACTTTTTTATTTCCATACCTGCGGCATCTATATATCTGAAATGAGATTGATACAAGGTTGCTGAAGGATGTTTGTTTATAAGTGCATCCATAGTTGCCAGGTAATGTTCATCAAGCATATCGTCATGCCCGATCAATGTGATAAATTCATTCTTAGGAATTTCCTTAATTCTTGCCCAGTTTTCTTCAATTGATAAATTTTTTTCTGCCGGATAAATTTTAATGCGATCATCATGTAGGGTATTCAGCCATTCGTATGTACCATCTGTACTTCTATTTTCGAAGATTTGTAAATCAAAATTTTGAATGGATTGAGCAAGAATACTCTTCACACATAGTTTTATATATTCTCCACCATTACGAACAGGAAGTATGATACTGTATTTGTTCTTTTTCACAATGATGAATTTCCCTATTATCTTTCTGATATAAATTCTAAATATGGTTCAATAGCTTTATCAAAACTGAAATGTTTTGCAGCTTTAATGGCATTCGCAACGTAAAAATCATAGTTATGCCTGATTTTAATAATTGCACTATTTATTTCAATTGGACTTAGATCATCTATTAGAATGCCACATTGAAATTCAGTTACAAATTTAAATCCGATAATATTACTGGCAACTACAGGTACACCGGCTGCTAGATATTTAAACATTTTACCTGATGGTGCTGTTGCATAATTAAAATAGTTATTGCGTATTACTGGCACATTGAAATTATAAAAGCAAAAACCTATTTCATAATTTGACAAAGATTCTACTACTTCATCATTCTCAATATATTTTCTGTTCAAAATAAGTCTGTTTTCTTCTAACAAGCTTTTATAATCATTATTCACTTTTGCAATATCTTTTGGCATTATAGCTCCCTGTACTGTTAGCTTTTCATTCTTGTATTTAATTAGATAATCAAGACAATGGTAAAAGCCTAATTCGTCATATGCGGAACCTCCATATATAAGACCATTTCGAAATTGTTTTACGATTCCGTCTTTATATATAGGGGCATTTTGAACAAAAAATATCTTGATTTGTTTGTCTTTAAATAAATAATGAAATCGTTCTTCACTTTGAATAAGTACACAGTTTAAATAAGTTGGATCAACCAAATGAAGATGCCGCTCGTCACTGGTAAGTTCAAGTGATAAGAAATCAGTCTTTATCTTTAAGATGGAACAAAATACTGCATTTAAAATATCTACACTAATAATAGACTTATAGTGATTTTTATTTATGATTTTCTTTACGAACAAGAATTTAAAAAAGTATTCCTTGTAGTTTAGACCATTTCTTTTAAAGAGCTTAACCTCATCATTAAATAGTGATAATATCTGAAATAATAACCAATAAAAGTACCTTCCTTTTACATGATAGAATCTGTGATAAAGTACCTTCCTGTTCTCTAGTTTTTGATTATTGAAACTCCGTGGATATTCAGCAGTAATTGTTACGTCATATTTTTTTTGTAATTCGTCATATAACTGAATTACAGTTGGGGAATATGCAATATGCTCCCCATTGAATAGTATTAATATTTTATCACTTCCAATTTGCATTCATCATCATATTTGCTAACAGATTAAAGTCTACTTTCGGCTTCCATCCAATGCTTTTTATAACAACAGGGTCACTTACAAGCAGATCATATTCTGGCATATAATTTTCTTGTAGAACTATATGGTCTTGCCAATCTAAATTTTTCAATTCAAAACAATATTTTACCCAATCCCTAATTGCATAAGCTTTTCCACTTCCAATAACAGCCTCTGATATTTCATCCTGATTTACTAGCTTCCAAACAGCATCTACTATATCTCCTGCGTAATTAAATTCTTTATGTACATCAATATTCCCTAAAACTAATTTTTCATTACTCCCGGAAGCAATTCTTTGTACAGCTCGTACTATTTTTTGGTTAACATGTTGTTCTGTCCTTCTAGGACTGTCGTGATTGAAAAAAAAACCAACGAAGATTTTTAGTCCAAATTTATTGGTATAGTATCTGGATGCATAAACAGATTGAATACGCGCAATTGAATAAGGGCTGCTGGCTTCAAATGCTGTATTTTCGTTAATTGGGACACCACTATTTTTGAATTGCATTGCACTGCCTGAAATAAATACCCTTGATAATGGTGAAAATAGTTTTACATTTTCTAAAATGTTAAGTGTACCTGTAGAAATTGTTTCATGATTTTCAAAGAGAAATTCATGTTTTGTACTTGATCGTGCTGCAAAGTGAAAAATGTAGTCAGGTAAATTTTCTTTTATCATTTTTTGTACGAAACTAAAGCTGCTCACAGTTCCTGTAATATTTGCATTAGTCCGGGATACGTTCATTACTTCTATCTCAAACTTGCTAAGCAGTTGATTGAGATAAAATCCGTCCTGCCCATTTGCCCCGAAAATTATTGCTCTCTTTTTTTTTCTCATACTAAAAGTTAAACAAGTCTTTACGGGAAAAAATAGTATTTATATGAGTATCTGCATACACAAAATACCCTTTACTATTCATAAAATCATTAATAGCAGTTATTTTTTTTTCTGAATTGTTCAGATAACCAAATGTAATTGTCTCCACACAAACTACCTCAGGTCTATATATTGTAAAATCTATTGACTTTAGAATTTCAAGATCTAGCCCTTCTACATCTAGTGAAATGAAATTTGGATAAGGATTAAAATATTCTTTGATTATTGAATTGATATTCTTGAGTGTTACCGGTATAATTCGATAATTCAATCCTGTTTCTTTTTTTCGGGTTTCAGCTTCTTCTTTTGAAAACGTGCTCCAGCCATTCATCAATCCCGGAAACAGGTAAAAATCTGCTTTTGATTGTTCTGTAACTCCTATACCAACATTGAGAATAGTATCTTTTGGGCGTTGACGTTTAATTATTTCTATCATTTCAATATCTGGTTCTACACAAACACCTTTACATCCTTTTTTATATAATCCATAGGTATTATTGCATATTTTGGGTTGGTTTGTCCCAATTTCCAGAAATGTAGGGTGAGTCATTTTAAGACTATCAAACAAATATTCAATTATTATATCCTCACCTGTTTGTGAATACGAAGCTTTTGCATTCATAAACACTACGTCTAGCCCCTTACCACACTTTTTAAAAAATCTTTTTAAATTCATTTTAATAATTGAAATGTGCTATACTTCTATTGTTTAAATATTTCTATAGTCGGTATTGGAAATATAAATCCTGTGCCTTTTGATAGTGCCTCTTGTTCTCTTTCTATAAATTCCTTTTTGAAATGCCAGGGCAGAACAAGATAATAATCGGGATTCATTGCCCTACTTTCAGCTTCGCTTATTATTGGAATATTAGTTCCAAGTGTATAAGCGCCATATTTATCGGGGTTTCTTTCTGCAGCATAGTCAACAAGCATATTATTAATATCGCACCACTGCAAAATACTGTTCCCTTTTGTAGAAGCACCATAAATATGTACCCTCTTTCCTTCCTTCTTTAGTTTTACCAAGAGGTTGTGAAGTTCATCTTTTGATTTCTCTATTCTATATTGAAATGCCACATAGGGTTTATCTGTATCCAACTCAAGGTCAAACTCCTTTTGTCTAATTTCATTCATTATTTTATGATTTTCCTGACGATAATATAAACCACTTTCAGCATGTGTTGCATAACAACGAATGCTCCCGCCATTTATATCATTAAATGAAATTTTAAAGACTTTCATTCCTGCCATTGTAGTTATCTTTTCCAACAAGGCTAAACTATAATATTCCAAGTGCTCATGACAAATAGTATCATAACTATTCATTTCAAGCATGTGTGGCATATAGCTCATTTCAAAAATCCAGATACCTTCGGGTGACAATATGCGTTTAATATTTTTTACAAAATCCACTGGACTTTCTAAATCATAAAACATGGCAATTGAAGTAACTATATCAATTTTTGTATCGCCGATAATTTTAATTAATTCTGCTGATGGAAAAACATCCTGAACAACAGTTGCTCCTTTGACTTCTTGTGCAACATCGCTTGGATCACAGCCGTATTTTAAAAAACTCTCTGGATAATATTTAAATAAGGTTCCATCATTACATCCAATATCCAAGATTGCAGCATTCTTTTTTTTAATTAAATCTAATGCACTATCTGCAATTTCTTTTAAATGAGTTCGCATTGTTTGGTTTGTACCACTTCTGTACCAGTATGCAGCATATAAAATTTCAGGTGGTACACTGTGCTCCATTTGTAATAGTCCGCATGCATTTTCGTCAATTTGTGGATTACATCTTACCAGCGAACAATTAATTTTTCGGTGAGATGGCATTTCTTTTCCAGGTTTGACAAAAGATCCTTGCAAGTATTGCGGACCCAATGATATAACAGGTGTTAATGATGATGAACCACAAACCCTACAAGTAGTTCTCTTACGAACATGCATATATTATTCTTTATGATTAATAATTTTTTTTATTTTATCATTATCCCCCCAAAAATGCATAGGTTCATAATCGGGATAGGGATAATAGCCTAAGTTTAAATGTATAGTTACCTTCTTTTCCTGCAGGTAGCGCTGTACCAGTTGCTTTACTGTAACAGGTTCACCGCTACAACAATTGATGATGCCTGAAACCATTGTTTGTAATGCTATATCCACAATATATTCCGCTGCTTTCTCCACCGGCAGAAAATCCCTTACCTGCTCTCCGCCACTCATATTAAATGTCTCATCTTTGTTGTCAATAGCCTGTTGGAGCTGCGAAAGTAAGGATTTTGGGTTTTGTCCCTTTCCATACAGGTAAAACAACCTGATCCATTTGTATTCGAATGTATAATTTCGGGATAATTCTTCTATGTAAAGCCTGAGTTCATTCTTAGCCCTGCCATATTCGTTTTCCGGCAGAGATGGCATATTTTCGGATAGCCTGCCTTCCTGCATACCATATTCAAAACAGGTGCCGGTAACATTCAGGTTTTTTAAACCATTCCTTATCAGGTTTTCAAGAAATGTTTTATGCACCGGTAGATTTTGCTGTGTATGAAAATTGTCTTTATAATTCGGAAGTCCTTCCCAGCTTAAATGTATCACTATATCTGGTCTGCCAAAGAACTCAAAATAATTTTCCTTAAGATTTAACTGCTTCAGATCAAGCGGGCGATAGTTAGTTTTATTATACCAGTTTTTTTGGCTGGCTTTTTCTTCGTCAACTGAACTGGTAACCACAAAGAGGTTTCTTCGTAATAATTCTTCAACCACGTAATTCCCAATAAATCCCGTTGCTCCGGTTACCAATACTTTCTGCATGACTATTTAATTATTTGTAAAGCCGGAATGGGTATTACAAATGCGCCACCCCATTGCTTTATATAGGAAAGTTGCGCCATTACTTCGTCTTTCAGGTTCCAGGGTAATATAATGACATAATCTGGTTTATCGTTTTTCAAATGTGCTTCATTAACTACCGGTATATGGCTTGCAGGCAACCATTTGTTTTGTTTGTGCGGGTTGGCATCTGCAACATAGTCAATCAGGTCATTTTTAATGCCGCAATAGTTAAGTAATGTATTGCCTTTTGCTGCCGCACCATAAGCTGCAACTTTTTTATTGTTGCGTTTAGCGCCGATTAAAAATTCGGTAAGATCGAGTTTCACTTTCATAGCCTTTGCCTGGAAACCATTGTAGAAAGCGATATTGTTCATTCCTTTGTCTGCTTCCTTCTTCAAAAGTTTACCTACATTATCAGTGATCGTTTTGCTTTTGTCTTCAACATGTTTGGCATAAATTCTTAAAGAGCCCCCATGTGTAGGGATTTCTTCCACATCAAATAATTCCAGTCCCTGTGAAACAAATATTTTTTGTACTGTTCCAAATGAGAGATAAGAGAAATGCTCATGATAAATAGTATCAAACTGGTTGTTGTCTACCAGTTGCATGAGATGTGGAAATTCCATTGTTATGACTCCCTCATTTGCCAGTATGATTTTCATCCCCCCTGTAAAATCTAAAATATCCGGTACATGTGCCAGCACATTATTGCCGAGCAGGAGATCAGCAGCTATATTTTTTGACACGAGTTCCTTTGCCAGCTTTACGCCAAAAAAATCCACTACAGTTTCAATTCCTTTTTTTACCGCAACCTCTGCGGTATTCGCCGTTGGCTCAATACCCAAAACGGGAATATTTTTTTCGTGGAAATACTGCAACAGGTACCCGTCGTTTGATGCTATTTCCACAACTTTTGAATTGTGATTCAAACCAAATCTCCTGGTCATCTTTTCGGTATAGGCTTTGGCATGTTGCAACCAGCTACTTGAATATGATGAAAAGTATACATAGTCGCTATTGAAAATAGCGTCAGACTTTTTGTATTCATCCACCTGTACTAAAAAACAAGAAGGACAGGTATATATTTTCAGGGGGTAAAAAGTTTCCGGTTCGTTCAATTGTTCTTTTGTAAGAAAAGAATTTGAAGCAGGTGAATTGATAAGGTCAATAAAAACATGACTAAGCGATGTCTTGCAAAACCTGCATTGCATAAGTTATATCCCTTTATAATTGTTATCAATATATGGATGAGTGGAATCCCTGCCCGATATGATGCTCAGGGGCAGGGGCCATTCAATCTTTATCACCGGATCATCATATCTGATACCTCCCTCAGCACCCGGAGTATAGTATGCCGAATGATGATATAGTAATTCTGCATCATCACTCAACGACTGAAAGCCATGTGCGAACCCTTCCGGGATATATATCATCTTTCTGTTTTGTGCTGATAACTCTACTCCAAACCAGCGCAGGAAAGTAGGTGAACCGGTTCTTAAATCAATAATCACATCAAACACAGCACCGGCAATACATTTTATCATTTTGATTTCTTTATAAGGCGCCACCTGGTAATGCATACCGCGGATAGTTCCTTTATGGGTACTGAATGAATGATTCATTTGTACCCATTCTTTTTCATGACCAATTTTATTAAACTCCTTTTTGCAGTAATACCTGGCAAACCAACCCCGGTTGTCAGTAAATTGCTCAGGTTCTATTACATAGCTTCCATATAAAGGAGTGGGAGTGAAGATCATAAAGCAAGATAGGTATTGATTTGCTGCATTGTAAAATCTTTTTTCCTGTTGTCTGGTTGTTTATACCAGTCAATTGTCCAGCCGATAGAGGTTGCAGCATCTAATTTAGGTTTCCAGCCCAATATTTTTTGTGCTTTTGTTATGTCTAATTGCAGCAGGCCCGCTTCATGTGGTTGATCAGATCTTGAAGCATCTGTCCAACTGCCGGTTCCCCAGGCTTCTATTGATTTTTCAACAAGCGACTTAACGGTGAGGTGATCATCTGGCAATGGTCCGAAATTAAATGCTGAAGCATATTTTGTGGGATCGTCATTCAACATACCTGCTAACAGCAGGTATCCACTCAATGGTTCCAGCACATGCTGCCAGGGACGTACTGAGGAGGGATTACGCACAATAATATTTTGCCCGGCCTGTAATGAGCGGATGATATCGGGTATAATCCGGTCTGTGCTCCAGTCTCCGCCACCAATTACATTTCCAGCTCTTGCCGTAGCAATGGATTTATGATGTTCGTCAATTTTTTTGGTATTAAAAAAACTGTTCCTGAAAGAGCTGACAACAAGTTCAGTACATGCTTTACTTGCACTGTATGGGTCATATCCGCCTAATATATCTTCTTCTTTATACAGTTTATGATTTTCCTGGTTCTCATATACTTTGTCGGTAGTGACAACTACAACAGTACATTTCTTTTGTAATGCTGAAACACATTCGAGCAGATTTGCTGTACCGGCAACATTCACTTCAAAAGTTTCAGCCGGGATTTGGTACGATCGGCGTACCAAAGGCTGTGCAGCAAGATGAAAAACATAATCAGGCTGAAAGTTCACTATTTCATGAAGTAACTTTTTTTTATCTCTTATGTCCGCAATAATGCTTTCAGAAAATTTACCGGCATCAACTATATTAAATAATGAGTAATCGAATTCAGGAGCTAATGCATAACCTTTGGTAATTGCACCTAATTCACGTAAAAGAAGTAATAACCATGTGCCTTTGAAACCGGTATGACCGGTTACAAAAACTTTTTTATCCTTATAAAAACCGGAAAGTGATGCGTTGCTTACCATTTCTTCCATTTTGCAGTGTCATCTTTCCACATGGATTCCAGTTCAATTTTATCGCGCATGGCATCCATGCATTTCCAGAACCCTGTATGCTTATAAGCTACCAGTTGATTGTCCCTGGTCAGGTTTTCCAGCGGTTCGTCTTCCCACATCATATCATTCATATTGCCACTTATATATTTGAATACTTCGGGCTTTAATACAAAAAAGCCTGCATTGATCCATTTGCTTTCGTCTTTTGCTTTCTCCCTGAAAGATGCTACTTCACTGTTATCATTGATCTCCATTCCACCGAACCGGGCTTCCAGTTGTACTGCTGAAACGGTGGCAATTTTATTATGAGATTTATGAAAAGCAACAAGATCAGCGATATTTATATCGGTTACTCCGTCACCATAAGTAAGCATGAAGTCATTGTTTCCGATATACTTTTGTACCTGTTGCAGGCGTCCTGCTGTTTTGGTATTATTCCCGGTTTCTATAAGGGTAACTTTAAATGCTTCGGAATGCGATCCTAATACCTCCATTTTATTGTTAGCTATATCAATACTGATATCAGAATTGTGCAGAAAATAATTCATGAAATACTCCTTAATCACATATCCCTTATATCCCAGGCATATAATAAAATCATTAAAACCATAGTGACTGTATATTTTCATTATATGCCACAATATTGGTTTACCGCCTATTTCCACCATTGGTTTGGGGCGGGTATCTGTTTCTTCGGCAAGCCTTGTCCCAAGGCCACCTGCAAATATTACAACTTTCATTTTTGAATAAAGTTGGGCAAAGCTAAATGATTTCCTTTGTAGAATATACCTGTAATGCAATTTTCATATCTGATGTAAATTAGAAAAGCAGCGGGTGGGATTCCTGCTGCTATCTCAAATTTCTATATGAAGTTATTTATTTAAGTCATTTAGTATAAACTACTACCAGTTTCGGATGTTTCTCCGTGGTACTGTAATAGCTCGAGCAAAAAATCCGGGAGTTATAGTAAGATTCATTTTGTAATTTGATCAAAAAACCATAATTAACATTAGAGCCGGTCATATCTTTTATTAGCTGGGTAACATCAATATCCATTAAATCCAAAAAAGGTTGACTGGTTGCCGGTATTACAACCTGGTTAGTATTTGTGGAAGAAGGCTGATTATTCCATGTTGCAGTATTTGCAGCCCAACTACTGGTTACTTTTTGTATGAGCATAGCATTTGCAGATCCGTAGTTTGCCCTCACTTCTTCCTGATGACCATTAATTGGAGTGGGATTAGAAAATAAAGATAATTTGGCGCTGGTAATAGTAGCATTTGAAGGAATGCTGCTTAGATCAAATTTAAAAACCGCTCTCATGGCAATTGGGTCACCATTTTTTGTCCAGGCTGCCGCCCCTATTTCCGGTGAAGTAGGACCTGACTCATTTAAGGTAGCATTGCCAAAATAGTGTACTTCGTCAGGATTTTGTGATGGTTGCAGGTTAAGAGTTATAGCAACCGGGGCAACAACAGTTAACGATACAGTGTCAATACCGGTAGCCCCTTCATTATCAATTACCATTAGCTGAAATTGATAAATTCCCCCAATAAGGTTGTTTACCTGTGTTGCAGGAGAGCCTTCATTGACGATTTCAGATGAGTTGGGTCCGCTGACCTGGCTCCATAAATAGGCTACTACCTGTCCATCTGAATCAGCACCAATTCCTGTTAGGGTGGCGCTGCCTTTGTTTTCTGTCAATTGTATAACCTGTGATATTCCTGCATCTGCTATAGGTACTTTGTTGTTAATAAGTTCTTCTTTTGTGCAATTAGAAAGACTTAGCATTAATAAACCGAGGAGGATACAGGTAAATATTTTATGGTTCATAGTCAGCCTATTTAAAATTTTGTATTACAAATAAAGCAAAAAAAACTTAGATATCTCAAGTATTATACATTAATTCGTTTAAATGCTAAATTATGAATTTCATAGCCTGAATATGATGCGGATAAATAGGATTAAGGTTAGCTTATTTTTATTTCATCTGCAGCCTTCATTGTAATTTCTTTCCAGTTGAAATGCTTAAAAAAAGTTTCAGGAATAGCTGAAGTACTTATTGAAATATTCTTTAGTACACACTCAGCAAATTCATTTACATCATCTGCTATACATAGTTTACCCCCGGTCACTTCTACCGGTATACCATAGGCGCCACTTCTGTAGGATACTACCGAACAGTTAGCGGCTAATGCTTCCACTACCTTGGTTTTAATACCACCACCTTCACTAATGGGGTTAATAAAAACATCCGCCGCACAAAAATAGAGATTGATATCATCTACAAAACCGGCATAAGTAATTTGTTTATTCCTATAGCCGGATAGTTGTTCATATTGGTCTGGTAACCCAGGACCGCAAATGAGGATGTGATAGGGTTTTTCTGCCGAAAGCAATTTGGGATTAATGTCAAACAAAATGGCGTCTAAAGCTTTCTGGTTGGGCATATAGTTGAATGCGGCACTAAAAAGGAGAAGTGGTATATCTTCACTAATGCTATGCAATTGACAAACTGTTTTTTTTGCAGCAGCTTTTTGATTTGGAGTAGTGGCAGTTTGCAATTCAGTGCCATAGGTAATAGTGATGCTTTTATCTCTTTTCAAGCCGAAGTTTAGTATGGCATATTCTCTTTCTTCATCGGTAATAAAGAAATTGAAGTCGGCAACCTGGTATATTTTTTTCTCGTAGTATAGTAAAATACGCCACCACCATTTTCCCAGGCTTTTGAACCGCAACCCTTCTATATTGTGTGAATGAACAATAAGTTTTACACCCAAAAATTTTTTCAGCAAATATCCCAGCCAGCCAAAATAGGGATGTTCCAGTAGAACGTGTGTGATAGCTTTTTCTTTGATAATATGCTTAAGCCTGAAAAAATATAGTGGATTAATATACCGCAGGCTGCTGTTTGAAAAGACAGGCATTATTTCATAATCTCCTTCTTTTGCATCAGCGGGCATACCTTTAACCGAAGCGCAATACAATTGTACAAAACCGGAAAAATATTTATAAAACAATGCGATACCTTTCTGACCACCTGTTATAGCAGGCAGAAAACGGTAAGAAGCGATGCCTAAAACATGTATCATTCTTTTTCCCGGCTAAGTGATTAAACCGGATTCTGTTTTGATTTTCTCCAGATGCCAAATGCAGCGCCTGCCAAAGCGATATAAAATAATGCATTGCCAAAGTATATCCACTTTTGACCGGTGCTATATGATGCCGGCTCGAATTTGAATACAATCTCATGCTTACCCGCAGGTACTGGCATGCCACGCAGCAGATAATCAACTTTCAGATATTCCGCCTTCTTCCCGTCAATATATGCGTTCCAGCCCGCAGGATAATACACTTCACTGAAAACAGCAAACTGTGGCGTAGCTGTCTGGGTGCTGTATTTAATCTCATCATTGCCATAGCTGTCAAGTTTAATTGTTGCAGTTGAATCGGGTGAGGGATCATTGCCGGCAATGTTTTTGACATTTTGGTCAATGATAACTGTATCTTTTGGTCCAAACTTATCCAACGATTTTATTTCCTCCACCGGCCCATTTACATATTTGATATGCTTAATAAACCATGCTGCACCCAGCGCTCCGTCATTTTTATATACCATCGGCTGTCCCTGCTGTTGCTGCGAAGGGAAAATGATATAACGGGTATCCAGCATATCCAGCACATCCATATTTAATGGTTGTTTTGCTAATTGTGTTTCTATAAGATCCTGGTATATCCTCAGCTTTGCAGGATGATAACCACCAACCGATCTGTGGTGATAGGAGGTGATGGCATCGTTATAAGTATCTGCAGCAAGATTAAACACGCGGTAATGAGGATCTTTATCCTGAGATATCTGATTATCAATTGCAGAAGCTGTGAAGTTTTCAGATGCATAACTATCAGCATCCGTATAATTGTCACTGTTCAGGTAATGATTGTCGAGTGCCAGCAGGTCAATGGTATTGATCACAGCAAAGATGATCACAATAGCGATTGGCTTTAGTTGATTTTTAAGATATAAATACAATAAACCAAGTACCAGTCCTGCAAAAAGTAAAGCTCTGAATACACTGCTCATGAACATCGCTTTCCGCTCAGATTTAAGTGCATTTAGTATCACTCTTTTCATTTCAGAGTTATCATTCTGAGGATTGAAAATAGCGGGTAGCCACCTGTCGTCAAAAGGACTTGTAAAATCATTGAAAAGATAGATGAGCAATGTTATAACAAACAGTCCACCCAATACATACAATATCTTTTTGAAAGAAGCCTTTAGATGTTCTTTACCGTCAGGTTCAAAAAATATTTGCTGCAAACCCATAGCTGCGAGCAATGGCAAAAGGAATTGAGGTATTACTAATGCTGTGTTAGGCGAACGGAATTTATTGTATAATGGAAAATGATCCAGTAAAAATGAATTAAAGCCATCAAAGTTTCTGCCCCAGGACATGAAAATGGTAAATACAATAGCACCTGCCATCCACCACTTTATGGGATTTTTTATTACTACCATTCCTATCAGGGCAAGAAAGCAAATGACAGCGCCGTAATAAAGTGTGCCACCGGTGCCTTCAGTCATTCCACCCCAATACTTGGGTATAAATGCTGCCAACTGCAATGCCTGGTTTTCAGGAATATTTTTTTCAGTCAGTTCTGTTACAAATTTTGAGTCATCAGGAAAATGAGAAGAAGTACTTTCCCCAAAAACACCGGGCATAAAGGAAGTGAGTATTTCGCTTTTCCCTATACTATACTGAAATGCGTAATCTTTATCCAGCCCTTTGGTATCTACTTTCTTTATTTCAGACCCCGAAGTTTCAATAGTTTTTCCACCACGCATTGTGAATTTGGCATATTCGGCAGTGGTCAGTAATGTCATGGCGGAATTTGCAATGGCTGCGGCACCGGCTATTCCTGCAAGTACCAGAGATATTACCAGGTGTTTCCATTCTTTCTGCTGTACCCATTGAATAATATAGCCTATCGTAATAAGACCGGCAGCAATTAAAAAATAATAAGTGATCTGGGCATGGTTAAACGCTATTTCCCAGGTGGCAGCAATCAGGGTTACCACCATACCTATCCAGTATTTTTTTTGATAAATAAGCAGCATACCTGCAAGTACTGCCGGCATATAGGAAATAGTCCACATTTTAGTGTCATGTCCACCGGCTATTATTAATGCATTATAAGTGGCATAAGCAAATCCAAGGCTTCCAAGAATGCCGATAGCTGTTCTTATACCCAAAACACAGCAGAGCAGGTAAAAACAAAGGCAGGCGAGAAAAAAGAAACCGGCAGGCTTGGGCAATCCCAGTGTAAAAATTGCATGGAAATTTGGGATATACGATTGGGCTTCCATTGCCACCTGGTAGTTGGGCATGCCGCTAAAGAGGTGTGTATTCCACAAGGGGAAATGTCCATGCTTTTCTTTATAATCAAATGAATTTTGTGCAGCCGCTTTCCATTGTATATTATCACTTTGCTCTAATACTTTTCCCTGCATAGCGGGGTGACAGTATATAAGCGCTATTGCCAGGAAGATACCGATAGCTATCAGATGGGGAATGAATGCTTTGAAATTGATTTTTTTCACTTACCGTGTTTTAAGGCGGCAAATTAATATTATTTTTAGTCTTCCCTTTAATTTTAATACTTGCTATGATCCGGGAAATGCTTAAAGACAAACCTGCCAAATTATTTATAGGATTTGCCGCTTTTTTTGTTGCGAATGCTTTAATAGCAGAATGTATTGGCGGAAAAATTTTCTCACTTGAAAAGCTGTTTGGACTGCAGCCTGTAAACTTTACGATATTAGGTCATAGCGGATTATCGTTTAGTCTTACCTGTGGTGTTTTGCTGTGGCCGCTCGAATTTGTAATGACAGATATAGTAAATGAATATTATGGACCAAAAGCGGTGAAAAGAATCAGCTATACAGCCGTAGCACTTATCTCTTATGCTTTTATTATGTTTTATGCCAGTATTCATATCCCACCTGCCGATTGGTGGCCGGGTTCTAAAATCCAGGATGGAATTCCCGATTTGCAGGTAGCATTCAGTGGTATTTTCGGGCAGGGGATGTTCATCATACTTGGCAGCCTTGTTGCTTTCCTGGTAAGCCAGTTAGTTGACGTCTTTATATTCCAGCGAATCAAAAAGGCAACCGGTGAAAAGAAAATTTGGCTGCGGGCGACAGGCTCAACGCTAGTGTCTCAGTTAATAGACAGCTTTATCGTGCTGGCAATAGCTTTTAAATTAGGCAGCAACTGGACCTGGACTCAGGTGATATCAATAGGCATCATGAATTATATCTACAAGGCAACCATTGCCATATTACTTACACCTGTTATATATTTTGTTGAAAAACGAATAGAAATTTATGTTGGACATGAGACTGCCCTTCAAATGAAAAAAGCTGCAATGGGAGAGGTGTGATTACTTTTTTATCAGGGAGTTGATTCCACTACCACTGTTTGCCTGAGCCTCATAGCTACCGGTTGTTCCTGTCGGATAGCAGGGTGCCAGGTGGGCATGTTTTCGAATTTCTTTTCCAAAGATTCATTGATATCATCGTTACCACCTTTTACAACATGGGCATATACCGGTTTACCAACTTTATCAATGATATACTCAACCACTATATATGCTGCTTTTTGCCCATCGTCCAAAAGTGGTACCAATTCTTTACTTGTTTTATCAAGGAATACCTGGAAGGCTTTAGCGCCACCCGGATAAACAGGTAGTGTATTTACTACTTTGGCAATCTCATCTTCGGGAATAGGTACCTTTTTTATAGTGCGAACAGTTTTTGGTTTAACTGTTTTTTGCTGGTTAACACTTGCTTTCTGGTTATCGTCAATAATATACTGTCCATAACTATTTACCATCACTACTGGTACCTGATGATTTTTTTCAAAATAGTTATATGCAGCTTCAAGTTTGTCAGCAAGAGGTCTGTAACTTTTGTACATCTGCAAAAAGCGGTCAAGATATCCGATGCTTCGTGGGTTATTAAATTGAATGGGGAATATATGTACCGGAATATATTCCTGCCCCAGCGCCCTTGCATAACTTGTAATAACATAAAGGTCTTCAATCTGGTCATTGTTGATAGGGATACAACCTTCTGTTACACAGGAGCCGTGTATATAAATATCACCTCCCGGTGCAAGTGAGTCACTCAGCAATCTGTCTGATGCATTGGGATAATTTAATCCAAGTGATAAGTAATAGGTGCTGTTCGGGTTAAATTCATTGATATAATAAAAACCTTCGGGTACCTGGTAGTCGCCCTGCATCCTTTTGGGACCAAGTGACCCGGCCATTGCGCAAATTTTATATGTTTTAAAAAGTTTAAAGGTTTCCTTTACGCTGTTTTTTACCCACACTTCCAATTGGCTGTCATACTTGAATGAACGGATATACACATATTTTGCCGGCCATTGCAAACCTTTTGATTCAAATTGTTTGCGGAGAGAATCTTCTTTACGCCTGAAAACATCGGCTACTTTTGCGAAAGATTTTTGATAATCAACAAATGAATATTGCCCACTGACTGAGATTGCCAGGGCTATTGCGATAGAGGTAATGGAAATGGATTTACATATATTCATTGGATGTTGTTATAACTTAGCGAACTCTTGTTTTCACAGGTCGGTAATTATTTCGCAAATATCATGTATAATTTGCTAAGATATTTTCAAAAATCTTAACAAGATATACCCTATTTCGATTTTGTAACTCTTTTAACGGTAAACCGGGTATTGTATTTTGCTTAGTTTTTCATTTTCGCCGGGTTATTTCCTGCTCTTTACTATCTTCACGCCGCATTTATATACAAATTATGATTAGAGCTGGAATACTGGGTGGTGGACAACTGGGCAGGATGCTTCTGCAGGCTGCTGCTAACTATCCCGTTGAGACTTATGTTATGGAAAATGATCCTCATTGCCCTGCTGCACATCTTTGTCATCATTTTGTAAAAGGCGATATCCGGAATTTTGATGATGTATACAACTTCGGTAAAAACCTGAATGCTATTACCATAGAAATAGAATCGGTAAATGAAGATGCTCTTGCAAAACTTCAGGAGGAAGGTGTAAACGTATATCCCCGGCCCGAAGCACTGAAGATTATAAAAGATAAAGTGAAACAAAAGGAGTTTTACAATACTTTTTCAATTCCTACAGCTCCTTTTATAATAACACAGTCGCGTAAAGATGTGATTGCACATCAGGATTTTCTTCCGGCAGTACATAAACTGGGAATGGGTGGCTATGATGGCAGGGGGGTACAGGTTATCAAAACACCTGATGATATTCCAAAAAGCTTTGACGAGCCTGGAGTGTTGGAAAAGCAAATCAATATTCATAAAGAGATAGCAATGATTGTTGCAGTAAATGAAGCTGCACAAACAACATTATATCCTCCTGTGGATATGGTTTTTGATCCTTCTCTTAACCTGCTCGATTACCAGGTAAGTCCTGCAGAACTTTCGGAAAATATATTATGGAAAGCAGAAGCTATTGCTCTAAAAGTGGTTAAGGAACTTAAGAGCCCCGGCATTTTTGCTGTAGAACTTTTTATTGACAAGCAGGGGGAAGTATATGTAAATGAAACGGCGCCACGGGTGCACAATAGCGGCCACCATACTATAGAAGCCAATTACAGTTCCCAGTTTGATATGCTTTGGCGGGTGATTTTGAATTATCCTCTGGGTAATACAGCCCCCATACTGCCTGCTGCAATTGTTAATCTATTGGGAGAAGGGGGTTATAGTGGAGATGCAGTATATGATGGATTGGAAGAAGTGTTGCGGATGGAAAATGTATTCGTGCATATTTATGGCAAAGCACAAACAAAACCTGGCAGAAAGATGGGACATGTAACCATAATAGGAAAAGACCGGCAGGATTTGATCTTTAAAAAGAACCGAATTAAAAATACACTGAAGGTAATCAGTGGTGAAATTGATTGTAAGTAAAGGGTTTTAACTTTTTGCTTTTGAACATTATTCCATAACAAACGATTATTTACAGATATGCCAGCTACAACTCCTTTAGTAGGTATAATAATGGGAAGCGATTCTGACCTGCAGGTAATGCAGGGTGCAGCAGATATATTGACAACTTTTGGTATCCCTTTTGAACTAACGGTCGTATCTGCACACCGTACCCCACTGCGTATGGTTGAGTATGCTTCTAAAGCAAAGGAAAGAGGAATGAAAGTGATTATCGCCGGAGCTGGAGGAGCCGCACATCTGCCTGGTATGGTAGCTTCTCTTACATCACTGCCTGTTATCGGGGTACCGGTAAAGTCCTCCAATTCTATTGATGGCTGGGATTCTGTATTGTCTATTTTACAAATGCCCAACGGTATTCCGGTTGCAACTGTTGCATTAAATGCTTCAAAAAATGCAGGTATACTTGCCGCTTCTATTATTGGCGCTTTCGACAAAGAGACCGGTGAAAAAGTTATTACCTATAAAAAAGACCTCGAAAATGAGGTCTTAAAAAAAGCTAATAAATTAAAAAAGGACGGTTGGCAGAATGAATTTGATAAGTAACGGAAGAATCTCCTGCAATCTTAATATTTTGTTCCTTCAAGTAGCTTCAGTTTTAAAAAAGCATACATAATACCATTGAGTTGCCTGCGTATTGTTGCCCGCAGTCCCTCAAGCAGGTAGGGTTCATTTAATACCTCACGATAGGCGCTTATCATTTTTTTCTCACTGTCTTTACAAAACTGAAGTATATTAATATCGGCATCAGGTTGGTTGTCTACATCCGAAACTGAAGAGAGTCTGCCAGAAGCTTCTAATTTCTCAGGTGAGTCAATACAATCATACACCCCAAGAGATTGCAACTGGGAAGTCAGTTCCGACACGTACTGGCTGTTCTCCTGTGCCAGGATACTTATGTTTTGTTGAAATTGTTTATCGTGTATTGTCAAAGATGCCTGTTCGTATTTTACTTTTTCATTTTTTAAAATATCCATCAGGCGGAATAATCTTTCAGTGATGTACTGAGGAATTTTGAAAGAGGTGGCTTTTATCATGGTAGGAAGGTTTTACGTGAAGTTACTGAATATAGCAGACATAAATTATGATTGAATTGCTGCTTAACTATTTTAAAACAATTGTTGTGCCATATATTCGAAAAGCTCTATAGAATAACCATAAGACAATAGAAAAAATTAATTAAAAAAAAATATATTGCAACAATTCAACCCTTATTAAAAAATCCGCATGAAGATTAAAAGCTATGTTTTATACCAGGTGCCTCCAAGATGGCTATTCTTAAAAATTGAAACTGACGAAGGCATCGCCGGTTGGGGTGAGCCTGTGATTGAAGGTAAAGCCGATACGGTTAAGGCTGCAGTACATGAACTGATGGACCACCTGGTAGGAAAGGACCCTATGAATATAGAAGATCATTGGAATACAATGTACCGGGGAGGTTTTTACCGGGGAGGACCAATTTTAATGAGTGCTATATCCGGTATTGATCAGGCTTTATGGGATATAAAAGGAAAATATTTCAAAGCACCGGTTTGGCAATTGATAGGTGGAAAAGCAAGGGAATCCATAAGAGTATATTCGTGGATTGGAGGCGATCGCCCCTCACAGGTTGCTGAAGCTGCGTGTCAGGCTGTTGCAGCAGGTTTTACTGCCGTTAAAATGAATGCTTCTGAAGAGATGCAGTATATTGATGCTTTCTCTAAAGTTGAAGCGGTACTGGAAAGGGTGCAAAGTGTAAGAGATGCTGTTGGAACTGAAGTTGGTATTGGTGTGGATTTTCATGGACGAATCCATAAACCAATGGCCAAATTAATAGCCCGTGAGTTGGAAAAACTTCACCCTATGTTTATTGAAGAACCGGTATTACCAGAGAATAATGAAGTTCTTAGAGAGATTGCACAGCATTGTTCTATCCCTATAGCCACTGGAGAAAGAATGTTTAGCAGATGGCATTTCAAATCATTGTTTCAACAGGGTGTTGTTGATATAATACAACCGGATCTGTCTCATGCCGGAGGCATTACAGAATGCAAAAAAATACTTTCTATGGCAGAAGCCTATGATGTGGCAGCAGCACCACATTGCCCGCTTGGACCTATTGCTCTGGCTTCCTGCCTGCAGGTTGATGCTACATGCCACAATGCATTTATACAGGAACAAAGTTTGGGTATCCACTATAACAAGGGTAATGATCTTCTCGATTACCTTGAGGATAAATCGGTATTTCAATATAATGATGGTTATGTCAGCATCCCTACCGGCCCCGGTCTTGGTATATCCATTAATGAAGCCTATGTAGAAGAGATGTCAAGAGAAGGTCACCGATGGCGCAATCCTGTTTGGCGGCATAAAGATGGAAGTGTGGCAGAATGGTAGGAGAATAAATTTTAAGTAATGCTATTGACTCTTTATTTAACCCGTCTTAAAACAACTAAACTCTAATGAAAAATTTGTTTTTCTTTTTACTAGTGGTATTAATTTTTTCGAGTTGTAACGAATCATATACAAAACAGCATTCCAAAAAAGGAAAGTATGCAAAAGATAGTTTAATACAGGTTTCCTGGTTTGAGGGTGATCCTGGAGCAATAGTTGATCTTAATGCAACAGCACAAGTTATCGGGCGTGGATTTAATTGGGCTGAAGGACCTGTGTGGATAGCTGATCAGCAGCGACTGATTTTCTCTGATGTTCCGGAAAATAAAATATTTCAATGGAAGGAAGGAGACAGTGTCAGTGTATACCTCACCCCTTCAGGTTACACGGGTAAATTGCCCAGAGGAGGTGAAATTGGGTCGAACGGGTTAGCGCTTGACAATAAAAAGCGGCTGCTGCTCTGTCAGTCCGGAAACAGGCAGGTAGCCAGAATGGAAGCCAGCCTGACTTCTCCGGCTTCAAAATACACTTCGCTTGCAAGTAAATACAAAGGGAGAAAGTTTAACAGCCCCAACGATTTAATTATAGACAGTAAAGGCAATATTTATTTTACTGATCCGATTTATGGATTGCCTAAAGGTGAACACGATCCAGAAAGGGAATTGAAGTTTGAGGGAGTATATAAAATAGATACAAAAGGAAAATTAAATCTGTTGATTGATTCAATACGCCGGCCAAACGGTTTGGCCCTTTCTCCTGCTGAAGACACATTGTACATAGCAAGCAGTGATGAACACAGACCTGCCTGGTATTCTTATCATCTCAATAAAAACGGTGGAATAATTTCAGGAGGGGTACTACTTGATGCTATTCTTCTGAAAAAAACAGCAGCTATAAAACAAGGCCCCGATGGTTTTAAATTAGACAACCATGGGAATATTTTTAGTGCCGGACCAGATGGGATAAATATTATCTCTCCGAAAGGTGCAAGGATAGGACTTATTAAAGTTTTTGGACGTTCTGTTTCAAATTGTGTATTTAATGAAACTAAAGATATATTATTTGTAACAGCAGATGATATTGTGCTGAAAATTAATCTTCATCTTGTCACGAAAAAAGATTGATGCATCAGTATTATTTAATATAGCCAAGTATCTTCAGCATACTTTGGGCTGATTGTTCTTTTGCATAAAGCCAGTCTACCAGTTTCCCGTTTTTATCGTATTCCACTATCACATGTTTGGGCGAGGGTATGAGACAGTGTTTTATTCCACCGTAACCGCTTATTTGATCCTGGTAAGCGCCGGTATGAAAAAAGCCAAGATATAGAGGCTCACCATTTACTATTTTGGGCAGAAACACTTCATTGATATGTTCTTCAGAATCGTAGTAATCATGGCTGTCGCAAGTGATACCTCCAAGCACTACACGCTGATATTCTTCATCCCATTTATTGATCGGTAGCAGTAAAAAACGCTCTCCAATTCCCCATGTATCAGGAAGAGTTGTAATGAATGACGAATCTATCATATACCAGGTTTCACGATCGTTCTGCACTTTTTGCCCAATCACGCTATATATGTGAGCCATACTTTCGCCGACAGTAAAACTGCCGAATTCAGTATAAATATTGGGCATAGGCACTTTAGCCTTTTTGCAGGTGTTCTTGATATTCTTTACAATTTCATTTATCATGAACTGATAGTCATATTCAAAACCAAGAGAATGCTTAATGGGGAAGCCACCACCAATATTTATGGAATCCAACTCGGGGCAAATTTTTTTAAGTTGGCAGTAAAGATGAATAATTTTATTCAGCTCACTCCAATAATATATATCGTCTTTAATCCCTTTATTCAAAAAGATATGAAGCATTTTCAATTGAAACTTATGCTCATTACCTTCAATCTTATCCACGTAAAATTCCAGTATATCTCTTGCTCTTATTCCAAGTCTTGAAGTGTAAAAAGGAAAGGTGGGTTCTTCTTCAGCGGCTACGCGTATACCAAGTTTGAAAGGTACTTTTACAGACTTCCGGTATGCATCCAGTTCGTCTTTATTATCAAGAACTGGAATCACATTCTTAAAGCCGGAATTGAGTAACCTGGCTATGCGGGTGATATACCCCTTTTGTTTGAAACCATTGCAAATAATATGGATATCCTTATTGATCTTCTTCTTTTCGTACAACCTGTTGATGATCTCAATATCGTAAGCATAAGAAGTTTCCAGGTGAATATCGTGCTTAAGCGCTTCTTCTACAACAAATGAAAAATGGGAACTTTTAGTGCAATAACAATAGAAATACTTTCCTTCATAGCGGTGTTTTTTAAAGGCTTCTTTAAACATCTGTTTCGCCTTTGTGATTTGTTTCCCGATTTTAGGCAGATAGGTCAGCTTAAGCGGCGTTCCGTATTTGTCAATCAGAGATTTTAAATCGAGTCCATTGAAACGCAGGTAACCATCCTGTACATCAAAGCCTTCCTGGGGAAAATAAAAGGTTTGTTTTACAAGATCGGTATAAGATTTATTCATGTTTTAAACGATACCGGTTATAAGGGTGAATAAAGAATGATTTGCAAATGTAGTTTTTTGGAATAAATACTATAAAAAAACCGGTAGTGATTTTTCACTACCGGCTTTTGGGGGAAATGTGATATTTTGAATATCCATTATTTTACAGAAGCCACCAGTTTTTTAAAGCTCTCGGGTTCATTCATCGCAAGGTCGGCTAAAATCTTTCGGTCAAGTCCAATCCCTTTTAGGTTCAGTTTGTGGATAAACTCTGAATAGGTTAGTCCTTCTTCGCGAACAGCAGCATTGATACGGACAATCCACAATGCACGGTAATCTCTCTTTTTAAGTTTACGGCCAACATATTTGTAAGTCAACCCTTTTTCCACTACATTTTTAGCTACGGTTAAAACATTCTTTCGTTTACCGTAATAACCTTTTGCGGCTTTTAAAATTCTTTTCCTGCGTGCTTTTGAAGCAACTGCATTTACTGAACGAGGCATAATATTAAGTTTTGAGTTGGAAACACCTTATGGCGCAGCACAACTGTTTTAAAATTTGTTTTAGTACCAGCTATAATTTACCGGTTAACTGACGGAATTATTTTAAACGAAGCAGGCGTTTTACGAAGTTCATATTAGACTGATGTACTTCGCCGGGGATGTTCATTGCACGCTTACGTTTTTTAGATTTTTTTGTCAACAGGTGACGACGGAAAGACTTTTGATGGGTGATCTTGCCGGTTCCAGTTACTTTAAATCTTTTTTTAGCACTGGAATTGGTTTTTACCTTTGGCATAATGACGATATATTTTTGTGATACCCGTGGGGCGGCTTCGAACAGACGAAACTCTTATGGGGCCTTTGGGGCAATCTGAATCCAGTCAAACGACTTGGATTCCCCGGAATTGGGGTCGCAAAGGTAATTAAAAACTATTTATTAAAACATTTTTATTCTCTTTTTGGATTTCTCTTTCTATCTGCTAATTTCGCATCCTAATGCAACTCAGCTCAAAACATCTGTTAGGCATTAGAGACCTCACTCCACAGGACATCACTCTTATTTTAGATACAGCCACCCAATTTAAGGAAGTATTACAACGCCCTATTAAAAAGGTTCCAACGTTAAGGGATGTAACTATTGTAAACCTTTTTTATGAAAGTTCTACCCGCACCCGGATTTCCTTTGAGCTGGCTGAAAAAAGGCTAAGTGCGGATACAATTAATTTTACTGCAAGTGGTTCTTCTGTTTCAAAAGGCGAAACACTGCTGGATACTGTGAATAATATTTTATCCATGAAAGTGGATATGGTGGTAATGCGTCACAGTGCAAGCGGGGCGCCGCATTTCCTGGCAAAGCATATTCCTGCAGCAATTGTAAATGCCGGTGACGGTATTAATGAACATCCTACCCAGGCACTTCTGGATGCGTTTTCCATGCGGGAAAAAAAAGGAAAACTGGAAGGACTTAAAGTTGCAATTATCGGCGATATTATGCATTCAAGAGTGGCATTAAGCAATATTTATCTGCTTAAAAAAATGGGTGCTGAGATAATGGTGGCCGGACCGCCAACACTTATACCTCCATATATTGGTCAGGCATTTGATATCAGGGTAGAATATAATATCAATAAGGCATTGCAATGGTGTGATGTGGCGAATGTGCTGAGAATTCAGTTGGAAAGACAAAACCAGGTGTTATTTTCTTCACTCAGAGAATACAATCTTGCTTATGGTATCAACAAACGTATGCTGGATGCACTTGATAAGGAGATACTGGTAATGCATCCTGGCCCCATTAATAGGGGAGTAGAACTTGACAGTGATGCTGCAGATTCAAAGCAATCTATCATTTTGCAGCAGGTTGAAAATGGAGTAGCTACTCGAATGGCGGTACTTTATCTCCTTGCCGGTGGACGGGAACAGGCTAATTAATATATTGATTTAACATTTTTTGTTTACCCTTGTAGTTGACCGATACACCCTAAAAAGAACATTACTATGCAGCGAATTGCTTTGTTTCCAGGTACCTTCGACCCGGTTACTATCGGACATCTCGATATTATTAATCGTTCTCTCTCTTTGTTTGATAAACTTGTTATTGGTATTGGCAGAAATGCCAGTAAAGTTTCCATGTTTTCCGAAGAACAACGTTTAAAGTGGATCAATGAAATTTTTAAAAATGAAACTAAGGTATCTGCTTTGGTTTATGAAGGACTGACAGTAGATTGTTGCAGAAAAATTAATGCCAGTTTTATTTTAAGAGGCATTCGATATGTCAATGATTTTGAATACGAAAAGGCAATTGCTGATATGAACAGAAGTTTATCTCCTGATATCGAAACCATTTTTCTAACCTGCCTTCCTCAATATACTTCAGTGGCTTCAACATTGGTGAGAGATGTGATCAGGAATGGGGGTGATGCTACTGCTTTTCTTCCTGCTCCTGTAGCCAGGTCTCTTTCTAAGTAAGGATATTTGCAAATCAAAACTAAACTGATATTTCTATTGATATCTATTGTCATTATCTAAAAAAACGAAATATTTAACTTTAGCAACCCGGTATTTAAGTTGTAGTTTTTCCTCTGGATATACTTCCGTCAATAATTATACGGGAGTAACTTTTCAATTTTTATGAAATTAAACACAGAACCACCGGTTTCAATTAAAAGGGGCATGCATCCTCTTATAATAATTGGTGTTTTATTTTTTGTATTTGGTTTTGTTACCTGGCTGGGTTCTGTGCTAATTCCTTACCTCCGTATTGCCTGTCAGTTGGAAGATGCTGTTTCATCATATCTTGTTGCATTTGCCTTTTATATCTCATATTTTATAATGGCACTTCCTTCCTCTGTTGTATTGAAGTATACCGGGTTTAAAAAAGGAATGGCATTGGGATTATTGATAATGGCTGTTGGTGCTTTACTTTTTATTCCGGCAGCTCTTTCAAGAACATATAGTGTTTTTTTGATGGGTCTATTTGTTCAGGGTACTGGTTTGTCTATTCTTCAAACAGCTTCCAATCCTTATGTAACAATACTTGGGCCAAAGGAAAGTGCCGCTAAAAGAATCAGTATAGTGGGAATTTGCAATGGAATAGCAGGTGCGGTAGCTCCATTAATTTTAGGTGCAATTGTGCTTGGAGATGCAGATAAACTACAAAGAAGTATAGACAAAATAAGTGGTGATGAAAAAGCAGCTGCCTTAAATGCTCTTGCACATCGTGTGATACTCCCTTATACTGTAATGTTTGTATTACTTGCAATGCTGGCTGCACTTATTTATTTTTCAAAGTTGCCCGAGATAGATACCAGTCAGGAAGATGAAGCAACTGGAGTCAGCAACAAGCACAAAACAAATATATTCCAGTTCCCGCACCTGATCATTGGAGTGGTTACCTTATTCCTATATGTAGGTGTAGAAGTGATTGCCGGTGATACTATTATTAACTATGGAGCTTCTCTTGGTATTCCCATGTCAACGGCAAAATTTTTTACCAGTCTCACCCTCGTCGGGATGCTTGTGGGGTATATTATAGGTATCATATGCATTCCTAAATATATTTCACAAAGGCAGGCTTTAAAGATTTCAGCGTTTTGTGCCATAGTTTTTGCTCTCGGGGCCTTGTTTACTTCAGGTTATACTTCAGTCAGTTTTATTGCTTTGCTGGGGCTTGCCAATTCATTGATGTGGCCTTCAATTTGGCCATTGGCAATAGATGGACTGGGTAGGTTTACTAAAATTGGTTCATCTTTATTAATTATGGCAATTGGAGGAGGAGCTATACTACCTCTTTTATACGGTAAACTGGCGGATAAATATTCATTCCATCAGGCATACTGGCTTGTTGTTCCTTGTTATTTAATGATTGCATTTTATGCCATCAAAGGATATAAACTGGGAAAGTAATGATTAAGGAAGAAATATTAGAAATTAAAAAAGCCGAATTTTTCGGCTTTTTTAATTGTATTTGCGACTAAATACCATCAATTAAAAATATATCTCAATCCAATCTGCATACTCCATGTGGTTGCAGTTGTAGTGATATCCCGAATTGCGGTAGTCGGTAATATTGTTTCTCCGTTAACTGAAACAGTATTCATTGTAAATGTTGGGACTCCTTCATTAGATACACTTTTTTTACGCAGCAAAGTATTGGCACCTGTAATTAATCCCTGACGTATACCCCAGTGAGAATTCAGCATGTTACCAAGATTAATAATGTCAATACTAAATTGCAGGGTATTCTTTTGTTTCCCAATATTTGCAAAAACATCCTGCAACAGTTTAAAGTCGAAACGGTGCAGCCAGGGTAGCAAAGCGCCATTTCTTTCGGCATACATTCCTCTTCTTCTGCTCAGGTATTTGTCATTATCAATAAATGCATCAAATGCGGCGCGTTGCTCATCAACAGTAAATGGAGTACTACCTGTGATAGGAGCAAAATTCAGTTCATTTGCACTTTTGGGTATATATAGCAGATCAGCAGCAATACCATCGCCATTAAGATCGCCGTTGTAGCCGTAAGAATATCTACCCTGAGATGCTCCATTATAGTATAATGAAATAGTTGTTGCAAGGAATTTGAGGTATTGCACCCTGTAAGATATATTCCCAACAATTCTATGAGGTAGTGCATCTTCTCCTGAATAGAGGATCAAATCATTGGGGCTATTTATATTAGGACTGTTACCCCAGGCCGAACTTGCATTGGAACCAGGATTGTCAGTAGTGGTGTTGGAGAGTGTTCCGCTGTAGAAAATTGAGCCAAATAATCCGTTGCGAACCGGAAGACTTAAACCTACAGACAGGTTCATGGAATAACCTTTATTAGTATTGCTAAGTACACTACCAGAATTACCTCCAAGTGCATCATTATAGGTATACGATTCCTTGGTAGGGAAGAAATCACGGTTATCACCGGAGTAGCTCATGTGTTGAGTAGCCGGTTTTCTATTGGCGCCAAACTGGTATACTGCCTGAATATCTTTGGTAAAAATGAAATCAGCCGTCAAAGTTAGCGGTGAATTGCCAAGTACTTTATCAAAACCAATGCTGCTCCTCCATACCTGGGGCATTTTAAAATTATTATCTACCAGTGCCAGGGTTGATGGTACCCCGTCTTTAGGGTTTTTAATAAAAACATCCTGCGCACTTGCCGGAGTATGTTCTAACCAGTAATATTTATCCGGATTAAACCGGATGTCACCTATCCACGCTCCAGAGGCAGCATAACCTCCGGGTTCAACTGTATTTTGAATTACTCCAAGATTAGATGGCATATTGGTTAACCATACAAATGGCACCCTTCCTGCAAATATCCCTGTACCTCCACGTAAAATGAGAGACCGGTCGCCCTCTACATTCCAACGGAATCCTACACGGGGAGAAAGCATAAGTCTTGTTTTAGGCCATTTTGTTGCATATTTCCTGGGTAAACCATTTACATCCAGTAATTCAAGATTGTCTACTGAAGTATTTGGAGTGAGTTTGCCCATGAAGAAAGGAACTTCTGCCCGTAGCCCTACTGTAAGACTAAAGTCTTTTGTGAATGAAATCTTGTCCTGGACATAAGCAGCCGGGAGTGCATATTTCACTTTTGAAAATGGTTCCTGCCCTGCATAAGGGTAGGTAAGGCCGAATTGAATCGGGGCCACTTCATCCGGAGTACCGGTTTTCAGAAAATCTTCTACTGAAGCATACCTGTAATAAGATGTTCCTTCTCTTAAATAACCGTTGGCAAATTTTTGAATTTCAAAGCTTGCACCAAAGATGAAATTGTGCTTATTGGTTACATAGGTAAGATTGTTGAAGAAATTGTAATTATCATTTTTCACTTCATTGTGATATGAGAACAATTCATAACCGGCACTTATATAATTTACATAGCTTGATGATGTACCTGTTCCATCGCCAATATCAATCATTGGAAATTCAGCACTGTTTGAACTGCGTCCTGCATATATTTTGCTATAGGTGGCCAGTAACTGGTTGGAAAGTCTGGAACTTAATTTACTATTGAGCTCAAGAGTTACTGAGTTAACTTTATTGGCAGTGAAATACATAGTATTTGCGTATGCCATTGACTTGGAGCTAACTCTGTATATACTTGATCGGGGAGAAGGTCCTGAATTGTTATTTACCAGCTGAGGAGTATTATTCTCTACCTGGTTATAACGTATAGCCAGTTTATGATTTTTGCTGATGTTCCAGTCAATTCGCGCAAGTATAGATGTTGTTTTGTTTTTGGAATCTGTAGCATAACCTTCATAGGCTCCCGGATCATAACCCCATTGATTTATCAGGTGATTACGTACAGCTTCCATATCGGTCTTTGTTGGCTTAGCTATATTTTTATCTGCATTTCCTATTCCATCATCTGAGGCAGTCCAGAGATTAACAGCGCCACCTAAAGCTCCGCCTTCTTCTATTTTTTCAGCATTCACGAAAAAAAACAATTTGTTCTTTATGATTGGCCCTCCAAGTCTGAAACCCTGTGTTTTGCTGGAACTTTTTGGATTGGTGATCTCAACTCCGTTTACTTTATGTCCGGTAATACCCTGATGTCTGAAATAATAATAAGCTGAACCGGAAAAGGTATTTGTACCACTTCTTGTAACGGCGTTAATGCCGGCTCCTGTAAATCCTCCCTGGCGAACATCATAGGGTGCAATGTTTACCTGAATTTCTTCTATGGCATCCAGAGAGAGCCCACCACCACCAGGTAAAGGATTGTCATTAAGACCAAATCCATTATTAAAATTAGCACCATCTACCTGTACATTATTATAGCGTCCGTCCCGACCAACAAAAGAATTACCATTAGATTGAGGGGTGAGTCGAGTAAAGTCGGTAATACTTCTGTTTATGGTTGGTAACTGCATGAGTTGTCTGCTGCCTATATTGGTTGATGCTCCGGTTTTTTCTATAACATTTTTTCTTTGTCGTCCGGTAATTACAAGGGTTGACAAACTTTTAATATCAGTACCCATTAGTGCATTAACTGTATAAGGCTCACCAAGAGAAAGAAATATACCATCCAAAGTAAGAGGAGTATATCCTATATAGTCAATTTTGATTTGATAAGGTCCTCCGATTCTTGCGTTGGCAATATTGAAAAATCCTCCTTTCCCAGAAATTGTTGTGTAAATAGTACCTGAGGGTTGGTGAGTAGCTACAATTGTAGCTCCATCAAGGGCTCCACCCAATGAATCTGAAACGGTTCCATTTAAACTGCTGGTTGTTACTTGCGAATAACTACTGGCAAATGCAAATAATGCAAATGCAATTAGTTTTAGTTTTTTCATTGTTTGCATAATCAAGATAATTTTCTCGCACAAAGAAAGGCCAAACCTGCTAAATTGGTCGAAATGAGGCTAACATATTATTATGATTTTAGACACATTTAAAATTGGCTAATGTGTTTAGTGCCCCATCTAATCGTTAAGCTTTACTACATATCGAATACGTAACTTTGCAAAAAATATTAGAATGTTCGACACTATTGAGAGTGCAATTGAAGACATAAAGAATGGTAAATTAGTGATTGTGGTAGATGATGAAGATCGTGAAAATGAAGGCGATTTTATAACTGCGGCTCAAAATGCTACTCCTGAGATTATTAATTTCATGACGAAATATGGAAGAGGACTGGTTTGCGCACCTCTCACTGAAGAGCGATGTGCTGAATTACATCTTGATATGATGGTTAACAGCAATACTTCTCTCCATGAAACACCATTTACAGTATCTGTTGATCTGCTGGGACACGGATGTACAACGGGTATTTCAGCTCACGACCGGTCAAAAACTATACTTGCCCTGGTAAATCCGAAAACTAAGTCAGAAGAATTGGGCCGCCCTGGGCATATTTTCCCTCTAAAAGCAAAATCAGGAGGAGTGCTGAGAAGAGCAGGACATACGGAGGCAACTATAGACTTAGCCCGATTGGCTGGATTTAAAGCTCCCTATGGTGGCGTTTTAGTGGAAATTATGAATGATGATGGTACTATGGCGAGATTGCCTGAGCTTCAGGAAATTGCTAAGAAATTTAATCTTAAACTCATTACCATAAAAGACCTGATTGAATATCGTCTAAAAGCAGATTCTCTGATTGAAGAAATTGTTAGGGTAAACATGCCCACTAAATTCGGAGATTTCAAACTTGTAATATTTAAAGAAAGAAACAACTTGTCCAGCGGAGAACACATGGCTTTAATAAAAGGAGAATGGCAAAAAGATGAACCGGTACTTGTTAGAGTACATTCTTCATGTTTTACTGGTGATATATTAGGATCCCTTCGATGTGATTGTGGCGAACAACTGCATGGAGCAATGGAGATGGTTGAAAAAGAAGGAAAAGGGGTAGTACTATACATGAATCAGGAGGGGAGAGGTATAGGACTGGTAAATAAGCTCAAAGCCTACAAACTTCAGGAAGAAGGGATGGATACCGTTGAAGCTAACCTTCATTTAGGATTTAAAATGGATGAAAGAGACTATGGAGTTGGCGCACAAATCTTACGTTATCTTGGAATTAATAAAATGCGTTTGATAAGCAATAACCCACGTAAGCGTGTGGGTTTACAAGGATACGGACTTGATGTTGTTGAGAATGTTCCATTGCGTATTTGCCCCAATCCGCATAATGAAAAATATTTAAAGACAAAAAGAGATAAGTTGGGGCATGAAATCCTGAAATAAAGGATTAAGCTGTTTTGAAGAATCTATTGTCTATAGGTACTTTCCTGATGTAATTGACTTTCACTTTTTCAAAATCCTTGTGATTAGGATTAATGAGAACATTGTAATCTTCTGGCATTATTGCGGAAGGAATTTTCATTGCGAGATACTTATTTTCCTTTACAAATTTATCACCAATTACTCCTAAAGAGGGGTTTGCCGGATGTTCTGACCAGAACGAAGGGAGCGAAGAAATATTCATTACAATTATATTATCATCCGGTATTTTTAGCGAAATCATGCAGTAGTCAATAAGTGGTATACCTGAAATATGTACTACACTCTCGAGTAATGCCAGTGAGGCTGTATAGGCAGTATATAAAATATATGTCCCTTTGTTATGCCATCTTCCTGCATAGGCAGCAGATCCTGTGCCTTTCAGATCATTTATATACTGGCATTTACTGATGCGGTAAACGTCAATCATTATGCAAATATTCCTTGTTCTATTTTGCCAAGCTCATTCATTAATAAGTCAATGCCGATTGAAGTATCAAGAAATTCTTTTGGTTTTTTATTACCTAGAGCCATCACTGAACTATCCATCCATGCTTTAAATAAATCCATATTGCCAAAAACTTCTTCTCCCCGGCTGTAAAGTTTGGCCAATTCTATGAGTCTTTCAGATTGCTCGGCATTAAGCTTTTGTGTAGGAGTATATCTTCTGAGAGTACGGTCAGATGTTCTTATGATACGTGACATTTCCGGAATAGTAATGCCGGTATTATCTACCAGGTTATCAAGGGCTTTTTTGGGAACTCCATTTCTGATTACCGCTATAAAATCTGATGTACTGCGTATATTCGAAAATGATGCTATCCCATTCATTCCAAGCAAATGAATAGAACGTGCTATAAAATTTTGAAGACTGGCTGCAATCCCTGAGGTATAATAAATTGCTGCTGGCTCTTCAACCATGTTGTTTTCTGTATGACCATGCGATCTTTTGGAGTAAGCCATATTTCTTCTTTTTTGTCTTTTGTCCCAAAGTTACGGTCATTTGTCCGGTTTTTTATTATTTTTTCCTAAATTTTATTAAAATATTCTTGTGGATTTGTGAGTATTCCAAATCCGGCTGTAATCATAATAAATATCATGAATAGCACTAGCAGTATGGAGGGAATAAGACCTATTATAGCGCATATCCTTCCTGCTTTAAGATTACTGTATGAAGTTGTAGTATATAACTCAGGGTTCGCTGTATAGAGTTTTGCATCCTGGGCATAAAGTATAAGTGCAACAATAGCGCATATAAGTCCCGGCAAACCATAACAACAGCAACCTACAATTGAAATAATACCTAAAGCCAATACGGCTGAAGCATTAGGGAGAGCCCGTTGGGGTTGCGAATTGAATATTGATATATCTTCCTGCATTTTGATTAATGAAATACGGAATGGTGAATAATTTTATAAATATAATGAACCACTACAACTGAAACTGTAAATATTTGCATGAAAATGATATTCTTTTGTCCTCTGGTAAAATTGTAAAAAAGGTGAAGAGTAGTATAGGCCAGAAGAATCAAAAGTGGGAAAAAAGCCGGATACAGGGTAAAGGAAGATATTATATCTCCTCTGAGTAAGGCAATAATACTTCTTTGCAAGCCGCACCCAGGACATTCTATGTGAAAATATTTTACAATCGGGCATTGAAGCATATGCTTTTCCAGCCAATCGATCCATATTAAATATTGACTAAAAAGCAATAACATCAAAATCAATTTAATGTTTTAACTAATATGCTTGTGCAAACAGCACTCTTTTCCGGCTAGGCTTTCCGGTGAGAATGCATTGTCCATCTTCTTCAATTCCCTCTAATGGAATGCATCTTATTGTAGCTTTAGTCAGTTCTTTAATTTGTAATTCTGTCTCATCAGTACCATCCCAATGAGCAGCTACAAAGCCGCCTTTTTCATTTAACAATCTTACAAATTCATCCCAGTTATCAGCAGGTGTAATATGTTCCTCCTGGTATTTTTTCGCGCGGTTATACATGTCTTGTTGTATTTGATCAAGCAACCCTGTTATTGTCTCTGTTAAATTATCCATTGATACTGTTTGCTTTTCACGGGTATCTCTTCTCGCTACTTCGGCTGTATTGTTAGTTATATCCCTGGCACCAATGGCAATTCGAATTGGGACGCCCTTTTTCTCATATTCTGCAAACTTCCATCCGGGTCTGTAATTGTCACTGTCGTCATATTTTACACTTACCCCTTTTTCTTTAAGTGTAAGTATGAGATCATTTACTTTAGCATCAATCAATGTTTTTTGTTCCTCACCTTTAAAAATAGGTATGACAACTACCTGTAGGGGGGCAATTTTAGGAGGCAAAACCAGTCCTTCATCATCACTGTGTGCCATTACTAATGCACCAATCAACCTGGTAGAAACTCCCCAAGATGTAGCCCAAACGTATTCCAGCTTGTTGTCTTTATTTAAAAATTGTACATCAAAGGCTTTTGCAAAATTTTGACCCAGGAAATGAGATGTACCTGCCTGTAAAGCTTTACCATCCTGCATGAGTGCTTCAATGCAGTAAGTGTCAACAGCTCCTGCAAATCTTTCATTAGGTGTTTTTACACCTTTTACAACCGGAAGCGCCATCCAGTTTTCTACAAATTCAGCATAAACATTCAGCATCCTAACTGTCTCTTCCACTGCTTCTTCAGAAGTGGCATGGGCTGTATGTCCCTCCTGCCACAGGAACTCTGCCGTTCTTAAAAAAAGTCTTGTCCTCATTTCCCACCTTACAACGTTAGCCCACTGGTTTACCAATATAGGCAGATCCCGGTATGACTGTATCCATGTTTTATATGTATTCCATATTATAGCTTCACTCGTTGGGCGAACGACAAGTTCTTCTTCCAGCTTTGCTTCAGGATCTACAATCAGTTTTCCTTTATGATCAGGATCAGATTTTAGCCTGTAATGTGTTACTATTGCACATTCCTTTGCAAACCCTTCTGCATTTTTTTCTTCGGCTTCAAATAAGCTTTTGGGAACAAATAGGGGAAAATAAGCATTAACATGACCGGTAGCCTTGAACATTTTGTCTAACTGGTCTCTCATGTTTTCCCAAAGTGTAAACCCATATGGTTTAATTACCATACACCCCCTTACTGCTGAGTAATCTGCTAATTCTCCTTTAATTATTAGATCGTTATACCATTGCGAATAATCTATAGATCTTGCTGTTATTTCTTTACTCATAAATTCCTATAGTCTTTAATATGATTGCTTTTTTTGATTAACTCCTATTAATATTTTTTAATGTATATGAATAACTATTTTGAATATATTAACAAGGAAATTGCGCAAATGTAGTAACTTCATATTGTAATTTTAAAACCCTTTATATGAAGTCAAGAATTTTACTTTTGAGTGCTGCTGTAATAAGTTTGGGTAGTTGCTCTACTATGTATAAATCCGGACAAACACCGGATGACTTGTATTATTCTCCTGCTCCTCAGTACAGAACGGCTTCATCAGATTACGATGAAAACGACAACTATTCTAACAGTGAAAATGATGAATACGTGAATGTGCAAACTGATCAGGATCGGTTAGCATATAATAGTGAGGATAATTATCTGAGGATGAAAGTCAGGAACCGTACTATGTGGTCGGCTTTTGATAACTATTCAATGTATGACAGAATTTATTCACCCTACTATGGTGGTGGTTTTGGGATGGGTTATTATAACCCTTATTCATACTATAACTCATTTTACAATCCTTATTCACTTTATTCACCATACTCTTATTTTGGTAACCAGTGGGGTTTAGGATTAGGATGGGGTGGATTATATGGTGGTTGGGGCAGTTTTTATAACCCATATTATAATCCCTACTATGGAGGTGGTATTTACTACCCTGGTACTGGGAAACCGGGTACTGTAACAAGACCGGCAAATTCTTACAGACCCAGAACTTATAATTTAGGCAGATATGGTACTACTAACAGCAGTGGACAGGTAAATGGAAATAATGGTAACAGACCAAGAAGAGTTTTTGGGAATAATAACAATTATGTAACTCCTGGTAGAACTTCATCAGATAGTTATAGTCCTCGCAGAGCATCTGGTTCTGGGGGTGATTACAGACCTTCAAGAACAACATTTGATTCACCAAGAAGCAGTAGCTCTTCTCCCAGCTATTCACCAAGTTCATCTGGTAGTAGTGGTGGCGGTAGTACACCTTCACGCCCTGGCAGACATTAAGTTTTGAATTAGTTTGGTTTGATATTGAAAAGAAATAAAAGAGCGGTAAGCCGCTCTTTTTAGTATGACTAAGTTATTCATAGTAGTTAAAATATCTTGAAAAATGAGAGTATTTGTAACGTTAGGCCTTATTCTTTACACTTCAGTTTTATTTGCACAGGAACCATTGGATGCTATCAGATATTCGTGGGTGACTCCTCAGGGAACTGCCAGGGCACAATCTATTGGTGGAGCTATGTCTGCTTTAGGTGGTGATATTACAGCACTTTATACAAACCCTGCAGGTCTTGGTATGTATAAAACAAGTGAGTTTGTACTAAGCCCGGGTTATACATTTTCAAACAACAAGTCTTCTTATCGCGGCACATCTGCAACAGATTCTAAAAGCGGATTTAATTATGGGCCTATCGGTGTAGTATGGGGGATTCCATCTTATAAAAACAACAAATGGAAAAATGTTAGTGTTGGGCTTGCATTGAGTAAAACTGCTAATTTTAAAAACCGTATATTAACCGAAGGCGACAATAATCAAAGCTCCTTTTCTGAAAAATACCTTGATCAACTTTTTAACAATGGAAATCCGGTTAGTTTGAATTCTGCTGAAAACGACTTCCCCTCAAGCGCTAGCCTGGCATATTGGACATTTCTGGTTGATACTATTGCCGACTCCAATGGTGATATTGCTGGATATTTCAGCAATGCTTCAGTTGGTACTGGACTGAAACAGAGACAAACAATAACAACAAGCGGAGGTATTTCAGATTTCAGTATTGGGTTAGGGGCAAATTACAATGATAAAATTTATATAGGTGGATCAATAAATATCAATACTCTGACTTTTACACGTACCAGTACATTTCATGAATCAGATGCAACAAATGATCCTAACAACAATTTCAATTATTTTGAAGCGGAAGAATACCTTAAAACTGATGGAGTTGGTGCATCAGTTAAGTTAGGTATAATATTTAAACCGGTTGAAGCTTTAAGGGTAGGTATAAATTTTCATAGTCCTTCATGGTACTCTTTTAAGGATACTTATACCGGCTCTCTCACTGCAGATACTGAGGGATATGCAGGAACTCAGACCAAGCATTCTACTGATCTTACTGACGGATACCCTGGTGAATACAACTATCGTTACAGAACTCCATTACGAATTGGTGCGGGTCTTGCTTATATTTTTGGAGCTGAAAGTGATGTAAAAGCACAGAAAGGATTTTTAAGTGCAGATGTGGAATATGTATCCTACAAAGGTTCATCGTTCAATGCCCAGAACAACAATAACCAGGACGATCTATCTTATTTTTCCCAATTAAACAGCACAATTGATAAAGTTTTTAAAAGTGCACTTAATCTTAGGATCGGAGGTGAATTGAAATTTGAAACATTAATGGTAAGAGCCGGATTTAGCTATTACGGTAACCCCTATACGAATAATTATTTTGACAACAAAGCTCAGGATATTACAAAGGGTAGCCGTATGAATATCAGTGGTGGCTTAGGCTGGCGTAACAAAGGAATGTTTGTTGATCTCGCCTATATTCACCAGATCATCAGAGATGCATATTATCCTTATAGAATAGACGTCAATGATTATAATGTTGCAAAAGTAAATAGTACTGTGGGAAACATATTGCTAACAGTTGGGTTTAAATTTTAGAAATTTGAATTAAAAGTTGGTCGAAGATTGAAAAGTAACAATAACATTTTTCTATACTTTACTTAACATTTTTCTCTGAAAATCAGTAACAAACGGTATTAGAATTGTTATAATTTCAGATAATTAAAACCTCAAAGTATGAAACGTATCTTATTGTCTTCTGCCTTCCTCGCAGCTACTTTCCTGATTGTTTCTTCCTCCTCCGCCCAGGGACTCCGCTTAGCAATTCATGCCGGAGGTAATATGGGTAAAATAGATGGTAAATCTTTTAAGGATGAGTATAAACTTGGCTACCACCTGGCTGTCGCTCCTGAAATAATGTTTTCAAAGAAATGGGGGATCCAGCCGGAAGTAATGTTTAGTCAGGTCAACACTACTACAACAACGACCTTTGAAGATCTATATAAGATATCTTCAAAAGAGTTACAGGATGTACAATTAAAATATTTAAGTATTCCTTTGTTGCTATCTTTTCGCCCGGTTTCGTTCTTAACTTTTCAGGCAGGGCCACAGTTCAGTATATTAATGAACGACCACAAAAACTTCTTTGAAAATGGTAAAGATGCCTTTACTAATGGTGATTTTTCAATGCTAGGTGGTGCTCAGATCAATATACTGAGATTAAGAATTTATGGGAGATATGCAGTTGGTTTGAGTAATATTAATGATATTGATAACCAGGATAAGTGGAAAAGTCAGACTATTCAGGTTGGGGTAGGTTTTGCGTTGTAACACTTATATAACTATGATATATCTGTGAATCCGGGTCGTGTGATCCGGATTTTTTATTTACTGGCATTAAACTTGACCAATGTAGGAGCAACCTTTTCAAAGTCAGATTATCTTTGAAAAGGTGTCAAATTGACTTAGAAAAAAAGAATATGAAAACCAGGGAAATATATCTTAGACCAGAAGATGAAATGGAGTTCATGCCCATAATACCTTTAAACGAAGAAGACGCCGAAAAGAGCGATGAGCTTGATATACCATCAGAAATCGCCCTTCTACCTTTACGGAATACAGTTCTGTTTCCAGGAGTAGTTTTACCCATAACAGTTGGACGAGACCGTTCTATTAAAGCTGTTAATGATGCATACAAGGCTGACAAATTGGTAGGTGTGATAGCTCAAAAAGACAGTTCCGTTGAAGATCCTCTCGTAAAAGATCTTGAAACTGTTGGCACTGTAGCTAAGATTATTAAGCTTATTAAAATGCCCGATGGAGGAACTACTATAATTATTCAGGGCAGAAAGCGATTTGAAATTAGTAGGATTACTGCTGAAGACCCTTACTTCAAAGCGAATATTAATCTGTTGGATGACGAAAAAATAAACCTTACTAATGATCAGCATTTTGCTGCAACAGTAAGCTCAATTAAAGACCTGGCTTCACAAATTATTTTGTTGTCACCCAATATGCCATCTGAAGCTTCTGTAATCCTGAAGAATATTGAAAATCCTTCATTTCTAATTCACTTTGTCAGTAGCAATATCAATACAGATTTAAAGGAAAAGCAAAGTCTGATAGAAGAAAATGATATAAAGGCCAGGGCAGAAAAGTTAATGCATTTGCTTAATCGGGAATTACAGTTTGCTGAATTGAAAAATCAGCTTACTACAAAAACTAAAACCGAGTTAGATAAGCAACAGAAAGAATATTTTCTGCAACAGCAGTTGAAAAGTATTAAAGAAGAATTAGGTGGCGACTCTAATGAAAGAGAAATCAGAGAAATGCAAAAAAAGGCTGAAACAAAAAAATGGCCTGATTCAGCAAGAGAATTATTTAAGAAGGGAATAGAAAAACTTGAGCGTATGCATGTTTCAACACCTGATTACTCTGTTGTTTATAATCACCTTGATTTAATGCTTGAACTTCCATGGAATGAAGGAACACAGGATTCTTATGATCTTAATAAAGCAAAAAAAGTTCTTGATCATGATCACTATGGAATGAATAAGATTAAAGAAAGGCTACTTGAATACCTTGCTGTATTGAAACTTAAAGGAGATATGAAAAGTCCCATCTTGTGTTTTGTAGGTCCTCCGGGAATTGGTAAAACTTCTTTAGGACGTAGTATTGCTTCCGCACTCGGCAGAAAATATGTTCGGTTAAGCCTTGGAGGCATGCATGATGAAAGTGAAATAAGAGGACATCGTAAAACATATATAGGTGCTATGCCGGGTCGAATAATTCAATCCATTCGGAAAGCAAAGTCTGGTAACCCTGTGATTATTCTTGACGAAATTGATAAAGTAGGTAAGGATTTTCACGGCGATCCTTCCTCAGCACTGCTGGAAGTACTCGACCCCGAACAAAACCATGCTTTTTATGATAATTATCTCGAACTCGAATATGATTTGAGTAAAGTACTCTTTATTGCTACAGCCAATGACTTACAGCATATTCAACCTGCTTTAAGAGACAGGCTGGAAATTATTGATTTGAATGGTTATGCTGTTGAAGAAAAGATCCAAATTGCTAAACGCCATCTTTTACCTAAGCAAAAAGAACTTCATGGACTGAAAGATGTCAATTTGAAAATGGGAGATGCAGTTTTGGAAAAGGTAATAGAGGATTACACGAGGGAAAGCGGTGTACGTGAACTGGATCGTCAACTGGCATCCTTAATGAGGGCACTTGCAAAAGAATATGCAATTAAGGGAAAGTTGAAGCCACAGGTGACTCTGAAAGATGTGGAGAAAATTTTGGGGAGGGCAAGATATAGCAACGAAATATATAAAACAGCAAATATGCCCGGAGTGGCAGTAGGCTTGGCCTGGACTTATGTTGGCGGAGATATTCTATTTATAGAAACATCAGGTAGTGATGGGAAGGGTGAATTAAAACTTACCGGAAATCTTGGTAATGTAATGAAAGAAAGTGCTGTTACAGCTTTAACCTATCTTCAGTCAAATGCAAAGAAATATGGTATAGACAGTGAGCTTTTTAAAAATGAAAATATTCATGTGCACGTACCTGAGGGGGCTGTTCCCAAAGATGGTCCCAGCGCAGGTATAACCATGATGACTTCAATTGCTTCTGCACTTACAGGTAAGAAAGTTAAGCCCTATCTGGCAATGACAGGTGAAATAACACTTAGAGGCCAGGTTTTACCAGTAGGGGGAATAAAGGAAAAAATACTTGCCGCAAAACGAGCTGGTATGAAGGAAGTAATTTTATGCTGGCAAAATGAAAAAGATGTTCAGGAGATTAATTCCGACTTTATAAAAGGAATAAAATTTTATTACGTAAAAACTATGCAACAGGTGCTTGATATTGCATTGTCTTAAGTCAATTATCTTAAGTCAATAAATCTTCTGTAATTTTGTGTTTTCAGCATTTTATGGGGTTTATACCACGTAATTTTACGAGATTTACTTCGTAATTCGCGCAAACCCTATAAGAAGATGATTAAGATTATTATTGCTGACGATCACCCCGTTGTAAGAAATGCCTGGAGTATTTTCCTGAGTTCTCAGAAAAATATAAAAATACTTGCTGAATGTAAAAATGGCCGGGATGTAATTAAAAAAGCGGCTGAACTTTCTCCTGATATTA
>JBDHYJ010000031.1:0-48781 GCA_039811345.1 Chitinophagaceae bacterium
AAATATGGCTGGCAACCACCAATCATTTTAAAGAAGGTGGCACGGATGAATATAAACTGGTGGCAACTGTACCGCTTGCAAATCAGGAAGCAGATATTGATGTGAGAGATAATCCTTCATCCTTTTATAAAATTGTTATTGAAGCTCCTGATAATATGCTCAATAGATGGATAATGGAGAAGAAATAACAAATGCCATTAATTTTTTCAACAGTTATCAATATGCGTTTAAAGTATAGTGTAGTATTTATTTTTGTATAATCCTGTTTTCATGCAGGGTTCAAAAGGTTGCTGTAAATCCTTCATCTTCTTCCCCGCTGATCACCCAGGGTCCTTTGTGGGGAGCTGTATGGCAACAAAAAGCTGCAGAGTATAAGGCGCTTTGCTTTCAGGCATACAATACCGCCAGGCTACAGTTGGATATGATGTTGAAAGAGTCACACAGCAAACCCATTGCCGTTGTTACGGATATAGATGAAACGATTTTGGATAACAGCCCTTACCAGGTACATAGTTCATTAAAGAATGAAGAATATTCCGACTCTTCATGGATAGTTTGGACAAAGAGAGTTGAATGTGATACTGTGCCTGGGGCACTCAGCTTTTTTCAATATGCAAAAAGCAGGGGAGTGGAGGTATTTTATATTACCAACCGGCTTGAATCAGAAAGACCACAAACTCTGAAAGAATTGCAACGATGGAGTTTCCCGGATGCAACCAATGATCATCTTATATTAAAAACGGCGGGGTCTGGCAAAGGACCACGAAGAGATATAGTGGCTGCTAATTTTGAAATTGTCATGTTGTTTGGCGATAACCTGAGTGATTTCAACTCAGTGTTTGATAAGAAAGAACAAGCCGATAGGGATCATCAAACCAGCAACAATGCAGCCATGTTTGGTTCAAAATATATTGTACTTCCTAATGTTATGTATGGAGATTGGGAAGGCGCCTTGTATAGGTATCAGCATCAGTTAAAACCAGAAACTAAAGACAGTATAATAATTGGACAGTTGAAAAAATATTGAGTGAGAAGTTGGAATTTTTAAATGTTTGAAGATATGCTTTATTACTTCACGGGTTTCAGGTTTATGGTTTCGTGTTTATTGTTTGTCGTCATATCCCTGATAGCTACATTACAATGTTAAGCAGGATCAACATCAATAACGATTACTACCGAACGGAAAGCTTTATGTTGTTGCAATACGGCGATTTGTTCTCTTATAATAGATTTGGAGCGTTGTATGAATACTGAATCTTTTGGTAGTTTTAATAGCAATTCCATTCGGTACTGATTCCTGATCCTGTTGATTACAGGCTCTGTAGGTCCTATTATATATTTACCCAAACTGCTTTGCAATTGAGTAGTAAATTGTAAAGCTGCATTAGTCGCTACCTCTTTACTTTTATGACGAAAACTTAAAAGTATCAGTCTGGAGAATGGCGGGTAGAAAAATTTCTCCCTGCCCTGAATCTCATAATCAAAAAAAGCTTTGTAATTGTGTTGTTGCACAAAATGCAATACCGGGTGTTTGGTATCCGACACCTGGATGAGTACCTTCCCTTCTTCAGATTTTCTGCCTGCACGTCCGCTTACCTGTTCCATGAGTTGAAATGCCCGTTCATTCACACGAAAGTCAACAAAATGTAGCAGGCTGTCGGCATCAATTATACCTACTAGGTTAACATGCTCAAAGTCCAGACCTTTTACTACCATCTGAGTACCCACAAGAATATCAATTCTTCTTTGCTCAAACTGTTGTATCAGGTTGTCGTGAGCGTGTTTTCCCTTTACTGCATCAATATCCATTCTTGCAACTCTTGCTTTAGGAAAAACTTCTTCGAGATATTCTTCAATTTTTTCCGTACCAAAGCTTTTTTGAATAAACTGATGATTGCCACAGGCTCCACAGGTATTGACAACACTATATACGGTTCCGCAATAATGACATACAAGTTTGTTGGTAAGTTTATGAAAGGTAAGGCTGACATCACAATTTTTGCACTGAGGTATCCAACCACAGGTAGCACATATCTGGTAAGGAAAATAACCTCTCCTGTTTTGAAAGAGTATGCTTTGTCTTTCAGCACCGAGTGATGTTTCAATAGCTGCTTTCAATTGGGGTGAAAGCATAACCTTCGATTTATCTTTCTGAATAATTTTCTTGACATCAACAATTTCTATATTGGGTAACTTTGCTTCACCAAATCTTTCGCTGAGGGTTACTAATCCATATTTTCCTTGAATGGCATTGAAATAACTTTCTACAGAAGGTGATGCGCTGCCTAATAAAATCTTTGCATCAAGCAACTCAGCATAGTATATCGCGCTGTCGCGGGCATGATATCTTGGTGCTGGGTCATATTGTTTGTAGGAACTGTCATGTTCTTCATCGGTAATAATTAGTCCCAGGTTTTCAAAAGGAAGAAAAAGTGCAGACCTTGCTCCAAGTACAATTCTTAGTTCACCCGACTTAATTTTATTCCATATCTCTATCCTTTCATTTTGATTGAACTTGCTGTGATATATACCAATATGTCCGCCAAAATGTTTTTGCAGCCGCCGTATGATCTGCGAAGTGAGTGCAATTTCGGGTAGCAGGTACAATACCTGTTTTCCTTTTTTTAAATATTCCTCTATAAGTTTTATATACAACAGGGTTTTCCCGCTTGATGTAATACCATGCAATAGGCAGACCCTTTTTTCGGTGAATAATGTTTTTATTTTTTCAAGTGCCTGTTGCTGAGTTGCCGACAAGTTAAAATCAATATTGACGTTTTTAGGTAAAGAGGGAAGTCTGTCAATAGCACGTTTTTCTGAGATTAAAATATTTTTTTCAATCAATCCTTTTAATTGTGCTTCGGTGGCGCCTGATTTTTCGAGCAGGGCGCTTCTGCTTACTTCCCCTTTTGTTTTTTGTAAATGCAGGTAACTGAGCAGCATTTCAAGCTGCTTAGGGGCTTTGCTCCAGTTGTTCACCAGTTCCGACAATTTGTTTTCATCTGAATACAGAGAATTAAGAATTATAAATGTTTCATACTTGGGTTTATACGTTTCTTTTAAAGATTCCCACACATAACAGACCCTTTTATCAATTAAGCGTTTGATGACAGGGTATACATGAGATGCATCAAGGATCTGCTGAACCTCCGTCAGCTTTAATTGCTTCTTTATATGCAATGCTTCAGCTACCAGGTATTCATCATTATCAAGAAAGGAAAAGTTATCACCATATTCTTCATTTACTATCAGTATAGTTTCGCTGCTTAGTTTAAAATAGGATGGAAGTGCAGCAGTCATTACCTCTCCCTCGCTGCACATATAGTATGAAGCAATCCACTCCCAAAGACGGAGTTGAGCCGGAAATACAACAGGTTCTTCGTCCAGAACATTCAGGATATATTTGGGTTCAAAAGCCTGGGGTTTATTAAAAAGAAATTTTTTGAGTATGCCTGCATATTTTTTGTTCTTTATTGTAACCTCAACGCGGCACCCTTCTTTTACTTTATTAATAAAGTGAGGTGGGATCTGCCAGGTATAGTTTTTAGGCAATAAAAGGGGAATAATGACTTCTGCAAATAATGCCTTATCTGTGGGATAAACGGTTTCTTCCTCTGCTGCAGTAACTAAATTCATGAAGTAAAGATAAAGCGGGAATAGAACTACTTAAACATAGTTATTCAGCCATTGCTTCAATAGTGGCTCCTATACCTCTTTCGGTAATAGCATCACACTTGGGCTTGAGTTCCTCATATTCGCCCTGTTTTACTGCATATTTACCTTTGAAATGAATAATATAAGCACATTGCTCAGCCTGCTCGTGTGTATGACCGCAAACTTCTTCCAGGGTTTCAATAACCCATTCAAAAGTGTTTACTTCATCATTCCACACTATGAGCTGAAATGGTTGAGAAGTAGTCACCAGACTGTCAATATCATGTTCGTGCAAAGTTTGCTCCAGGGGCATATTAAAGTGAATTTCGTTTCAAAGTTAATCTTTGAGAGGAAATTGCAAAACGAAAACGAGACAAATTCGAAAGATGGGAGCTGTATTATTAGAATTTTTTAGTTTTTTTCTTCGCAAAATATTGATTCATTGCTTGGATTTTTTTTGCAGTTTACCTAATTTACAAAGCAACAATATGGATGACAGACGGGTATTCATAAATTCTACAGGCTTTGCCGGTTTTGTTTCAAAAATAATCTTTATCATTGTTTGCCTTTAATATTCTAAACTTGATATTTAAGTATGAAACTGCAACCCGTCCTAAAAGTTGAAGGATTAACCAAACAGGAGTTCACTGAACAATTTATCAAAACCAAGACTCCGGTTATTTTAAAGGATTTTGTCAAAGGCAGCCCTGCGCTGGATATTTGGAATTATGATTATTTTAAAGAGGTAGCCGGCGACCTTGTAGTTCCCGTTCATGGTAGTGAGAATGCCCACCCGGATATGGTTAAAAGTGCCCCCATTGCGAAAATGAAGTTTGGTGAATATCTCGATCTTATACAGAGCCAGCCTACAGAATCCAGGCTCTTTCTATTTAATTTATTGATCGAAAAACCGGAGATTAGAAAACAATTAATATTCAACAAAATAGCAGATAATATTCTTACCTGGCTACCCCTTATGTTTTTTGGAGGAGGAGGTTCAAGTACAAGGAACCATTTTGATATAGATATGTCTCATGTTTTTCTTACCCAGTTTCATGGTGAGAAAAAAGTTACCCTGTTCCCTAATAATAGTTCAAATCTATTATATAAACTTCCCTATAATTTCCATGGTATAGGAGATATGAGAAACCTTGATTTTGAAAAATTTCCTGCTTTGCAATATGCAAATGGTTGGGAATGTACTATAAAATTTGGGGAAACTTTATTTATGCCTTCGGGGTACTGGCATTATATTCAATACCTCACGGGGGGGTATTCAGTGAGTGTGAGAGCGCTTTCATCAGCACGTGACCGGGTGGTAGGATTCAGCAACCTTGTGTTTACCCGAAATTTTGATAATGCAATGAGGAAAATATTAAAGGAGAAGTGGTATAACTATAAAGTAAAAGAAGCATATACCAGGGCTGATAAGGCCATCCGGAAAATAGAAAAGAAAGATCATCTGCTGGAAAAATAATACTGCTGCTTAAAATTCTACCACTGCGTAGGCTTTATTATCTACATAAGGGCCTCCCGGGTGCCGTGCGGTATAGTCAAGATTAATCCAATAACCTCCGTTTTCTTCTCTGTAATATAAACCGGTAAAATTTTCAGTAGAAAAAAGATGAGTAATCGCTTCCTGGAAAAGGGTGAAAGATTTTTTATCACCGCAATACAATTCAGGGTAAACATGGTTAATTGTTAAGACCATCCTGCATTTGGCGCCAATTGCCTTCATACAGGATATCATCAGTATTGTGTGGTCATCGCAATCTCCGCCTAACCCGTCCTGGATTGTTTCCCTGGGGCTGGCAAAATATTCATCCCGATTCGGGTCATCTACATATTTAAAGTTGTTGTTGATAAATTTGAATAAAGATAAATAACGTACTGTGGGTCCATATTTGGAATGGTAATCGTCAAAATATTGAATGGAATGTTTTACAGAAAAATTTCTAACGATGGAATCTTTAGGATTAATTTTTGATTTCAATCCTTTTACTGCTTTTTCTACACCGGTGTCAAACAAATCAGGCTTTATGAGGTAAAGGTTTTTTTCTTTATTATCTCTCACGTCCCAGCTTTTTTCCACAAGGTTTTTATAATCCATCAGCATATTACGAAGGTTATAGCCATCGGAAAAGGTATTGTAAACAATAACCGCTGCAACAAGAATAAATGCAGGGATAACTAGTGGGCGAAAAAGCCATAACAATAATCTTACCACAAGGAATGCGATAATAATGGATACCAAAAGATCTATATTCCAATAACCAATAATTATAGGGGGAATGAAGCGATTGATAAGCGGAGCTAATGGAAGAATAGTAAGAAGACCTATAGTATTTAAAACGATATGCTTCGTAAAATAGTTGGTATGTACGGCTTCTCCCATGATGTCAATATTAACGTATTAACCCGATCAAATTATTATACATTCTGTTAAAAAAGTAGATAATAAGTTACCCACATTCGCTGCATTAAAGATGTAAGAAATGAGGGACAATCTATTTTATTTGAGCAGGTAGGTACAGGTTAGTTAAACCATAATTTACATTAACTTGAGGCAGAAACTATATAACTATTTTCATGAGATTGTTTTTTATTATTGCGCTATGCCATATTTCGGTTTTAACTTTTTCACAACGGGTAATGCCATTGTATGCAAAAACTATTCCCGGGGCTGTTCAGGCTTCCAGCGAAGAATATTTTGATTCCGCAAGAGGATTGGCATTTAAGGTGTTCACTCCCTCTATAAGTATATACCTTCCACCTAAGGAAAAAGCCACCGGCGCAGCAGTGATTATTTGTCCGGGTGGTGGCTATGGTGTGCTGGTTATCGAAAAAGAAGGATATGCAATCGCCCGTTATTTTGCTGATAAAGGGATTGCAGCATTTGTACTTAAATACCGCCTGCCTGATAAAAAAATAATGAAGGATAAAAGTACCGGACCCTTGCAGGATGCACAACAGGCAATCAGACTTGTGCGACGTCATGCTAAAGAATGGAATATTAATCCCGGTAAAATTGGAATTATGGGATTTTCTGCAGGGGGGCATTTGGCTGCAACTGCCGGCACACATTATCGTATGTCCGTAGCTGATAATACTCAGGGAGACAACCTGCGGCCTGATTTTATGATTTTGGTATATCCTGTGATCAGTATGACTGATAGTCTTGGTCATGCAGGATCCAGAAAAAATCTTTTAGGTGAAAATCCGGGATATGAAAAAATAAAATTATTTTCAAATGAACTTCAGGTGACTGATGATACACCACCTGCATTTCTTATACATGCCGGAGATGACAAAGTGGTAGATGTGGATAATAGTATTTCTTTCTATGAAGCATTAAGACATCATAAAGTATCTGCAGAGATGCATATTTATCCGAAAGGTGATCATGGATTTGTATTGCATATCCCTATAGATGAGTGGATGAACTTATGTTTGAAATGGATGAAAGCAGCTGGTATCATTCAATAGCAATTATTCGATCAGGTAAATACTCAAAACAAAATTTTATGATAAAACGATTGTTGTTTTTGCAAATGCTTCTAATAGTTTTGGCTTGTAATGCGCAATTACAAGAGCAGGGAGTCCATATCCCCATATTTGTAAAACACAATATTACCGCACAATATATTAGTGAAGGAGCTGCCGCAGGTGATGTGAATAATGATGGTAAGACAGATGTAATAGCCGGTGCATTTTGGTTTGAAGCGCCATCCTGGAAAAGACATGAAATTAGTGGCAACGATACATTTGACATAAAGACTTATGGCAATTCTTTTTTGAATTTCGCCATGGATGTAAATCAGGATGGCTGGATAGATTATATACGTGTGGATCACCCGGGTCAACCTGTAGTTTGGTTTGAAAATCCTCAGAATAGTCCCGGGCATTGGAAAATGCACCAAATCAATGCATCGCTTGGAAATGAATCTCCAATGATGGTGGATATAGATGGTGATGGGCGTTTGGATATAATAGGGAATGATGCGGTTGAAAAACAGGTAATATGGTTAAAGTCGCCTGTAAAGAAAGGAGATATTACCTGGCAAAAAATTATTGTGAGTGCTGATGAAAATCTTGCCACACATAGATATACTCATGGCATAGGCTTTGGTGACATTAATGGAGATGGAAGAAAAGATATTGTAATCAAACAAGGCTGGTTTGAAGCACCTGTTAATCGTATGCAACCCAACTGGATTTTTCATTCTTCTGATATTAGTGAGGACTGTTCGGAAATGTATGTGCTCGATTTAAATGGGGATGGTTTGAATGATATTATCAGTGCCTCAGCACATAACTATGGTATCTGGTGGCACGAACAAAAAAGAGATAATGAAGGTAAAATTACCTGGGTACATCATGAAATTTATAAAAAATTTTCACAGACCCATGGACTTTTGGTAACTGACATTAATGAAGATGGCAACCCGGATATCATTACAGGTAAACGTTTTTTTGCACACAATGGAAAAGATCCGGGTGCCTTTGAACCTGCAGTATTGTATTGGTTTGAATTTCGTCCAGGCAATAATCCTTCATGGGTGCCTCATGAGATTGATAACAATTCCGGAGTTGGCCTTCATGTTGTTGTTCAGGACGTCAATGGTGATGGATTACCTGATATCCTCACCGGCAATAAAAAAGGTGTTCATCTTTTTTTGCAACAAAAAAAATAAAATGTGTTATTTACCAGCCGGTTTTTGTGACTTTATAATTTGATTAGTGAAGAAGGGGATAAGGTGTTTTTTTACCATCAACGTTCAATTTCTTTCTTAATTTCTGTATTTGTTTTCTTAAATTAATATTGCTGCTTCATTCTATCTCGCTATAATTTTTTTATCGAATAGTTATCTTATGATATGCTTTCTTCAACTGCATTTTTGTTTATAACAAATGTTAATCTCTCCTGCCCGCTTTGGCATCAGGTTTGAATTTCGATTCACGGTTTATTTGAAATAAGGCAATAACAAAATTTTTCAACCTGCGTTTACATCCGTATATCCCGGATTTAATGACGGTGATCGAAATATTTAATCCAATCCCCGAAAAACTATGAACAGAACAGACTTAATCCGTCTTGCTTGTAGATTTAAGTATTTCCTATTGTTTATCGGAAGTTTACTCCTAAGCTGCATTTCTTTTGCACAGGTGCAGACTCAAAAAGCTGTTGTTGCTAATATAGGCACTAACATAGGTGGCTTTTATGAATCACTACCGGTAAATTATGATTCTGAGCCAACAAAGAAATTTCCATTAATAATTTTTATGCATGGAGCCGGAGAAGTGGGGAATGGTACAACACAAATTTCCAGGGTTGCTGCCAACGGTATTCCTAAATTAATTTCCCAGGGAAAATTTCCTTCTAAATTTACAGTGGATGGGGAAGAATTTTCATTTCTGGTAATGAGTCCGCAATGTAAGTACGGTGACTATCCTATTGTAACAATAGCTCCTTTTCTAAGTTATGTACTGTCACATTATAGAGTAGATGAACAGAGAATTTATCTTACAGGATTAAGTCTTGGAGGGTACATGAGCTGGAATTATGCTGCTGCCACAGTGGATTATGCAAAAAAACTTGCAGCATTGTTATTAGTTTGTCCCGGGATAGACACTGTTAAAAACGCTGGTACTCCTGATCCTCATGGATATGCAAAAAATGTTGCTACAGCCAACCTGCCAACCTGGATCACTACAAATTCTGTTGACAACCTGGCTTATACTTTCAAATCTGTTGCTTTAGCACAATTTATAAATGAATACAATCCCACTCCTCCAGCCAAACTTACCGTTTTCCCTAAAGTAGGGCATGATGCATGGACTCAAACCTATGACCCGAATTATAGAGAAGATGGGTTGAATGTATATGAATGGATGCTAAAATATAAAAGGGGAACAGCCTCACCTTCGCCCCCAATAGCAAATGCCGGATCATCACAAACTATAACATTACCGACTAACAGTATTACGTTGAATGGTACAGCCTCTACTGCACCTTCGGGTACAATTACCAATTATTTATGGACAAAAATATCCGGACCATCTTCGGGAACAATAGGTTCTCCATCCGCTTCTGTTACAACTGTGAGCAATCTTACAGAAGGCACTTACCAATTTCAATTGAAAGTTACGGATAACAATGGTAAAACAGGAACTGCTGTAGTGAGTATAACAGTTAAACCTGCTCCTTTACCACCTGTAGCTAATGCCGGAAGCTCACAAACTATAACACTGCCTACTAATAGTGTAACACTCAATGGAAGTGCTTCAACTGCACCCTCGGGATCAATTACAAGTTATCAATGGACTAAAATTTCAGGACCTGCTTCAGGTGTTATAACCAGTGCAGGTTCTGCAATATCTACTGTTACAGGTTTGACACAGGGTGTATATGTCTTTCAGTTGAAGATTACAGATAATAATAGTGCTAGTTCCACAGCTTCTGTATCTGTAACAGTGAATGCTGCCCCACTTCCACCTGTTGCCGTTGCCGGTGATGATCAAACCATTCGTCTGCCGGTAAATACAGCTTCACTGGATGGGTCTAAATCTACTGCACCTGCCGGAACTATTACACAATATACCTGGGTAAAGGTATCAGGGCCTTCCAATGGAAATATAACTAATAATAGCAGTGCTGTTACAGCTGTCTCTAATCTTGCCGAAGGTACTTATGAGTTTCAACTGACGGTTAAAGATAATCTTGGCTCTACGTCATCGGATATTGTTACTATTATAGTAAAGCCTGCACCTCTTCCTCCAATTGCAGATGCCGGTGCTGACAAAACTATTCAGTTACCCATCAATACTATTGCATTAGATGGAAGCGCATCTAAAGCATCTGAAGGTACAATCACTGATTATGAATGGACAAAAATTTCAGGACCATCTGAAGGAGTTATAGCTGATCCCAATTCAGTAAGTACTAATGCTACTAACCTGGTTGAAGGAAATTATGTATTTCAACTTAAGGTTACTGACAGTAATGGCAATACTGCTTTTGCAACTGTTTCTATAACAGTTAAAGCTGCTCCTTTACCTCCTGTCGCTAATGCCGGAACAAATAAAATCATTACACTCCCCGTCAATTCCACCGTATTGGATGGAACAGCATCTACTGCACCTTCAGGAACCATTACATCTTACCAATGGACAAAGATATCAGGTCCTTCTGCAGGTTCAATAGTGAATGCATCGGCTGCAACAACTAATGTGAATGGTCTTGAAGAAGGAGTATATCAGTTTGAGTTAAAAGTAACTGACAATAATGGTGCATCCTCCACAAGTGTTGTTTCGATTACTGTGAAACCTGCACCTTTACCACCGGTAGCTGATGCCGGGGGAAATATTACTATAACCCTTCCGCAAAATAGTATTACTCTTGATGGCAGCGCATCTTCAGCTCCTTCAGGATCTATTGTTAGTTACTTATGGAAAAAAAGTTCAGGTCCATCAGATGGTAATATTTCTGATGCAGCATCAGCAATTACTGCTGTAAGTGGCCTGGTGGAAGGAACTTATAATTTTGAATTGACGGTAACGGATAATAATGGGAAAACTGCCTCAGCTGTTGTAGTAATTACTGTGAATCCTGAAGTTTTACCACCGGTGGCAAATGCCGGAGCTGATCAAACTATTACACTTCCGGTTAATACTGTAACACTCGATGGTAGCGCTTCCAACGCACTATCAGGTACTATTGTAAGTTATCAATGGACTAAAGTTTCGGGGCCTTCATCGGGGACTATTGATAATTCTTCGGCTTCTATTACAGCAGTTAATGGTCTTGTAGAAGGTGTGTATGAATTTCAACTTCAAGTGACGGATGACAAGTCCGGAACAGCATCCGATATCGTTATCATAACAGTGAAACCAGCTTCATTGCCACCTGTAGCCAATGCCGGTTCAAATCAAACTATTACATTGCCTCAAAACACAGTAACATTAGACGGAACTGCATCTATAGCTCCTTCCGGTAGTATTGTGTCTTATAAGTGGATAAAAGTTTCCGGACCTGCAGAGGGTGTTATTGTAGATGATGCCAATGGCATAACTTCAGTAAACAATCTTTCAGAAGGTGTGTATGTTTTTGAATTGAAAGTAACTGATAACAATGCTGCAACAGCTACGGGTTCTGTGACTATTACTGTTAACCCGGCTCCGTTACCCCCTGTGGCTAATGCAGGTACAGACCAGACAATATCGCTTCCTCAAAATTTAATATCACTGGATGGAACTGGTTCAGTAGCTCCATCGGGTACAATTACTTCTTATACATGGATTAAAAAATCCGGACCCGCCACTGGTACAATTGCTAATAACAATAATGCAAAAACAGATGTATCGGGATTGACAGAAGGGGTATATGTATTTGAATTGACCGTAGTTGATAACAACGGATTATCATCTTCTGCAACTGTAACAATTACTGTGAACGCTGCACCGCTGCCGCCAGTAGCAAACGCAGGGAAAGATACATCCATAACTTTGCCGCAGAACAGTATTGTTCTTGATGGTACTGCATCTAATGCACCGGCAGGCAGCATTGATTCTTATCTTTGGACGAAAATTTCTGGTCCGGCAGGTGGAGATATTGCTACCCCTGGAAATGCTACTTCAAATGTAAATAACCTGACAGAGGGTGTATATAAGTTCCAGTTAAAAATAACAGACAATAACAATGCGACTTCAACAGCAACAGTAACGGTTACTGTATTGCCCGCACCGCTTCCTCCTGTAGCCAATGCGGGAAGTGCACAAACAATTGAACTGCCCAATGACACATTCACATTGGACGGAAGTAAATCCACAGCGCCTTCTGGTTCGATTGTAAGCTATGGATGGACCAAAATATCCGGTCCTGCCACCGGAACTATTTCGAGTCCTGATGCTGCTGTTACTAATTTTACCGGTGCGGCAGAAGGAGTTTATCAGTTTGAATTGAAAGTAACAGATAACAACGGACTTACTTCAACGGCTACCGTGACTATTACAGTTAATCCTGCACCGTTGCCGCCTGTAGCCAATGCCGGAAGTGCTCAAACTATTCAGCTTCCTGACAATAGTGTCATACTTGATGGAACAAAATCAACCGCATCTTCCGGTAGTATTGTTTCTTATGAGTGGTCAAAAATATCCGGTCCTTCGGGTTCAACTATTATGGATATTTCAGCAGGTACTACAACTGTTAATAATCTCACAGAGGGTGTATATACTTTCGAACTGAAAGTAACAGACAATAAAGGAAAAACAGCAACAGCCACAGTAACCATTACTGTGAAAGCTGCGCCTGTACCTCCGGTAGCAATAGTGGGATCAGATCAGACTATTACCCTGCCTCAAAATAGTGTATCACTTGATGGTTCTTCATCAACAGGCAATATTATTTCTTATTCCTGGCTTAAAGTATCTGGGCCATCTGCAGGTAATATATCAGACAGTACCATTGCAAAGGCGACTGCCATCAATTTGATTGAAGGTGTATACAAGTTTCAACTTGAGGTTAAAGACAACAACGGGTTGTCAGCCACAGCAACTGTTACAGTTATAGTGAAACCTGCTTTACTGCCACCTGTTGCTAATGCCGGAAACGATATAGTTATAACGTTACCTGTCAACACAGCAACACTCGATGGTGCCGCTTCATTTGCTCCATCAGGAACGATAGTATCATTTGAATGGACTAAAGTTTCGGGACCAGTTCCGGGTACTGTTACCAACTCTTCGGCTGCTACAACAACTATAACCGGACTTGAAGAAGGACTGTACATGTTTGAGTTGAAGATAACAGATAATAACGGAGCGATTTCGAAAGATACGGTTAGTATTACTGTTAAGGCTGCCCTGTTACCACCAGTGGCTGATGCAGGTGGTGATAAGACTATCACCCTGCCGAAAGATAGTGCAACCCTGGATGGAACTTTATCTGCAGCGCCCTCTGGTACTATAAGTTCATATGCATGGACAAAAGTATCAGGGCCGGGAGCCGGATCAATTTCAAATCCTTCATCTGCATCTACTACAGTTACCGGATTGTTGCAGGGTGTATATAAATTCCAACTGAAGGTTACAGATAATAATGGAATGTCGGCAACGGATCTTATTACTATCACTGTTAATCCCGCACCGCTTCCTCCTGTAGCCAATGCAGGTAATGCACAAACTATTGTACTTCCGGTGAATAATGTTGTTTTGGATGGATCAAAATCAACTGCATCATCGGGAACTATTGTATCTTATGCCTGGACAAAAATTTCGGGACCTTCAGGAGATAGTATTCAGGATGCCGCAAAAGCAACAACCCAGGTAAGCGGATTATTGGAAGGAATATATATTTATGAACTTAAAGTTACTGATAGTAATGGTGCTACTTCAACAGCGTCGGTAACCATAATTGTAAAAGCGAGTCCGCCACCACCTGTTGCTGACGCAGGTAATGCTCAAACAGTAGTATTACCGACTGATTCAGCTACATTGGATGGCAGTAAATCAACAGCGCCTGCAGGTTCTATTGTATCGTATGAATGGAATATAGTTTCCGGTCCACAGGGTGCAACTATTTCGGATAATGCAGCAAAGGTTACTGTTATACATGGACTGACTGAAGGTAACTATCAGATACAATTGAAAGTAACTGATAACCTGGGCAAAACAACAACAGCCTCAGTAAGTATTACAGTAAAAGCTGCTCCGGCACCACCCGTAGCTGATGCGGGCACAGCTCAGACTATTACTTTACCCGATAACATAGTTCAGCTTGACGCTACTAAATCAATAGCTCCGGCCGGGCAAATAAAATCGTACCTGTGGACTAAGATATCCGGACCATCTTCAGGTGTTATTAAAAATAGCGGTGCTGCTGTAACATCGGTAGAAGGGCTTGTTGCAGGAGTATACCAGTTCCAGGTAAAAGTTACCGATGATAATGGTAAATCATCAACAGCTATTGTGACTATCACGGTTAATCCTGCACCAGTAAAACCTCCTGTAGCAAATGCGGGGGTTGACTTTACTGTTCAACTACCCGTAACAGCATTGCAACTTGACGGCAGTAAGTCGTATGCTCAGGAAGGAAGTATTGCAAGCTATGAATGGGTGCTTTTAGGTGGTACCACACCAGTGAATATATTGAATGCGACAACTGCCAATCCAAGTATTCTTTCTATTGAACCGGGAATGTATGTTTTCAGATTGTTTGTAACTGATACGCATGGATCAAGAGACTCCGCAGATATCGCAGTGAAAGTACTCGCTGAAAATATTGCACCCCAGCCACCCCATGTAAGTATTCAGGGTGATACAACTGTAACCCTGCCACAAACAGATCTTACATTAGATGGAAGCGCCTCATTCTCAGAATCAGGTTATATTAACAGCTATGAATGGAGTATTGTATCAGGTCCTTCAGAAGCAATTTTTGAAAATTCATCATCGGCAACTACCAAAGTAACAGGTTTGAAGGAAGGTGAATATGAATTTAAACTAAAGGTAACTGACACTAATGGAGGTCAGGGTGAAACTACTATTAAAGTTGTTGTAAATAATGCGGGTGGACGACTGGATTTATCTACATCCGCAAACATTTATCCTAATCCAACCCGCTCAGTAGTGAATATTCAGTTGAAGGATATTAAACAAAAAGGAAGAACAATGCTGGATCTGTATGACGTAAATGGGAAACGTGTATTGCACAAGGAGATAATCAAAGATGGTACCTATTTCAATCAGCAGATAGATTTATCAGGATTGAATAAAGGCGTGTACTTCCTGGAAATTATAATAGACTACCAGTATAGAATAGCACACCGGATCGTGAAGCTCTAATCAGTTACGAAAGGGCTTATAAAACCCCAGGGTGGCAAGCGATAACATTGGCTTGTCACCCTTTGTATCTCCAAAGCAATATATATTTTCGTAATCGTCAAGATTGAACTTTTCCTTAATTCTATTTACTTTTTCTTCTCCGTAACAATTTTTCCCTGCAATTTTTCCTGTCAGAATGTTATCTTTTTTTTCCAGTTGGGTAGCTATACATATAAGTCCATAATCGTTACACCAGCTTTTCAGCCAGTTTTCTGCAGAGGCCGACACTATTACTACCGGTATATCCTGTTTTTGTAATTGCCTGATTTTTTCTAATGCTGTCGGGCGGATCAATTGGGGCAAATGTATTTTCGCAAATGAATCGCAGACTTTTTGAAAATCTTCGAAAGATAAATCTTTGAAGAAATGTGTTAGTAATTGTTCTTTTGCCGCCTGGTTGGAAACTATTTTTAATTTCATTGCCAACAACCAGGGAGATATTTTTAATAAGCCGGCATAAAGCCTGCCGGCTCCTCTATGGAATTTAATTATTTCAAGAAGGGTATCTTTAAATGTAATAGTGCCGTCAAAATCGAAAAATGCTATTCCTTTTTTTTTCACAAGTTTTTTCTTTTAAAAATACTTTCCGGAATGGCTTTGATAATATACATAATCCATCGCCAGAACCATTTTACATAAATCACATTTTTTTTCTTCCTGATTCCCTCATATACAGCAGCAGCAACTTCAGGAGGTTGTGCCGTCAACAGTTTAGGTAATTCAAGGTGCTCTGTCATTTTAGTAAAAACAAAACCCGGCAAAACAGTTAAAACATGAACATTATTTTTATAAAGCTTGTTCCGCAATCCGGACAGATAGGCTGTAAAACCAGCTTTGGAACTTCCGTAAATATAATTGCTTTGTCTTCCTCTTTCTCCTGCAACGGAACTGATACCGGCAATTGCACCACTTTTTCTTTCAGCGAAATCCTGCGCTATAATATTTAGTATACTTACGGCACCTGTATAATTTGTATTTATCGTTTTTAAAGTTTCTTCAAAATTATTCAGGGCTTTTTCATTTTCTGTCATATAGCCGAATACACAAATTGCAATATCGGGCTTGGGCGAAAGTTCATTATAAAATTGTAGATGAGATTTAAAATCCATCGCATCAAAAGCATATACTTTGCAGTCCAGCTGGTAACGGATCCGAAAATCTGTTGCAAGATTAGCTATTGAAGATGGATATCGGCAGGCTAATTGAACAGTATGCTTTTCTTCAGCAAATTTTCGGGCTATAGCAATGCCTATATCGGATGTAGCGCCAAGAATTAAAACAGTAGCCATAAAATTTCTGGTTTATGAAAAAAACGGAAAACTTTTAATGTAGATAAGAAAATAAAAACTGATCATCCAAAGAAGGATGGATGCCTGTATGAAGCGATCTTTATAAAGAATTTTTGTTGGAGACCCGGAATCTGACTTAACATAGATAATCTGAAGATACCGCATTAAACCGGCCATAACAAAAAGCGCGGTTAAATATAATCTCTCTGTGTTATGTCTTTCAATTACCCTGTCTGATACAGTGTACATAAAATAGGCAACTATCATCACAGCAGAAACCAATGCCAGCAGTGTATTCAAAAAATCGAGAGTATATCCTTTTACAGCTTTGCGCATATCTACACCAGATGACAGTTTCAGCAATACATCATCTCTTCTTTTACCAATTGCCATAAACAAGGCAAGAAGAAATACCATTATATTCATCCAGATGGTAACATCCACATTGGCAATAGCGCCACCTGATCGTATCCGCAAATTAAAACCTATTGCAATGATGAATATATCGAGAATGGCAATATTTTTCAGCCCAAGCGAATAGGCTATATTTAGTATAAAATAAATTCCCAACAGCCATGTAAATCTGCTGCCAAGAGTAATTCCAATACTAAATCCCAGTACAATTAAAATGCTGCAAATAATTAATGACAAGGTGGGAGAAGCTTTCCCAGAGGCAAGTGGTCTGTTTTTTTTCTCCGGGTGCCTCCGGTCATCTTCCATGTCCCTGTAGTCATTTATTATATATATGCTACTGGCAATACAGCAAAACACCAGAAACCCTTCAAATACTATCACCAGTTTTGAGGTATTAAATATTTCTCCGGAAAAAAATAATGGAATGTAGAGAAACAGGTTTTTAGCCCAATCTTTAGGTCTGAGTAATTTTAAATATATCACCTCGGTTGCCTCCGTTTATATGCAAAAAATAAAATATTATTCATATTTCCAATAGAGAACTTAAATAACGTGCGTTACTTAGCGTTATTATACTGCCGATAAAGGTAAGGTATAGGTATATATATCAGCATCTTTTATGTAAGTTAGTGCCTGATTTAAGCTCAGGATATAGAAAAAAATTGTATTCAGCATGTCGTTCAAAAAAGTTTTGTCCCTTTCTGAAATAGCCATTATTGTGGCATTTGCAATTGTTCCGCTTTTAATTTCACTTCCGTTTAGGGTAAATATATTTTTATCGTGGGAAGGCGCTTACAGGATGAGTGAGGGACAATTACCTTTCAGAGATTTTGGTGTTCCACTGGGGGGGATGTATTGGGTAGTACCGGCTATCTTTTTCAAGATTTTCGGGGCCCAGATGATTTCACTGGTTAAAGCGCAAACTTTTTTAAATATTGTTTCAGGGCTTGCATTCCGGTCAATTTGCAAGAGTGTAAATGTATTGCCTTCAGTAAGGTTTGCGGGTATATTGTTATACTGTTTGTCGTTTTCTTTTATCAATTTCTGGCCCTGGTACAACCATACAGTAATTGTGTATGCATTTGTAGCGCTGGCATTTGTGCTAAAAGTGGTCATGAGTGAGACCAGTCGGCCTGTATATTGGTGGGCAATCCTTGGGGGATTGTTTACTTTTTTCTCTTTTTTTACAAAACAGGATGGTGGAGGTTTAATTTTTGCCATTTGCTGCGCTTTATTATTATACAATAGCTGGCATGAGAAAAAATGGTCCGGACTTGTTTTGTACTTTACCAGTACCATAGTGTTTTCTGCAATAGCAGTTCTTTATTTTTCGCAATTCAATTTTTCGTATTGGTTCAATCACGGGCAACCACCGCATAATGCAAGATTATCTTTGAGTGATATTGCAAATACATTTTGGGGGGATTCAATGTGGTTGAAGTTTTATTTTTTTGTTGTAATTTTTTTCATTTTCCTGCAAATAAGTAACTGGAAAACTTTTTTAAAAGATAAACAGTTTATAATCTTCTCGTTGGTAACCCTTAGTGTTTTATGCTTTGCATCGGTATTTCAGGTAACAAGTTATACTCCTGATAATAGTAATATTTTCTTTCACAGTTTTGGTTTTGTTTTTATTTTTCAATATCTCGGTAAGTATTTGTTCAATAACCAAAGCCTGTTAAAAGAATCATTGGTATTAAGTCTGGGAGTGCTGTTTTGGTGGAGTAGTTTGTATTGGAATTATATGCAACGAATATTGAAGTTAGATGAAGGGAAAAGAGAAATGCAGTTTTCTTCAACAGGAGAGAATGTGGTGAATATGCATAATGCCGTTATTAACAACGATGATAGCGAAAGTGAATCCGGAATTTCTCAATCCAGGTGGGTTTCAACAGATTTGTACACACTTAGGAAGATTACAATGCCAGAGCCGACGGAAAAAGGCATTGAAAGGTTGTTAAAAATGGATAAGGTAAAAAACAACAAGAATATCAGGATATTAAATATGTCGGAGCTGACTTTTCTTGCGGCAGAAATACCCTACACTCCTGAAAAAGGCCCCGAATATCCTTTATGGTATCATTTAGGTGTAGGAATGTTTAACAAACAGGCTGAAATGTTTGAAAACAGAATTGGCAAAAACTATTATGATCTTGTTTTATTTGAATATATCCCCACACTTAATAACTTCTATCCTTTCAGAGTGAGGGATTCTTTATTGACTCACTATCAAAAAATAGACTCTTTTCCTGCCCCCAGAAATACCAATTATGGGACAATTGAAGTGTTTATAAAAAAGTAATCAGAGAATAGGGGTTTAAGACGACCATCTTATACCGGGATAACTACGCTTATCTCAATTGATTGCCGTTGATAAAGTTTTGCTGTTATTTCTAACGGCAATTGTAACATTCCCTGTACATTAATAGTTATACTGTCCACGAGTTTCTAAAAACATCAATATGAAGGTTACTAAATTAATCTAGTATATGACGTTTAACCGTGTAGATTTTCCGCTTGTGTATTTTATATTTTCTCTGTCGTTATTTCAGGGGATTTTTAACTGCGAAATTATTCGTATAACTAATTATTTATGAAGAATAAACTACTGAAAGGGGCTCATCTCCCGGAGCGTAAATGCAGGGAAATACTTGAGTTGTTTTGTGATGACCTTACTGCGACTCAGATAGCGGAAATAAGCGGCGTTAGCAGGGTTACTGTCAATAATTATTTTAAACTGATAAGAAATCGGATTGCAGGTTATTGTAGTAAAAAACATGGGTTTTCGCAATCACATGCCCACAACCATTTTGTCAACGAATCTGGTCAAAAAAATGAAGAGCAGGCATTCTATGGTTTTGCTTTGAAACAGGGATCCGTTTACACACAATGGCTGAAGAATATGGATGATAAGATATTTGAACAGTTCATTAATAAATCTGCAAAAAATCATTTTGTCAATGGGGTATCTTCTGTATATGAAGACTTTCATGCCATTGCCGATTGTGATGCCTGGAATTTATATTGGTTAAAACCCGTTGAAGGTAAAGATGACAGGGATGATTCATCAATGGAAATTAACGGTTTCTGGCAGCACGCCAGGGGAAGACTTCAAAAATTCAGGGGAATGAATAAAAAGATGCTTTATCTGCATATTAAAGAATGTGAGTTCAGGTATAACTATAGGAATGATGAGTTATTTCCTTTGCTCATGAAAATTATAAATACATCTGGTACTGCCAGTAGTGTTTCCACTGAGTATAGTCTGATAGGATAAATATATTCCGGGAATTTAAGGTTAAGGGGCTTCAACTTATTCCCGGAGCATTCTGTTTAGTTGAAGTTCAAAGTTTTCTCATGTTTTGTTACCGGGTGGTTGTCTAGCCACCCGTTTTACATTTATGGCATCTTCGGTTATTGTTTTTTAGTTTTTATAAGAAAGCGAAAACCCCTATTTTTGCAGCCCGAAAATAATATGGCGAGGTAGCTCAGTTGGTTAGAGCGCAGGATTCATAACCCTGAGGTGATGGGTTCAATTCCCATCCTCGCTACAAGGCTCCTTAAGAGGAGCTTTTTTTATGAAATACACTGTATATATTTTATATTCTGATAAGTTTGACAAGCACTATACAGGTTATAGTTCTGACCTGATAACCCGCTTAAAATCGCATAATGAATTTGGTCATGACTGGACCAGCCGATATCGTCCGTGGCGGATAATTTTCACAAAGGAATTTGAAGATAAAGAATCAGCAATGAAGTATGAGAAATGGCTTAAGACGGGAGTCGGGAGAGACTTTATAAAGAAGCTTCCGCATTGATGCAGGATTCATATCCGCCGCGGCGGAGATGGGTTCAATTCCCATCCTCGCTACTATTCAAATGGTGTTTAAGAAAAAGGCGCATATTATGAGTCTTTTTTAACGTTTATCAATAATTTAAAATAAGATATGTATCGTTTAATATTTAGTACATGATGTTTAACTAGCTGATGCTAAATGCAGGTAATCAATCAAATACAATGTTTCAACTCCCGTTCACTAAAAGGGAATTTTATGCTTACTTAAATTTGTTATTGACTTTCATAATTATTGAAATAATACAGGAAAACGGAAAAGATATAGCTAAGGTTATGTATCGCATTTTAAATATCATGTTGTTGTAAGTCAAATATTGTTATTATTCGGATTTGTCAAATGGCCACAAATGCCTGACCAGTAAGGGCAGGCATTTGTACTTAAGAACAATTCTATTCTGTAATATAGAACTCAATATTGTACTCGGTTTCACTCAGATAACCGTATTTGCCGAAAATTACTGTCTTGCTTTCTTCATTGTTATCATAGCTATGGCGATTATTAAGCAATAATTTTTTGTCTGCATACACCGCTTTAATGATATATTTTCCAATAGGTACGTCTTTCACCATAAAGGTACCGGCGATATCCTCTACCGGTCTTTCAAATGAGGCAGCAATGGTCCCATCAACTATATTGGTTTCTCCCGGAAAAGGAATAAATGATAGTTTAACTTTTGTGATGTCCACACCTGTACCGAACGGGTACAGGTCAACATGCGCACCATAATAGCCGGTACCTTCCGGACGCTGACCGCTGAGCTTCCATTTAAAGTTTCGTACAGCTCCGCTTGTTTTATTAAAGGCACCGGTGTCATTCGGCTCCAGGTCAAATTTATAGGTTTGTCCGTAAGCCGTTCTGGTTAGTTGGGCCTTTGCTATCCAGTCGCCTGCCGGATCATCAGGTAATGACATCAGGTATTTCCCTTCATGATTGCTGGAAGCAAAGAGATAACTGTTATACCATACCGTGTGCTCAACCGTTATGCGGGCATCCTGCACAGGAAGATTTTTAGCATCAATGATCACACCGCTCACTGTGCCCTTTTTTATTTCGGGTCCTCCGGGTACATCTGCTTCATTGCCATTTTTGCTGCAGGCTGTTAAAATGTTGCTGCAGATAAATGGCAGCAGCACCTTGTATATATTGCGTTTCATTTGTAATATTTTTTGATCGTTCATTTCACCGGGTATATTCAGTCAACTTTTGAGAAATGCGCTTTCTGTTCCGGATTGCTATCATGCACGCCATCATTGGGTAAGAGAATCTGGTTTGCCAGGATATATTTGAAGTAATATGCTACAACGAGCGCAGCAGGAATGCTGATAGATAGCCAGGTGGCCATATCCCTCGCAATTCCCGGTAGGTTCTTATAGTAAAGCAAATAAGCACCCAGCCCTATAACAATACCCGCCACTGCTGCGAGAAAATATCCGATGACACACTGCCATACCCATTTCGTTGGAAATTTAACCATGTGTTTTAATTGTACAGCATTGATGATGCCAATTGACAGGAACATGAAAAATATGTCGAAGGGAACGAACAGGGTATAATAGCCGAGCCAGAACACCCAAGGAGTAAAGAATAAAAACGGCCAGAGCCCAGCGGACGTTTTCTGCTTTCCTGCTATTTGAAACGTTCTTTGCTGCATTCTTGCAAGTAAGAATACAAAAAGGGACACAGACAGGGTATGCATGATAAACTGCGGGGCTGTTAACAATTTATCATGATCACCGGTAAGTCCGTGTGCAATGAGTGGGTGCAAACAACCTAATACACCGGAGTAAACGGCTATATTGCCCGTTACCCATTTTTTAAAAAACATTTTTCTAATTGATTCCATACATTTGTTTTAGATACTACGAAGTACTATCGTTACACCAGTAGGAAAAGGGATATTTTCTACCTGAAATGATATATTTTACGACATGGCTTTACAGGGAACGGTCATCCGCACTATTTTTCAAACGGCAGGTTCATTTGGAGCGGCTTTCGATATTCTTTGCCAGATGTCGGGCATCAACTCCGAAGAAATAAATGACTCTGAAAATATGGTTGAATGGGAAAAAGCAGCACTTATCTGGGTGCCACTCTTAAAGCTGTCAGGCGATCCATTGATAGGTTTGCATGTAGGCATGGGCACAGACAAGTTGCTTCACGGAATGGTGGGTTTTCTGGTTCAAAGCTGTAAAGACATTGATCAATGTATTCGGATGCTGTGCCGCTATGGACACATGACATCACCGATGATTGAATACCGGTACACCGTTAGCGATGTGGCGATCCTTGAAATCGCACAAAATAAAATGTGGCTGATGAAATATCCGGAACCGGCAAGGCATGCCAATGATTTTTTATTTGCCGCACTTGTCAATACATGCTGCACCCTATCTGGAAAACGCATTATTCCACTACGAATTGAACTGGCCTATCAAATGCGGGAGATTTCGGAGTACAGGAAATTCTTTGGATGTGAGATACTTTTCAATAAGGACGCCAACCGCATTATTCTGAATAGAGAAGCCATCACAACTCCCCTACTTACCAGCGATCAATCTATGTTTCAGTTGTTCAATTCCATTATGGCCGATAAGCAGGCGTTACTAGCCTCTAACTGTACAGCAGAAAATTTAAAGCAGGTATTATTCATGAAGTTCAAAGGAAGGATTCCTACCATTGAAGAAGCCGCTATTGCATTGAATATGACACCCCGATATTTGCAACGCAGGCTGCTACAGGAGCAAGCGACTTTCCGCGATATTGCAGGAGCCGTAAGAAAAGAAATTGCCTTGCAACTAATGCAAAATCCGACCATAAAGTTATCCGAGGTTTCCGACATCCTGGGATACTCCGATCTGACTGCATTTAGAAAAGCTTTTAAATCGTGGACGAACACAACGCCGAGAGCTACCAGGAAAAAACAGAGATAATAGTGTTCACAAATAGTTGTATAATACTGCACAATTACAGTTGTAAGCCTTTTAAGCAAACAGTCCGGTCTACAAGTCCAATTAGAAATAGAAGCAAGCTGTGAAAAATCAGTTTGTCAGCTTGCTTTGATTAAATAGTGGATTGCTTGTTGTGTAAAAGCCAGCGCCGGCATTGTATAATAATTGAATAAATATTTCTTTGGCATACCTGGTTTTTATCTTAGGATTTGGAGCTGATGCCAGGGCGGAATTTTTAAAAGAACCGATTCAAACGCTCTGCCTGCAAAACTCAATTGATATATTTATTCTGTCACCCCAAAATTTATGGTTTATCAGTATAGAAAATTGGGACTACATGATGCAAGCAATAAAAGATGGGAAAGCCTACTTAAAAAGAAATTCTTCTATAAAAGGAAAAATAAGTGTCATAATTTATATTTAAATACACTCAAATGAATGAAAATACGGCGATAAATATCCTAATTATGACTATCTCACTTTTTTTGCTTGTATGTAATCTACTTTTGTCTGTATTGCGCCGGGAGAAACAAATGACAGAGAGAGTAGAAAGCAAAAATTATTTTCGTATTTCGTTTTCAGTCGAAATACTAGGATGACGTTTGTCAAATCACTAAACCTAAGAAAATCTTCTATAATATGGTTAGATAATTTTCCCGACTCGACTACAAGGCTCCTTAAGCGGAGCTTTTTTTATGAAATATCGAAAACTATAAAAATGGTCAGTTGATTATAACCGCTAAGAAAAAATTACCCCGAATAATTATCTGATTTTCTCTTTCACCAGTTCTTTAACCTTGGCTACCGGAATCCGATCCTGCTGCATTGTATCTCGGTAGCGAATTGTTACTGTATTGTCCTCTTTGGTTTGATGGTCAACTGTAATACAAAATGGTGTGCCTATAGCATCCATCCGGCGATACCGTTTTCCAATTGCATCCTTCTCTTCGTAAAAGCAATAAAATTCTTCCTGGCAATCTTGCATAATATCCCGAGCTATCTCCGGTAAACCGTCTTTCTTAGTTAGTGGAAGAATGGCGAGTTTTATGGGAGCTATCCTGGGTGGTATGTGTAAAACCGTTCTTGAATCTGTTGTACCGTCTTCTTTGGCGATGGTTTCTTCATCATAAGCATGCGAAAGTATAAGCAAAAACATCCTGTCTAATCCAATAGAGGTCTCCACTACATTGGGAACATAGTTTCCATAAGGTTTCCCAGTGCTTTCGTCTATATCATTATCAAAATACTGCAGCTTCTTTTTGCTGTATATCTGGTGCTGGCTTAAATCATAATCACCACGGCTGTGTATACCTTCTACTTCTTTAAAACCTATAGGGAATTCATACTCAATATCGCATGCTTCTTTTGCATAGTGGGCCAATTTAACATGATCATGATAGCGATACTTCTCCGCAGGAAGTCCCAGGCTCAGATGCCATTGAAGCCTTGCCTTTTTCCAATAAGCATACCATTCACTTTCGGTTCCGGGTCTTACAAAAAACTGCATCTCCATTTGTTCAAACTCACGCATCCTAAAAATGAACTGCCGGGCAACAATTTCATTTCTGAATGCCTTACCGGTTTGCGCTATTCCAAAAGGAACTTTCATCCTGGCGGTTTTCTGCACATTCAGGAAATTGACGAATATACCTTGTGCTGTTTCTGGGCGCAGATAAACAATATTGTCTTCTTCATTAGTGGAAGCAAGAGCTCCAAACTCAGTCTTAAACATCAGGTTGAACTGCCTGATATCCGTCCAGTTGGCAGTGCCGCTCACACTGCATTTTATCTTATGGTCATCAATGAGTTTCTTTAAGCCGGCGAAATCTTCTGCAGCCAGTAATTTGTCCATAACAGCAAGCAGCGATTCTCCTTCTGCTGCAGGAAGCGTTTCGGCAAAAGATTCCAGCAGATGATCTACGCGATATCTTTTCTTACTGTCTTTGTTATCAATCATCGGATCACTAAAATTATCCACATGACCCGACGCTTTCCAGGTGGTGGGGTGCATAAAAATTGCTGCATCTACACCCACAATGTTCTCGTGCATTTGCGTCATACTTTTCCACCAGTAGTCACGAATGTTTTTCTTTAACTCGCTTCCCCAGGGACCATAGTCGTAAACGGCACTCAGTCCATCATAAATTTCACTACTGGGAAATACAAATCCATATTCTTTGGCATGTGCAATAATAGCCTGAAACCTGTTGTTATCATTGATTGACATAAGGGCGCAAAGATAAGTGGATTTTGATAATGGTGTGGGATATAAGGCGTAGAGTAAAAGGCTTAAGGTATACGGTAAGGGGTGTATGATATTCGGCTTAAGGGATATATCGAATGATGGCTGATAAATAATTTTCACTTTATACCTTATACCATACCCATTACACCCTTACAGCTTTCTTATACCCGTTCTTTTGCAGCCATTGCAGTACTTTATCGCGCTGGTCACCCTGGATAATAATTTCACCATCTTTCACAGATCCACCGGTACCGCAAAAGTTTTTCAGCTTTTTACCTAAATCATCAAGATCGTTAATATTCCCTTTGAAACCATATATCAGCGTAACAGCCTTACCTGCCCGATGTTTGGTATCCAGTATCACCCGCAGTGCCTGTTGATCTGGTGGGAGGGTGGATAAGTTTTTTTCATCTTTTTCAAATGTAAAAGAAGGGTTAGTACTATATACGTATCCCCGGTTATCGGGTTTGTTCTTTTTTGACATGTTCTGATTTTTTATCTTAATACTGCTTTAAGGCTCAGATCTGCACTTACTGCATGATGTATGACAGCGCCTATACTTACATAATCCACACCGGTAGCAGCATAGTCACTGATATTATCTAAATTGATGCCCCCGCTGGCTTCAGTTTCAAATTTTTTGTTTATTAATTTCAATGCATCTTTTAACTGATCCGGGCTAAAATTATCAAGCATAATACGATCTACTTTTCCGTGTGATACTACTTTTCTTACATCTTCAAAGTTTCTTGTTTCTATTTCTATTTTTAAGCCAGGTTTTATATGGTGCACATATTGCCATGCTTTGTCAATAGCTTTTTCAATTCCCCCGCAATAGTCAATATGATTATCTTTCAGCATTATCATATCATACAACCCCATGCGATGGTTCAGTCCGCCACCTATGCGTACTGCTTCCTTTTCAAGTAAACGAAAATTGGGTGTGGTTTTTCTTGTGTCTAACAATCTGGTATGACATCCTGATAGTTTATCAGTATATTTTTTTGTAAGCGTGGCAATACCACTCATTCTTTGCATGCAATTTAATACCAGCCTTTCGCATTTAAGTATAGTATGTACTTTTGCCTCAACCTCAAAAGCTATTTCTCCGAACTTCATGAGTTCTCCATCTTTTTTTAAGGCAATGAATTTGATATCGGATTGCATATAACGGAATATCGCTTTGGCAACCAGCATACCGGCAATAATTCCATCCTGCTTTATTTTTAAAACAGCCCTGCCTTCTGCCTCCGGATCAATACAACTCAAAGTAGAATGGTCACCATCTCCAAGATCTTCTTCAAGTGCATTTTTGATCAGTTTTTCAAGTGCAGCTTCATATTGATTCATGCCGCAAATCTACTGATAAAGACACAACAGTGTGAAGTTTCCTGGCTTTACTGTTATCTTATATCAATTGAAAAAGAGAAGTCTTATTGTTCAAATCTGAATATCGGGCAGATAGGTCTGAAAATCGAATGAAACCAGCTTTGCAACGAATAAAGTTTATACCGGGGAGTATTTTAACCATCTTTGTATTGTCAACGCTGATACAAAATCCAAACCCTTGAAAAATAAAAACCTAATCTCTGAAAAACAGGTCCGTTTTTGACTCGTACCCGAAACTATGAAAACTAATAAAATCCTTAATCCCAAAACCACCCCTTTATGAAAATCCAAATCCTGAGAAAGAATTATAACCCTTGACCCATTCTAATACCTAAGAAAACCATCTCAATTGCCTATGTTTACACAACCAAGTATGGATTTATAACCCGTGAACCCGGTAGATGCTAAGACAACCTCTGATGATTAAAAAAATTGTAAAGCCGAACAGCAATGTTCGGCTTTTGTTTTATTAACCGTATCATGTTTCGTCACTCACATTTGTCACCACTATAGTTTTTATCTCACACTTTCAAGTCCAAGTCGCCGTGAAATATCAGAACTGAAAATATTATTAGGATCGTATTTGGTTTTTATAGTGAGCCACTCTGTATACCGGGGGTACATGTTATGAAACATTTCTTTATTGAGCATCGCATCTTTCCCAAGATAAAGTCTGCCGCCTGCTTTCAGTACTACCTCATCCAGTTGGCGGGTAAATGCAGCAAGACGTTTTGTTACCGGAAAATCAATAGCGAGTGTATAGCCTTTGAAAGGAAAGGATAATATTCCCTGTCCTTCTCCCATTTTTTTGAATACGTTTAAAAAAGGGGTGCAACCACTTGATGCAATCATTTCTAGAATTTGGGTGAGAATGGTGGCTCCGTTCTCTTCTGGAATTACAAACTGATATTGGATAAATCCTCTCTTGCCATAACCCCGGTTCCAGAGATTGATCATATCTAACGGGAAAAAGAATTTTTCATAATGCACAAATTCTTTTGGAGAATTTTGGACATAAGCGATCAAACGATTGAGGATGCGAACGGTAAAATTATTTAATACAAAAGAGGGGAGGAAAAATGGTACGGTTAGTTTGGATATTTGATGCACTTTAAGTGGTTCTTTCTTCAATTTGTCAGGTAGTTCCTCCAGTGTCGCCGCATTGCCAACGGTCAATACACCACTTCCCAGGTTCTTACCTTTTGCCAGAGGGTCTATCCAGGCTACAGAGTAGTTATAGCTTTGATATTTCTCTACTGCTTCAAGCATTTCAGTTAGGTTATGCACTTTTACCGACTTCTGTCTGAAATATGTAGTCTCAATCTTTCTTAGTCTAATCTTTGCCGTTAGAATTACACCTAAAAGTCCAAGCCCGCCAAAATTTGCTGCAAATAAATCCGGGTATTCAGTTCTGGAAGCAGTTACAATATTTCCATCAGCCAATAGTATGGTAAATGAAACCACACAATTAATAAACGATCCATCTGCATGATGAGCTTTACCGTGTATATCATTAGCGATAGCTCCACCGATAGTTACAAATTTTGTTCCCGGACAAATCATAGGCAACCAGCCTCTTGGGGCAAAATGGGTAATAATTTCATCAAGACTTGTACCTGCCTCACATTCCAATATTCCTGTGGCTTCATCCCATGACAGAAAGCAATGCATGGACGTGGATATACCAATGTTTTTGTTTTGATTGGTTGCCTGATCACCATAACTTCTGCCTAATCCCCTGGCAATAATATTTTTTTCATTGATCAGAGATTTCCATTCATCAGTATTTCTGGGAAATGATACGTATGAATTTGAAGTTGGGAAATTGCCCCATCCGGCGATAGTTTGTTGATGTTTTGTAGCCATATTTGTTAAACGTTGCAAAATTAAGTTTTAGTCGGACTGGCAACTAATATTCTGAAATACTTTCGGGTTTTATTAGCCCAACGACAATATCCATCACATTGGTTTGTGTAGGACCGGTGATGATCAGGTTGCCTGTTTGTTTAAAGAAAGTATATGCATCATTGTTAAGCAGGTATTTTTCAGCATTAAGATTTTCATTTGTTATAGTCAGCAATAAATCATTATCTGCAATAGCACCTGCAGCATCGGTAGGTCCATCAGTACCGTCTGTACCTCCTGCAAGAATAGCTACTTGCGTATGTGGTGTCAGGTAGCTTTTTTGCATATGACAAAGCGCTGCTAATGCAAATTCCTGGTTGCGGCCACCTTTGCCTGCACCTTTGATGGTTACCGTGGTTTCACCACCCCATAACAGACATGCAGGTTTACCATGCGATAATTTTCTTAATTCTTCAAAAAAATATTTTGCTTGTATTGATGCTTCCCCCGACATGGGCGGCTCCAGTACATGTGTTTCATAGCCAAGTAATGATGCTTTTTGGGCAGCAGCCCTGATTGCAATATCGTTGGTGGCAACAATCTTGTTATAAACTTTTTCGAAACATTGATCTCCGCTGGTAGGTGTATCTTTTATTTTATTTTCTACACCCTGAAGCAACCATTGAACAACAGATTTAGGCAATGTATCCAGCAACTGATAATGCTGTACGATAGACCATGCATCAATAAATTTTGTTTTATCCGGTACAGTTAGACCGCTGGCAATGACAGAAAGATCATCTCCCGGAGCATCACTAATTATTAAAGCGGTTACTGTTGCAGATGTAAATTGCATCAACTGACCTCCTTTAATTTGCGACAGATGTTTTCTTATAGTATTGATTTCATCTATGGCAGCGCCGCAATTGAGTAATGCCTGTACCGTATACTGAATATCTTCTAATGTGCATCCCGGTGGACAATCAGCCATTAATGCCGAAGCTCCTCCACTGATTAACATTATAATCTGATCATTGTTTGATGCTTTCCTGAAAATATCAATCACTGCTTTACCTGCTTCAATACTATTTTCATCAGGAATGGGATGACCAGCCTCAATGGTCCTGCAAATACGTAATGGAATAGCGTGTTGATATTTGGTAACTACAATACCCTCGTTAATATAATCACCAATGATTTTTTCAGTTTCATGAGCCATTGAAGCAGCTGCTTTCCCAACAGCTACTACATAAATACTATGAATAGATGTTTTATCAATTTTATGACCTCCAATTGATATATTTTTTTCACCCACTGTTATATGCTTAGGAATGAAATGTTCCGGTTTGACAGCTTCCACTCCGGCAAGGAAAATGGATGTGGCATCAACTTTAGACATGTCCCGAATATAGTATTAGTTTTTAAAGACAAAAACCTTTATCAGTTCATCTGATTTTATATTACCTTCGAAATTGATTTAGTTGTTTAACTAACTATTTTTTCTATTCCAAAAAAATAAAAAGTATAAGGATGAAACGCATCATCAAAAGAGTAGCTGTATTAGGCTCAGGCGTTATGGGTTCCAGAATCGCATGTCATTTTGCAGGAATAGGGGTGCAGGTATTATTGCTTGATATTGCTCCTAAAGAATTAACACCTGCTGAACAGACTAAAGGATTAACACTGGATCATCCCGCTGTAAAAAACAGGATTGTTAATGATGCACTTGCCACAGCTTTGAAATCAAATCCTTCTCCCGTATATACAAAGGAAGTATCGAAAAAAATTAAAACCGGAAATTTTTCTGATAATATGAAAGATATTGCCGGTTGTGACTGGGTGATTGAAGTAGTAGTGGAAAGGTTGGACATTAAACAGGCTGTACTTGGAGAGGTTGACAAATTCCGAAAACCAGGCACACTTATTACTTCCAATACTTCAGGAATTCCTATACACATGATGACAGAAGCGCGGAGTGAGGATTTCAAAAAACATTTTTGCGGCACACATTTTTTTAATCCGCCCCGTTACCTCCGTTTGCTGGAAATTATTCCTACAAAAGACACTGATACTGAAGTTGTAGATTTCCTGATGCATTATGGTGATTTATATCTTGGGAAAACTACTGTATTGTGCAAAGACACTCCTGCTTTTATAGCAAACCGGATTGGAGTGTTTGGCATAATGTATATATTTCAATTAATAGAAAAAATTGGCTTAACCATTGATGAAGTAGAAGCTTTGACGGGTCCAATATTTGGAAGACCAAAATCGGCTACATTCAGAACGGCTGATGTAGTAGGTATTGATACGCTTGTAAAAGTAGCTAAAGGTGTATATGACAATTGCCCTAAAGATGAAGCAAGAGATACTTTTGTAATTCCGACATGGCTGGATAGAATAGTAGCAAATAATTGGTTGGGTGATAAAACAGGTCAGGGATTCTTTAAGAAAATTAAAGCTGCAGGAGGTGCTTCAGAAATTTTAGTGTTGAATCTGAACAGCATGGAGTATGAGGCAAGAAAGAAACCAAAATTTGCTACTATTGAAACGGCGAAACCGATTGAAGATATTCCTACCCGTGTAAAAGCTCTGGTAACAGGAAAAGATAAAGCAGGTGAATTTTACAGGCAGTTCAATTATGGTTTATTTTCTTACATATCTCATCGTATACCTGAAATTTCAGATGAAGTTTACAGAATTGATGATGCTATGAAAGCAGGCTTTGGTTGGGAAATCGGTGCTTTTGAAACTTGGGATATTTTGGGTGTTGAAAAAACTGTAAAAACAATGAAGGAAGCAGGATTTTCTGTAGCACCGTGGGTAGACGAAATGATTGCAAAAGGGATAACATCGTTTTATAAGGTAGACCAGGGTAAAAAACTTTGTTACTCACCTCAATCAGGTACATATCTTTCCACGGTTGCCGAAGGTGCTTCAGACGCTTTTATTGTTATGAAGAATTTTGCCGGTCAAACGGTATGGAAAAACAGTGCAGCAAATGTATACCATCTTGGTGATGATGTACTTGGATTGGAATGGAATACAAAGATGGGAACAATTGGTGGCGAAGTGCTGGAGGGTATACAAAAAGCTATTGCTATTGCAGAAGAAAAATATAAAGGTGTAGTAATTGCCAATGATTCGCAAAACTTTTCTGCCGGTGCAAATGTAGGGATGATCTTTATGTTTGCAGTGGAGCAGGAATATGATGAACTGGATATGGCGATAAGAGCGTTTCAGAATACAATGATGCGTGCAAGATATTCAAGCATACCGGTGGTAGTTGCACCTCATGCACTTTCTTTGGGTGGGGCATGTGAACTCAGTCTGCACAGTGATAAAGTAATGCCTGCAGCAGAAACTTATATTGGGTTGGTAGAATTGGGAGTTGGACTGATACCAGGCGGTGGAGGAACCAAGGAATTTGCACTCCGGGCTGCAGACGAGATGCATGAAGATGAACCGGATACCATCACTTTGAAAAACAGATTTCTTACTATTGCCACAGCTAAAGTTTCCACAAGTGCCTTTGAAGCTTTTGACCTTGGCATTTTAAGAAAAGGACATGATGAAGTAATTATGAACCAGGACCGGAGGATAGCGGCGGCAAAAACTGCAGTGATAGAAATGTTTGATAATGGGTATACTCAACCGGTACAACGAACTGATATACGGGTAGCAGGGCGATCAGTTTTAGGAGCTTTGTATGCAGGTATAAATGGTATGCAAAGAGCAAATTATGCTACTGAACATGATGCACTTGTGGCCAAAAAACTTGCTTACGTGATGTGTGGAGGAGATTTGAGTGAGCCTGCTTTGGTGAGTGAGCAATATCTTCTTGACCTGGAACGGGAGGCATTTTTAAGCCTTTGTGGAGAAAGAAAGACATTGGAAAGGATACAAAGTGTGCTGAAGGGTGGAAAACCTGTAAGAAATTAATTCGCCTTTAGTTTGCTGCGATGAATAAATTATTAAATTAAAAAAACCGCTCATTGAGCGGTTTTTTTAAAGTGAGAACTTAGATATTATTGCTTTACAATTCTTTTCACTTGTCTAAACTTGCCATCAACCATCACCTGAACAATATAAATTCCTGATGGCAGCTTAGATATATTGAAGCTCTTATTAATTGGTCCAGAGCTATCTTTATTAAATTCCTGTTGCTGAAGGAGTTTGCCGGCGATATTGTAGATAGCAATATTGGTCTTACCACTACCGCCACCATTAATCAAAATGTTCATATCAGATACCGCAGGGTTGGGGCTAACTGTAACACTCAGGGGGCTAAATTTATCCAATAAAGACGAAGTTGATCTTTTTTCACTGCTTGTAGTAGCAACAAGAGTTGTATCTGTAGTTGCCATACTGCGATTAGCTGTTGGAGATGGATATACATAAATGTAAGTACCCGTTTTATCAGATTTACCGGTATTATCTGTTACTGTGAGATCGTAAATGTAATATCCTTCCTGTAGATTCGTAATGGTAGTTTTTACACTATTGGGACTTGTAATATCACCGCCTGCAGGGCCAGATCGTTTAGTCCACAAATAGGAAACTATAATAGTACCCGGAGCTGCTGTAGATGCAGAACCGTCATATGAATAGGTATTCTCTGGTAGTGTAATATAACCCGGTTTACTTGGTACTGCTACAGGTACTGGATCGGATGCATATACATATATATAAGTGCCAGTTTTGCTAGTTCTTCCATTATTATCAGTCACAGTGAGATCGAAAATATAATAACCTTCCTGTAAGTTGGTAATGGTAGTTTTTACACTATTTGGACTTGTAATATCACCCCCAGCAGGACCAGATCTTTTTGTCCATAAATAAGAAACTATTGTATTACCCTCTGATGCTGTTGAAGCGGAACCGTCATATGAATATGTGTTAGTTGGAAGAGTAATATATCCGGGTTTGCTAGGAACTGCTATTGGTGGATCTGTTGATGCTGAATTCGGGTTTGGATATACGTAAATATAGGTACCTGTTCTTCCTGTTCTTCCATTATTATCTGTCACAGTAAGATCGAAAATATAATAACCTTCCTGTAAGTTGGTAATGGTAGTTTTTACACTATTAGGACTTGTGATATTACCCCCTGCAGGTCCTGATCTTTTTGTCCATAAATAGGAGACAATGGTATTACCGGATGATGCTGTAGATGCTGATCCATCATACGAATAAGTATTCACAGGTAATGTAATATAACCCGGTTTACTTGGTACAGCAGTTGGAGGATCTGTAGAAGCATTTGTTTGTGCCGGTTTCACATATATTGTTGTTCCACCACTCCTTGAAGAACCCCGGCTGTCTGTAACATACAAATCATACACATAGGTTCCTTCCTGAAGATTAGTAACAGTTGTAATCACATTTGTTGGGCTGGTAATATTTCCACCGGCAGGTCCGGATGTCTTAACCCACTTATAGGAAACTATTGTATTTCCAGCAGAAGCTTTTGAAGTAGAGCCATCAAGGGTAAAACTGTTTTCCGGCAGTGTTATAGTGCCACCTTTACCTGCGTTTACATACGGAGGGTCTGTGGAAACATTTACTGTAACAGTTACCTTAGCTGTAGCAGTACTGCCATAGCTGTCTTTTACAGTAACCTGGAATGAATAGGTACCAGCTACTAAATTAGTTACCGATGTTTTGGCGCTTGAAGGACTGGAAATAGTTCCTGAAGATGGCCCGGAAACTTTTGTCCAGGTATAAGAAGTTATAGAACCAGAAGATACACTGGAACCGCTGGCATCAAGGGTCACACTATTGGTGGGTAACATAATTACCTGATTAGCACCGGCATTTGCTGTTAGTGTAGGTGGAGTTGTTGTTTGTCCGGTAGAACGTGAATGAGAAAGCATCCATTGATATACATTTAATCCATTTTGAGTAAATGCAGGGTCGTAGGTCTGTGTCCATGCATCATGCCCACTTTTGTTAAAAATAGTAAGCCAGGCTGTGGGTGGTTTGGGAACTGTATTGTTTATAGCATTCACTAAAGACTGAGCTCCGCTTGCAGCATTGATGGGATCATTTGAATTGTTTGTAACCCAAATTGGTAGCTGTGACTGGCTAATATTTGATAATTGCCAGGCGGTGGGATAAGCTCCGGGGCAAACCAGTAATGCAGCCGCTAATCCCTTTCCACGATCAACAGAATTGGCGCTATATTCCCAGGTAGTAACACCGCCCAGGCTTAAACCGGTTAAATAAATACGATCTGCATCTACCCTGTAAGTCTTTTTGCAATAATCTATAACTGCCTGAATGGAGTTGGTCCAGTCATTGACTGTTTTCATTTGAGGGGACACCACAATAAATGAATAGCTTTTACCTCCATACGAAAATGAAGATGGGAATTGTTTACTCCACAACAACCTGGGTATTGCAACACGTCTAAGAACATCCAGCGATGTAGCGGAGCCATTACCTAATTCGCCGGAGCCATGCAAAAAGATAATTAATGGATATTTTTTTGTTGGATTGGCTGCATAATCATTAGGTAAAGATTCCATATATCCGCCAACATTACTATAAATGTTGGTTGTTACAGGAGTATATGAACTTTGATAAGATTGAGAAAATGCATTTAATGATCCAAAAATGCTGCAAAGAAAAAAAGTACTTGTTATGGCAAGGTTTCGGATAAAAGTAATCGGTTTGTTGCCGATTATAAGGTTCTGGTTCATGATTTTCAGGAAATTATTGAAGTTTAAAAATACTTATTGAATGATAGGGTATATGATAGAATTCAAAATATTAATTAAATAAGTATTGCTTCTATGGCCAGGTAAATTACCTTCAATGAGCCATATTCTAAGTAAATTTTACTCATAATTCTTGGATTTAGATAGGTTTTGAAAATGTTAATTCCCAAATGCAAGGATTGTACCAAATACCCGATTTGAGGTATTTAAGTGGAAAACTTTAGTCTGTTTTTTTGTAATGGGTTGTTAACCGGAATTATTTATTGATGAAATGATATTATATAAAACTAATTATCAAATGTTTACTATTATTATTGCTAAGAGACTTGAATTATATACAATTTGAGAAAATGAAAATTATTTTGAAAAATTAGCATTTGATAAATTGTTGTTTCCTTCTCATAGAGATCAACTTAAATAAATGAATTAATGTATTTTTATTCTTTAATATCAGCACTCCAACTCCTTTGAATCATTTTGTCTTCCCGCAACTCTTCCACGGAAGTCAGGTTTTAAATCCCTTATTTATCAGATAGTTATTTTGTTTGTAAACAACAAAGCTCACTATGCAGTATAAGAATTATATAGCAATAAAGGCTTCTCCGTTGGTGTCTGTTATAACATTGAACTGGAACCAAACAGCCCAAACCTGTCAGTTTTTAGAGTCTGCTAGAAAGCTGAAATATTCGAATTATGAAGTACTGGTATGTGATATGGGCTCTGCCGTAGACCCGGGTCCTGCAATATTTAGCGGTAATTATCCAAATACACGTTTACTGAAAATAGACGGCGCCGGACGTGCTTCAGGTGGGGTAAACTGGGCAGTAAAACAGGCAAAAGGTGATTTTATTCTTTTTATCAACAATCATACAGAAGTAACAGAAACTTTGATAGAAGATTTACTTTTCCCTTTCTTAAATGATAATGCCCTTGGCGTTACCTGTCCTAAAATCCGCTCTTATCATAAAAAAGACGTAATTGAGTTTGCCGGATATAAGCCTGTAAATATAGTAACGGGCAGAAGCAGCCTAATTGGAAATAATCAAAAAGATAAAGGGCAGTATGATAAACTTGCTTATACACATGGGGCTCACACTGGTGCTATGATGTTAAGAAAAACTGTTATTGAAAAAGTTGGGATGCTGCCACAAAATTTCTTTATTTATTTTGATGATGCTGATCTCAGTGCCCGTATTATAAAAAAAGGGTTTAAAATTTTGTATCAGCCTAAAGCTTTAGTTTATAGCAGAACATCTCTTAAAAACTCCGGCAAAACAGCAATGCAGGTTTATTATACCACCCGAAACAGAATTTTGTACATGAGACGAAACTGTGACTTCTTTCAGTTTTCTGTATTTGCATTTTTCTTTACTCTTATTGTTTTCCCTTTTAATTTGATCAGGTTTGGTTTAACCAGAAAATTTGGTCATCTCTTAGCATTTATGAAAGCAATACTTTGGAATTTTAAAACAAAGAAGACTAACAATACATACAACGCCTAAGTTTCTGTTGGTTATAGGTCCTTCCATATTTTTTGTGCAAATGATTCTAATGAAGGATCTCTGGCACCCATTAACAGCAAAACACAGTTGTTTGTGAGATGACTGCGAACTGACTGTAAAAAGTTTTCACGATTCTCAATAAAAAATGCTGATTTTTTAAGTTGTTGAAGATCCATTATCAGATCATTAGCAGATATATCTTTAGTAGCAGTCCCTCCTGCATAAAATATTTCACTCATCCAAATTTCATCCTGAGGTCGAAGTGTATTTGCTATTTCATGTACAAAATCGTGCCGCAAAAACCTTGTTGGTCCATACCCATGCGGCTGAAACCAGGCAATAACTTTGGGGGCTATATCCTGGCATGCTGCAATGGATGCAGCACATTTTGCAGGATTGTGGGCATAGTCGTCTATAAGCCAGACTCCATTTTTATTACCAATAACCTGGTGTCTTCTGTAAATCCCGGAATATTTTTCCAGTGCACTTGCACATATTTCCAAAGGAATTTTCAGGAGCCCGGCTACTGTTGTAGCAGCAAGTGCGTTTTCCATATTGTGCCTGCCTACCGTATGTAATAAAAATGGGTAATTGTTTATCAGAAAATGAATATCCAATCCATCCTGCCTGAATGCTGTGGCAATGTATGCGGCATCTGACTCCGGATTAGTTGAAAAGTTATATGCATTATCCTGAGAAAGTTTGGATGCCAGTGGATGCGACTGATTCACTACAAATGCGCTCTGGCTGTTTTTTTTGAAGACGTCGAAAATATCCATCAGCACGTCTACTTCTTTGTGATCCTTATCAATATTGAGAAGCACTCCTATTTCCGGATGATATTGTACAATAGAGCCATCACTTTCATCTGCTTCTATAATCAGCCAGTCACCACTTCCGGTTTCAGCATTACCAATTTTACCTTGTTTTATAAGGCTTATCAACCCTGCCCCACTGATAATACCTGGTTCAAGCCCTGCATATTGCAATATTTCAAAAAGCATGGCGCTTGTGGTGCTTTTGCCTGATGTGCCTCCTATAGCAATAGTTTTTCTGCTAGCTGCAATTAATGCCAGTAATTCAGACCTGCGGATTATGGGAATATTCAAATTCCTGGCTTTCTGCACTTCAGGCACAGTATCTTCAATAGCTGTAGATACAACTACTATTTCGGTGTTCTCAGTGATACCCGTTCCGTTTTGCAGAAAACAATGTATACCTGCTGCTTCAAGTTTTGATTTAATATCGTCCAAGCTATGTGTTTCAAAACCACGGTCTGAGCCTGAAACCTGCTTTCCGGTGCCTACAAGATATTGAGCCAGCGCACTCATTCCGGTACCTCCTACACCTATAAAAAAGAAACTATTGCAATTGTTTATGTCTATGTTCATAATATTAATAATGTACTTACAAAGAGTAATTTAATAATGTACACTGCAATATAAAACGCTTGCATAACTATATTTTATATTACATTTAATTTTTTATTCTGAATGATTTCGATTTTGCATGGATGAAACGTAAAAGCCGCTTTGAGAAAGTTATCACTCACCTGAGTTTTTGGGTTTTAGTCGCTATAATCTTTGCAGTATTGCTTGGTTATTTTTTCCCGTCTGTTGCAATCAAAACCGAGTGGATGGGCAGGGGGTTTGTTGACCTTATTAAGCTTTTTATTGGTCCGATTATTTTCCTCACAATTGTTACCGGTATTGTAGGCATGGGTAACCTCAAAAAAGTGGGGCGCATAGGGCTTAAGGCAGTAATATATTTTGAGGTAGTTACCACATTTGCTTTATTAATTGGAATTGCATTTGCGCATTTTTTTGAGCCAGGGAAAATTAATAAAACCGGACTACCGGTACAGGATGCGTCTAAGTATGAAAGAGGCGGACATGCTGATTTTAGCTGGCTGCAGTTTGTAAAAGACAACTTTACTTTGCAAGTACTGATTGTAGCAATTATTTCGGGGATTGTTCTGAGCACAACTAAACATAGCGGCAAGATAATGCCTTATCTGGCTATTGCCACCAAATGGGTATTTAAAGCATTGAAATATGTAATGTACCTGGCACCGATCGGTGCATTTGGTGGAATGGCATATACTGTAGGTAAGTTTGGTATAAAAACATTGATACCTCTTGGCAAGCTGATGCTAACAATGTATGGAACTATGCTTGTTTTCATTTTCATTGTACTGGGGCTAATTTTGCGTTATTACAAACTGAGTATCTGGAAATTTCTCTCTGCCATAAAAGAGGAACTACTTATTGTGCTGGCAACCTCATCGTCTGAGTCTGCGCTCCCTACGCTTATGAATAAACTGGAGAATATGGGTTGCAGTAAACCTGTAGTCGGGCTTGTAGTGCCTACAGGCTATTCATTCAATTTGGATGGTACATCCATATACCTTTCTATGGCTATAATTTTTCTGGCTCAGCTTTATAATGTTGAATTATCTGTGTTTGAAATGCTTTCTATTATTGGGATACTGATGATAACTTCTAAAGGAGCAGCCGGAGTCACAGGCAGTGGGTTTATTATACTTGCATCTACTCTAACTGCTATACATCGTATCCCGCTTGAAGGATTGGCCTTTTTACTGGCTATTGACAAATTTATGAGCGAAGCAAGAGCAATTACCAATATAATTGGCAATGGAGTGGCAACTCTTGTTATTTCAAAAAGTGAAAAAGAATTTTTGCATCCGCTTTACCCTGCCACTGATAATGAATGATAATTTAAACTGTTGCAATTACTTCTTTACCCCAAATACCTGGGTCCAGTAATTATCGGAGCGCCCTGCACCCATTTCTTTAAAATTCTTATTCATAATATTCTTACAATGCAATTCACTTTTCAACCAACTGTTCATAACAAGTTGTTCAGTTGTTTGACCCAAGGCTATGTTTTCTCCTAAACTGCTCCATATGTAGCCGGCTGAGATTGCACGATCTCCGGCATTACTGTTATCACTACCGGTATGGGAAAAATAACTATTTGTTTTCATGTCTTCACTATGATGATATGCAGCCTGGGCTAACTGGTCATTCCATACCAGTGCGACTACCGGGGGCATGAAAGTACTACCGCAGTTGCATCCATTTGTACGCACCTGGTTTACCATATCCAGCAGTGTCGCAGCTTTCACGTTATAGGCAAAATCAGGTTTTTGCACTTCAGCCGGCTGATCTGTCTGAAGGTCTTCGGCAGGTATTTCCGTTTTTTTGCAGGCGGTAAAGTAGAATAGTATGGCTAAAGCAGGAAGAATGCTTTGCTTCGTTTTCATAGCGAATATTGTTTGGCATTTAACGTAATCGTGTTTACGGGGATATTTATCAAATGGTAATTTCTCTTTTCTCAGCATTAAAATACATGAGAGTCCGCCAGACATAAAGAACTTAACAGATGATTTTAAAATGTATTCTATTTAACTTTTATACTCAACATGGCATTAATGTTGCACTTATCTTTGCAGGGTTAAGTCAGTCTGATAATGTCTGAATTCTAATATGAATTTTGAGATTTGAAAAATGAAATTGAAAACTTTTAAAGTATTTCAGGTCTGATACTGCAGTTATTAGATTTTATTGCTTAAACTATATTGATTATGCGCTTCCTTATTCTCACCATGCTGGCGTTTCTTACTATTGAATGCCAGGCGCAGTTAAAAAGTTTTATTATTTCTGTAAAAGGGGATACACTAAACAGGGTGGATAATAACGGGATGAAACAAGGGCCCTGGGTAATACATGTGGATGAACTACGTGGTGAACCAGGCTATGAAGAAGAAGGATATTTTAAAAATGGCAAGAAAGAAGGTAAATGGAGAAGATATACATTATCCGGTGATTTGATTGCCCGGGAAAATTACAAATGGGGAGAGAAAGATGGCAAACAGGAGTATTATACTAGAATGGGTGATTTGCTAAGAGAAGAGAGTTGGTATGCTGCCAATCCGGACAATCCGTATGACACGGTAGAAGTTCCGGACCCAGTAATCCCTAATAAATGGGAGACTAAGATTATTAAAATGGAAGTGGCATCAGTGGAACATGGTACATGGAAGTATTATGATCCGGCAACTGGGTTTATTGTTAAACAGGAAACATTTTTCTTTGGGCAGAAGGAAAAAGGAAATAAGAATTCAACCGATAGTACTGCATTTGCTGCAGGTAAAAAAGAGAAAGAAAAGCCCAAAGCCGTACAGGACTGGGAGAAAAAGAACTCAGGTAGAAAAAAAGTGAAAGTAAGAGACGGCACTACTATTTATTAACCGGGACAAATTTATTTTTATTTTTGACGGGAATTAATTTACTGTAATGAAAAAACTTTTAGCTGGTTTAGTTTGTTTAACAATATTTCTAATTGGATGTGGTGATGGAGAAAGCTACCAGAAACCTGATGATGCTCTTGAAGCAGGCAGTGATTTTATAAGGTTTGCCCTTGACGGGAATATGCGACAGGCTAAAACATTCATCCTTAATGATGATACAAACAATGCACTGTTTGATAAAATTTCAAAAAAATATGATGCTGCTACCCAGGCTGAAAAGGATGCTTATAAAAGTGCAAGTATCAGAATTATTAAATTTCAGAAACTAAATGATACTACTGCCATAATTAAATATTCCAATTCCTATAAAAAAGAGGATGACGAAATAAAACTTCTGAAAACACGCGGTGAATGGTGGGTTGACTTTAAATATACTTTTACAGGAGATACTACAGATGAAAAATAATCTTTGTTATCCCTGCATTTTATTATCTTTCCCTATTATATAATTTAATTTTTCATTTTATTATGATGACAGTTGTACATCCCTGGCATGGTGTGGAAACAGGTGAAAATGCTCCTCGCATTGTAAATGCAGTTATTGAAATACCTCAAGGCTCAAGACAAAAATATGAGATTGACAAATCAAGTGGTTTGTTAAAGCTTGATCGGGTAATCTATTCTTCCTTTTATTATCCGGTCAATTATGGATTTATCTCTCAAACTTATGGTGGCGATCATGATCCTTTGGATATCCTGGTAATTTCGAGTGTAAGCATTCAGCCGCTATGCCTTGTACAGGCAAAAGTGATTGGCGTAATGCAGATGATTGACGGCGGTGATGCAGATGATAAAATTATAGCAGTGGCCAATAATGATCCCGGTGTGAATTATATCAATAATATTGAAGAATTACCCAAGCATTTTTTCAGTGAGTTACGCCAGTTTTTTGAAGAATATAAAAAGCTTGAAAATAAATCCGTAAGTGTAAATGAATTTCAGGATAAAGCTACTGCTCTTAAAATTGTAGAGGAAGCTATGCGTTTCTACAAAGAGAATTTTGGACCAAAGAAGTAACCCCGCAGAATAGCATGATGCTATTTATGGAAAAAGCTATACTATGCATCTAAGCTGGTATTAAACATAGTTTCGTTCCTTTGACTGCTTCGCAATACAACGATATGACAGATGCTGCCCTGTTGGAGCATTATTACCACGATGGTAATAACGAATGGATGGGGGTACTGATGCAACGCTACACTTTGCTACTGTATGGCGTATGTATGAAATATCTGAAGAATGAAGAAGCTTCCAAAGACGCTGTTCAGCAAATATTTCTTAAAGTTATTGCCGAATTACGAAAATACCAGGTAACCTATTTTAAAAGCTGGTTGTACATGGTTGCCCGAAACTACTGTTTAATGCAGCTTAGAGATAAGGAGAAAATACCGCTGCAGGTGACTGAGAAGATGATGGTCACTGAGCCTGACGAAACTGACAAACTTCTGCATCTCAGACAAAAGGATGAAACTCTCGAAATACTGCAGGAATCTCTTAAAGAATTGAATGAAGAACAACGGGGTTGTATAACCCTTTTTTATCTTCAAAAAAAATCTTACAACGAGATAGCCGAAATGACCGGATATACCCCGGCACTGGTTAAAAGCTACATTCAGAATGGTAAACGGAATTTAAAAATTATCATGAAGAAAAGAATGACAGAAAAAAATTCCTATAATGGGAATACCTGATATGAACAATGAATTATTTAACATATTATCAAAAGCAAAAGATATAGATCAGCAGAAACTGCTTGATTATATGCAGGATAAACTATCTCCTGAAGAAAGGTATGAGATAGAAAAACTGTTGATAGATGCTGAATTTGAAAGTGACGCGGCAGAAGGTTTATCTCAGATAAGAGATAAAAAAAAGCTGCCATTGGTAATGAATGAACTTAACCGGCAGTTTATAAAAAAATTATCGAAAAGAAGAAAGCATCCATTAAATAAACCGGGTCTCAGTCTTATGATACCGGTAATTACAACTATAATTATTCTCTTCCTGATTCTGATGTTTTACCTGCTGCTGAAACGATATCTTTGATCAGGTCTATTACTGTTATTTCACAAACTATGGACTTCTTTTAAATTAATTTCTCAATCCGGTACTCCGGCTTTGTATAATACAGCTTCTGATGATGAAGTCAGATCATATTCTTCACCTGCTGCTGCAAATGCAGCTTCTCCTTTCTTTAGCAATAATGATTTTCCATATGAACTACATAATGTTTCTCCTTCGGTTACAATTAATATTTCTGCAGAGTAGGAGCAATGAGTATATACCTTGTTTTTGGACAAAACTATTCTGCTTACCACAAAATCAGGTACCGGGCAGTGATAGATGGTTTCTGCTCCCTGTATATCACCGTTCATAATTTGAGGAGTGATGCCTTCAAATACAGTATGCTTCAGCAACTCAGGTACGTCAATATGTTTTGGAGTAAGTCCCCCTCTCAGCACGTTATCCGAATTAGACATCAGTTCTATGTTTTGTCCTTCAAGGTAAGCATGCGGCACCCCTGCTCCCTGAAATATTGCCTGCCCGGGGTGTAGTTGCACAATATTGAAAAAGTAAATGGAAAATATACCCCGGTCAATATTTTTAAAATTGTCGTGACTGGATGCTATTGCTTTGCAGGCCCAATAGGCAGGATCGGATTTCTTTAATCTATTGGCGGTATATTCGGGTATCATTTTCTTCAACAGCGGAATCAGAATATCATCCACTTTTTCCTGCGGCAGTTCCATTACATATTTATATAGCCCATAATAACCTTCTTTTTCAAAGATGGGAACAAGGAAATTTAGTGATGAAATTTGTTGTAGTGTTTGCAGCAGCAAAGATTTTTCTTTGAAACCGTGCAAGAGCCAGAATTCACTCAACGCCACCATGATCTCCGGTTTGTGGTTATCATCTTTATAGTTACGATGTGATGCTGTTAACGGAATACCTGCTTCGTTCTCCCTGGCAAAACCTTTTATAGCTTCTTCCTTAGTGGGATGTACCTGTATGGAAAGCATTTCTTTTACATCAAGTACTTTAAATAAGAAAGGCAGTACGCCAAACCGGTTGGCAACTTTTTCCCCAAGATATTGCGATGGGTGCTGATGGATGAGATCGTTAAGAGAAATAGTATTGTTTTCACTCTTTTCTATAACAGAAGGGCTGCTGGCGTGAGCACCCATCCAGTATTCTGCAAAAGGTTTTTGTGCCGTATTGTCTACACCTAATAATGCAGGGATATAAGTGGTGCCACCCCATGCGTAGTGCTGTACCTTGCCTGTTAGTTTATACATTTTAAATCATTTTGAATTAATCAATCTAATCCTGTTTCATAAGGTTCATCTGCAGGCAGGTTGCCCATGTCTGCTGCTTCGGTGGCTAATTCATCACAACGATTATTGTAAGGATTATCTGCATGACCTTTTACCCACACAAACTGAATTTTATGTTTTTGAGACAGTTGATAATATCTTTTCCATAAGTCTTTGTTTTTCTTACCACCTTTAAAGTCTGTCTTTATCCAGTTGTTGAGCCAGCCCTGCTGCACGGCTTTTACTACATACTGACTATCCGAGTATATTTTAATCTGCAGATTAGTTTTTGTAAGTGCTTCAAGGGCAACAATAACGGCCATAATTTCCATTCTGTTGTTGGTAGTAAGCCGATAGCCCCCTGACAATTCTTTTTCAACCTCACCCCATTTTAGTATAGCGCCATAACCTCCTGGTCCAGGGTTACCTCTTGCAGCACCATCTGTATATATTGTCAGTTCTTTTGTTGTCATTGTTTTATAATAATGTTGGGTACGGTATTGATGGATATAATGAATGGTGTATGAATAATGAAAATTGTACCGAAAAAATTAACAGCTTTTGCAAACTGCTGATAGCTGACTGCTGATAGCTAATAGCTCACAGCCCATAGCTCACAGCCCATAGCCCACCGCCATTCCTCCCTACACCTGAAATACACCAAGTCCAAACTGCTCTGCTGTTTTTTTATGATTAGCAGCGGCAATACCTTCAGATATTAGTTTGCGGGTTTCCATCGGGTCAATGATTGCGTCTACCCATAACCGTGCTGCTGCATAATATGGAGTAGTTTGCTGTTCGTAGCGTTGTGTTATTTCTTCGAGCAGCTTCTTTTCTTCTTCGGGGTCAATAGTTTTTCCTTTAGCTTTAAGTGAACTTACCTGTATCTGAAGTAAAGTTTTTGCCGCTTGTTCACCGCCCATCACTGCAATCTTTGCTGAAGGCCAGGCATAGATAAAACGCGGATCATAGGCTTTGCCGCACATGGCATAATTGCCTGCCCCATAAGAATTGCCAATAATGATTGTGAACTTGGGAACTGAGGCATTGGCAACTGCATTCACCATTTTAGCTCCGTCTTTAATAATGCCGGAATGTTCACTCCTGCTGCCCACCATAAAGCCGGTTACATCCTGCAAAAACACAAGAGGAATATTCTTCTGACTGCAGTTCATAATAAAACGGGCAGCCTTATCTGCACTATCGTTATATATCACACCGCCGAGTTGAATTTCACCTTTTTTATTTTTGATCACTTTTCTTTGGTTGGCCACAATACCCACAGCCCAGCCATCAATGCGTGCATAACCGCATAAAATGGTTTGTCCATAATCTTTTTTATACTGATCAAATTCTGAACCATCTACTATTCTTTCAATTATCTCAAGCATATCATAAGGCTTGCCCGAATCAGCAGGCAGCAGCCCATATATATCATGCGGATCTTTTTTTGGTGTTTGCGTTTTTATCCTGTTAAAGCCGGCTTTTTCACGCTCACCGAGTTTTGCACATATCTTTTTTACCTGGTCCAAACATTCCTGCTCGGTGTCAAATTTATAATCTGCAATGCCGCTGATTTCAGTATGTGTAACCGCACCGCCAAGCGTTTCAGTATCCACATCTTCTCCAATGGCTGCTTTTACAAGATAAGGCCCTGCTAAAAATATAGAGCCATTATGCTTCACCATCAGGGTTTCATCGCTCATAATGGGAAGATAGGCCCCGCCTGCCACACAGGCGCCCATTACAGCAGCTATCTGCACGATACCCAGGGCGCTCATACGGGCGTTATTTCGGAATATTCTTCCAAAATGTTCTTTATCCGGAAATATTTCGTCCTGCATAGGAAGGAATACACCTGCACTGTCAACGAGATAAACAATAGGCAGGTTGTTCTCCATCGCAATTTCCTGCATGCGCAGATTTTTTTTGCCCGTAATGGGAAACCAGGCTCCAGCTTTTACTGTCTGGTCGTTAGCCACTACTACACATTGCCTGCCGCTTATATAGCCTATACCGGCAACTGTTCCTGCAGCAGGGCAACCACCGTATTCTTCATACATTTCATAACCGGCAAATGCCCCGATCTCTACAAATGGTTTGCCTTCATCGCACAGGTAAGCTATACGTTCTCTGGCCGTGAGTTTATTCTTTTCTCTTTGCTTCTCAATGGCTTTCTTTCCGCCACCCGAATATATTTTCTCCAGCTTCATTTTTACCTGGCTCAATGCCAGGCGCTGTATATCCTCATTCTTATTGTTTTGTATATCCATTACAAGGTATTATGAACACCTATTAATCCTTGGCCCAATAATCTACCACCACCACTTTATCTAAGTAGGGTTTAAGTATGGCGCCAAAAGCTTTGTGCGCAGGGTGTGGCAGATATATGTCGCGGTCTTTTTCGCTGGCAAAGCTGAGAAAGAAGCAATGTGTAAGTCCCTGGTTCAGGTTTTCGGGACTGTTATTGGTACCCCATTCAAAACTTTTTATTTCTTTTATTTTTGAAGGCAATGCACGAAATGCATCTTCTACTTCTTTTACCTGGGCCGGTGTAGCATTGTCTTTAAATTTAAACATTACAACGTGTCTGAGCATTTTAGTTTCTTTTGTTGTTGTTGAAATAATACATACTGCAATAATGCCGGCAGCGAGTATAGCAATAATTTTTTTCATTTCCGGTAGATTTTTTCTGGTTGAATTTTTTGAGACCTTCAGTTAAAGAAGTTCTCAAAAATAAAACCTAAACCGGTTATTGCCATTTTTTTTATTGCTTCTGTTGATAAATACGAAAGTAGACTTCAGAATTGAACGGAAACTGAAAATTTAGAAAGCTATATATTGGTAGTAGTATATATGGCAATAGCAATGCTGTAGCACTGCCTTTGCCATTTTAAGTACATTAAGTACGGATAAAGTAAACGCTTGATTACTGTATTGTAATCTTCGGCAAAAACGAAACTATTGTTCCAGTTTGATTTCACCTAAATCAGTAGCTTCTCCTTCTTTTACTTCAACACCATCTTTAACGGCGTTTTTGTAAGGAGCTTTAGCTTCAATAATTACCTGGTAAGTTCCAGGTTTTGCCTCACCAATTTCAAATGCGCCATTGGCAATATCCGCCTTAAGCGTATCTGCACCCGAAATGGCCAATGCCCTAACTGCTGCATCTGCAGGTGAAACCGTACCTTTTACCGAACCGTTTGTGATCACATTAAATGCGAACAGACCTGCGGCTACAATACCTAATGCCGCCAATGTCAATTTTGCTCTTTTCATACTGCTGGAATTTTTGTTTTGTCCAAAAAATAAATGTTGATTAATCTTTCCGGAGTATGAGAGATTGGAGGGATAAGAGCTTTAAGGCAAGGACTATGCCAAAA